>CAZZKG010000006.1:0-69753 GCA_964654825.1 uncultured Gemmatimonadota bacterium | reverse complement strand
CTGATATTGCCGTGGCCAACGCGACGTATAACGACGTCGCCCTCCTGCTGGGGACGGGTGATGGCAATTTCATAAACGGGGAAACGTTCGATGTTCTCTATGATGCCTACACGGTTTCACCGGGGGATTTCAACGGGGACGGCCATCTCGACCTGGCCTGCGGTACTCATCACTCTCTCTCCGTGTTGCTCGGTGACGGCCATGCCGGGTTCGAGCGGGTGCAGGATTTCATCACCGTGTCTCAGTACAAATGGGTCCAGGTCGCAGATTACAACCAGGATGGCTTCGATGACATCGCCATATGTATCAAGGATCTCTCGGTCGTGGTGATTTTTCCGGGAAACGGGACGGGATTGTTCGGGCCGAATCTGTCCGTGCTTTCTGTAGGAACTACACCTCGGTCCCTGCTCGTGACCGATGTCAATGGTGATGGGGATCTGGACCTTCTCTCAGCTTCAGAAGATGACGGTAACGTAGTAATTCTCGACAACCTCATCGACGAGATTGTTACGATGAGCATGCATAGTGAAGTGATTCTCGTTGAGGAGAACAACGTGACCGTGAATATGAACTTCTCTGCTCACAACCTGAGTGAAGCCGCCATTGATTGTGATATGTGGCTCACCGAGTCGGTCGGGTACGCACCCGAAATTCTCGTCCCCCTGGACAATCTTAGCTGGCCGGCCAATCCGCTCCCGTTGCAGCTTGCGCCTCAGGAGATACGAGATATTTTGACGATAGGAGTGTCACTGCCCGCACCTCCCTCCGGTACGTATCGTTTAAGATTGAGACTGGGAGAATACCCCTGGCACCTCTTCTCCATCAGGAATATAGATGCCCCACCGTTTCTGATTTCTGAGGGTGATTGAAATCTTCTCTTCAGATCAGTACTTCGCCTTCGCGTCCTGCACCCTCGTGAGAATCTGCTCCCAATCTGTATTTTCGAGAGAGTTGTACTTGAACGTGATCGGGAACTCGAGGTCGATATCCTTGGAGAAGACATAGATGGCCATTTCGGGAGTGCCGTAGAACTTGAGGACTCTCTTGTCGAATGTAGAGGAATGGGGTATGATTTTTTCCGGTCTCGACCTGTTGCCCTGATGAAGTATTTCGAGGGCGGTCGGTTCGAAATACGTCTCTGGTTCTTTTCGCCCCTGGAAGAGGACAAGGAACATTTTCTCCTTGACGTCCGTGGGTATCTCGGGATGACTTTTCAGAATCGTTGTATACGTCCTTCGTGTGTCCTCGGTACAGTATTTGAGGATCGAATCTACGATGGGTGTGATACGGATCCACACTCCCTCACCTTCGAGTACGATCGAAATGTCGGCGGTCTCGAGGATTCCCGTACCCTCAGTCGCGATCAACCTGACAGGTGTGAGGCTTGGAATAACGTACAGTCCGAGTAATACGAGAAAGATTATCGGAACAACGTAAGCGCTTGATTTCAAAGTCATCTTTCAGCCCTCCGCTATGGCGGTAAATACGCTATCTAATTGTAATCCCGATCCCTCCCTGTGTCAATGACGAAAAACTGTATTTAATAAATAGGGACAGTCACCATTTATTTGTTAGTGCCGAAAACGAGAGGAGGTTTCCTTCGCCTATGCCTCCGTTTAATCGCGGGCCATTTTCCCGTCGTTCGACTTTACAATTTGACTTCAGAATAATCAGTCATCGTAAAACATGTTGAAGATGCGACACTTGAAATTACCGACGCGTTATATTACTCATATGCTATGAAAGTTATCGAAAGTAAAATCAAAATCGACGAATTAAAAGAGATGGCAGAAAGGATGTTCGGTGATCTGGTAAAAGCGGTGGTTGATGTTCGTAAAAGGATCATGGTCGTTGAGGCGGAACTCCATGCTGATCAGGAGAGTTATCTGCTCCAGAATGGATCTAAACAGGCTGACCTGTGGGGTATCAATCTTTATCCTGAACTCGAAGGAGACGATTTTGTTGAATTTGATTCCATGATCAATATCCGTCCATCTCAGGGAAATCGAAGCCGGACTATCGATGATCCGGACGTTCGTAAAAGAATTATCGATATCGTGAACGAGCTGGTGGAACCATGACCTATCATAAATCTCTCGCAGACGGCAGATGGCAGAACATGACATTCCTCGAGCAGATGGCCAACATAGGGAGTGAAGTCGAGAGAGCCATCCGGTGGAAGAGCAGGAAAAACGATGCATATTTCAATCGGGCGGTTGATCGTATGCTCGAATTGATCGATCTCACTGCGGCCGATCCCTCGAACAGGAAACGGCTTCGGGAACTGATGCGGGTCAGGGAATCACTGGTGGATTATCTTTTATACGATAATGAATATCGATCCACAGACACCATGTGGACGAAGTACTTCACAAGCTTCACCTGCGCGGCCCGGATCCGGTTTTAACCGCCTGCACCACGAGCAGCGAAGTATAAACAGGGATAGTCACCATTTACGGTGGACGCGATCCGGCATGAGTAGGGGTGCTGTAGCCGGCTGATGCCCGGGAAGGTCGGGTATTATTGTCACCGTTCCCGTTCGTGGTTTTCCACGATCGAAGTACAGTGTTCCGTGTCCATCCCACCACCAGATATTTCCTGGATAATCTCCCGATCCTTTATCTCCCAAGCAGTTGTGAATCGTGTGCTCCCATCAGTGCCGATCCGGCACGAACATTTCACTGCTGTTTCTCAACAGGACCCCGAAGGGTCCATTTATTGGACCGAAACATAAAGCTTGCTTTGCAGACGGTTGAGTATAATATCTCCGGACTATGAAAACGACACTTCAACCCCTACAACTGCTCCTGATGGTCTTCTCTGGCTGGGTCAACAGGCATCAGCAGAATATCATTGATTACCTTATCGAGGAAAACCGAGTTTTAAAGGAACTCCACAAAGGAAGACGTCTCAGGCTGAACGATGACCAGCGCCGCAGGCTTGCAAGGAAGAGTAAGATACTGGGTCATAAGCTCCTATTCAGGTTTGCCACCATCGTGACTCCCGATACCCTGATCGCCTGGCATCGAAAGCTCACAGCCTTGAAATGGACCTGTCCGAGAAAGGGTCCTGGACGGCCACCGGTCATGAAGAAGATTACCGAGTTGGTAGTTCGCATGGCTACCGAAAATTCGAGCTGGGGATATGATAGAATCCAAGGTACCCTGAAGAATCTCGGCCACAAGGTCGCTCCCACCTCCATTGCAAATATCTTGAAGCGTCATGGCATCGAGCCAGCACCTGAGCGTATGAAACGAACAACCTGGAACACATTCTTGAAGGTCCATTGGGAGACCTTTACTGCAGCCGATTTCTTCACCGTCGAGGTGTGGACACTCAGTAGCCTTGTAACGTTCTATATCCTATTCTTCATGGAGCTTTCGACCCGAAAAGTCTATCTTGCAGGAATCACGCACTCCCCGTAAGAGCCCCGAATTGCAATGCTTTTGCTGAACGCTTTGTGAAATCCATAAAACATGAATGCCTGAACAAGATGATCTTCTTCGGCGTTGGATCACTGCAGCGAACTATTCGAAATTACCTGGATCATTACCACCGGGAACGGAATCACCAAGGACTTGCGAATCAGATCATTGATCCTGAACCAACACCTGTTGATACTGATGAGGATATCCGATGTCGGGAACGCCTGGGTGGTCTGCTTCGGTTTTACTATCGCCAGGCTGCCTGATCCTGGTCTTTGAATATATTACTAACGTGTTCATTTGATAAAGATCAATCAAGAGCGGTCCATCCACGTCAGTCATTTCATCACTTTGATGATTACATGTCTACACTTTCAGCCGAATTTCATCCAGGTATACGTTATTATCTGAAACAATACGGCCGCTTTACGTTCGTTAGAATATTTGCACCACACGAGCAAACCATCGAGTTTTGAAGGGCACTGATGCACATTCGATCTGAGGGAAGAGAGCTCTGATTTATATCCGAAGGAGCGACGAGATTGCCCCCCACACGTCTTTCTTCCCATCCCCTGTCTTGGCCGAGAAGGAGATGAGACTTCCAGGGTCGATGCCCGGAATGTCATGGGCGATCTGAAGGACTCTCGTTTTTATTTTTCCCTTCGAGAGCTTGTCGGCTTTCGTCAAGAGGATCAAAGTCGGCTTGCCGCTCTCTGCAAGCCAGGAGATCATCTCCATGTCGAGCTCACTCGGATCGTGCCTGATGTCCAGGATGTGGATAATCCCTTTCGGGTTGGTATCTCGAGCGAGATATGCATCCAGCAACGCATGCCACCTGTCCCTATCGGCCTGGTTCCGCCTGGCGAACCCGTAACCGGGCAGATCGACGAAATAGAATTTCTCATTGATCAGGTAGTAGAGGAGTTGTCTGGTTCGCCCGGGATTCTTGCTCACCGGTGAGAGAACATGTCTGCCGACGAGCGTGTTCATCGCTGAGGATTTTCCAACGTTCGACCTGCCGACGAAACAGACCTCGGCCGGGCCCCGCGCAGGGATGTCCGCCTGGATACGGATCTTCTTGACGAGCTTGACGGTGCTGATTTTCAATGGCGTCGTTCAGCCCAGGTGTTTATCGAAATCTTATGGATTAGTGGGGGTACGCGTGTCCTCTCTCGGAGGGCACTTTCTTTTTCTTGCCGCCCCGAGCGGCCAGACCCGGAATCGCTATCGAGAGAACGTCATCCATAGTGTCGACGAGGGTGATCTTCATGTTCTTCCGCACCTCGCCCGGCAGGTCTTCGAGGTCTTTTCCGTTTTTTGCCGGTGCAACGAGTACCCTGGCACCGGCTCGAAGGGCAGCAACGGATTTTTCTTTGAGACCGCCGATGGGAAGCACCCTCCCCCGCAAGGTGATCTCGCCGGTGAGAGCGATGTCTCTTTTCACCGGCAGCTTGACGAGTGCTGAGATAAGGGCTGTGGCTATTGTTATCCCGGCGGAAGGGCCGTCTTTCGGTATTGCTCCCTCGGGGATGTGAACGTGGACGTCGTATTTTTTGTGGAAGTTGTCTTCGAGACTCAGCAGCTTGGCCCGTGACCTGATGTATGACAGTGCGGCCTCGGCCGACTCCTTCATCACATCACCGAGTTTCCCGGTGAGGGTGAGGACGCCTTTGCCGGGCACGACGGACACTTCGATCGAGAGGATTTCTCCACCGGCTTCTGTCCAGGCGAGTCCCGTCGCCACTCCCACTTCATCGGTTTTTTCGAGTTCCGCTTCGAAGAATTTGATCGTACCGAGGTACCGGTAGATCTCTTTCTCGCCGATCTTCATCTTTCTGGGTTGTCCTTTCGCCGCCACCCTCCGGGCTATTTTCCTGCATATCCTGCTGATCTCCCTCTCGAGATTTCGGACACCGGCCTCTCGTGTATATTTGGTGACTATAGTACTGATTGCCTTTTTACTGAACTGCACGTGATCGGCACTCAGCCCGTGGGATTTCAACTGCTTCGGAATCAGAAACTGCCGGGCAATCTCGATCTTTTCGTTTTCCAGGTAGCCCGGGAGGCGGATGATCTCCATCCTGTCCTTCAGAGCGGGATGGATGGAATAGAGGACATTCGCCGTAGTTATAAACATGACTTTCGAGAGATCGTAGTCGACCTCGAGGTAGTGATCGCTGAATGCGTGGTTCTGTTCGGGGTCGAGGGCTTCGAGGAGGGCTGCCGATGGATCGCCCCGGAAGTCGACGCTCATCTTGTCAACCTCATCGAGCAGCATCACCGGATTGACCGTACCGGCTTTCTTCATCGCCTGGATGATCCTGCCCGGGAGGGCTCCGATGTATGTCTTCCTGTGTCCCCTGATCTCAGCCTCGTCCCGTATACCCCCCAGTGAGATCCTGACGATTTTCCGTCCGAGCGCCCTCCCGATCGATCGGGCCAGGGATGTCTTGCCGACACCGGGGGGACCGACCAGACAGAGGATCGGGCCCTTCATCTTCCCTACAAGCTTGAGAACCGCGATGTATTCGAGTATCCTTTCCTTCGCTTTTTCCAGGCCGTAGTGGTCTTCGTCGAGGATCCGCTCGGCCTCTTCGATCGAGAGATTGTCTCGTGTCCTCTTCTTCCAGGGTATACCCAGGATCCAGTCGAGATAATTCCTGATGACAGTGGCTTCGGGTGAGAGGGGAGCCATTTTCGAAAGCTTTCTTATCTCTTTTTCAGCTTTTTCCATTACATCCTTGGGTAGGCCTACCTTCTCGGCTTTTTCCTGAAGCTCGAGTATCTCATCCCCTTGATCCTCCGCGTCCCCCAGTTCTTTGTAGATGGCTTTCAGCTGTTCCTGGAGGTAGAATTCCTTCTGGTTCTTGAGAACCTGGCTCTTGACTTCGCCCTCGATCTTCTTCTCGAGCTTGAGGATCTCGATCTCTGAAACCATGATGCGGTTCGTCTCTTCGAACGCTTCATAGAGTGTAGGAATCTCGAGGAGTGCCACCTTGTCGGAAAGCTTGAGCAGCAGGTGACTCGCAATGAGATAGAGAAGCCGGACGTTGCCCGAGACGTTTTGGAGAGTTGCGAGGAGCTCTTCGGGAAGACGATTGTTGAATTTCACATAATCTTCGAACAGCGCCATGGATCTTCTGGCTATGGCTTCGATCTTCTTCCCCTTTTTCTCTCCCATCGAGAATAACTCTATCTGAACATTCAGATACTCCTTCTCCTGCGTGTAGGCAACCGGGATTGCCCGTTCGATCCCCTCGACAAGAACTTTCACTGTCCCATTCGGGAGTTTTACCATCTGGAGAATCCTGGATATGGTCCCGATGTCATACAGGTCCGCCGGTTCGGGTTCGCTTATGTCACTCTCGAGCTGGGGAGCCAGGAACAGTAGTTTGTCACCCAGCATGGATAATTCGAGGGCGGCGACCGAAGCCTCCCGTCCGACCAGAAGTGGTACGACCATGTTGGGATAGATGACCACATCCCGCAACGGGATGACCGGTAACATGTCTTCGAGTTCGATGATCTCGCCCTCTTTGTTTATACTGAGCTTCATTCAGGCCTCTTTCTTCTTCCTCTTCTCCTCCAGGATCACGACAGGAGGTTTTTCCTTGCGGACGGCTTCAGGAGTCATGATGATCTCTTTGATGTCCTTCCGCGAGGGAATATCATACATGAGGTCCAGCATGATATCCTCGACAACCGACCTGAGTCCTCGAGCGCCGGTCCCTCGTTTAATAGCCAGAATTGCGATCTCTTCGATGGCATCGTCTTTGAACGTGAGTTTGACATTTTCCATCTTGAAGATCTTGACGTACTGCTTGATGATTGCGTTCTTGGGATAAGTGAGTATACTGATGAGAGCACTCCTGTCGAGCTCACTGAGGTGAGAGTAGACAGGCAACCTGCCGATGAGCTCGGGTATGAGACCGTATTTGATGAAATCATCCGGCTCCGCCATCGCTATTACCTGAACCTGGCTCTCCTGTTCCCTCCTCTTCATCTCCACGCCGAAGCCGATCCCCTGCATCCCCACACGGCGTTCGATCAACCTGTCGAGCCCGTTGAATGCACCGCCGCAGATAAAGAGGATGTCCCGCGTGTTGATGCTGATGTACTCCTGCTGGGGATGTTTTCTCCCCCCCTGTGGTGGGACCGAGGCAACGGTCCCTTCCAGGATCTTCAGGAGTGCCTGCTGGACACCTTCACCGGAAACATCACGAGTGATTGATGGATTCTCGGATTTCCTCGATATCTTGTCGATCTCGTCGATGTAGACGATTCCGCGTTCGGCCTCATGAATGTTGTAATCGGCCGCCTGGAGAAGTCTCACGAGGATGTTCTCGACGTCTTCACCGACGTATCCCGCTTCGGTGAGCGTCGTCGCATCAGCGATTGCAAAGGGAACCCTGAGAAATTTTGCGAGTGTCTGTGCAAGGAGGGTTTTACCGACGCCGGTAGGGCCGACCAGGAGGATGTTGGATTTGTCGATCTCCACATCATCAGTGAATTTTGGAGAAAGGATACGTTTGTAATGATTGTAAACGGCGACGGACAGGACCCTCTTCGCTTTTTCCTGTCCGATAACATAATCGTCCAGAACCGTGTGAATTTCCTGAGGCGAAGGTACGGACTTGGTACCCAGTTTCGATTCCTGAAGTTCTTCCTCTTTCAGGATCTCATTGCACAGGTGTATGCAGTCCGAGCAGATGAATACCGACGGCCCGGATATGAGTTTCTCAACCTTGTTCTGCGGTTTCCCGCAGAATGAACATCGAAAATCTCGGTACGATTCTTTTCCGGATTTATCTTTCATCCTGATACCCTCTGTTTATGTCTCCTCTAGTATATATTATTAGGGAGCGATATTGTTCCCCTGATAAATACATCAATGTTTCTCGATCACTTCATCGAGAATCCCGTACTTCTTAGCTTCAGCGGCCGACATAAAATAGTTGCGGTCGGTATCCTTGGCAATGCGGTCGATCTTCTGACCGGTGTGCTTTGCCAGGATATGGTTGAGCTGTTCCCGAAGTCCAAGGATTTCTTTTGCGTGTATCTCGATGTCGGCCGCCTGTCCCTGGATACCTCCATGCGGCTGATGGATCATGATGCGGGAATGTGGGAGAGCCGATCTCTTTCCCTTTGCCCCGGCGGCGAGTAATATAGCCGCAGCGCTTGCAGCAAGCCCCATGCATATGGTCGCCACATCACACTTGAGGAACTGAACAGTGTCATATATCGCAAGACCGGCGGAAGCTACTCCACCGGGACTGTTGATATACAGGTAGATGTCTTTCGTCGAATCTTCAGCTTCCAGAAAGAGCATCTGGGCGATAACAAGATTGGCAACGGTATCGTCGATAGGACTCCCCAGGAAAATGATTCTATCCTTCAAGAGCCTCGAGAAGATGTCATACGCCCTCTCCCCCATACCCGTTTTTTCGACGACGATAGGAACGAGGTGCTGCACTCGGGGTGCCTGGTTCTCATTACGATGATCGAACCTGGATTCACTCATATTGTTCTCTCACTTCCGAATTGTTTTTCAGGAATTCAGTCACTTTTTTGTGTTTGATATCAGACTTAAAATTCTCCATCGCACCGGAGTCCTTTTCCAATCCTCTTCTCAGCGATTCGAGGTATGGTTCTGACCCCTGGGAAATACTCAAAAGCTCTTTCTCCATGTCGTCTTCGGTCACATCTATGCTCTCGGCTCTGGCAATCGACTCGAGTAAGAAGTTCTTCTTGAAAACCCTCTCGGCTGCCGGTCGATAGGCGTCTCTCACTTTTTCAGGATCGAAATCCTGCCCGGCTGCTTTCCGCTCTTCGGCAAGTCTGTGGAGAAACTCATCGAGGTAGCCTTCGACAATAATCTTCGGTGATTCGAAGGGATTCGCCTCGATCACGAGGTCGATCAGCTTCTCGGTCACATCTCTCTCTGCCTTCCGTACTTTTTCCTCCGTGAGTCGTGTTTTGATCTCCTCCCTGAGGGATTCCAGGTCCTTGCCGGGATCGATACTCTTTGCGAACTCATCATCGAGAGGCGGCAGAACAACCTCCTTAACTTCCGACACCGTGATGATGAGTTTTCGGGTGGCCCGCCGGAGACTCTCGACGAAGTAATCTCCAGGATAAGTAACTGTGATTTCCTTCTCTTCTGTTGGGCTCATTCCGATAATTCCATTCTCTATCTCATTGAGTACTCCACCATCGCCCAGGTTAACATCGATACTCTTCGTGGGTTCGTCCTTGATCGGTGTACCATCCTCATTCAGCGAAATATACGACATGCTGACGAGGTCTCCTGTCTGGGCCGGCCGATCGACCGGACTCGAGACGGCCCGCTCTCTCCTCAACCTCTCCAGTACCCTCTCTGTCTCCGAATCGGATACCGTGCTCACTTTCTTCTCGATCTTGAAACCGGTGTATCGCCTCACCTCCACGTTCGGTTTGACATCGAACGTGGCATCGAATGACATGGTTGAATCGGGTGAAGTTTCGACATTGGAAAATCGTGGCTGTGATATGGGATTGAGATCCTGTTCTTTGAGTGCTTCCCGGTACGCATCCTTAATAACCGTTTCCATCAATTCGAGTTTGATGTCGTCCTGGAAATTTTTTTCGATGATCTGTTTTGGGATCCTGCCGGGACGAAAGCCGGGAATCTTGGCCTTTTTCTGGAACCGTTTTATGATCTTCTCTCTCTCCCTCTGCATCTTCGAACCGGCAACCCGGATCGACAGAATGCGGTGGGAATCACCCTCTTCTCTGACTGTTACATTGATTTCATTCATGCTCATCGATCTCTTTGTTTCCAGATGGTGCGAGAGGGGGGACTTGAACCCCCACGGGTCATGCCCACAGGATCCTAAGTCCAGCGCGTCTACCAGTTCCGCCACTCTCGCATATTCAACCTGCTCGTCCCTCTGCCTTGCAAGACTCCGGTATCCTGATCATGTTGAGAATATACCGTCACTGGAAAAGGTCGTCAAGCACATTCTCTTAGGGATAACCGTGGTGATCACCACTGGGGATTGATGACCGTGTAAAACGTAGAGGCCCCCCCGTCCTGGTATCTGGATACGAAGAGAAGCAATTCATCCTTGTGCTCGATAGCGATCAACCCGTCCTCCATATCTTCGACAGAAGCAACTTCCATGCCGTTATCGACTTCCAGTATGATATCGCCCTCCATTAGGGGGTGAGGTTTCGCTGCGGCCCCTGGGCCATCAGGATCGACTGCCTGAACCAGAACACCTATAGCCTCACTGAGATGGTGGGCAGCTCTCACCTGCTCGTCGATGTCGATGAGGAGAACGCCGAATGGATGGGCCTCGAGTACGGCATCACGGCTTGCCAGCTGAGGTGTTTCTTCGGGTCGTTCCGTGAGAGTCACATCGAAGGTCCGTGTCTTCCCCTCCCTGATGACAGTCAGGGTGATCTCGTCACCCGGATTCTGCTGGGCGACCAGTGTCTGCAGCTCATTCACTCTCGCTACCCTGACACCGTCGATAGCGATGATAACATCTCCCTCACGTACTCCGGCCAGAAGTGCCGGGCTGTCTTCCGGTATGAAACCTTCTACACGGACACCTTTCGTTTCCTCCAGTCCCATTTCCTCGGCAATTTCAGGATTCACATTCTGGATCGACACGCCCAGGATGGCTCGAACAACTCTTCCTCTTTCGATCAGGTCCCCCAGGACTCTTTTCGCAAGGTTTACGGGGATTGCAAATCCATATCCCTGATAGTAGCCGGTATTCGTCGATATTGCTGTGTTGATCCCTACGACTTCGCCCTTCAGATCGATGAGTGGGCCACCCGAATTCCCGGGGTTGATCGCCGCATCCGTCTGGATAAAACTTTCGATACTGTAGCTCCCCGGTATAATGTCGATGTTCCTTCCTTTTGCGCTGATGATCCCCGCTGTCACGGTGTACGGGAGTCGCATGGGGTTTCCCACCGCCAGAACCCATTCTCCCACCTCGACTTCGTCGGAGTTCCCGAGACGGGCCTCTGGCAGTCTCTCGGCGTCGATTTTTATCACGGCGATATCGGTCGTTGGATCCCGCCCGACGATCTCCGCAGTGAAAACCTGGTTGTCGAACATGGACACCTGGATCTCTTCGGCATTCTCGATGACGTGATTGTTCGTGAGGATGTAGCCGTCTTCGCGAACGATCACTCCGCTTCCAAGCCCCTCCATCTCGAACTTCTCTTCATGTGGATTCCTGAAATATTTTTCGAAGGGTCCCTTGAAAAACGGTGCATCATCGATAACCGGATGCTCGATCGTGCGTTTTGCACTGATGTTCACCACGTAGGGTTTCACCTTCCTGGCGATCTCGGCGAAGCTGGAGTGATCGGACACACCGGCCACAGTCTCCCCGGTACCGAATACCGGGTATTCGTCCGGTGTCTGCTGATCTGCATGGCAATACGAACCCGTGCCAGTATGGAGCCAGATCAGGATGAGAAGGATGAACCCTGTCACGGAGCCCATCCTTCTCATATTTTTGTTTTTTTTCATATTACTTCTCAGTCGGGGAATCAATCTTTCTTTTCTTCATCCACCACTTCGTATTCCGCGTCCACAACCTCTTCCTTGGGAGGTTCGGGTGATTGAGATTCAGTCGACTGTGCTGTATCAGAGGCTTGAGACTGCTGATAGAGTGTGCTGGCCACCTGATGCCAGGTCTGCGTCAGGTCTTCCGTAGCTTTCTTTATCTCACTCATGTCGGTCCCCTTCAGGGCGGATTTCACCCGTTCCATCGCTGTCTCCATTTTCGCTTTTTCATCCGCGCCGATCTTGTCGCCCATTTCCCGGATGTTCTTTTCCGTTTCGTAAATGAGCGAGTCAGCCCTGTTCCTTGTTTCGACTTCTTCCCTCTTCAGACCGTCCTCGGCAGAGTGGGTCTCCGAATCTCTCACCATCCGTTGGATCTCTTCTTCGGTCAGGCCGCTGGAAGCCTCGATCTTAATCGACTGCTCTTTCCCGGTAGCTTTGTCTTTCGCGGATACATTCATGATGCCGTTCGCGTCGATGTCGAAGGCCACCTCGACCTGAGGAATCCCGCGGGGTGCCGGGGGGATACCTGTGAGCTGGAATCTGCCTATCGTCTTGTTGTAGATTGCCATCTCACGCTCCCCCTGGAGCACGTGTATCTCCACGGTTGTTTGATTGTCTTCCGCTGTACTGAAGATCTCACTCTTCTTTGTGGGGATTGTGGTGTTGCGCTCGATGAGCCTGGTAAAAACTCCTCCGAGAGTTTCGATCCCCAGGGAGAGCGGTGTCACGTCCAGCAGCAGGACATCCTTAACCTCACCGGCGAGTACTCCACCCTGGATAGCGGCGCCCACGGCAACGACCTCGTCGGGATTGACACCTTTGTGGGGTTCCTTCCCGAAGATTTCCTTCACGAGTTCCTGAACCTTGGGCATCCTCGTTGCACCACCCACCAGGATGACTTCGTCCATGTCACCCGGTTTCAACCCTGCATCCGCCATGGCCTGTTTACAGGGATTGACGGTGCGTTCGATGAGGTCATCGATGAGTTCCTCAAGCTTCGCCCGGGTGAGTGTGAGATTGAGGTGCTTTGGCCCGCTCGCGTCAGCCGTGACGAACGGAAGATTAATGTCAGTCTTGAGTACCGTCGAGAGTTCGCATTTTGCTTTCTCGGCCGCCTCCTTGAGTCGCTGGAGTGCCATCGGATCCTTTTTGAGATCGATACCTTCCTGTTTTTTAAACTCTCCCACCAGCCAGTCGATGACTCTCTGGTCGAGGTCGTCCCCACCCAGATGGGTATCACCGTTGGTCGCCTTTACCTCAAAAACTCCGTCTCCCAGCTCGAGTATCGATATATCGAATGTCCCACCGCCCAGATCGAATACCGCGATCTTCTCGTCGGACTTTTTCTCGAGTCCATACGCGAGGGAAGCAGCTGTCGGTTCGTTGATGATCCTCAGTACCTCCAGGCCCGCGATCCTGCCCGCGTCCTTCGTCGCCTGACGCTGACTGTCGTTGAAATAAGCAGGCACCGTAATGACGGCTTTCGTTATCTTCGTACCGAGGTAGTCCTCTGCAGTCTGTTTCATCTTCTGCAGGACCATAGCGGAAATCTCAGGAGGTGAGTATTCCTGCCCGCCGGCCTTCACCCGGGCATCACCGTTCGGCCCGGAAACCACCTCGTACGGCACCTTCGTGATTTCATCACTGACTTCACTGAACTTCCTGCCCATGAACCGCTTGATGGAAAACACGGTGTTCTCAGGATTCGTGATCGCCTGCCTCTTCGCAACCTGCCCTGTCAGCCGTTCTCCATCCTTGGTAAAAGCAACGACGGATGGTGTCG
This sequence comes from uncultured Gemmatimonadota bacterium, assembly GCA_964654825.1. Classification (GTDB taxonomy): domain Bacteria; phylum Gemmatimonadota; class CAZMKB01; order CAZMKB01; family CAZMKB01; genus CAZZKG01. Next base: position 55,973 of record CAZZKG010000006.1, on the reverse strand, counting down.
TCCGGCCTCCTTCCGCGTTGGCAATGACCACAGGATCTCCACCTTCCATGACTGCGACGCATGAGTTCGTTGTGCCGAGATCAATACCGATGACTTTACTCATAAAAATCACTCCTTTTTGCCTCGTGGATCAGATACTCCCGCCGAAAGCCGGCGATCACAATAATACCGTGCAGAAGGGCAAGGATTATGCCATGGTTCTTCTGTCCCGGGGCGATGTTTCTATCTCATTGTATTCCAATCAGATAAGGCAAATATGGAGACTTCGTTCGAACGACCTGCCCCGGGGCACCCTTCGCATTGTATGTCAGGACGGCATGCCGCACGCTAAATGTCTGCCTGATTGGCGCCCTTCTTTCAACCAGTTCTGCGATGGTGGCAGGGGTTGTCTTTACCGTGATATGCGGAATCGCTCCCCGTGACCCCCTGTTTCTCTGTCTGATCAGAAATCAGGAAAAACTCAAATCCGGAATATGGTTGTCGCTGGCATGAGAATTGCAATTTCCAGGAAGTGGGGAAGATACGCTCGACTGTGCCGGGGGAGGTATCAGGTGTCCGATCCAACCCCCCTTTTTTTAAAGAGAGTTAGCCGGCAGGTCTTGTTTTTTCATCCGGATATTTCTATAACAATTCAGGAGATAAATGCACTGTTCAGGGCACCATTTCCCCCCGGTTTTCAATGGGTAGGAATTGGACCGAATAAATTTTCCCATGCCGGAATTTTTTAACTTGACAAAACCTTCAAAATCTGATACAATAAGTTTCACCAGGGTTCAGAAGATGATTTTTTTTAACATACTATCAACCATAAACCAGGTCTTTCCTCTCTTATGATAGTAGCTCCCATACTTCTTGAGTCTCTCCAACGGATAGGTGTATTAGGTGTATGAAGAAAAGACTGCAGACAAAAGACAGTGAATATTACATGCAGGCAATAGAGACGAAAGAACGCTTCAAGTGGATTGGTCCCGGTGAAGGCTTCAGGGATATACTCCAGCTCTATCAGCGGAGTCTCGTCGAGAGGGGATACGACAAACCGATCGAATCATCAGGCAAGTATGCTGTATTCGGTTCCTATATCCAGGCGCTTACACTGACATGGCGGAGGTTCATCAAGCGTGCTATGGACATCACCTTCGCGACAGGTCTCGTCATAATCACCTCACCACTCTTTATCCTCGTTGCACTCCTGATCAAGCTCGATTCGAGGGGACCGATCTTTTTTACCCAGCAGCGTATCGGTCAGAACAGGAGAAGGCTTGACCGGAGAGAGATCGAAAGTATCGGCAACAAGACAACCTTCATTTTCAACAGAAGGACCGGTGACAGACGCGTTCATGATCTGAAAGGGAAGCCGTTCAAAATTTTCAAATTCAGGACGATGAAGATCGACAGTCCCAAATATGATTTCTCCCCGAAGACACATGATGATGATCGACTCACCGGATTTGGCAGATTTCTCCGGAAGGTATCACTCGATGAACTCCCCCAGCTCATCAACGTGCTCAGAGGTGACATGAGTCTCGTAGGACCTCGCCCGGAAATGCCGTATATCGTTATCGGCTACAACAAGCTTCACGAAATCCGCCTGCAGATGAAACCCGGTGTCACCGGTATCTGGCAGCTCCAGGCTTCGAGAGAAAAACTGATTCACGAGAATCTGAATTTCGACCTGGAGTATATCAGAAACTGGTCTCTCTGGCTGGATGTCAAACTCCTCCTGTCCACCGTGAGGTGGATGCTCCACTGTATCAATATCTAGTGTCCCGTCCCAGAAATTCATCACCAATTCAGGCGACTCTCAAGTCCCCTGGCTGCGTTGCTACTCCTCGGAGTAACTAAAGATACTCCTTGCGTCGTCTCGCCTGGCCAGGAACCTCGACTACCCGCTGTCATTGTCTACGATAAATAGGGACAGTCACCATTTATTTTTTTGTCACCGTTATGTTATTTTTAAATAAATGGTGACTGTCCCTATTTATAAATGTCGATCCCGCCGGAAAAATTGTGAAGGAATGTACGCTTTGACTGATCCATCGTGACGGGAATAGTCTTTCTTATTACCACTGCGAACGGTGAATCAAATTTTCGTCTTTTAACTATCCAATCGATTGGTGAATTCAAGGGAACCCCTAGATGGTATGAGACTTGACAGGGTCTAAATAAAGAGTAAATTTTCTTTAATGTGGTACGGGTTATGCACAAGTAAATAGTGAACCGTATCTTCGACTAAACACATTCAGATTGTGGGTAATATTGTAACTGTTTTCTTGGCCTCTGGGGGTGTATTTATGAAAATTTTCAGGAATTTTAACGTTTCGATTCCGCCTCTATTCAACACCTTCAATTCAATATTCAGAGAACTTTTGCTCCTTTTCTGTGTAGGTCTGATGTCTGTTTCATGCAGTGGTGGAACAAATAGTGCCGGTTCTCTCCCGGGCAGTGATCAACCGGAAGGTCGGATACTGGATGAGGCACCCCCACACATTACCGAGTTCATCCTCGGAACCGGCGATGAGCTTGCGATCCGAGTATGGGGTCATGAAGACCTCAACAAGAAGGTGAAGCTCGATGTCTCGGGTGAGTTCTATTACCCCTTCCTCGGATATATCAGAGCAGGAGGGGTAGACATCAAAGAATTGAGACGGACAGTTCAGGATGGTCTTGCTCGGTACTACGTCAATCCTCAGGTCGGAGTTGAGGTTATTTCACTCAGGAGCCAGAAGATTTTCGTCCTCGGGGAGGTCGAGAAGCCCGGTGTCTTTGTGCTGAACAGCGCGACATCGGCGGTCGAAGCGATCGCGAAAGCCGGCGGTTTTACAAATGACGGCAACAAGTCTTCCGTTATTCTTATACGGGGAGATATTGATGATCCCTATCTCGAGAGGCTCGATCTCCAGGACTTTCTCGTGAAGGGTTCCGGTGGAGAGAACATCAATCTGGAGGCGGGGGATGTCCTGTACGTTCCAAGGAGCTTCGTGGGTGATATACGGGATTTCTTCAAGACCTTGCAGATAGTCGTCCGACCCGTTCTTCAGCTAGAGCGCGGGATAGCCATCGAGCCGAGAGTTGAGGATGTGTTCCTCGAGTAAGTGCGGGAAAGAGTTCTCGTATCACTTCCCCCTCTGCCTTCATCGGAGGGAGGGGGAAAATTTTTATCAGGGGAGCAGTTGAGAATGAAAAAGGTGCTGGTCGTCGGATTCGATGGAGCAACACTCGACATCGCATCTCCCATGATGGAAGCAGGAAAACTCCCGAACCTCTCGAAAATTTGTCAGGAAGGCGCCTCCGGCACGCTACTCTCCACGATACCTCCCAACAGTTCCGTCGCGTGGTCATCTTTCATCACCGGTATGAATCCCGGTGGACACGGCGTGTTCTACTTTCGTGAGAGAAAAGATGGTACGTACTACCGTCCTTTTATCACCTATAATTCGATAAAAGCGAGGAGTGTCTGGAAGATACTGAGTGACAGAGGGAAAAAAGTGGGGGTGGTAAACGTTCCCCTGACCTACCCTCCGGAAGAGGTCAATGGTTATCTGGTAAGTGGATTGCTCACTCCGAGTACCGACCATATCTTCACCCACCCGGCCGATCTGCATCTCGATCTCCTCTGTGCTCTCGGAGACTACCCGCTCGACAGTGATTCAGAAAAAATATTCTGGGGTGGTGATGAGAAAAAAGCTTTCATGCACATGCTCTACACTACCAGGAAGATACTGGATGCAAATCTGTACCTCATGAGGAAATTCGACTGGGATTTCTTCATGACTGTCTTCAGGACCGTCGACCTCGTACAGCACAGGGCCTGGCGGATAAAGGTACCTGAGTACAGAGACAAGCATCCGGTGGAGAATAAAAAGTACGGCGGCATCATCGAAATGTGCTACGCGGTCCTCGATGATTACCTCGGGAAACTCATCTCTGCCGCCGGGGAAGATGTGTCCGTCATCGTCATGTCTGATCACGGGTGCGGTCCGATCGAGGGCAGGTTCTACATCAACAAATGGCTGCTGGAACGCGGTTACCTGAAATTGAAATCCGGTTCGAAACTCCTGGCGAAACTGCTGGGAGTCGGCAGAGATCAGCTCGATGGTGACAGCAGCTACCAGAGTCTCGATAGACTTCTCAGGGCCTTCGGCAGGAGGGCTGCGAGATTGCTGAAACCCCGGCTTCTCGGTGTCACTCTGGACAGACTGTATATGTCGATGATCGACTGGTCACGTACGAAGGCTTTCTCGAGCTTCAGCGGGGGAGAAGAAATCATCATCATCAATCTGCAGGGGAGGGAACCGGAAGGCATCATCCGACCCGGGGCCGAGTACGAGCAACTGAGAGACGAAATCATCAGCGGCCTCGAAGAGATTCTTGATCCAGACGGGGAACGGGTTGTAGAGAAAGCCTACCGGAGGGAAGAACTCTACAGGGGACCTTACATGGAGCTCGCTCCCGATATCCAGTTCCTCACCAGGGACCTGAGCATCCTTCCGAGAGCCGATTTCTTCGTCGATCAGATCTATAGAGACCCGTTCGAGTTTACACCTGCGTTGCATCGTGAGAATGGAATACTTTTCATGCGGGGGGAGGGGGTCAGACAAGCTCATGTTGTGCAGGATGCCCGCATCGAAGACCTGGCCCCGACGATCATTCACATGTTCGGTATGCCCGTCCCCGAGGAGATGGATGGAAAGGTCTTGCTCGAGTGTTTTACCGAAGATTACAAGAAGTCGAATGAACTCAGGTTCGTGAAACTGGAACCAGGCTCCGTACCCGAGAAAACTGTTGATGGCTATACCACCGACGAGGAGGAAGAAATTCGGAAAACCCTCCAGGGTCTCGGTTATCTGAGCTGAATCTTCCCCCCAGAGTGGAATGGACAAAAGATTTACCATACTGAGAAATGTCGTCTCCCTCCAAATCGCCCAGATCCTCACAAAGGTCATCAGCATCACCTTCGTTGCTATTGCAGCTCGTTACTTCGGGACGAAAGGGTTCGGTCAATGGTCCCTCGTCTTTCTGTTTCTCGCTTTCTTCGGCATCTTCAGTGACTGCGGGCTCGACACGCTCACGGTGAGGGACGTGGCGAGGGATTACTCTCGTTCCAGCAAGTACATCAGGAACATCCTCGGTATCAAGATAATCACATCAATAATCGTTTCCGTCCTCATGATTCTTCTCATCCATGCAGTCGGCTACCGGGGTGAGATCGTAGGGCTCTTCTATGCCGGAATACCCTTCCTGATTTTCTCTACACTGTCCGGTCCCTTCATCTCGATGCTGAAGGCCCACGAGCGCATGGACATAACCTCCGCAATCGAGGTGGCCGTCGGCTTTCTCCCAGCAGCCTCGGGCATCGTTCTGATCTGGCTCGGATTCGGTATTAAAACCATCCTGCTCGCCTTCGGCTTCTGGAGTGGGGTGAAACTGATCATCCTCATGTGGTTCGTTAAACGGGTGGTTCCCTCTTTCAAACCCGAGATCGACACTGTCTTCTGCAGGAAAATATTCAAGGATGCCATGTTTTTCGCGGTACTCGGTCTCATCATGATGATCCATATCCGCGTTGATTTCTTCATGCTTTCGAAGATGGTCGGTGAAGAGTCAGTGGGCATTTATGCCGCTCCGTACAAGATTCTCGAACACATCGCCATGGCCGGTGTTCTGATAAACGTCGCGATGCAGCCGACTATTTCCGCTCTCTATGTACACGCGAAGGAAAGACTGGTCCTCATTTATCAGAAACTGCAGAAGTTCTTCCTGACCATGGCGCTGCCGGTTTTCAGCGTCCTCATCCTCTATCACCGCGAGATCACGCTGTTCATCTTCGGACAACAGTACGAGGAATCCGCCCGGGTACTGTTCATACTCAGCTGGGCGTGCGCGCTGCTCTTCTTCACCACACCGATGAGAGTTATCATCCTCCAGTCGAATCTCCTGTCGAGTTTTGCCCCCATCGTCGCCGTAAACATGTGCATCAACATTGTCCTCAACTTCATTTTCATTCCAAAGTATCAGCATATCGGTGCCGCATGGGTTTCGCTCAACTCGACCGTTATCGATCTTTTTATACGGATTTACTTCGTGAGGAAAGTTCTCGGCCACAAAATCGATTACCTCGGTATGTTACCCCGGCCGCTCCTGGCACTTTCCACTATGCTGGTTGTGCTCATCCTCCTCGACGGCTTGTTTCTGCCCCTCAGAATACTCCTTGCCCTCGTACCCTACTGTTACATGTTGAAGGTGCTCGGGGTTTACGACCGGGATGAGATAAACCGGTTCATCAAGGAGCCGTTGTTAAAGATCACCTCCTACGTTTTTGGACGGAGGTCGGTATGAAAGTGCTGATGTTCCACGATTTCGCGGACGTCCGCGGTGGAGCGAACCGATACAGGATGGAGCTCACGAGGATGCTCAGGGAAAGGGGAGTTGAGGTCTCTCTTTTCACGTTCAATCAGGGAGACTCGTCTGAAGAGGGCAAAGTCACAATCTTCCCCTTCCACGGTAATGGAGCTCTCACCGGGAGGATGAAACAGCATCTGTTCAATCCGAAGCTCTTTCGGATGCTGCGGAAGGTGATAGACAAAGAGAGACCCGATCTCATTCATGTTCAGGGGAACTGTCTCTACTCGCACACAGTATATCTGGCCTGTTCCAAAGGTCCTCCTCTGGTTCAGACCGCACACGACATACGGATCGTGTGCCCGAATGAGAGAGGTGTGAGAAAGAACGGGCTCGTCTGCCCCTGGTCCTTCGGGACCGTCTGCGTCAGTGAAGGATGTATCCCGATCAGTAAGTACATCGCCCAGGTCCCGTCCCGCAAGCTCGTCAGGAGGCTCTTCTCACGGGAGGACTGGACTCTCATTACGCCGAGCAGGGCACTCGCCGAGAACGTCACTCACTTCGGGATCGAACCGGTACTTGTCCCCAACTTTGTACATACTCATTATTTCGAAGGAGGTATACTTCCCGGTGCCTCACGGAGTATCCTTTTCGTAGGTTCCCTGTATCCGAGTAAGGGGGTTGATCACCTCCTCCGTTCTTTTCGTGAAGTCCTCGATGGAGTGCCCAGCGCGATTCTCGACATCGTAGGCGTCGGTCCTGAGATGAACGATCTTCAACGATCCGCCAGTGAGCTTGGCGTGGGCGGAGCAGTGAAGTTTCACGGTCAGCTCGACGAGGAGAGACTCCGTCCTCTTTTCGGGGCCTCGAGGGTCGTGGTTCTGCCATCAGTCGTCAAGGAAAATTGCCCTCTCGTAATCCTCGAGGCGATGGCGGCCGGGAGACCTGTCGTCGCATCCAGGCTCGGCGGGATACCCGAGCTGGTGCAGGAAGAGACCACCGGTTTACTCGTACCTTACGGTGATTCACCCGCACTCGCCCGGGCACTTGTCCGGATCCTCGAGGACGGAGCGGGAGCAGACCGGATGGGAAAAAACGGCAGAGAAGTAGTGCGGCGTACATTTACATCGGAGATTCACATGCAGCAGCTCGGCGAAGTCTACACGAAGACTGCCGGCTTACGAATCGATGAATCTATCTCGAGATTGGTGTAGATTCATGGCAAAAGCATTTATCAAAAGGGCGATTGCCGGTATTGGCAGGATCACCGGAAACATCTTACCCCGACCCCTGAACCTCGTGGTGATCCCCACTCCTCTCAAGCCAGGTCACGGGACCATCCTGATAGTATACGGAAGGGACGTGCGGGAGGTAATATCAGGCTGTGGGGGACTTCTGGCGGGGCACGCAGCGGTGGATGGGGAGTGTCTCGCGGTGGTAGAGAAACCTTACACTGATCGCGAAAAGACGGCGATCCGTAAGCTGGGCACCGTAATTGTTACTCCCCGGTTGAGCTGCTGGGAACAGGATGGAAGCCCGGCAGTCCCCCACGAAGCGATCCTGTTCTATCCGTTTCCGCTCACCGCGGATGAGAAGCCGAAGATCGATGAATTGGAAAAGAAGCTTCACCTCGGGAGTTTTTATTACCAGTCAAGAATGCTTGTGCTCCCCGAATATCAGCTTTGTGTCGATCAGGCCGTCCGATCAAAATTCCTGGCGCTCCATGCACTCGGCTGCGGGGGAGAACTTCAGCTTTCGCAATCGGCTATGGCTTACGGGAGCGCAATGGCGGGGGGTGGGCGCGGCTGGTATGAGTCATTCATCTCCTGTGATGAGGGGATCATGACACCCTCCGATTTCGTTTTACGTGGAGAGGGGAATGCCCGGTAATATAATTTTTAACCGGTACAAGAGATCCATTCTGCAGCTGTGCAATCGCCGTGGACGGGTGGTCATCAATGAACTTCCGGGAGGCAGGACTCTGGTTCTGTCTCCGCACTACGATGACGATGTGATCGGTATGGGTGGGACCATTCTGATGCAGCTCGAACGGGGACACAGAGTCAAGGTTATCTATCTCACCGACGGTAGGGAGGGTATCCCCCGGATGGATGACAGGTCGGAGGTGGAACGGATCAGGAAGGCGGAATCGGCTCGTGCGCTCGAGATACTGGGAGTGACAGAGACGGAACACTTGTCAGCTCCGGAAACGCTCCTCAGACCTGAGCCCCGGATACTGAATCGATTGAAACAGCTCCTGAGAGATTTTGCACCCGAACTCATCTTCCTCCCCTGGTTCTTCGACAACCACGTTGATCACATAGAGACCAACCGGTTACTGAAGAGGATCATTCAGTCATCGGCCCCGGAGACCCTCATTCTCGGATATGAAGTGTGGACGCCTCTACCACCCAATCTGTATCTGGACATTTCACCTTACGCGCGGGCAAAACGGGAGGCGCTCCTCTGTTTTGCATCTCAGCTCGAACAGGTCGACTACATGCGGACTTCCCTGGCACTCTCGAAGAGGAGAGCGCTCGAGATGGGATCATCCGGGTATGCCGAAGCATTTCTCTGTTTTTCTGTCTCTCGGTACCTCGAATGGATAGACAGAACGGGAATCGACAGATTGAGGTTTATCACGTGTTGAACTCCGAACGATACAGAGCAGAAGAAGGAAGGACAGGTCGAGGGGATTATATTGTTCTGTCTCTGATCGCTCTCGTGGCTCTCCTGTTGAGGATATACGGGATTGATTTCGGTCTCCCGCTCCATTACCACATCGATGAGACAAGGGTGATGAGCAGGGTGGTGAAGATGGTGTCTACCGGTGACCTGAATCCGCATTTTTTTCACTACCCTTCTTTCATCTTCTATTATCTCTGCGGGCTCGTGGTGATTTACTATTCAGTCCACTTCGTGCCCTTCGCCTTGGGTTCGATCGTCTCGGGAAAGGTACCGACACTCACTGCATTCAAGCTCTCGTTCGATGCCGCCCAGGCCGATCTGTACCTGCTCGGCAGGTGTTCCATTGCCCTGATCGGAGTGCTCACGGTGATCCTTCTGTACTTCCTCGTGAAAAGACTCTTTTCCCGGCGGGCAGCCGCGTTCGCTTCACTTGCACTTGCGGTCACACCCCTGCACGTCCTCGAGTCGCATTATATCAAACAGGAGGTCCTCATGACCTTTTTCATGACGCTCGCGCTTTACGCGGGTGTCAGGGGAGAGGCCGGACAAAAACGCGGTTCCTCGGTACTGGTGGGGGTGGCCGCCGGAATCGCGGCCTCGGTCAAGTACAACGGAGCGCTCGTCCTGTCGATTCTGCCGATGTTGTTCAGGAAGGGTAGGCGGTTCATCCTCGCCAGCTTTCTCGGAAAGGGTCCGATCAGGACCGTGTTGCTGGCGATTCTCATTTTTCTGGCCTGCTCACCGTTCATAGCCCTCGATTACGAGCGGTTCAGTACCGATTTCGCGTATGAGATGTTCCATGTATCAGAAAAGGGGCACCCTGGTTTCGACCTGGCCGGGGATGGTATCGTCTACCATCGTATTCTCTATCAGATTCTCGCTGCATTTCCCTTCTCCCTCGGGCTGCCGTTGTACCTCGTTTCCCTCGTGGGGATTGTCGCAGGCATCTGGAAGAAAGAAGAGGGCTTTGTCTGGATCCTGTTCTATGCAATTCCCTATTTTCTGCTCACGTCGGTGATGAAAGTGGTTTTTCTCAGATACTACATACCGCTTGTGATCGGATTCTGCATAACAGCAGGATATGCATTTTCTCTCCTCACCAGACGACGGGGAGTAGCAGGAAAACTGGCCTGCCTCGTCGCGGCAGCTGTCATCGTGTATACCGGTGTGTTTACCTGGTCGATCGAACGGTATATGCCCCGGGGTCGTTCGACACTCGATGAGGGTCTGAGATGGGTCAGTGAAAATGTCGCGGTGGGCAGCACGATCGCCGCCACTCACTTCACACCTCCTCTCTCGGGTGAAACCTACGACCTGTCCCTCATGAGACCCGATCAATTTACACGTACGTGGCTCAAAGAGCAGCAACCGGATGTCATTATCACTTCGAGGCTCATCACCGTCGGGTTCGAACGGGGCAGCGAAGGGACCGAAGAGGGGAGGGAATTCATCGACGGGCTGCGGTCGGGGATCTACGGGTACAGGCGGGTGGCTGACTATCGGAGGGATTTCATGCACAGTGGATTGTACGGGAGACTCGATCCGACATACAGAGACACATTCATGCCTGGCGTCGAAATATTTGTAAAGGAGGGAAACCGGTGAGGAGAAGCTTCTACTTTCTGATTGCCGGAGTACTTATCTGGGTACTTGCTTTTTTAGGAGAACTCATCACGAGGATCACTGTCTTCCACTCCTTCGGGCCGCCCGAAGTACTACGTTGTTACCCTTTCACCGGGTTGATCCTTGTTCCGGCTCTTCTCTCAATGATACCGGGGGCTGTGATCGGTGTGTTGTTTCTCCTCTTGCCCGTAGGAGAAAAAGCCGGTTCCGAGGGCAGGTTTGTGTTTTTCATCAGTTTCAATCTGGTGCTTGTTTTCCTTTTCTACACAGGTCTCTGGGTTCATCTGGATATTCTGAAGGGTATCGGTCTGCTGGACTGGAAAAGTGTCTTCGCCACTGCTCTTCTGATGGTTTCCGCACTTTTCCTCTTTCTCATACTGCAAAAGAGCCCGCTTCAAAGAGTTACTCCCCGATCGTTTGTACCCGTCTGCCTCGTCCTCCTCGTTCTAATGACCATCCTGTGTTCTATTCTTCCTTCCCGAAACGCTAAGGACTTTCCGGCGGCGGAAAATGGGGACCGGAAGGATATCCTGATCATAAGCCTCGATACGGTTCGAAAGGACGCACTCGGATGCTACGGCAATCCGATCTTCAAAACACCAACGCTCGACAGCCTCGCCCGAACCGGAGTCCTGTTCACCGAAGCCGTCAGCCAGAGTCCATTTACGGCTCCGTCTCACGCCTCGCTGCTGACTTCACTGTACCCGTCGTCTCACCGGATAAGAACAAACGGGATACAGCTCAAAGAAGGTACGCTGACCCTTCCGGCACTGCTCGCGCGATACGGGTACGGGTCGGCTGCAGTGTTGAGCGGATCTTCCCTGTCTCATGATGTGTGCGGACTCAACGCCGGGTTTATGGCCTACGATGATGTGTTCACTTCCATGGAAGGATTTATGAGAACATCCCTGGGTGAGTTCACGTGGCGGTTTTTAAAGAAACTCGCTCCCGGTTCCTTCGCTGTCTTCTTCCGGAGCCTGCAGGAGAGAAAGGCATCCGAAACCACGGATTGTGCTCTCCGCTGGTTGAGGAAAATGGATGGAAATGTATTCCTCTGGGTCCATTATTTCGATCCGCATTTCACCTATCTCCCGCCTCCTCCATTCACGGACCTGTATGACCCCGGCTTCGAAGGAATTTTCAGACCTTACGATTACCTGGCTACACCCCAGAAGATCTTCGACAACACGATAGGGATTACCGAGCGGGAGAAGCAGCACGCCTGGGCTCTGTATGGTGGGGAAATCTCTTATGCTGACAGGGAGTTAGGCAGACTTCTTGCTGAACTATCTGCGATGGGGAGGCTCAAAAACATGCTCGTCGTCGTCGTAGCCGACCACGGAGAGTACTTCGGAGAGAACGGATCCTATTTCATGCACGGGGGTTTACGCAGAGAGGTACTGAATGTGCCGCTCATCATGGTCGATCCGAACGGATGGCTGGGCGGCACCGGAGACGGCCCTCTTGCGGAGATTGTTGACATCATGCCGACCATTCTTCAAATTGTTATGTTGCCCGTTCCACAGGGTCTCGAGGGGACCTCTCTGCTGTCGACGCCGGAAGAAAATCGATTCGCCTTTTCCGACTGTGGTCCGTGTGGCCTCGTTTCGGTGAGGAGCAAAAGCTCGATACTCCGAATGGATCTGGAGAGTGGGGAGAGGACTATCGAGTGCCTGCCCGCGGCTACCCAGGGTGACACGGTCGTCACGGATTCACTCGAGGATGCTCTCCTGACCTGGACGGAACGCGTGGGACTTCGGGATGTGGTTCCCCTGGATCCTGAAGAGAGCGAAAGGCTCAGAAGCCTCGGATACATTCACTGATGGGGTAATCGGGGCAATGGTGCCCTCTAGTCTCTCCTGTGCTCACGGGTGCAGAAACGAGTCATACCAGGGAGGATACGCTCTATGACTGAGGAATTGAAGATCAACAAGCACTATGACCTGCGATGCCACATTTTTTACTGGCTGATCGGTGCTGTTGTCCTCGCCATCATCGAAGGGCTCTTCAGTCTCCTCACATTTGACGTAATTCCTGTCTCAGGCGTGTCACGGGCTTTCGTTGCCTATGTGCTCTTCGCTCTCTTAGCAGGTACGCTTCTCTACCCTGTTGTTACCGGCGGCCTTGCTCGCCGGGACAGCAGAATTCATACGGCTCTTACGCTCTTCACTTCTCTTCTCGTCTTCTTCGACACGGCCGTCCTGATCCGGAGGACTCCTTATCTGATGGGGCGGATCGGGGGCGGAGCGCTTCTGTTCGTATTGTCCATCGTCGCCGCACTCCTCGTTTTTCTTATGTTACAGTGTCTCAGTCGGAAGATCGGTAAACCGTTCCCTTTTTTCCTCTCATCGATCGTAGTGATCCAACTGGGCTTTCTTTTTTTAAGACTCATCAACCATTACCTTTACGACACTACGATTTTCTTCGAGCCGCCTGCAGGTATCTATAATGCAGGACTTGTGATCCTGTTCTTCCCGGCCTACTATCTGTGTTTCAAGATCTTCAGTTCACGTCCATTCCAGGCGGCCGTCGGGAAGATCGAGGGGGTCGGCGGGATTGTCCTGCTCCTCGTAGTAACGGCGCTTGTGTATATGGGGGGCGATGTCCACCCTTCTTCGGCTGTCTCGAACGGGAAGCCCAATATCCTCCTCATCGTGATGGATACCTGCAGGAGTGACTTTCTCTCCTGTTATGGGCACACGATAGAGACTTCACCGAACATCGATGGTCTCGCGGAGGAGGGTGCACTCTTCCAGAATATGGTTGCTACCGCGCCATGGACCGTTCCCACTCACTGCTCGATGTTCACTGGGCTTTATACGAGCAGCCACGGTGCCAGCTGGGAGCATCTGTACCTGGATGATCCCATCACTACGGTTGCAGAACTTCTCCGTGATGACGGATATCAGACGGTGGCGATCTCGAATAACGCACTGGTTGGTCCGGCAACAAACCTCGTCCAGGGATTCAATGATTTCTACGGCATGTGGAAGGGGTCGTCCAGGTTCCCGACCACCTGCAGTCAGATCAAGGGCCACCTCCTTTCCCTCTGTGACAGAGCGGATGCCGGGGCAAGATCCACAAACGAAGTTATTCAGGGCTGGCTGGAACGCAGACATGATAGCTCGAAACCGTTTTTCATGTTCGTAAACTACTTCGAACCGCATCTCTTGTATAATCCACCCGAAGATTGGAGAAGAAAATTCATCGAGGACAGTGAAACCGTAATGAAAATGCGGAAGATGAATGTTCGTACCCTCTACCGGATGCTTGCGGATGAATCGAAAGAGGGTCTGGCTCTCTCGGCCGAAGAAATCAGTGCTCTCCGGGGGCTCTATGAGGCGGAAATCGCGTATCTCGACATGAGGATCGGGGAGTTGGTGAAATACCTGGGCGATCAGGGATACCTGGAAAACACTTTCCTGATACTGACCGCGGATCACGGGGAAAACATCGGAGAACACAATCTTCTGGATCACCAGTTGAGCTTGTACGATACGACTCTCAGGATCCCGCTCATCATACGGTATCCTTCCCTCGTCCCGAGCGGTGTGAGGATAAAAGCAATCGCACAGTCCGTCGATGTATTCACCACGATTCTCGATGTCGCAAGTCTGTCGAATGACAATGTAGGTTACACCGTTGCCGGCAAGAACCTGCTGTCCAGCATCAGGGGAGAGGATACGCGGGTGACCGCATACTCAGAATACATGAGTCCCAGGGATCAATTCAAGAGAGTCCAGAGCTGGGCTGAAGCGAAAGGCGTCGATTCGGAATTCTTGAGTTTTTTCGACCGGAGACTAAAGTCGGTTCGAAATGACACGTTGAAATACATCTGGTCATCCGATGGCCGGGATGAGCTGTACCGGATCTCCACCGATCCGGGGGAAGAAGTCGACCTGAAGGAATCGGGAGATTTGCAGATCACCGGGATGAGGGACAGTCTTCTGCAGTGGAAAGGCTCCCTCCCGGCACTGCTCCGGGAAACCGAAGAAATTCCGGAGATGGACAAAGAAACGAGAGAACTCCTGAAGGCACTTGGTTATGTCGACTGATCCCGGATCTGCTGCAGGATGGGAATGGATGATAGACATACCGATACCAGTGTGAGATCAGTCGAACATACACAAAAAGGCAGGTGGAAGGAAATCAGATGAAGAGAATTGTTGTTCTTGGAGCCGGACCGACAGGGCTGGGTGCCGGTTATCGGCTTAACGAAATCGGCCACGAAGACTGGGATATGTACGAGATGAACTCCTATGTGGGTGGTCTGTCGGCGAGTTTCGTGGACGACAAGGGTTTCACCTGGGATATCGGCGGCCACATCATGTTTTCTCACTATCCATACTACGATGAAATCATCAAGAAACTCCTGGCTGAAGATGTCGTTTCCCACGAGCGGGAAAGCTGGGTACGCCTGATGGGGAAGTTCGTGAGATATCCTTTTCAGAACAATTTTCACTTCCTGCCGAGAGAGGTAGTCCTCGATTGCATCCTTGGCCTGATCGAGGCGAGAGAGAAAGGCGGGAAACCCAACAACTTCGAAGATTGGATCAGGATGGTCTTCGGCGACGGGATCGCAAAGTATTTCCTCATACCGTATAACCAGAAAGTGTGGTCGCATCCTTTAACCATGATGGATTATAACTGGATAGGGGAAAGAGTGAGCGTCGTCGACATCAAACATGTGATGAAAAACATCGTCTACGGTCAGGATGACAGCTCATGGGGTCCAAACAATCTGTTTCTGTTTCCGCTCCACGGCGGGACAGGGGGCCTGTTCGGTGCTTTTGCACCTGTTCTCGGGGAGCGCATCAAACTGTCACACAGAGCCGTGAAGATTTCTCTCCGTGACAGGAAGGTCACTTTCGAGAATGGGAGCGAGACGGAGTTCGGTTCGTTGATTACAACGATTCCCGCTGATGAGCTCGTCGGCATCACGGATGATGTTCCTGATGAAGTAAAAGAAGCGGCAAACAATCTCAGGAAGGCGGGCGGCTTCATCATCGGTCTGGGGTTGGCTCAGCCATGTCCGAGCGACAAGAACTGGATGTATTTCCCCGAAGGCAACTCTCCATTCTACCGGGTTACCTACCTCTCGAATTACTCCCCGAACATGACACCGAAAGGGGATTATTATTCGCTTCTCTGTGAAATTTCCCACTCACCGTTTAAGCAGGTGAATCGTGACACAATCACCGAAGAGACCGTGACCGGTCTTGTCAACTCCGGCATTATCCGGGATGGAGACAGAAAAGACATCGTTTCCACATATCTTATCGATGTTCCCTCCCTCCTGCCGGTTCCTTCACTCGGACGCGATGATGCGATGCGTACGATTCATTCTTTCTTCGAAGGAAAGAGTATTTTCTCCAGGGGAAGATTCGGTGGCTGGAAATACGAGGTGGGGAATATGGATCACTCCTTGATGCAGGGAGTGGAGCTGGTGAACAGGCTCACCGATGGTGGGGAGGAAAGCACATATGTTACCGGAATCTGATATAATCCACCCCTGAGTAGAATTGGTGATGCAGAAAGAATTATCGTCAACCGAAGTCATGCTGAGAACCCTGTCCCTGTCGGCGTGGGTGCTGATCGATTCTGTGATCACCCTGTTTCGAAGGATTGTTTGTGCCTCGGGACATAAGGCTGTGACTTCCAGGCGCAGCACGGACCTCGAGTTTGTCGTCATCTCCCAGGTACCCTGGGATTATCTCTGGCAGAGAAACCACCACACCCAGTCCCGCATTTCGGAGAAGAGCAAAGTCCTCTACTGCTGTCCCATTCCGACTCTCAGTGCTGCGAAAGAAGGTACTACAACCGGCTCACTCACTGCTCATAAACACAACGACAATCTGCTCACCTTCAGACCCCTCATGCTATGGGGGGATAGTAAATTGTCTCTGGTGAGGATTCTCAACAGACTGATTTTGAGAAATTACCTGAAGTGGTTTACTTCCCTGAACGGGATGGTGGGGAACAGACGGGTTCTCTGGTTTTACTATCCAACCTATGAATCGCTTGTGGGGCATCTGGATGAAGATCTTGTCCTCTACGATATTCAGGATGAGTACAGCTCGTTCTCCTGGTTCCCGGCCGACACCGAGGAGAGGGAAATCAACCTCATCCGAAAATGCGACCTCGTGTTCACCGGCACACTCCAGCTCTGGAAGAGGAAAAAAAGGCACAATCCAAACATGCACTTCATCCAGTGTGGTGTCGAGAGCAGTCACTTCGGGAGATCCAGGGAAGAAACCACCGTCATACCGTCCGACGCTGCCGGGCTCGGGAAACCGGTCCTCGGCTATTTTGGTCTCGTCGACACCAGGACGGACATCGACATGCTCGAAACCGTCGCGGCGAGAAAACCCGATTGGAACATACTCCTGATCGGGCCATCGCACATCGAGAAGAAAGCACCGAACATCCACATGATCGGGAGAAGAGAGTACCATGAACTACCCGGGTACCTGAAAGCGTTCGACATTTGTCTGATCCCTTTTGTATTGAATGACAACACGCGCAACATCAACCCGACGAAGCTTCTAGAATATTTCGCTTCCGGCAAACCCGTCATTTCGGCCCCGATCCCAGATGTGATCGATCTCTTTTCAGGGATAGTAGAGATAGCGGGTACTCCGGATGAGTTCATAGAAGCCGCTGAGCGCGCTCTCTCGGAAGACACCGAGGAGAAAGTCGAGAAAAGGATCAGAGAGGCCGAAGATAATTCCTGGGAAGGTATGGTCGAGAAGATGCTCGTGCACATCGAAAGGACATTTTCCAGATGAAAGGTTCGAACAGATGCGAGGATGTCCTGGTCATCACCACTCTCGATTACACCGTCGAGAAGAACCAGCGGTGTCAGCACATCGCGAGGGCACTTGCTGAAAGGTACGGCGGCGTGGTGGTAATCTCCAAACACAGAAATGTCTCGGTGAGATCGTCCGAAAGACTGAGGAAACTTATACCTGGTGTCAATGTCTATCGTCACGGTGCTGTGAAGGTGTATGACCTGAATCCTATTCTCAACCAGTCCTTCGCGAGGCCGTTTCGTCTTCTGGGACCCGTTTCGGAAATACTTGTTGCGATCTCCATGCTCCTCCTCTTTCTCACGAACATCCGCAGGCCATTTTCTCTCTGTTATGCGGAAGGGCCCTGGGAGATGCTCGTCGCGGTCGTGCTCAAAGCCTTCGGGCGGGTGGGCGGCATCGTTTACGGAGATATCGATTACGTTCCCGCATTTCAGGTGAGACCCCTGAGAGTTTCCGTGACCATGGCCGTAGAGAACTTCTTCATTCAGCAGGCTGACCTCGTCATCTGTACGGGGAATCTGCTCGCGGCGAAACGGGAGAGGGACCTCGGGATACGACCTGTGGTGATTCACAACGGAGTCAATTATCACGCGTTCAGCGCCGGGGGGGTGAAGGAAGTGCACCCTCCCACGATTATCTATTTCGGAAACTTCGATGAGAGGTACTCCGGGATCTCGATTGCTCTCGAAGGATTCAGAAGGATCAGGGAGAAGATTCCGGACGCGCACATGATCCTGATCGGCCCCGATCCGGACGGAAGCCTGAGCGGACAGATCAAATCGCTCGGCATCGATGAGTGGGTCACGAAGATGGAGGCCGTTCCTTACATCGAGCTGCCGTATTACATCAGGAGGGCGGATATCGGCTATGCTCTGTTTCCTCCCAATCAATTGAGAATCTATGCCTTTCCGCTCAAGGTGATCGAATACATGGCCGGGGGACTGGCTGTCATCGGCACCAGGGGGACCGAGACCGAGATCGTCCTGAAAAAGTTCGACAGTGGCGTTGCCATACCCTTTGAAACGGAAACCTACGTAGATACTGTAGTGGATCTCTTCTCCCACCGTGATGAAGTCGAGAAAATGGCCGGGAACGGGATCAGGGGAGCTTCAAAATTCGACTGGGGTTTACTTATGGACGACCTGATCCGGAACGTCGATTCGCTGTACGAAAGGAGCCGGAGATGAAAGGCGAGAACATCGTCTGTCTTTCCTGGGTGACGTATGATTTTGTCCCTCTCCTCATGCATCACATGATGAACAAATTGAGCCGGGACAACAGGGTCCTTTTCGTGGACCCACCCATCGCCCTTGCGACGTTCCTGATCCATCCGTCATTACATCCCAACCTCAAGAAACAGTGGAAGAACTGGAGATCGGGTGTACAGAAAATGGACACGGGAATGTATCTCTACACCCCGCCGCCGTTACTCCTCCAGTACGGAATCCTCGAATCGAACGACAGGCTGAACAGACACCGCGTCGAGGTGGCATTGAAGAAAGTATTCAGGGAAATCGGTTTCGAAGATCCGATTCTCTGGGTCTATGCGCCATTTCTGGTGTGTCCCTCTCCCGACCTGGGGAGCAAGCTTGTCATCTACGGCTGCCACGACGAAGTGGCGGCATTTGTCAATCCCGAACGGCGGAAAAAGGGTCTCATGCGTCTCGAGAGGGAATTCATCGAGAATGCGGACCTCGTATTTACAACAACGAGATCGTTGTACGACGTACGGAGCAAACTGCATCCCCGTACCTATCGTTTTGCACCAGGTGTCGATACCGAACTCTTCGAGCAGGCCCTCAGCCCGGAGCTCCCGGTTCCTGCCGAGCTCGAAGCAATCCGGCGACCCCGCATCGGATTCACCGGGAATATCGACAATCTCAGGATGGACTGGGATCTGCTCACTGAGATTTCGAGGAGACATCCCGATTGGCAACAGGTATTGATCGGACCCAACTACGATCCGATCCCCACAGTCATGAAAGAAATGGACAATATCCATTTTCTCGGCAAGAAACCGCTCGATGCACTCCCGTCATACATCAAGGGATTGGATGTCTGTTACATGCCGTATCTGCAGGGGGAGTGGAGTAAACATGCCTTCCCCACCAAGACATTCGAATATCTCGCGGGCGGAAAGACCGTTGTAACCGTTCATATCCCGGCTCTCGAAGATCTCGAGGATGTAATCTACATGGTCAATGGAAAAGAGAATTTTATCGAAGCGCTGGAACAAGCTCTCGGTGAAGGAGTTGAGAGGGTCAAGGCACGGGTGGATGTCGCCCGACAGAACACCTGGGATGCCCGTGTAGAGAAAACCGTTAAGGTCATCGAAGACTACGCTCGGGGAAAAGGTATCCACATAAGAGGGTCCGGGGAATACTGAGATATCATGAAGATAGGATTCACCCTGGATAAATTCATCATCGGACCGGGTCTCCCCGGTATCGACAAGGTGTGTTACCACACCATCCGGGAACTTGCCGACCTGGAAGGAATCGAAGTCCTTCTCTTCCAGGACAAGTACAAAGAGACCGGAGAGTTCGGGAGATTCCATCTGGTGCGGTTTCCTTCACCCCGTGATCTTCCGCTCGTCAGAGGGAAAACACATGAAGGAACCCGCGGCGGTGGGGATGGAAGGTTTTATCCCCCTTCCGCCATGAGACTCATGCTGAAAGATTATCTCAAAGGAAGAACGATCAGGCGGAGTGACATCGACATACTGCATTATCCCACACACCTCGAAAGGCCGTACCGATTGCGCGGAATCGTATCCGTAATGACCTTTCACGACCTGGTCCCGCTTATCTTTGAAAAGATGAGCACGAAGAGGATCAGGTGGGAAATGCAGGAATTACTCAAAAAAATTCACAGAGTGGATCATTTCATATCTGTTTCCCTGAAGACGAAGGAAGACATGATCGAATATCTCGGAGTGCGGGAAGATGATATCAGTGTTGTCTATAATGGTATTTCATCTCACTACCGGCCGGTGGGTGCCGCTGCGATCCGGCAGACGGTGAGTGACGGGAAACCTTACATCCTCTTTGTCGGCACGGTTGAACCCCGGAAGAATCTGGTCACTCTTCTCAGAGCTTTCGCAGGCCTCAGGGAGGAGGTCTGTCTCGTCATCTCGGGTCACCTGGGTTGGGGTTCTGAGGAAGTCACCAGAACCATCGACGAACTCGACCTTCGCAACCGGGTGAGGTTTACTGGGTATACGAAGGAAGAGGATATGCCCGCTCTTTACAGTGGTGCGGAGCTTTTCGTCTTTCCATCCTGGTACGAGGGGTTCGGTCTCCCTCCCATGGAAGCCATGGCCTGCGGGACGGTGGTTGCAAGCTCGACCGGCGGGAGTCTCCCCGAGGTGCTGGGTGATGCCGCACTCTATTTTGATCCGTCGGATGTAGAGGGGATGAAACATTCGATGGAGACGCTTCTGACGAGTGAAGATCTCAAAAGTAACTTGACGGCGAGAGGACTCGAAAGAGCGAAAAAATTCACCTGGCGAAATAGTGCGATGGAGGTGATTGATGTCTACAGGAAGCTCATCCAGGAAGACCGGTAGGACGCGGAACGAAGAGAAGGTATCGCTGTTTAAGTACCTCCGGAGTTCGCTTCACTGCGGGCTGGGATTCAGCATTCCGTTCTCCCTCATCATGTACCTGTTCACGGTGTACGTCATCGGGATTCCTGTCCTGCTTTACGATACTGTGATCCTGCAGATCTATTTTCTGATCATTTCCGTGATCATGTTTCTTTTTGCGGCAACTATCCTGTGGCTGCCCGGCGTGGGTATCGACAGACTCATTTCGAAAGCAGGCAGGGTGTTCGGCCTGGTACCGCTTTTCACCGTCATCCTGTCGGTACCGGTAGTTTTCCTCATCCTCCTCTCCGGGTGGGTGCTCATCGACAGGCCCTTCGACTTCAGCAGCCCATGGTTCATCCCCGTTTGCATCGCATTCTGTGTTGTGGGTGTCGGAGTGGGTTTCATGTTAAAGGACACTGCACTCGGTATAAAACGGCTGTTCCGGGGGGCAGGTCTCGCGCGTTCGACAGGCAACTTTTTCCTCTTTATACTCCTGTCGATTATTGTTGCCGTGCTCATACACGTTGGGTCCGGTCTCAGAAACCGTGGCTCACGAGCGGCAATTGCCCCGACGGCATCACGTGAGGAAACAGCTACCAGGCTGGTGATTATAGGACTGGATGGTGCAACACTGGACATCATGGAATCGATGATTGCCGATGGTGAACTGCCGAACATCAAGTATCTGATGGATAATGGTACGTATGGCCCCCTCGCGTCCAACGTCTCCATGACTCAGGCTTTCGCCAGCAGCGCAAGCATGGGAATGAGGAGCCCTGCGCTGTGGGAATCCGTTGCTACCGGGAAGGTAGAAAAAAAACATGGGATACTCGACTTTTCCGTCATGCGGGTACCGTTCATGAAATCGGATTTTCCTTTTCGAATACCTTTTTTCGATGGTTTACTCGAGACGATCCCCACCACGAGTACAGTAGGAAAGTCGCTGAGGTACTGGGACATACTGAGTCGGGCCGGGGTGGATGTGGGGATTCTTGGCTGGTGGAATCTGTGGCCGGTACGGCCTGTCGATAACGGGTACGTAGTATCGAGCAGGATCAGGTGGGCTGACATGGAAAAGGCGCTCTACCCGGAGGACCTGCTCGAGGAGTATCCGAAAGATGAGTATTTCACGGATGAAAAGCCGGTGAAACTTTTTCTGAACAGGTGGGAAGGTCTCACTATCGACAGTCTGAGGACTATTTTACATACAAGCGACATAAACCAGAATTTCGATGAGTTCAGACGGCACTTCAAGAGAGACAATTTCATTGCCGCCCTCGGGCTCTACCTGATGAAAGATCATCCCACCCCGTTGTTCGCCACATACTTCAGCGGGCCGGATTTCGTCTGCCACCTCTTCTGGAAGCATATGGAACCGACCCTTTTCGAGGGCGTGAGAGAGGAAGACGCGAAACTGTTCGGTGATATTATCTTTAAATACTATTCTTTCCTCGACGAGGTCGTCGGTAAACATGTCGAGGTGTACGGCCTCGATGCCACCTACATTATTCTGTCGGATCATGGTTTCGGAGTCTGGCATGAGGATGAACCCGGTGTCATCCGTGATATGTACCATCCGACATACTCCGGTAAACACCGGAAGGAAGGTATCATCATCATGGCGGGGAAGAATATAAAAAGAGGTATACAACTTGACAATCCCGAGCTTTTCGATATTACTCCGACTGTGCTAACTCTGTTCGGCATGCCTGTCGCCCTGGACATGGACGGGAGGCCATTGACCGAGGCGATCGAGGACGGTTTCATGCAGGCTCACCCGGTACGTTACGTCAACACCTATGAATCCGGTGAGAGGAGGGTCCCTGTTGCCGTTTCATCACGTGTGGATGATGAGATCAAGGAGCGGCTCAAAGCTCTCGGGTATCTCGACTGATCATTTCAACGTGGTACCGATCACCATATATCGGTAGCCACAGCTTGATTTTTTTGCACGGATCTGATAAATTTGCAAGTGAGTTCTCTCTCCGATGAGGTGGAAGTCCGATGGCACGCTAGGACAGTTGAGGACCCTGATAGCCATCTGTAGGTGGTGATTTTGTGGGTGGAGGTGGTGAGATGAAGAAGGAGAGAGGGAAAAATCAATTCCTGCCCCTGGAGGATGGCCCGAGGGAGAGGTTCGAGGGTCTGGGACCAGGGGCCTTGTCATTATCTGAACTCCTGGCCCTGCTCCTGGATACCGGCAGTTCTCCCGGAAGCGCTGTCGATGTTGCAAGAGAACTTCTGAATACATTCGGTTCCCTCAGGGAATTAGACAGCAGAAGTTTGACCGAACTCACCGGGTTGACCGGGATGGGCCGGGTGAGAGCCGTGAGGATCAAGGCGGCGCTGGAAATCGGTAAGCGGCTGGTGCGTGAGAAGGGCAAGAAGAGACGCAGGATCAGCTCCCCTGAGGATGTGTTTGACCTTCTTTCGCCCCTCCTGACAGGCATGAAACAGGAGATGTTCGTTGTCCTTCTCCTCAACGGACAGAACGAACTCGTTAAGGAGTTAGTAGTATCGAAGGGTGGTTTGACGAGCAGCGTCATTCATCCGAGAGAGGTGTTCAGAGAGGCGATCGTCGAATCGTCGGCAGCGCTCGTGCTCGTTCACAATCACCCGAGCGGTAATCCGTTCCCGAGCAGTGAGGATCACCGGGTCACCAGCCAGCTCAAACAGGCCGGTGAGGTTCTTGGTATCGAGGTGTTCGATCACGTCATTATCGGTGAGGACAGTTTTATCAGCTTCAAAGAGATGGGCAGTATCTGATTCGCTGTCATATCGAGGAGTGCGGTGTCCGTGGATTCATTGATGACGAAAATCAGGGCGGGGGGGGACCATCTCGATATGGATCTGATCGAGAAGGCCTACCTTTTCAGCGAGGAGGCCCACCAGGGACAGCGGCGGGAGTCCGGGGATAAATATATCTCGCATCCTGCCGGTGTTGTGGAGATTCTCCTCGGACTCAATCTCGACAGCGTCACGATCGCCAGCGCTCTCATCCATGATGTTGTCGAGGATACCGCAAGGACACTCACTGATGTGCAGGCCGCCTTCGGTGATGAGATAGCCAGGATCGTCGACGGGCTCACCAATATATCCAAATTTCAGATTTCCTCCCTCGAGCGGCGCCAGGTCGAAAACTACCGGAAAATGCTCCTCTCCATTTCCAAGGATATCAGAATTATGCTCATCAAGCTGGCTGATCGGCTTCACAACATGCGGACGCTCGATTCGCTGCCGTCGACAAGGAGAGAGCGCATCGCGATGGAGACGAGAGAAATATACGCGCCGCTGGCTCACCGCTTCGGTATCGCTACGATGAAAGCCGAGCTGGAGGACCTGTCGTTCAAGCACCTCGAGCCACAGGAGTACCAGAAGCTCGAAGAACTCGTCGGCATCAAGACCCTGGAGAAAGACAGGCTCATCCGGTTGGTCACACAATCCCTCGTAAAAGAGTTGAGGGGAGCAGGCATAAACGCCGACATCAAGAGCCGCATGAAGCACCTCTACAGCATCTACAGGAAAATGAAGAAGGACAACCTGGCGTTCGATGAGATCTACGATCTCATGGCTATCCGTATTCTCGTCAACACCATCAAAGAGTGTTACCACGTTCTCGGTATCATTCATTCACTGTGGACACCACTCGGGGAGAGGTTCAAGGACTTCATAGCAACCCCGAAACCCAATATGTACCAGTCGCTTCACACGACCATATTCGGTACCGAAGGCAACCTCTTCGAGTTCCAGATCCGGACTCACGAGATGCACAGAACGGCGGAGTACGGAATCGCCGCCCACTGGAAGTACAAGGAAGGGAGAGAAGGCTCCGATCCACTGGATGAAAAACTGTCGTGGTTCAGGCAGGTTATTCAGCTGCTCCACGAGATGACCGACCCGAAGGATTTCATGGATTTCCTCAAGATCGATGTGTTCCAGAGAGAGATCTTCGTTTTCACACCGAAAGGGGAACTCAAAGAACTTCCAGCCGGATCGACCCCGATAGATTTCGCTTTCACCGTGCACACGGAGGTCGGTCTGCGGTGCTCAGGTGCGAAAGTGAACGGAGTAATCGCTCCTCTTTCCCGGAAGCTCAAAAGCGGTGACACAGTCGAGATCCTGACCAGCCCGAGAGCGAAACCGAAGCGGGACTGGCTGCTGCTAGTCAAAACATCCAGCGCGAGAAGTAAGATCCGCCAGGTCCTCAAGAAAGATGAGTCTCGAAAGGCCATGAGTCTCGGGAGGAATATGCTCGAACGGGAGGGGCGCAGGCTGGGTACTCCAAAGCCGAACGATCGTACTCTCGAAGCAGCGGCCAGAGCAATGCGGTACAAGTCCGCCAGAAACCTGATCGCTGCGGTCGGGAGAGGTGATGTGTCCACACTGTCTGTTTTGAAGCTAGCCTTCAAGGACTGCTTTCAAACTCCCCGGGCAAAGATCCCATCTGTACATAAGATACTTACGGGCACAAAACCACCGAGAGCTCCGATCAGAGTGGGTGGTATCGATGATATCCTGGTTCGTTATTCCCAGTGTTGTCAGCCCATTCCCGGTGATGAGGTCAAAGGTTATATCACCCGGGGGCAGGGTATATCCATCCACAGGGCCGACTGCCCCAATATCAACCGGAGCGATATGGATTCTCAGCGTGTCGTCGATGTCGATTGGCATGGAGAGAAGGGGGTGCTCTACCTCGCGAAGCTTATCGTAACGGCGGATGACAGGAAGGGGCTGGTCGCGGACATTGCCGGTGTCATCGCCGAAACATCGACGAACATCGGCAGTGCCGTCGTGAAAACAAAAGGTTTTCAATTCGTAGCGACTTTTCTCGTCGATGTCGAAGACATCAAAAAACTCCGGGATATCGTAAAACGGATAAATAAAATAAAAGGTGTTGTCAGCGTCCACCGAAGCGGATATTCAGTGAGATTGAAAAAATGAGCCTGTTCCAGTTGGAAACCATCCATGAACCGAAGGGTGACCAGCCTGCCGCGATCGAGCAGCTCACTCGTAATCTGAAAAACAGGGCCAGGTATCAGACTCTGCTCGGGGTTACGGGATCAGGAAAAACGTTCACGATTGCTCATGTGATCGCAGCATACGGGAGGCCCGCCCTCGTCATGTCTCACAACAAGACACTCGCCGCTCAGCTCTATGGTGAGCTCAAACAGTTCTTCCCCGAGAACGCCGTCGAATATTTTATCTCCTACTACGATTATTATCAGCCGGAAGCCTACGTCCCCTCCACCGACACCTATATCGAGAAGGACGCATCAATCAACGAGGACATTGACAGACTCCGTCTCAAGGCTACATCATCTCTCATTGAGAGAGAAGATGTCATCGTCGTGGCGAGCGTGTCGGCCATATACGGGCTCGGATCGCCGAAAGAATACAGGGAGATGCTGCTTTACTGCCGGCGGGGTGAAACCATCGGCCGGGACAACGTGATCAGAAGGCTCGTCGATATGCAGTATGACAGGAATGACCTGGCCTTCGAGCGGGGGAGGTTCCGGGTGCGCGGTGATGTTATGGAGATCTTTCCGAGTTATGACGAGACCGCGATTCGTATCGAGTTCCTCGGTGACGAAGTCGAACGGATCTCCCGGTTTGATCCTCTCACCGGGACGGCAATCAGGGAAATGGAATCCTGTGGTATTTACCCCGCCAAACACTTCGTCACGACCTATCCCCGACTCAAGGTGGCCGTGGAACAGATACGAGTCGAGTTGAAGGAGCGTCTCGGTGAGCTGAAGTCCCTAGGGAAGCTGCTCGAGGCCCAGCGGCTCGAAATGCGGACCAGATACGATATCGAGATGATGCTCGAGATGGGTTACTGTACCGGTATAGAGAACTATGCCCGGTACCTCTCGGGAAGGGAGCCGGGAGAACGGCCGGCATGCCTAATTGACTATTTTCCCGATGATTTCCTGATGGTCATCGATGAATCCCATGTCACAGTTCCCCAGATCCGTGGAATGTATAGAGGGGATCGTTCCCGAAAGAGTACGCTCGTGGAGCATGGCTTCAGGCTACCCAGCGCCCTCGACAACCGCCCACTTGTCTTCGACGAGTTCGAATCACTCATCGACAGTGTTATCTTCGTCTCTGCAACTCCGGGAGAGTACGAATTGAGAAATTCCTACAAGATGGTTGTCGAACAGATCATTCGACCCACCGGGCTCATCGATCCCGAGGTCGAGATAAAACCGGTACGTGGTCAGATCGATGACCTCATCGGTCAGATAAGAAAACGGGCTGCGAAAAGTGAGAGGGTACTGGTGACCACCCTTACCAAGAGAATGGCCGAGGATCTCACCGAGTACCTCGGGGATGTTGGTGTGAGAGTGAGATACATGCACGCCGAGGTCGGTGCCATCGAGAGAATGGAAATCATCCGTGATCTCCGGCTCGGAGTATTCGACTGTCTCATCGGTATCAACCTGCTCAGGGAAGGGCTCGATCTTCCGGAAGTTTCCCTCGTGGCTATACTCGATGCCGATAAGGAAGGGTTTCTCCGGTCCGAGACTGCACTCATCCAGACCATGGGGAGGACGGCCCGGAATGTCAACGGTAAGGTGATCATGTACGCAGACTCCGAAACAGGGTCCATGAAGAGGGCAATAGAGGAAACAGTGAGGAGGAGGGAAATCCAGTTCGAGTACAACAGGAAGCACGGAATCACTCCTCGAACAATAAGAAAATCGAAGGAGCAGGTGCTTCTGACTACATCGGTAGCTGATTCGAAGACACCCGAGGCACCCTCAGGATCCCGGATCGATCTCAGGGGAGAAATGGAGCTCGGGGAATTTCTCAAAGTTATCGAATCGGAGATGGAAGAAGCTGCGAAAAATCTCGAGTTCGAGAGAGCGGCGATCCTCCGGGACCAGTATCTCGAGGTAAAAGCAGAACTCGGGAGGGGGAAGGTGAGTGGAAAAAGTGCAGGCGACGGGAGGCATTCCCGGAAGAGTGGATGGGGAAGTCAGAATTGAAGGAATTCAGTATCGTAACCAGAGGATCTGATGAGACGGCTCGTTTCGGAGATGCCATCGGCCGCCTGATCAAGGGCCGGTTCAATATCGCCCTCACGGGAGAGCTCGGAAGTGGAAA
The DNA here is from genome assembly GCA_964654825.1 of uncultured Gemmatimonadota bacterium. Lineage (GTDB taxonomy): Bacteria > Gemmatimonadota > CAZMKB01 > CAZMKB01 > CAZMKB01 > CAZZKG01. The sequence continues at coordinate 27,812 of CAZZKG010000006.1, read as the reverse complement.
AACCGTCCTCGCCGGCGGTATCGGTCGGGGGCTCGGGGTTATTGATATCATGACAAGTCCGAGTTTCATCATCGTCAACGAGTACCAGGGCAGATTGCCTGTTTATCACCTGGATCTCTACCGTGTCGATACCGAAGAAGAGCTCGAGAGTATCGGTTTCGATGATATCCTCGGCAGAAGAGAATCCGTGAGCATCCTTGAGTGGGCTGAAAAAGCAGAAGGCAGGATCCCACCTCCCGGCCTCGATGTATCTTTCAACTATATAAATGAGTTGGAGAGGAAACTGACTCTCGTGGCCCGTGGTGATGAGGCCCGGGATCTTCTCGAGAACCTGGAGGTCGTCGCGTGAATGGATCGACAGTTCTACTCGCCCTGGAGACGGCGACCATGTGGAGCTCGGCGAGTCTGCTTCGAGGCACCTCACTCATTGCTGAAACCGGGACGCTGATCAGGAGGGATCACTCCGGTCCCCTGGTGAGCCGGATCGAATACCTCATCAGGGATTCCGGTCTCAACATGGAGGATATCCGGGCGATCGCTGTATCGGGAGGTCCCGGTTCCTTCACGGGCCTCCGGGTTGGGGTTGGATTCGCGAAAGGCTTCATTCAAAGCACGGGCAGAAAACTCTACGCGGTGAGCACGCTCGAGACCATCGCCGCCGGTTTCATGTTCTGTAATATTCCTGTCTGCTCGTTACTAGACGCCAGGAAGGGTGAAGTGTATGCCGCCGTATATCGATGGGACAACTCAAAACTCGATACACTCCTGGCCCCGGTGTCGCTTCCTCCGGAGGAGTTTCTGGACACGATCGACGTGGACAAGGTCTGCCTGTTCGCCGGTGAGGGGAGTGTGACATATCGGGAGTTGATCGCGGACAGGCTTGGAGACAGAGCCCGTTTCGCGCCCGGAGCGGCGGGGGTCCCGCGGGCGAGTGTTCTGGGACACCGCGTTTGTGTCACCGGAGATGCATACCTCGTCAAGGATCCGGCGTCGTTCGAACCGTCGTACATCAGATCGCCCGAGGCAGTGGTGAAATGGAAGAAAAGCGTGTAGAGAATCCCGACCGACTCAGAATCGCATCCATGACGAGGGAGAACATCCCGGTCGTCGCGGAACTCGAGCGGAAGAATTTTTCAATACCCTGGTCGGAGCAGAGTTTTCTCAATGTGCTCGATGACGAATTTTCCTTCAGTTACGTTGGTGTACTCGAGGGCCGGATCATCGCCTACACGATCTTCGGTGCAATCGATGATTACGCGGAGTTGTGGAACATCGCCGTCGATGAGCGGGCCAGGAGAACGGGTATCGGAGAGAGCATGCTGCACTTCGTGATCGATCAGTGCCGTGAAATGGGTGTCGCGTCACTCTTTCTCCAGGTGCGTGAATCGAACCATCCCGCGATAAACCTCTATGAAAAAAATGGGTTCACATTTGTCATGGTTCAGAAGGACTATTACCACTCTCCTCGGGAAGGCGCTCTTGTATACCGGCTCGACATTCGGCGTTAAAGGCAGGAGTGTCGGGGACGGCCTGGAGCATCTTCTGAAAATCAGCAGAGCCGCGGCGGCTGATCTGAAGCAGAGAGGGATGGGCGGGGCGGATGTCTGCCTGGTCCTCGGGTCCGGATTCGGTGCGATCCCCCGAGAGATGAAAAATTCCCACACCTTTTCCTACCGGGACATCCCCGGGATGTCAGTCCCGGGTGTCGAAGGACACGCCGGCCTGCTCCACTGGGGCACCCTGGGGGACACGCGTGTGCTCGTCTTGGACGGCCGAGTCCACTACTACGAGGGGATCGCCGCGGAGGACATTGCCTATCCATTGTGTCTCGTTAGATCTCTCGGAGTGAACGAGATCATTATGACCTGCGCCTCCGGAGGTGTTTCTCCTCGTCTAGATCCCGGTGATATCCTCCTCGTTCGTGATCATGTGAACCTATCCTGGCGAAGCCCGCTCAGAGAAATGTGGGTGAGAGGGATAGGGAGGTTCGTAGATATGGTCGAACCGTTCGATCCCGGGCTCATGCGTAGGATCGAGCGTGCCGCAGTGGACGAAGGTGTCCCCCTCTCCCGCGGTGTCCTGGCCGCGCTACCGGGCCCGGGGTATGAGACCATCGCCGAGATCGCCGCTCTCAGGAATATGGGAATCGACGCGGTCACCATGTCGAGTATCCCTGAAACGATCATCGCGAATCACATCGGACTGAAGACGGCCTGTATCTCCCTCATCACCAACACCTATTCACACGTCTACCGATATGAGAGCCGGGATCTCTCAATCTCCCCTGTCGAGGAAACAGGCTCATCGAAGTCCACCGGTACGGCTTCTTCGGAAAATCCCACTTCCGGGCCCGGGCACCGGACCACCCACCGCGAGGTACTCGACGCGGTTGAAAGAAGCGCCGGCAAGCTCACCTGCCTCCTCAAGCGTGCAGTTCACTCTAAATAGGGACAGTCACCATTTATTGCGAGGTGCTGGAAGCGGTTGAAAGGAGTACTGACATGCTCACAAGGCTCCTCGAGCGCGCAGTTCGTTCGGACTGATTTTTATTGATAGTCAATAAAAGATAATGCCGGATTCAGTTGTCGCTTGAATGCTGTCCCGTTAAAGACTTCAGAGTTTCAAGTAGTTCAACGGGAATATCAATAGTGTCAGATTTTTCATGCATTCTTTTTGCTGAGATCGACTCACTGTGTGGAAGCCGTGGAATTGCAATCTCTTGAGACTCTGCGATATCCTTCTTGAGCAATTCAACTAGTGCCCTGTCATGTAACAACTGACGTATCTTACTTGTTCTTTTATCTGCCTGCAGCGTTGCTCCATCAGTCACATAGCCCTGCTATGCTCCTTCAGTCGAGCCTTGCAGGCAGACAAAATTACTTCGTAATCTTTACGCCACTTCTTACATGACAGAGCACTAGTTCTATAAACAATTTTTCATCGACAAACGCATCTGCTCGAACCACGATCATAGTAGTTGCGAATCTGTCGTTCTTGATTTCCCTCGCTTTCTGAGCGCCGATTCGCCAACCAGTCAATGCTCCCGTCAATATTTCGATCATCAAGGAAATGCCGAACCCTTTATATCCTCCAAAGGTCAACAACCGGGTCGGATCGGCAATCTCAGGATTTTTCGTTGGATTTCCTTCTTTATCAAGCGCCACATTGTCCGGCAGCTCATGCCCATTCGTTTTGGAATTCAGCAATGCATGGTATGTAATGGCTGTGGTTCCCATATCCAATATGATTGGATCGTTTTTGGTTGGAACAGCAATGCACAGCGGGTTAGTTCCCAAGACATGTAGTTTTCCATCCATTGGCACGGTAACAGAAGGTGTGGTTGCAAAAATCAATGCAATTCGGTTTTTTTGGGAAAACATTTGTGCATAATAGGCAAGCACACCGATGTGCCCTGCATTACAAATGCCCCCGATTGCAACCGCTGTCTTCTCGGTAAGATCAAGCAATTCATCGACCAGTAATTCAGCAACAGGTGGGCCCGGGTTTGCTGCACCATCAAGAAGTATTGAACTGGAAGTCTTCGATAACACAGTGGGAATGCCTGGCTCAATATTCTTGAATTGTTCCTAAATCCAGGGAATCAGCTTAAATCCGTGAGATCGTTTCTGGCATTTTTCAGCCTCCAGGTAAGCTCGCACAATAGCAGCCGCGTTTTTTTCGCTGATGCCATTCACTGTAAGTGCTTTCTGTGCGAGCATTACAATTTCTTGAAGATCGATGGATCTGAAATCCTCAGGTGCTTTCATACATGAAGTCTCCTTGTTGAAAGAAATGTAATTCACAATCATTAAATAACAAATCACATGCCTTCGAATTTCGCATTCCTAATTTATCCTGTTATTGAGCTGAAGAAAATCCTTTAAAAAGCATTCTCTCCTGATTCACGGGTCAAACCGATATCATCAGCTACCAACTGGAATAGTTACTCGGCACCAAGTTGTGTGCTCTCTATCAACGAAAGAAGGGGCGGGACCTGTTTGATCTATGGCTCGCTTTATGAAGCCGCAGAGCTGGTCATGTCCTCATCCAGGAAATCCCCAGACAACCGGTGAAGGTAGTTCTTCATGGCAGAATTGATATCCTTTTTCGAAAGTGTCGGTCGACCTCGGGTTCTGATCAGGGAAAAGAACTGCCTGAGCTTGACACGACAGATTTTCTCTGGTATAATGAACTCGATTCGGGATATGTCATGCCGGAAGTTGTTTACCACACACTTCACACGGAGTTCGGCTTTCAATGTACCGCATCACGATAATCATCACTGCTTTCTTCTCGATCTGTCTTCTCCTGTTCTCCCCGTTACGGCCCCAGAACGGTGCGGATTCAAATGATTCCAATGAGTTCCTCACCCCCAGGTTGGCCATACCGCATAACTTCGGCGAAGACGGTCCGCTGGGGGAATGGCCGGATTTCACGCCCATCGGTTTCATAACAGCCCCCCATCCTGATTATCCTGATTCTCAGACACACCTGTACGGCGACTGGGGAGGTATCGTCGGTGAAGAGTTCATTTTTCTCGAGGGTGGCATGATAAAGCTGCTGTATCACAGCTATCACGCGACATACATGACCGAGCACCCCTACCAGGAAGAAGTGCTTCACGACTGGGCCCTGGGCTACGATCCGGTTACGAAAATCAAATACACGCCCCTCGTCAGTCCCGGAGGACAAAACCCGGGTCCCGCGTGGGAACACACCGATACGCCCGGTTACATTCAACATCCTGTAACCGGTGAGCATCTGCTCTACAACACCGTGAGACCCGGCACGAAGTATCTGCATCCGGAGTGGGATGGTCTACCGGGATCGGAGACTGCAATCCAGGTGGCGACGAGCGAGACGCCGCCTGCGATCGGAGTCCCATTCGATCAGACTTACGAGAACATGCTAGTTGCTGAATACTGGTGGGAGGAGGGCTGGGATCAGAACGGTGTGATAAAGGGTGGCCTGAGTGAACCGACACCGGTCTGGGTGCCTCGCCTGGGCACACAGGGAAAGGTTAGGCTTTTCTACCGGGGGTTGCACGGATCCCCCGGCTCCTACTGGAACTGGCGAATTTCCTACGCGGACAGCGAGGATGGCAAGACCGGCTGGGTGAAGAATCCGGAGCCGACGTTCGATCCTTCCGACCCGGACAATCCCGCCTATCGGTGGACGCTGCCGTGGCCGGAGGGGTTTTCATTTCGCGGCGCCTGGCAGGCCCACTGTACGGGTGATTCAATCGCTGACGGCGTCCACATGGTTTTAATGGTTTCAAATCAGAACTACGCCGGTTACGGACACATCGCCTATTACTGGTCACCCGACTGGGGCGACACCTGGATCGGCCATCCGGATAACCCGATCATCGCACCGGGGCAGTTTCCCGACGGCGTACCGCCTGAAGGCTTCCAGCGTACGCCGACCCTCATGATCGATGAAGAACACGGCCGATACATCCTAGCATACAACGCGGGACACGATGTCAACGAGCCCTGGAAGAGGCGCACCTATCTCGCAGTCGCTTCTCGCCCAAATTAAATAGGGACAGTCACCGTTTATTATTTAGATTTACTACTTGACAGTACCCTTTTTTTATAGATATTAGAGATAGTTATCCTTGCCCCCTCCGAGATTCATCTGAGTCTGTGACTAGATATCTGTAACGTGCTCCCTTCATCCTCCCTGTTTTCCGACTCGTTTCTCAAGAACAGGTTTCCCATATGGTCAGAATAGCAAGAGCAGTGGCTATTGGTGTACCACATCACGTCACGCAACGCGGGAATAACCGCCAGGACGTTTTCGCTATCGATGGTGAAAGGGAACGATATATATCGTATTTGAAAGAACAATCTAAACGTTATCATCTCACTGTTCACTCGTACTGTCTAATGTCCAATCATGTTCACCTTGTTGTTGTCCCGGCAAACGAGGACTCTCTGTCGAAAACCCTCGGCCGAACGCACTTTTCATATGCGCAATACTTTAATCGTCTTAATAATCGGAGTGGCCATCTTTGGCAAGCCCGATTTTACTCTTGTCCTCTCGATGCAATGCACTATTGGGCCACGGTCCGATACGTAGAAAGGAATCCAGTAAGAGCCGGTATCGTACGAGATGCCTGGTGTTATCCGTGGTCGAGTGCGAAGGCGCATGTGACGGGTCATGACTCAACAGGATTACTCGATATGTCGACTTGGTGCGATGAAAATATCAGGAAAGACTGGAAGACAACGTTACAATCCACAGAGGATGTGGATGAATTGATTCAAATACGTAATTCCAACCGGACAGGTCGTCCGTTGGGGAGTGATGGGTTTATCTCCGAGCTGGAGAGAAATTTAAACCGGCGATTACGGGCTATGCCCAAGGGGCGTCCCTGGAAGCGAGAGTAATCTATTTAATTAAACGGTGACTGTCCCTATTTAAAATTGTGACAATTAAACGGTGACTGTCCCTATTTACAACATTTAGCATTGACACGGGCTAAGTGGTGAGATACAATAGTATTGATATTTTTACCGAAATGATCAATCAGAGTGATAGACTCGCCACTCTCCGGTGGTGGATCATCGCAATAATGCGTTCCGGTTCACACGATCGCACTGGTGACCGACTTGGGGATAAACCATGGCCTGGTTTCGAAAAGAGAAGAAGAAACGTGCCGGACAACCCAGGCGGGCGGTTCCAGACGGGTTGTGGCTCAAGTGCAAAGAGTGCGGGGAGATAATCTACCGGTTGGAACTTTCGAGAAGTTTCTGGGTCTGCTCGAAGTGCGGTTATCACTTCCCCATCTCCGCGAAAGACTACATCGAGATGCTCATCGATGCGGACACGTTCGAAGAGAAGGATGCCAACCTGACTGCAACGGATCCTCTCGATTTCAAAGATTCGAAGAGGTACCAGGACAGGATCAGGGAGAATATGGAGAAAACGGGTTTGCGTGAAGCCATCATCACCGGACTTGGTCGACTGGATGAGCAGCCCGTCAGTCTCGCTGTCATGGATTTCAGCTTCATGGGCGGTAGCATGGGATCGGTGGTGGGTGAAAAAGTGGCGAGATGTATCAAGGGGGCCATCGAGAGCCGCACACCCATCATCATCATATCCAAATCAGGTGGGGCGCGGATGCAGGAGGGCATCCTGTCGCTGATGCAGATGGCGAAGACGAGTTCCTGGCTGGCCCGGCTTTCCGAAGCGGGTGTGCCGTTCATCTCGGTGCTCACGCACCCGACGACAGGTGGGGTGTCCGCCAGTTATGCCTTTCTCGGAGACGTGATCCTGGCAGAACCCAAAGCTCTGGTCGGATTCGCTGGGCCGAGAGTTATCAGACAGACAATCGGACAGGAGCTACCCGAAGGGTTCCAGCTGTCCGAGTTCATGCTGGACCACGGCTTTGTCGATGTTATCGTAAACAGGAAGGACTTGAAAAAAGTCATATCGAGCCTCCTCGTTTTCATGTCCCCGAACAAGAACCCGACCTGATCCGGTTGATGTTCGCTCGGGCGTACCCGACCTCAGGACACAACCTCACGATGTTATGAGCAACGCCTCTTACACGAAAGCAGTGCGGTTTTTATTCGGTCTCCAGAGATTCGGAGTAAAGCTCGGCCTCGACAGAGTCACGGCGTTCCTCGACGCAATCGGGAATCCCCAGAACAGGTTCCGGAGCATTCACGTCGCTGGTACCAACGGGAAAGGATCCACCTGTTTTTTCCTGGGATCGATCCTCGGTGCTTGTGGATTAAGAGTCGGCCTCTACACATCGCCTCACATACTCGATTTCGGTGAACGCGTGACGGTCAACGGGGAATACATCGACAGAGCTTATGTCGCAGGATGGGTCAGGGAACACGAGAAGATGATCCGGGGCGGTTCGCTGACCTTTTTCGAGGCTACGACAGCCATTGCATTCTCGTATTTCGCGGAAATAGGCGTGGACATAGCCGTGTGCGAGGTCGGGCTCGGAGGAAGGCTCGATGCCACAAACGTGCTGAATCCAGTCGCATCCGTAATCACAACTATTTCAGTCGATCACCAGGCTCAGCTCGGACCGACGATAGAAGACATAACCCGGGAAAAACTGGGGATCCTGAAGCGTGGTGTCCCGGTCGTCACCTGTGAGACGGATCCTGATGTCGTCGCTCTCATCCACCAGGTCGCAGGTGAGCGTGGCTGTGAAGCCCTGATGCTGGATGAGCACGTGGACATCGCGATTACCGGGTGTTCGATCGGCGGTTCTATCTTCTCATACGGTTCCGCGAAGAATATCCTGGAGAAGCTCAGGATAAGCATGGTCGGGGCACACCAGGTGAGGAATGCGGCACTCGCTCTCTTTACTCTCGAGGAATGTTTCAAAGGCCTTAGTTGCACAGAAGAAAAGATAAGGAGAGGTCTGAAGGAGACAACCGTACCGGGCAGATTTCAGGTGATCGAAACGCCTCGGGGGATCGTCATCCTGGATGTCGCGCACAACATTGCCGCCTCGTCGGTGCTCACGGGGGCTCTGCGAGAGACAATGCAGGATAAAAAAGCGATTGTTGTGGTGGGGATGTCTTCGGATAAGGACAGCCGCGGGATATTGGAAATCCTGTCCCCCGTCACTCGTGAGTTCATCGTGAGCAAACCAGATTTCACCCGTCACGAGAGACGAGCCGAACCGGCCGAACTCTATGACTCTGCCAGGCGGTTGAACCGCAGATCCCGTGAAGAACCCGATATCTCTTCCGCGGTCTCCCGCGGGCTTGATGCCCTGGATGGGGATTCATACCTTCTGGTAACCGGATCCTTCTACACTGTTTCAGAGGCGTTGAGTTTTTTGATGAACACTCAAAAAACCGGCACGCAGCCGAGGAACTCATCGTGAAATTTGTAACCGAGATCCTCTCATTCAAGGTCCTCCTGGTGTTGTACCTCGTCCTGGCACTCCCATGGGTGTTCACCACCCAGGATGCTGTCCGCAAGCTCTTCGGTGGATCGCTCCTGGTAATACTCGGCGTGCTCAGAGGACTGGTTTTCCTGGTGGTACTCTCGAGTTTGATCGGGCTCACACTGATCCTTCCGCACGGGACCGGACAGAAGCGGGTGATCGTACTCGAAGATCACTCTCTCAGCATGGGACTCCCTGACTCATCGGGCTCTGCCACCAGCCGGTCCCAACGTGCCGACAGCGCCGTAACCCGGTTGGTATCCCTCCTCGGAAACGATTGGGAAATCGTAAAACTGCCGTTCGGGGAAACGGTACAGAGAGAAGGTGATTCGCGTGGAGAAGAGAGCGTGATGGGTGGTACCGATATCATCAGCTCGGTCCTCGATGCCGGCTTGACTTCCGGAGACGGAGTGTCCTATCCCATCGTCGTGGTCTCAGATGGGAGAGTGACAACAGGGCCCATTCACGTTCATGACGTGGAAGGCGCCGAAACTCCGGTCTTCGGATTGCTCGTGGGTAGTGATCCCGGGATCTTCGATGCCTCCATATTTTCACTGAATGTCTCTGAACCGCTGTTTCAGGGAGAGGAAGTACCTCTTCGGATACTCCTGTCGGGATTCGGTCCGGACAGCTCACGTGTGGATGTCACGGTGAAGCTCGATGAGAAAATTACTGAGAATCGTGTGATCACCCTGGACGGGAATGGAACGAGAATGGAGATTGGTTCTCTTCTTCCTGCCATGAGGCCCGGGATGCACCTAGTCGAAGTTCACGTCGAGACCGGTGGTGAAGAGTTTACAACGGTGAACAACACCCGATCTCTCTACCTGAAAGTGAGGAGATCGAAACGGCAGGTCTTCCTGTATTCGAATTCGCCCGACTGGGACCTCACCTTTCTCAAGCGGCACGTGGGGTCGTTTCCCGAATACGAAGCAGCGACTGTGATCGAGCCCGTGAATGGAAAGCTGACGAGCCTCGAGGAGGCAAGCCGGTTCGTATCCCTGAGTGAAGCCGGAGAAAATCTACGACGTTCGGTTGAGACCTCGAGTGTCGTCGTGCTGCAGGGTGACTTCGCGCGTATCCCCCGATCTGTTCTGGAGACAGTGTCGGGACGATTGAGGAGCGGGGATGTCGGTGTCCTGCTTCTGCCGTCTGTGCCGTGGAAAGACGCGAGTTCCTGGGGTGAGATCAAAGCACTCTGTCCCTTTCCCCATGGCGTACAGAAGATTTCTCAGGCCGGGGGTGTGAAAGCGAGCGGCTCGGTTTCCTCTCATCCCGTTATATCGACCGTGTTCGGACGGGAATTCGGTGAGTGGGAAGAACTCTCTCCACTTCGGTACGTCCTCACGGGAGTGAGTATGGAGAAGGGTTTCATGTCGATTTTGAGTTCTGAAGCGGCAGGGAGTGTGGAGGTCCCGGTGGCGGTCGTGACGGAACAGGGGTTCAGCGGTGCACGCGGTCTCATCCTCCTCGGGGGAGGGTTCTGGCAGTGGGACATGTTTCCACTCCAGTTCGGCAGAGGCCCTTATTACCGGAAGCTTTGTCAGGGTATGCTCGAATGGCTCGCCGAGCCTTCGTTACTAAGGAGCTCGTTCTGTGAACCGCTCACCAACTCGGTAAGAATGGGGGATGGAGTCACATTTCGCGGATCGTCGGCGAAAGGTGGAGACATTCTTCTGGAGCTCGAGCAGTTATCCGAAAGGGGGAGAGACAGCTCATACACTTTTGTAATCGAGACTGAGAAGTCATCGTACAGCGACGAGATATTCCTCTCCCCCGGTGTATATCAGTACAGGGCGCGGGAAGAAGGTACGGCTGACTATGCTACCGCGAGCGAAGGAACAATTCTGGTTGATGCGTCCTCGCGTGAGTTCGACGATCCCAGACCGGATCCGGCCTTCATGGGATCACTGTCGAAAACTACCGGGGGGAGCGTGTTTGACCCCGGTCAGGTCGAGTCCCTCGCCTCTGCCGTAACCGCCTTCGGAAATAAGGGGGTAAAGCCGCTGCGTTTCGAGATGAAAAGTGAGCCGGTTACCTATCTCGTTCTCCTCCTTCTGTTCTTCGTCGAACTCATCGTGAGAAGGAGGAAAGGGCTGCCATAGCTCGGGTGCTCTCCACGGTTTCCCCTCCTGAAGGTTCGATAGGCTCATCCTCCGGACCGGTCCACCTCATTTCCCAAGTCTGAATACGTGATACCGATCATTCAGAAGCACCTCCTCCGACCGTTCATCGCTTTCCAGCTCTTTCTCGATCTCATCGAACACTTCATGCTGATACTGCCGGCTGATGATGATGTAGGCACAGTCTCCGGTATCCATCGGGAGAGAGAACTCCCCCGCGTCTTCGGGTGTGATGAGCTCGAACCGGTAACCATCCCTCCACCCGATATCCACCCCGTGAAAATAGTAGCTTATCTGCGGATTGTGTACCGTCCGGACCTCATCCATGTAAATGAGGGTGCGGCAGGTATCCTTTTCGAACCGCGATCCGACCCTTGCAATGCCACTTTGCGAGTACCGGATGGGAGGAATGAAGGAAAAGACGAAGAGTGTGCACAACACGATGATTGTGAAAACCCTCCCTGTCACCCTTCTTCCAGCTGAAAGGATAAGGATCACCGCCGCACCGGCTGCGAGGAGGAGTGCCGGGGAGGGATGGCCCGACCTGAAGAATTCCTTCGTCTGATCCCGGAGGGTCTGTGATGAGGCCCAGATGCTGAATACCACGAAAAGTATGATCAAGACCTTACTCACGCGGTTTTCGCGCCAGATGTCCCTGAAACCGCAGCCGGCCACGAGTGCCAGCGGCGGAAGCATGGGTATCGCATAGGTTCGGAGCTGTGTTCTGGACAATGTGAAGATCAGAAAGGGGACGAGAAATGCAGCGAAGGAGAGGGGAAGGAGGTCCTCTTTCTGTGATCGGATCCTGCCCGCCAGCCGGATAAGAAAAACCGATCCCACAGGGAGAATGACGATTATCTGATTGGCAAAAAACAGCGGTCCCAGGGCGCGGACGTTGAGCTCCACACCGTGGAGGGACCGCGCGATGATGTGAAAGACCACGTAGGAGTCTGTGAAGGCGCTCCCGTGTTTCCAGATCATGAAGATGTGCCAGGGGGCTGCGATAATAAGCCCCACACCGAAGACAGTCAGCCACCCGCGGAGTATGCTTTTCGTGTCCCCCTCTCCCTTTAAAACCTTCAGGATCATGTACACACCGAGGATCATAGGCAGAAAGAGACCGACGATGATTTTACTCATGAGGGCGAGACCGCAACTGATGCCGGTAAACCAGAGCAGTCTTCTCTTACCAGTCGATTCGTATTTCATGAAGAAAAACAGCCCGAGCATGATGAAACAGGTGTATATCACATCCAGCTGACCCTGGCGCGAGTAGAACGTGAAGAATGAACAGGTGCCGAGAGTTACGGCCGAGAAGAACCCGGTCAGCCGGTCCTTCGGGAGGTAATAGACGGCGAGAACCGTTACGGCACCTGCGACGGCGGACCAGAAGCGCACCGTTGTCGGGCTTTCACCGAAGATCTTCATGAGGATTGCGGTTAGCCACACGTACAGCGGTGGATGGGCCGCGGAGTAGAGACCACCGACGCTGTGAGCCGACTGGTCGAGCCAGTCGCCGAACTGCAGGATACTCCTGGCCCTGATGGCGTAGAGCGCTTCATCCCAGCCCTGCACTTCGGCGAAATCGAGATCGACTAATCGCAGAAGGGCGAGGAAGAGAACGATGAGGAAAAGGCCCCGATCGCGCATGGTGTAAACCCCCGTCTCACAAGGGGAGAATATCACGAGGCCGCGGGTTTGTCAATCCAATAATATGCAGAGACGCCGCGTTTTGTCGTCATTCCGATGTGAGAGCTGACAGTGCCTGTCCGTTACGGTACCAGGGTGCCGGCCGCTCTCCTCTGATCCTCCTCCCACGGTTCAATCGATGACGTGGACTATCGTGGAATCGACGTCCATGATGTTGTACACTGATGTCCAGGCGGGGAGTAGCAACCGGTAATCACCGAGTGGAGCATTGATCGGAACATCAAGGGATTTCTCGGTCATCACCCCGGAGAGAAGTTTGAGACGCAGCGACAGGGGACCGAGCAGTGGATTGGCCGGGAAAGGCTCACCGTTCGGCATCCTGAGAAATATCGCAGTGGTAAACGGCTGGTAGATGACGTTTCGATTGGTGAACGATGCTATCAGATCAACCGATTCGCCCCGGTGCACGGTCACCGTGTCGGGTTTGAGACCGACATCGATCGGATGCTCGGTGGGGAGCAGCAGGCCGAAATCGTTGGTGTGAAAAGGATCGTGGTTCAGCATGCGCCAGTCCCCCTGATCGGCCTCGAAATAGGAGGGAAGGTCCCAGGCATGAAAATACGTACCGGTGAGGCCGCAGATGTCGAGGTCGCCGTCGAGATCGAAATCGACGATTAACGGCGGCAGCGAGGCGGTTTCAGAATCCAGGACGATGGGGAATCCCTCGACCGTGCTCCCATCCGCATTATAAGCGAGCACATACCCGGTTGAGCGTACGCCGGAATGCTGTCCCCAGCATTCGACGAGGATCTCCTTCTCACCATCGGAGTCGATATCGTTTGTAATCACCGTCCCGGCGATACTGACTGACATTCCCACAGGCTGGGGCCAGCCGGGGAGTACTTCGCCGGTCGGACCGTCGAGCACATAGATGGAGTTAGATGTGTTCGCGATGACCTCGAGGGCTTCATCGGAAACGAGGTCGGCCAGGATGACACCACTGGAGAATCCCTCCTGCCATGGCCAGCCGGGCTTATCATTGCCGTTTATGTCCCACGCGAAAACCGTGTAATCTGCCACCACGACAATGTCGACTTCTCCATCGTTATCGATGTCTCCGATCACCGGGGAATTGTAATTGTGCATGCCCTGGATACCGTCGACCGGCCAGCCCTCGAAATCACTCCCGTCGTTGTTGATGACATACACCTGGCCTCCTCTCGTTACGACAACAACTTCGAGTTTTCCGTTTCCGTCGAGATCGGCGAGAGTGGGGGCTGCGAAACAATCGCAGTGGTTAAGATATCCCGGCGGGATGTACACCGGCCAGCCGTCGACCGGCGTGCCGTCGTGGTGCCAGGCGAAGATGAGGCAGGGATATTCGGCGGCGCCGTGAACGATCTCGTAATCTCCGTCACCGTCCAGGTCCCCGATCGAAGGTGTGGCATCACTGTGAACGGAATGATCGAGAGCGACCGGCCACCCCTCCAGTGGTTCTCCATCGTGATGGAAGGCGTGAAGATAAGTACCGTTCGTGACGAAAACTTCGAGATCGCCATCGTTATCGATATCGACCAGGGCAGGGGTCGCTTCAAGCCATCCACCTTCCATACCGACGGGCCATCCTTCGACAACGGCGCCGGTGTGGTGGTAAGCGAAGAGAGCACCGCGCCGTGTACCGAAGCATATCTCGAGGTCGCCGTCCCCGTCGATATCCCCCACGTTCATACCGGAGGAGGGAAACACGTCTTCTTCGAAGGAGACGGGAAAACCGTCCAGCTCGGGGAAACGGGTGAGCCTGGATGCCTCCCCTTGCGCATGAAGATACGTTGAGACGCAGAGTATTCCGCAAAACGCTCTCGTGAGATGGACAAACATTCCTCGAGTCAATGCGATCACCCCCCTAAAGTCCCGGCACGGCTTCCTTATGATACCTTTCGGGCCCGGCGATTCCATAGACGCAGAGGTTGTCGATGATCACCCCGGTGTAGGCGATGCTCTGATCGGATTCAATGAGGAATCTGATCCTGATCGTCTCGTCGGGATAATCGCTCAGATCGAACTCCCACGTTTCCACTTCACGGTAACCGCAGGACGTGTCGCCGCCCAGACCTTCCCTGCATGCTCCTTCCGGCACTCCCTGGTTGTACCCGTGGAGCGGTTCGATGACAGACCACTGTGTGCCGCCGTCCGTTGAGATCTGGACATTCCAGCCGTCCCAGTAGCACTCCACGTAGGTGTACACGTCGAACACGAGCCATCCTCCCGACGGCCCGAGCTGAAAGGGAGGTGAATCAAGCCATCCGCAGGAGTCGTTGAAATACCTTTCTCCGATGTTGGTCTCCCACGCCTTGCCGTCCAGTTGATAGCTCGGCCATCCCCACTCCCAGTCGGCGACTCCTCCCGGCGCCCAGCCGCCGTCGAGGAGCTCGAAATCGAAGCAGGTCTGTTTTGGACCCGGGTATACGAGGACATCGCAGGTGGTTTCAGGGCTCTCCCCCTGGACGGTTTCACCCACGACGCTGTATGTGTGAAAGCCGGCACCGGGGCCGGCATCGAGATAATAGGCGGCATCGCCCGGGAGAATGGCGACAAGATCTCCATCTCTCGAGATGTTCACTTCGTCGTATTCTTCCCCGTTTATCCAGGTGAGCTCGACCCCGAATCCGGCGATTGTGCACACGAGTTCGTAGGGTGGATCGACATCGGGCTCACCGTACTCATCGATATCGAACGGCGGATCATAGAGAGGCCAGACGTCGGTGACGAATGCCGAAAAGGTGCCGGGAGCGGGATCCCCGTCTTCTATGAGTCCTATCCCCCAGGCATACGTCGTATTGTCGAGCGTGCAGAATCCGGCGGGAGTGAGTCCGGTCTCGATGTCGAAATCGAATTCCTCCATCGCCTCGCCGGGTCCGCCGAGATACTGGTTGACAATGAGGAGCTGGCCGCTGTCATCGTCGAAGGCCATGCCGGCCATGTCCCAGCCATCCCATCCCTGCTGCCATGGGACGATCCAGGAACCGAGAAGTTCACCGAGAGAACCGGTGGAGATGTCATAGGCGTATACCATGTCATACGAGCTGTTCGTTCCGATGAAGAGGTAATCGTTCGCCGGGTCTATCGCTCCGGAAGCTATTGCGATTCCAACATAGTTGTATGAGATGTTGGGATAAGGAGGTGCTGCGTCGTGTTGATTCATGTAGTAGTCTATCCAACCGCCCGCCCAGAACTGGTACCTGGACGGATCGAAGGCGATTCCTCGCTGCGACAATCCGGAGTTGATGCTGTAGAATGTTCCGGAGACGATCGTACAGGTGAGGGGATCGAACTGGAACACTCCCTCAGCTGTCCCGGGAACGCTTACAAAGAAGATGGTTTCATCTATGGCATTGTATGCACCATCAGCGATATAACCTGAAGAAGGGTGCGGAGTAATTGAACCGCAGTCATCCCTGGCGATATCACAGGAGCCGAACGATGAACCTTCGAGAACCGGTGTGCCCTCCCCGGGCCCGAGGTAGAGGGCCGCGTCGGCACTCGTTCCGGATTCATCTTCGATGATCTTCCGGCTCTCGGTGGAGGAGATGGCGAAGAAGATGACGAGTGTGATTAGGAGAAGCAGGGAGGTTGTTTTTCTGTCCATCGAGGACCTCCGGAGGAGGAGATGGCGGGATGGTATGTTGTCGATCCCTTTGTTTTATGCTACCACAATATTATGTGTTTGTCAAGAATAATCTGCTCTTTGAGTGCGGCACATCTCGAAGTGAGTGCACGTGATCGAACGGTCGGTCCAATTGCAGCTGATCAGGGGGGGCGATCAACAGATGAAGAAGCATCAATGACTGAAAATCGATCAACTCCCCCCGGCTGATTGCTTCTCTTCCCCGAGCAGCTGCTTGAGCAGGCTGGATTCCCGTTTGAAGAAGCCCTCGGTGTGGAACGAATCCGGAAGTTTGAAGTGCGCGAAATCGAGGTGGTGAATGAACTCGTGGATGACTGTTCTCAGAAAAGTCCGGAAGGCGACAGGCTGTTTCCTCTTCGCGGTGCGCATCCAGACGGTCAGAACGTCAGATCTTCGTTCTTCCGGTTCGTAGAGGCCATGCATCTCACCCCAGCTCCCCGACGGTCGGCGGGCGAGAACCTTCACAGCGAGCTGCGGCACCCTGAAATCCTGGCAGAGACCCCTGACAAGCCGCTCGACCGCCTGTTTCGTCTCTGACAGGCTATCGCGCTCGAGCGAGGACCTCAAGTCTTTGATGACACGGGGGTAGCGTTCGGCATGCGACAGAGATATAGTCTCGATCGCATCGCTCCTGTCGTAGATCCGCTGCTGGGCCCTCGAGAGGTTTCTGTAATACGAAAACTTCTTTCCTGGTAGAGCCATGTGAAGATGATCCGAAACTTCGCCAGGTGAAACTATGTGATAGGATTCCCCTTCTCTCACTCAGATTATACGGGTGAGGGGAGATCGTGTCAACATCCCTGCATCAGGTCGCGAATCCCCCGGCGAAAGGAATTCGGAGCTTCCGACGAAAGGTCGTCGGTTCTTTCCGATGGGTGATCGGGTGAACGGCAACGACTTCCACCTGTGTCCCGGCATCCCTCGTACAATTCGATACCTACCGCCTTAGAAGCTCAAGTTTTCGAATTATTTAAACGATTGTCATGTAAGAGCATACGCCCCCGGACATTTTCTTCTACTCCGGCATGCCCCTTGCCTGAAGAAGCCGTATTGCCACCCACACTCAGGGGTTGATTGTGAGATTGTCGAAGACCACATCACAAAAATGGCTGAGAGGTTTCATTCTGACGATGCTCCCTCTCCTGGCATCCGGGGAATGCATCGCCGGTACGGTGGTGATAAACGAAGTGCTCGCGAACGCCCCCGGCCAGGACTCAGGAAGTGGTTCGGGCGGCGACCGGTTCGAGTTCATCGAAATCCTCAATGATTCCGAAGAAGCCGTGGATCTTTGGGGCTGGTTCATCGATGACGGGGATGCGAGAGATGAGCTAAGAGCTTGGGAAGATCCGGATCTTCCGTGGGATGGGGTGCTTTTCGGGACGACACTTCTTCCCCCGGATTGTTTTGCCCTGATCGTCGATCCCGAGGTGACCGATTCCGGACCCCCGTTTCCCTTCACTGTGCCTGAGTCCACGCTGGTACTCACCGTGGCAAACACAACTCTCGGAGACGGCCTTTCGACCACCGATCCGCTTCTTCTCCTGGATGCCGACGAGAGGGTGGTCGATACATTCGGCACTCCTGACGAAGACGACGGTTTTCCCGGTGATCCCGGCGACGGCATATCTCTCGAGCGTCTGGATCCCGGTCTCCCCGATTCACCTTCCAACTGGGGTGGCTGTATCTCTTCCGCCGGGGCTACTCCCGGCGCGGCGAACAGTCAGAACCGCAGTGTGGATGCGATGCTGATCGATCAAAAGCTTTATCCGACGAAACAGTCGATCGACGTGGGGGAGGAGGTCGAGCTCTCCTGCACAGTAGCCGGGTTCGGGCGTGAAAACCTGCCTGTCCTCTCAGTGGAGTATTACGCCACCGAGGGGTTTCGAGCAGACCTCGACGGGCTCTCACCGTTTCGAGTCGTCGATGTGCAGGGAGGGGTCGCTTCCGGCGAGAGTGTCCTGGTGAAGACCGGGTGGTCGAGTAACAGAGCCGGGTTGTATTCTCTCGTTGCCTATGTCAACGCTGCCGGAGACTTTTACGGGGACAACGATACCGCGAAAACGAGCATCAGAGTTGGGATTTCACTTACCGCCGTCGTGATCAATGAGATCTATGCCTGGAGATCGGGTGATGAACCACAGTGGATCGAGATCATAAACAGTGGACCGGATCTCGTCAGGATAAGCGGGTGGCAGCTGGCGGATGAGGGGGAAAACAGTGCACAGTTCCCGGAAGGGGAGATCTATATCCCGGGGTATGCGTGCCTGGTCCTGACCGGCAACCGGGATGAGTTTCTCAAGTACAACGGAACGGTCCCTCCCTTCAGGGTCGTGGAGGTTGTGTCGTTCCCGGTCTTCAACCGTAGTGGAGATTCGGTCGTACTCCGTGATCGGTGGGGTACGATGGTGGATTCAGTGGGATATGGAGTGGCGCCGGCCGATGGTGTTGGCGTGTCATGGGAGAGGGTCAGTGCCGGTGTCCACTCTCTTATCCCCTCTAACTGGGCACTCTCACTCGATGAAAGCGGGAAGACGCCGGGGAGGGGAAACAGCGTCGCTCTGGAAAGTATTCCGGAGGGAAGGGGCCTGACGGTGTACCCCTCTGTTATCACTCCCAACGGTGATGGTAAGAGTGACCGGGTCTATATATCATACCGGGTGCCGTTTCTCTCTGCGTCTTTCTCCCTCAGGATATTCAATATGGCAGGTGTCGAAGTGGCCACGGTGATAAAAGGGGTCAGGGCTTCCGGGGAAGGTTCATTTCTGTGGGACGGGAGATCCAAAGACGGAATTGTCCTCCCTGCGGGTTTGTACATCCTCCTCCTCGACTGTCAGGAAGAAGTGTCCAGGGAGAGAATTCTTTTGAAAAAAACAGTCGTCGTTGCCCCCCGTTTTTGAGTTTTGAGTATCCCGATGCGTACCGGTGCTATAGCAGCCAGGACATTCCTGCTCCTCATCATCATGGTCAATTCCCGGATCCTCCCCGCATACCCGCTTCCCCTCTTCGAGGTGAGAGATGCTGGTGCCGCTTCAACGGGTCTCGGGCGGTGTTCCGTCCTCCTCCCCGGACCGGGGTTTCTGGGGAGAAGCAACCCGGCTCAGGCCGCGGGTGCGGGTAAACTGACCCTGTCCGGAGCGAGTACGCAACCTTACAGTGTCCCCGGTCTTCTCTCGATCGTTTTTTGGGGATCCCTGGAATGGGAGTCGGTCGGGATCGGGGGCGGATTCTCACGGTTTGGTAATGATCTTTACCGGGAGGAAGAAGTCTCATGCAGCATAGGAAGGAAAACCGGGTTTTTTCTGCTGGGTGGCTCTCTCTCCCTGAACAGCGTGGCGATCGAAAACCTCGGCAGGAAATCCTTTGGATCGCTGTCCTTCGGATTCTGTTACGGTGAGAGGGATCGGGGACCGATCGTTCTCGGTGCTGTTCTCAGAGACATCGTGAGGTTCGGTGATTCTATCAAAGAGGAGGTGAGACCGGTGACGGCATTGTCTGCATCGCTCAGGATTCCGAGCACCATGACGATCATCCTGTTCGAGATGAAGGAGAGCAGCAGGTATCCTCCCGAGTTCTGTCTTGGGGTTGAGACAGAGTTGTGGCGGGGGGGCTCTGTTCGCGTGGGTATGGGAAAGGACCCTTCCCTCTTTTCAGTCGGATTGGGGATCCGGATATCATTTTTCCAGATTGATCTCGGTGTCGAAGAACATTCGGATCTGGGCCAGACGAGGTCGATCTCCATCAGCTTCACACCTTCTTTGAACTGATGCGCACACCGGCTCTACTTGCCCTTCTACTCGTCTTTGTCATATCAGGTCTCTGTGCCCAGGAGGATATCTCCGGATACCTCGAGGATCTCACGGAGGAGAACGGAGTGGATGTCTGGGAGAGACTCGAGGACCTGAAAACAGATCCCGTCTCATTGAACAGAGCGACAGCCGGAGATCTTCTCCTGATCCCTTGGATCGATTCGATCCTTGCCGGGAGGATCATCAGGTTCAGAGAAACGAGGGGAAAATTCACAAAACTCTCTCAGCTCAAAAAGGTGGAAGGGATGAACGAGTTCCTGTACCGGGAGATTGTTCCCTGCGTGAAGATTGAACCCGAAAATAAATTCCTGGCGAGAATCGACACCAGGAGAGTGGCCGGGAGAGGCGATCTCAGAATGAGATTGAGCGGATCGGGAAGTCGGTTCAGGACTGCGTTCAAGGTAACAAAGAAGTACCAGCAGAAGAAAATTACCGCCGGGTACATCCGGATGACTCCCCCGTTCTCCGCCGATCTCTCGGTGACGGCGGGTGATCTCTACCTGTCACTCGGGCAGGGGCTCCTCGCCTGGTCGGCTTTCGGCAGCCTGAGGTCTCCTGAGAATCCCGTGGTCTATCCGTTCTCCGGGAGAAGTGTTAGGGGTACTACCGGTACAAGTGACAACAGGATCCTGAGGGGAGGGGCGGTAAGCCTTTCGAGAGATTCCTTCGACGTGAATTTCACACACGGTTCGAACGATGCAGGGACCGACCCGGGGCGGGTGAGTTCTTTCGATTTCGGTCTGCGTCCCCGGGAGAAAATCCGGATCCGGGGTTCGTTTCTCACAACCGGAAAGGGCTGCTCCTATGTCGCCGGAATGAGTGAAGTCACATTGCTGCGTCAGCTGCGCTGGTTCACCGAGATCGCAAAGAAATCCGGCACCGGCAACGGTGTTCTTACCGGTCTGGAGAAAAGTCACGGGAGTACCGCGTTTGTATTTCTCTATCGGCGCCTGTCACACGACTACTTCGCTCCGTTCGGTTTTGACATGTCACTCGGTGGATCGGGTATCGGAAATCTTGAAGCGGCCTATTTCGGTCTGGTAGCAGGGAAAGGCGGAAAAATCGAATTCAGTATCTACCGGGATTTTGGAAGACAGCTCTTCCCGGAGGCCGGCTCGCACCACGCTAGGTTCGATGAAGTGGCGGCATGTGTTAAAACAAGGCCAGCGAGGAAGATCACGATGATCTGTTCGGTGGCTGGGCGTGAACTGGATTCAAGTCGAGGAGAAGGTGACCGGGAGAGTCGCTGGAAAATTCGGTGGGATTGGATCCTGAGACCCGCATCGAACGTCATCCTGAAGACCAGGGCGCAGATTCAGGTCGGGGATGAAACGGAAAATGAGACGAAAAAAAAATGGCGTTCTTCGCTTCTGTACGTGGAGGTAAAATCACCCCTGCCGGCCGGGATCGAAATCAGGATCAGGTTCACGTCTTACCGGTCAAGCGAGGGTGGTTCACTGTACATCGTGGAGAGCGGTCTTCCCGGGAGGTCACACGTGTTGAAGCTGTCGGGTGAGGGGGAGAGATGTCAGCTCGTTTTTAAAAAAACTCTGGGAAAGAATTACACGTTGCGGTGCAAGATGCTGAGGACCAATGTGAGACAGAGTACCTATGTTTCCGGTTTCGATTTCGAGAGCTGGCAGGCGGAAAAAGCCTTCGAGTTTCAGGCCGAGAGGCGTTTTTGATCCGTAACCTCATCCCGATTTTCCGGAATACCACTTAGTGGCCCTGTTCATAAATACAATGACGCATCGAGGCCGGTTGAGCGTCCTCGTGATCCCGGTCTGATTTCCGGATGATCATTCATCAGTTTTCGGTCCCGACTGGAAACCGATGTTCTTGTCTTCCTGACCATGCAGAGTGATCTTCCCGAACTTGCTTTCGAATCGCTCGATGTTGTCACTTAATACTTTATGGAGAGATTTCACGTGCTGGGGGTTCATGAGAATCCGGGCATACACTTTGGCCTTCTGCACACCGGGCACCACCCTGGCAAAATCCAGAAGGAACTCGGAAGGGTTGTGGGTGATGAGGACGAAGTTGGAATAGATCCCTTCGGCTTCCTTCTCTCCAAGCTCGATATTCAGTTTTCGCGGCTGTCCCTGTTTCATCAGTACTCCTTCATGGTAAAAAGTTACATCAAACATAATCTCAAAAAGGGGGGAAGTCAAACAGGAAGCTCCACATCATACCCCTGAAGCCTTGGGGAGGTCTCAAACTGCGGCCCGGCCCGGTGGTACACTTCACGAAAAACATTTTCTATTTAGTGTCTTACTCCGTAAGTTATGCGCAAAATGCGCAGAAGTTTTTCATTATCAAGCAGCTTGATTCATAAGGATTTCAGGATATCCTTCATGATGGAGTTTCAAGACCATTGACATGATCATCCCTCCTCTGACAGTTACACGCCAACGATAGGAATGTGGTATTTTTCTTATAAGTCCGTGCACATGGAGGCGTTTAAGAAGTCGAGATATGCGGGCACTCTGGCGACGTATTTCAGACCGATTTTTCGTATGGCCCAGGAGCTCTTGGCGGATATGTTTGTTGCAAAAGTCTGAGCTTGCCGATGTTCACAAAGAAAGGACGAAGTATGATTATCTGGTACGTGGCTTCCAGAAGGGAGATCCAGGCCTTTGCGGTATTGACTGCGATTCCAAGATCGCGCGACAGGTCAGTGAGGTGTAATAGCTGAGCGTTTCGTGCTGCCAGTGCGCGAATAAAATTCTGAAACTGAGTTAAATCTCCGACCTGGCGAAGTGTCCTAGCGTCACGTTCGAGATATGTCTGTACGTAGCTTGCATGCCAGAGTGTAACGTCACGCTTAGTTTGAGTGGTTAACTCGGGATAGCTACCACGCAAGAAGGACTTCTAGAGGTTTTTGTGTGAAAGAGCTTTCCGTGGAGCACTTCGTTTCTTCGACCCCCAAGGCAATAGAGCATGAGGTTGGCCCTCCGCCTCTCGCCGGGAGAGCGGCATGAGACGCAACATAGCAGTCCGTCCGGCCATAGATTCGGTTACACGTTCCATTAGGAGCAGGTTCTGTGACCCAGTCAGAATGAACTGCCCTGATTTATCTCGTGCTGAATCAATTTTTTCCTTTATATAAGGGAGCAGATCGGGTGCGTATTGAATCTCATCGAAGATTACCGGTGGCGGATACAATTCAATGAATCCACGGGGGTCCTCTGTGGCAGTTATGCTGACATCAGGTGGTTCCAGTGATATATAGTGATATGCTTTGCTGAAGAGATGTTTCAAGAGTGTGGTCTTCCCCGATTGACGAGGACCCGTTAATACGACTGCGGGGAACTCTTTTGCAGCGCGTATTATGATCGGTTCTAGTGTTCGCTCGAAGTATTTACCTGGCATAAGGATCTCCTTTTCATGTAAATTTGCATTTCAAATGCAAAATTGCAAGGGTAATGTTGGGGGTGCTGAGAGTGAGGTGTTCTGAGGACTGGATCTAATCGTGAGCAGTGCTGTGCTTTAAGAAATTTCGTTCTGGTTGACAATTTCCTAGGGGTCAACGAGTTAGCAAAAACCCTGTAAAGGGAGGAGCTACTTCTCCCTCGGTGCTGAGTACTGATTTTTGGGGAGGACAGCTGCCTCCTTCTTCATTGAAAACCTTCCTTAACCGGGATCCCTTTCGAAATCATCGCAGGTTTTCACGAATGGAGCGAGGTGTTCCCGGCCTATTTTGTCAACGGGATTTTGCTTGTCAACTCCAAGCTTTTTCTCTCCCAGGCAGTTGTGAATAGACCGCTCTCATCGGTACCGATCCGGCACGGATTTTCCGCTGCTGCAACCTTTCAGGACCCTTATCCCATGGCGCAATGTACTGACCCTGCTAACTTCACCTACACAGACAGTACCATAGTACTCGCTGAGGACATGCAAGTGCAGGATATCCCCTTCACCCCATTTACCTTCGAAACCTTCGAGAACCTCCCGCCGGATTCATTCTCCCTCATCTCACCAGATACCCAGGACACCCTGCCATTACCGCTTCTCCTCGATTGGGAAGATGCGGTCGATCCCAACCCCGGGCATGAGACCTACTACTCTATTCACATCGCACAGAATCCGGACTTTTCTGATTCCGTCGTGATAGTGGATATCCCGGAGAGTGAGTATCTTCTCACACTGCCTGATCTCTTCCAGCCTGAATCTCCGGGTGGAACACCAAAGGCCAAAATTCCGGTCGGAGGATTACAAAAAAGTACTCACACTCTATCAGGGAAAAGTGTTGTCGCTGATAGGTTGGAGCCGGTTGCAGTTAAGAAGAACCCATCATCTGATGCTAAGGATGAGTCAATCCCATCGGATGTTTCTTCCAAAAGGAAAGGTGATACTCCTGTGAAAAACACCGGAGTGAATACCCTTGGGAAAAACCTAACAGGAAACACCGGCACAACTCTTCAAGGTCACGACATTGAACCACTCCCTCGATACCTGCATTTCTACTGGAAGGTGAATGCTCACGGGGCGTGGCATGAAGGAATCTGGAGTAGAGAAACCTTCGAGTTCACTGCAGATATCTTTGGAAGTAGTCAATCGGTTGCAGGTATGATTGGTACTAATGGAGATCAATCGAGGAAAAAAGGTGAACTTGGATCTCCGTCACTGGCTTCCTCCGAGATCCAGCTTCCCAAATCATTTGCCCTCAGTCAGAATTTCCCCAACCCATTCAATCCACAGACGATGATAAAATTCGATATTCCAGTTAATGATAGAGCAGTTGGGGTGAATGTTTCTGTGTATGATTTGAGAGGAAGACTTATTAAAAAACTTGTAGATGAAGACATGGAGTCTGGAAGGTACAGCGTAATTTGGGATGGAACGACAGAATATGGTGAAACCGTATCTTCCGGCGTGTACTTCTACAGAATAGCGGCAGGCACCTTCACAGAAACAAGGAGAATGGTGGTACTGAAGTAAATATGAAACCAGACCACACTGCCTGTCAACAACGGTTGATGATCCCTGCGGGAAACATCAATACTCCGCTATCTCCTTCCTCTTCCCGATGGGGGCGAAGAAGTCGCTTCCGAGGTGATGCAGGGTGAGCAGTTCGTCATACTCGGTGGTCCAGGTTATGTCGAAGAGTGATGATTCGACCATGACGAGCTCCACGTCGCACATGAACAGGGAATGGTCCCCGGCAATCACCTCACTGCTAATCCTGCACTCGATGTGGCCGATGCATTCCGCAATGTGTGGGGCTTTCACCACGACAAATCTGAAATCAGTTGACAGGCACTTCTGAAGTGAATATACTTACTCTTAGATGAGATGTTGTATTATTGAACGGACTGTCTATCATATTTTAAAGCTGCCGGACTTCAAGGAGTATACGAATTGAACCGAATCATTGAAGAGAAGCTTGACGAACTGAAGGGATTATGTAGAAAATACCGTGTACAGCGCCTGGAAATCTTCGGCTCGGGTACGAATGAAGCGACATTCGATAGGCTAGAAAGTGATCTCGACTTCCTGGTTGAGTTTCTACCTCTCAAGTCAGGTGAATACGCCGACGTCTATTTTGGCCTGCTTGAATCGCTCGAGGAACTTTTTGAACGGCCGGTAGACCTTGTCATGGCCCGCGCTGTCAATAATCCTTATTTCCTTGAATCGATCAATAAGAGTCGAAAGGTGGTCTATGCTGCTTGAAACCAAGAAGTATCTCTCGGAGATTCAGCAAGCTACAGAACGCCTCATGCGGTTTACGAAGAACAGGACGATGAAGGATTACTCGAACGACGACCTGCTTCGGGCTGGTGTTGAACGGCAGTTTGAGATAATCGGAGAAGCGCTGAACCGGATAGCTAAATATGATCCTGGGACACTCTCTCGAATCACCGATTACAAGAGGATTATCGCTTTTCGCAATATTCTTATCCACGGCTATGATATTATCGACAATCAGGTAGTCTGGGACGTAATACAAAACAACCTGCCCACACTCCGCCGAGAAATTGAGAATCTTCTGAAGGAACGCTAAGTGCTGTGTTTCATAATTACGGTAACGTTTCTGGGAATGAAACACAGCAGTTCCATAGGGGTTCCGCCCCTAAGGCTGATTTTGGAGACATCCGCCTGGTCGCTTCCTCAATCGGGCACTCCTCCGGGGACAAGCCGTCGCCCCCCGAATCCCCTCGGCCGTGGTCCCTGCCGGGAGAAAATACGTTACCATACTTGAGACATGGCTCACTAAGGAGCTCCATTTGAGCATTATGGGCCAATTCAAAACTGAAGGTGTACCGCTTATTCCCGAAACATCCTAGCTGAATGTGATAAATACCAGGGAATCCGGTTCGACTGGAAATTGATAATTCTTGGACATTATAATGCTGGCTGTATCGATGGCATCCAGGTAGAAAGCAACTTCAAAGTCACTGATGGGAGAATGCCCGCTATTGGCTGGTACGCGAACAGAACACAGGTGAGCGACGAAGAAGAGGAATTCTGCTGCTGGTGGCCAGAAGAGAACGGGAAATGAGAAAAAAGCGCGAGCTCCCCGGTACTGGCGGAAGGAATGGTCAGTGTGCCCTGGAGGGGGAATCCGGCTGCCGGGCAGCGCCTGATGGGGTCCTCTATGAGGAGGATCGGCAGGAATTCACCCAGGAAAATGAGATTCTCGGCTTGACATTCTCTGAGGGATAAGGTAGAATCAAAATAGAAGAAGAAGTGAAATCTTAGCCTTTGCTATCTACTACTCACTGTTAGACCGTTGAGGTCACGGTGTATGTAGTCCCTTGGATAGAGAATCATAGATAACCGCAAACTTTATCAAGCTATGCAGCAAAGTTCACAAGATATCTGGATATACTGTGATAGAGGATTTACGAAATTGAAAGTGGGGAGGAATATGAGGAGCCTTTTCATCATTTTTCTCTGAGATATACTGCAGAATTCTGCAGTGTAACAGGATATACGGAACAAGATACTAATTGTTAGCCGCAACACACAACTACCATGCCAGTCAAATTCGCGGAGATTCGGGACGCATTCGATTTCGTGAGCTTCGGACAACTGGGGGAGCACGAAGCCTACCTGTGCGTAAAGACCGGTGCGATCTATTGGCGTAGTGAATATTGTGATGACGAAGAACCCTTGCCGGAGGATATCGAGGATTCCTCAAGGTACATCGCCATTCCCCACAAGAATGATCTCGATCTTGGGAAGGCGCTGGTATTGAGGTTTGCCGAGAAGCATCTGCCGGAATCATATGACACCGTACAGGCCATTTTCAGTCGCTCCGGGGCCTATGCGCGCTTCAAGGACCTTCTCGACTCCCGTGGCGTGCTCCAGCAATGGTATGGTTACGAAGAGGCGGCAATTGAGGAAGCGTTGCGTCGGTGGTGCGAGGACAATGATATTGAGATCAGCATTGAACAAGGGCGTTAACAGATTTTCACCTGATAAAGTTACCTGAATGACGTATATGCATTGTGTCAAGCAAAAATATAAGAGGTTGTTGAAAAAGTAGGTTCTGACTTGGGAGGGTATTGGGCATCCTGATCCCGGCGGGTTACCTGCCGGCTTCCGGCCTCCATTTCACCTTTTCGGTTTCTCGATTCCTCGTCCTCCCCTCCAACCGTGCCGGGATGGGGAAA
>CAZZKG010000005.1:94281-99346 GCA_964654825.1 uncultured Gemmatimonadota bacterium | reverse complement strand
AGTATAATTTGTGTTATGAATACCTCTTTGGGGGTGAAATGGAGAAACCGAAGCTTTTCCAAGCAAGAATTCATTCCTGCATTCTCTCTCCCCCCTTCTTCCTTATATTCACTCTATTCATGTGTTATCCTTCCCCCGCTGTGGCGGTGGAACTCGAGTTCCTCTCTCAGTTGCCGATCCCGGGGTCTGTCCGGGATGTGATTGTGGAGGAGAACGAGGCTTTCATCGCCAATTCGAGAGGCCTGGTGGTGGTCGATGTCTCGGATCCATATAGTCCAGTAATTCTCTACAGCGCTGCCACTCCCGGTACCGCGGTCGAGGTCTGGATAGATGGCCCCTATGCATATATTGCTGATGGTGATTCCGGCGTGGCTATCTTCGATATTTCAGACCCGGTGCAAGTGAGCTTCGTGAGAAACTTCAATACATTGGATTCTGCTGTGGATATCGTAGTGTGGGATGGCTTCGCGTACATCGCCGACAGCGATTCGGGAATGAGTGTGTATGACGTATCGAATGTGGCCAATCCTGAATTCCGGGGATACACCTTGTCGAATATGGGGCCCGCAATCAGCATTGACGCAGGAACAATTGATTACGATAAGTACACTTTTGTATCGGTTGGTGTTCCCGTATTTGTTGTTGACATTTCTGATCCCAGCAATCCTTTTGAAACGGGTCTCTGGGGTAATCAGTCTGGTGGATTCGCTTATGAGGTTGATTTTGAACATGAAACAGAAAGGTATTTCTGGGTAGCGGATGGAAGGTATGTTCCGGTGGTTGACGTTACTGATCCTAGAGTCCCAGCAACAATCGCCGATGCCGGTCACTTGGGAATGGCCATCGGTATTTTTCAAGCGTTTCTGCCTGGCGATAAAGTATATGTCGCAGAGGGCGACACAGGGGTGGAAAAGGTCTATCCTGATTTTGCACACTACAACACCTCCGGCTATGCCTATGATATTCACGTAGTGGATTCACTTGTCTATGTTGCAGACAGCACGGCTCTCGTGATTTTGAAAGAGACAGGATCAGGATCTAACGTTGAGAATCAAAAAGACAAAGAATCGCCACACATCCCGGAAACATTTGTCCTCTATCAGAACTACCCGAATCCCTTTAACCCGGTTACCAGAATACCCTATGAATTAGCTGAGAAGGCAGAGGTTCTCATTTCGATCTATAATATGAGAGGAAAACTTGTGAGACGATTTCGCGAAGGTGTGAAATCTCCCGGCAAATACAGCGTGCTGTGGAATGGAAGCAATGAAATGGGTGAACGGGTCAGTTCCGGGACATATTATTATCAGTTAAGGGTGGCAGATTATGCGACAAACAGGAGAATGGTAATTCTGAAATAACCTTGGCTGTTCGTATGTTTTGTGATTGAAGGGAGGGTACGACGATGTCAAGATTACGCAGAATCCTGATTCTCACCAGCATTGTCTCTTGCATTTTCATTTGCACCTGGAATGGGTTATTGGGTCAATCTCAATACTCCTTTACGCTGGAGACTGGAGTTTTCAAGGTACATGATGTGTCAACCCAGGATACGCTTTTAGTGGATTATTATAATACGAGCATGGATTCTGCTGATTACAGCATCCAGGGAGATATCGCCATCGTGTGGGATGGTGGAGATACCCTGATATTAGATATTTCTGATCCAAGAACTTTGAGCCTATTGGCGCAAAAGAGAATAAGCTCATCCCAACCGAGCGAGTATGAGCAACTGGGATTGGATGCATTCAAGAGCAACGTCAAAGTGAATGATGATATGTTCATAAGCCACGGACAGCCTTCTCTGATCTATCGGAAAGGAGCGAACATATCGGTCGCATGGACGCATTTTATGCAGGGGGCATCGGATATTAAATTCGCAGATTCATCCGATGGCGGAAGGAATTGGAGCCACCCCAATAGAAGAGTGAATGATTATGACCTTCCTTATCCTTCCAACATCAGGAACTCGATGGACAAGGCAAATGATGGAACCATTCATGTAACCTGGGAGAATGTCGGACTCGGCATTGATACTGATCTCTACTACTCGAAATCCACCGATGGCGGCTTGAGTTGGCTGTCTCCCAATATCAGAGTGGATGATGGAACAGCAAGTGATCAAGCAACACCCTCTCTAGCTGTAGATAAGAATAACGGCAACATTTACGTGACCTGGCGGGACAACAGGAATGCGAGCGGAGATTATGATATCTACTTCGCGGCTTCTACTGACGGCGGCTCGCATTGGACTATTCCTAATATTCAAATAGATGATGCAGCAGAAGGGAATCAGTACAATCCTGATATCGCAGTGGATAGTGATGGATATATATATGTGGTTTGGGATTCACGATACAATGATAATTATCACATTCTTCTAGCGAAGTCGACTGATGGCGGAAATAGCTGGATTCGGCCCAGCATCCAAGTGGACGATGGATCTGGAGAGATCAAAACAAGACCAACGATTGCTATTGATGATAATGATTACATCTATGTCGTATGGCATGATAGACGAGATGATGGTAACTGGAAAGTCTACTTTGCCAAATCGACTGATGGCGGATTGACCTGGAGCGATTCCAATATCAGAGTGGATGACAGCGGGACTTTGCAGGAAGAAAATAACAGGCCTGAGATTGTCGCAGATAAGAATGGAGATCTCTATGTGGCATGGATAAGCAGTAGAGAATCATCTAGTAATGACATCTACTTCGCCAAGTCAGTCGATGGCGGTCTAACGTGGTCTGATCCGAATTTAAAGGTCAACGATGGCAGTAATCCAGCCATCAGTAACAGTGCTCCAGCAATTGATGCTCGTATGTTCGGACAGGAGGGTCATGTTGCAATTGCATGGGAAGATGTACGAGATCTCGATTTCCCGGATATTTGGACTACGGTCGACATGCAGTCTCCGGAATACTACAGTGGCCCTATTGTCGAATCTACGTTATGGAACAAGGACAGATTAATTACGGGAGATGTAGATATACAAAGTGGGGCTACCCTCACAATCGGAGCCGGTACTGATGTATTTTTTCTGCCCAATATAGAAGATCCGGCGGAGCTCGTCGTTCATGGGAAACTGCAATCAAAAGGAACGCCTGAAGATTACATCTCTTTCATTTCAAGTGAATACGCGCCAGGTACCTGGCATTGGGGAGGGATACGTTGTGAAAACGCGAGCACCGATACCCTCGAGTACTGTGAAATTAAGCATGCTATTGAAGGTGTGCGTGTCGAGAACTGGGAGGGGGATGTGGAAATTCTTGGGTGCGATATATCGAGCGACTCGGTTGGTATTCATATTGTGCGGTCTGTCGGGACGAATATAAGTTACAATAATATATCAGACTTTCCAAACGCGATTTATGCACACAATTATTATAACTTTAACTGTGATGATGTGCACATCGAAAATAATACATTTTCGGGAGTCATTTTTGAAAGTGGAATTTATGTTCAGGCAATGAATCTATGGGGCGGGAGTATTTTTATCGAGAATAATGATTTAGATGCTGATTTTGTTCACACTGCGATAGGCGCTAAGGTTGTTCAAAACATCGTGACATGGCCCCCGGACATCATTCCATATGTCAAGATAGCTGAAAACGAAATAACGCAGTATGCTGAAGAGTATGCAATAGGAGTTGAGAACTATAGATCAGATATTACAGATAACGTGATAGATTTGCTGCTCCCTGGTAATTGGGGAATAGTGTTGAGCGGGGGAGATTCCTACGTGAGGAGAAATTACGTAAGCAATACTCGATTTGCCGGCATTTTGACATATAACTGTGAACCGGATATGGGGATTTCTGAACAGGATAAGGGAGATAACTGTATTTTCAATAGTCTGGAGTATCACGTAAAGAGTTTCGCAAGCGAGACAATTCTCGCGAAATACAATTATTGGGATTCACTTGACCCGGATAAGTTCAGCGCTAACGTCGTGTGGCAACCTTATCGTTATACTTGTCCTCTTCCTCAACCGTAAGGGGATTTTCCGTTCGCATCTTTAGAGGAGAGAAAAATGAAAAGCCTTTACACTCTTGTCGCCTAAGCTGTTGTTATGGTCGTGGGATGCCATTCGTTTTCTATTGCCTCTATGTACGAGGTGGAGGTCTCTCATTATGTGATTATCCAGAACAGCAAGGGAGAATTCCGTATTGTATTTGATTTCGACTTGCCCGACAGGTTTGAGGATTTTGATATTGAGATTGCGAAGTTGAACATCCCATTCGGACCGATCGATGAAATAATGGAAGTTCATCTGTTTCCTGTGTCAACTGCCTGGTCTCCTGAATATGTAGATTGGAATACTCCCTGGCACAATCCGGGCGGTGATTATGACGATACCTTGGGTATCAACATTTATGCTCTGAGAGATAATGGTGCGGGAAACGAGGCAATTTTTAATGTTACGGAGGTCTTGCAACTCATTCAGCATGGGATTACTTATCAAGGTTTCGTGCTCATGCCCCCACCATATGAGAAGGTCGGCTTTGAAAGTCATCTTTTGTCATATTTTCAAGCAGTGGCAGGAATACGATTAAATATCAGCACAAGACAATGAATGCATGTAGCCTCACCCCTGGCGATTGCCGTAGTAGCGGCGGCTGCGGTCCATGAGCTTTCGGAAGGCCTCGAAGTCCTTCTCCCGCACGGCCCGCTGGCCCTAATTTCCAGGTAGAAGGCAAAGGCGCCGCCTGTATGCTTGTTTGAATTTCGAAGTAGAGATCCGCAGCCTCGTACACCGCGTAGCGTGAGGCCTTGTCAGGAGCTAACATATTCCCCATAGGCAGGGTAAAAGTATTCCCCACTTTCCCTATATCCAGCGTTAATCTAAACAGAGCATTTTCGGGTTTCAAGCGTTTTCGAACTTTGATTTCAATCTCTTCCGATAGGATTCTCCTTTGATAACAATGTGGTGTGAATGATGAGCCAGTCTGTCCATAATGCAAGAGGCCATGAACGGATCAGGGAAGATGGAGGAGAATCATAGATTTGACTGAACACAAGGGACGGCACAACATGATCTAACATAGGATACTCATTAACC
>CAZZKG010000005.1:78515-94181 GCA_964654825.1 uncultured Gemmatimonadota bacterium | reverse complement strand
TTGCTGAGCCCTAACTTGTTCAAGTGTATTGCCTTTTCAGCAATCTGCTGATAAAGGGGTAGGGGCGCTGTCTCGATGAGATCGACTGAAACAGGTATTTCTGCCAGGGTTCGAATTCTTTGCGACAGTGTCCACCATCTAACCTGTTGCAGGAAAGGCGTTTATGCGTTCCTGTTCCCCGCCGGTGTCCATATAGTGTCCGCTGAGTCTACTTTTCGCATTCGTTCCATTGTATGAGTCAATGCCGCTTCACCGGCTCCTTCAGTTTCCTCTTACTCGCTCGGATGAAGCGGCGGGAGAGAAGAGGCGCCACTATCAGTGAAATATAACACACTCCAAACTCTTGGGTTTCAATGCAAATAATAGTTTCAGCAATCGCTGAAAATAAACTTTTTATTGAAACATCTTGACTTATGTTTCAATTTATATTATAGTTTCAGCAGTTGCTGAAACATCACATTTTAGTGAAACATACTCATGGATGAAAAAGAAATCATAACGAAATTGGAGCAAGTTACCCGAGAATTATTGGTTTCTACTGGCCTTGTGGAGATCGTGTCCTCTGAGCTGATAGACGGAGGGAGGAGTCTGGCTGGCCGGGAAAAGAGGCCGGATTATGTCCTTGAGGTGAAAACAGGGAGAAAGGAAAGCTACCTTCTGGTTTTTGAAGTAAAATCGCTCGGTCAACCACGTTATATCCGGATGGCTGCTAACCTCCTTCAATCCTTTTCTATGGGAAAAAACAAGGTGTATGGTGTGTTCGGTGCTCCTTTTGTTTCCAGTGAATCAAGGAGAATATGTGAGGAGGAAGGGATTGGTTTTGTGGACCTTGCCGGAAATTGTCTTCTCAGATTTGATGGTGTCTTTATCAGTATAGAGGGAAAGCCGAATCCTTATCCTTCCAGATGGTCCTTGAAGTCCATATTCGCCAGGAAATCTACCCGGGCCTTGCGGGTCCTTTTGGACGATCCGAAGAGAGAGTGGTTCGTACAGGATCTGGCTGATGAAGCAGAAATCAGTATTGGAATGGCTTCCAACATAAGAAAAAGGCTTTTAGAATATGAATTGGTGGAGGACATCAGAAAAGGGAAGCGAAGTAGATTCAGGCTGTCAAAACCCTTGGATCTGTTAAACAAGTGGGCGGAAAATTACAATTATCAGAAGAACAGTTTGAAGAATTTCTATTCTCTCGATAGTATCGAGATTATCGAAAAGAGACTATCGGAAGTGTGCAGAAGAGATCAGATTCAATATGCGTTCACTTTGACCTCGGGGGCCTCCAGGGTTGCACCTTTCCTGCGATACAAGAGGATATTCTCTTACGTGTGCGAACCAATCGAGAGAATAGTGAATGAATTGAAGCTCAAAGAGGTCACGTCAGGACCTAATGTCACTTTCCTCGTGCCCTACGATGAGGGGATATTCTATAAGGTACAGGAAATAGAAGGATTCAAAATCGTCTCAGATATCCAGCTCTATCTGGACCTTCAAAGTTACAAGGAACGAGGAGAAGATGCGGCTGAATTTCTCCTGGAGAATCGGCTGAAGAAGCGATGGTAAATCGTAGTGACTATGGAAAAAGGGAAGTCGAGATCAGCCTCTCCGTATTGATCGAGGTGATGACTGTGCTGGGTGAGTTTCGTGATCAGATAGTGCTGGTGGGAGGATGGATCCCCTATTTCCTCCTGGAAGACAAGAAAGATGAACATACAGGGAGCCTTGATATCGATATCGCTCTCGATTTTCGAAAGATCTCCAACGAATCCTATAGAACTATTCTGCAACTGTTGAAAGAGCGTGGTTACCTCCAGCAGAAGCAGCCTTATATTTTTCATCGTGAAATCGAAGTTGCAGGTGCTCCTTCGATCACGGTCCAAATTGATCTCCTTTCGAGTGAGTACGGAGGCACAGGACGATCTCACAGAACTCAGAAGATTCAGGATGTCAGGGCGCGGAAGGCACGCGGTTGTGACCTGGTCTTCGAACACTATACTCCTGTGAAATTGCAGGGTAAGATGCCGGATGGCTCTTTTAATGAGCTGATGATAAACGTTGCCGATCTTATACCATTCCTCGTAATGAAAGGGATGGCGATATGGGAGAGATACAGAGAGAAAGACGCCTATGACATTTATTTCACCATTTTATTCTATCCGGGAGGTATTCAAACTTTGGTAGAAACATTCGAACCATACCTGGAAAACAAATTGGTCGAGGAAGGACTTGGAAAGATCCGATCAAAATTCCAGGATATAGAAATGGGGCCTATCTGGGTTGTGAATTTCCTGGAAATAGATGACAGTGAGGAGAGGGAAAGAGTGCAAAGGGATGTTTATGAGAGGGTGAATGCTTTACTGGATGCTTTGAACATTGAGCCATATCGGGACTGAAGTATAATCATTCAGGAACTTCGCGGTGATCTGCTAACAGAAGGGCCGACTGACACGATTCCCATTCCAGCTGGTCGGATTCCGGTTCTTACTGTCCATTCCCGGATCAAAGGAATGACCATTCCCTATGGCAGGATGTTGAAGAAGTTTGCTCTTTCAGGCCGTTCTCAAAATGAGTATATTTGTTCTCAGAACGAGAACAGGAATAACATATACTCAACAGTCTCATATCGAAAACGAAGTGGAAGATCCTGGCGCTCCTCAATAGTAGAGTTCTCCCTCATCGAGGGAGGCTGGCCTCACGTGGGAAATATTGATGAAGATCCGATCTTCGTTGATCCCGAGGACTGTGATTATACACTCTCACCCGGATCACCCTGTATCGATGCAGGAAATCCCACGTCTGATGTCCCGGAAGGAGGCGGCGACAGAATAGATATGGGGGCTTTTGAATTCCCCCAGCGGTTTAATGGTTTACTCATATTTGAAGGATATCCCGAGATCGCCTTTACCGGATCAACCGTATCCTGGGAAGCAGCGATAACGAATCCCACACCCTATCCACAGACAATCGATGGCTGGATCGATTTCAGCGGACCCGTGAGCGGAACTTCCATAAAATATCTCGACAGAGCGATACCACCGGGGGAGCGGAGTAAGACACTGGAAGTGACGATTCCCGAGTTTGTGGAAGAGGGTGTCTATACCGTGAAGGGGCGCGTCGGCATCTACAGTGAAGCGCTCCGGGATTCCGAAGTTTTCGATCTTGAGATAGTTGATGGGACAGAACAGGCGAAGGTTGTCTTTCACTGAGGATTCATACTCGGTTCTTCCGATTTTCCTCACTACAATTCCATTCTCGGTTGAGAGAATTATCTTTCATCCACTTCAATCCCTTGGCGACAGTCTTCCCATCAATACCGAGGTGCCGTGCAATTGCTTCATTGCTGAGTCCTAACGTGTTCAAGTGCATCGATCTTCCGGCAATCTGCTGATAGAGGGGGAGGGGCTCTGTCTCAAGGAGATCGACTTCAAATTGTATATCGACCAGGGTTCGAATTCTTTGCGACAGTGTCCACCATTGATTTTTGAACGAACCGGTCCGGGTGCCGCAAGCGCCATGTCGGGAGGTTCGTTTTTCTTGTGACCGCGCGTTCCTGTGACCGCTTAATCCATCGGCGCAGCCGCACCTACGACCAGATGGTGCAGGCGGCCCGGAACGGGGTGCAGAACATTGCCGAGGGTTCCGTGGCCTCGGCGACTTCGCGCAAGATGGAACTCAAGCTCACCCAGGTGGCCCGGGTCGGCCTCGATATCTTATGACTGAAGGACGCCAGCCTGACTGATCTTGACAACTTGTCGGAACCGGAAGTACTGGCAGAGGAAATCGTGGAGAATATCGAGGCAGCCTTGGCAGGCTTTCGAGAGGTCGCCAGTGAATTGAACGGCGAATATCTGTAGGGAAGAATTCGGAAGGTGATGGGTGAAACTTCTTGTGATTCCGTAAAGATGTTCTTTAGGAAATTTCTTTATGTTGCCGAACGTTGAGGGCTTTCCATTCGAGGAGTGGCTGCTGCCCAATGCGTTCTTGGAGGGTTTCATCGGCCGTCAGGATCGACGAATCGATTTCGCCCTTGTCGAGCAGCAAATCCAGGAATTCCCGCTCCGCATCATTGAAAGGCAACACCATCCCGAGGCCTTCCCGGCATTCTCTGACAAGGCGCGCCCCGAATTCCGCAGGTGATTGTTCCTGCATTGCACGAGCATCAAGAGTGGGAATGAGCAATCTCGTCAATTCCGCTGGATCGAAATCCACGTCTTCGATTGAAACAGTTCTCCAGTCCTTGCGATTCATCCCGCCGTAAATAACGAATGCCATGCGGAGCCGGTCGCGTTCGAGATCATCCATATTGAAAATCCGGTGACAGTCGAACAAATCCCTCGCTTGCCTGCGCGCCAATAGGGCCGCGAGCTTGCCGGCCGCCAGTTCGTGCAGATCGAGCACCGGAATACTCTTGGCTTGGAAATCCCCGAGCGGATGAGAATCGGCGAGCTGAATATCCCACAATGGCTGTCTGAACATGAAATTCAAATCAACCTCGAGGTTCCCTGATTGTCCCGTGAAACTCTGGTAGGAGAGCCGCCACTTTCAGCCCGCGTGTTCGTCCGGCACCCTCTTGGTGGTAAACCCTTCACGGGAAAATAACGCCTGGGCGGCCTGTTCGAGCTTGGGTCTATCTATCAGCATTCCCTCGCGATTCAGCGTCCCGATGTAATTGAGGTCGATATCCACGGATAATCTTGGAAGGTTGAGCATAAACATGTTTAAGGCGGTTCCGCCCTTCAAGGCCCATTTCCCCTTGAGAAATGGGTGCGAGTTCAGGGCATCCAACAGATTCAGCAGGAGGAGCACTTTCTCAACCATCTCCGCCCTGAATCCGCTGGATTCGGCTACCGGTATTATTTCCGAGGACGAGAAGTTCACAGCACTTCCCCCCAGGACTTGTTCAGGATTTCTACCGGAATCAGCAGGTTCCAATCCTTAACCCACTGGCAGCCCTTGCGCTTACCGCGTATGAAGTGGTGAGGCTGCCGGGGGCGCATCTTTCGCAATGGATTCAAGCGGGTATCTTCAACCATCAAGGTTTCCTTGTGCTGCTGAAGAAAGAAACCCAC
Source organism: uncultured Gemmatimonadota bacterium (assembly GCA_964654825.1). Taxonomy (GTDB): domain Bacteria; phylum Gemmatimonadota; class CAZMKB01; order CAZMKB01; family CAZMKB01; genus CAZZKG01. The sequence continues at coordinate 89,115 of CAZZKG010000005.1, read as the reverse complement.
CTTTGCGGCGGTGGTCGCATTCTCCAATAAGAGAACGTACTCGATGATCTGATCGAGGTCGAAAAACTCCACCGATTCCAGGGACCGCCATATCTCTTCCCAACTTCCGGTCAGGTCCGGCCGGTCCAGCACGTCAACAAAAGTTCTTTCAAAATTGGTTACTCGTAGTTCCACCCCAGACCGTTTGTGGCTGGTGACTCCAAACATCTCCTTACCCTTTGACCTGAGGGGATAAGGTACGGGAGCGCGCACAAATTCATGAGCCTGAAACGTAAGCGGAAGGGATTTGCTCGTTGATACGTAGTAAAGCTTCGTGTAGACCGAGTAGGCTTTTCCGTGAAATTCCAGGGCGGTGTGGTATGCGAGGACCGCGTCCGCGGTCATCTTGGCCGCTACGAGAAAGGGATCAACCTGGCTTGTTGCCGGATCGCCACCCAACGGAACTGTCGCATATAGCCCGCGGCGCACAGGTATTATCCGTCCCTGTTTGCGGTAATAGGTCAGGAGCGACTTGCGGGTGTTCGGCTTGCCGGACCCTCTGGCAGACAGGAAGCGGTCCAGCTCGTCCACCGTGAACACGGCGTGCCGTGACAGAAATTCATTCAGTTTCATTGGATTATCCATTTGACGTATCTCCGACATAGTAGCAATAATATTAGCTCTATCTCGGGTGATTGTCAAATAAAATCCAGAATGTTTTGACGAAAAGACGAGATAGGGTCAAGACAATTGCTGCTTTCTCGCCTATGTATCAAACCGGGGTTACGGCAACACCGCGTTTGATACGCAAACGGGAATCGAACCCACGTCCATTCTCTGTTTAGGGAAGATGTGGAGAAACACATTTCTCGCAGCGGGACTCGGAGAACGGCGCTTGGAAGCTATCAAGGCATTGTAAATAATGGACTTTTGATGTTTCGGCGCGAGACTGGATTTCCGGAAGGCGGCGAACCCTCCACCAGCTTTCTCAGCACGTTCCTTCCTCCCTTCTTGACAATTTTCTGAACTTATTGTAGAATGACGTAGTCCGTGTAATGGTAAACCGTGTATTGCCCATAGATTCCTTGTCATCTCGGCTTGTCCGGGATCTGAGTCATTTCAGCATGTCCGGAATAGAACTCGTAGGATAGGCCATGCACACCATTTATTTGACCGGGAAGGCGGATGAATACGTCTACTTTTCTCCAGGGAAATTATAGGGTCATGACTCATATTCAGAAGGCTCTTCAATGAAAAGCAGACAAGAGATTTATGAAATCCTGGAGAAGGCCAAGCCTGAACTGACCCGTCGCTACGGGTTAAAGCGAATTGCGATCTTCGGGTCTTATGCTCGTGGAGAACAGAGTGAGGGGAGCGATGTCGACATCTTGGTCGAGGTGGATCCCTCCATCGGGCTGGGATTCGTTGACCTCGCTGACAGGATCGAGGAGCTGCTCGGGGTTCGCGCGGAGGTCGTTTCGCGTCGAGCCATCAAACCGCGCAATTGGCGCGTAATCGAGAGGGAACTCATCGATGTCCCCTAGACCGGTTGATCTTCTTCTTGCAGACATCTGGGAGGCGATCGAGAAGATCGAGCGATACACACGTGATCTCGATCATGAGTCATTCCTCTCTGACGAGAAGACCGTGGACGCTGTTGCTCGAAACTTGGAAATCAACGGAGAGGCAGCCAATCGTTTGTCTGAGGATTTCAAGTCACGTCACAGCGACTTTGAATGGCGAAGAATCGTTGGTCTGCGCCATCGAATCGTTCACGATTACTTTGGCATTGACCTCGAGATTGTCTGGCGAATTCTAAAGGAGGATCTGCCGGTTTTCAAAAAGCGGCTGACTGTTCTACGGAATGATTTGAGCTCTTGATGATTGATAATACTCCCCCTGTCCAACCATGCATCATTTTCCACGGCCCCAAGTGGCCCGAGCCGGCCGAGATCAAGCTGAAATCCGAGTCTCTCCCGCACCAGATCGAGGGGGTCTATAGCTATGTGCTCTGGCTCCCGAGGATCCGGTGGATATGATGGAAATCCGAATGGCAAATAAAAAGCACGGAAGATTAGAAAATCAGAGATTGTACACCACTAAAATTATAAAAGCCGGAGCCCTATTGCCCGACACGAAGTCCTTATATAGATGTGGAGGTTTTCTCTGATACGAGTCAAGTCTACAAGGGAGGCACTTTACATTTCATGGTCACTGTGACCAACAGGGAAGACTCAACGGTCAGTATAGAGGGTTGGAGTGAGGTGGAGACCCCCTGGGGAATGAAGATTTCTCCGTTGTGTGGACCCGTTGATTTGATTTTGAGTCCGGGCCAAACCAGAGCACAGTATATACATCACCGGATACCGATCGATGCTCCTTTCGGGGGGGCATACATCTATAGAGTCCGGGTGGGCACATTCCAGGTTGAAGTAATAGCGGAGGATTATTTTGAGTTCTTCATCGTCCCTGTATCTTTATAATGAGCAAAGAAAGAGAAATGAAATGAACACCGGGATGCCATCGAATCAGAGGTGTCGTTATTCAGAGTGGCGAAGTATTTGTTTTTATTCGTTCTCATTTCCGGTTGTTCTTCTCATGATCTGCACTTCAATAGTGCATGCTCACATCATACACGTCCCAGCCGATTCTTTGACGATTCAAGCCGGGATAGATGGTGCGGGAGGAGGAGACACGGTACTGGTTGCTGATGGCATCTATACTGGAGATGGGAACCGGGACATTGAATTTGATGGAAAGAACATCATCGTCATATCTGAGAATGGACCAGATGTGACCATTATAGATTGTGAAGGGAGTTCACAGGACTATCACCGTGGATTCTACTTCCAGAGCGGAGAAGACTCGACTTCGATGATCCGGGGGTTCACCATAACAAACGGATGGCACAACCAGGGTGGCGGGATATGTTGTTATTATTCTTCTCCGGCCATTGATGGCAATACGATCTCTGGTAATACTGTCGAGTCGGATGGTGGTGGGATCTACTGCTACGAATCTTCCCCGGTCATCAGATGCAACACCATCACGGCGAATAGTGCATATTACGGCGCTGGTATTTTCTGCCAGGCCGGTTCGGCTGCGATACGAAACAATGTGATAACCTGGAACACGGCTGAATATTACGGGGGTGTCAGGTGCGTCGGCGATTCCTCCGCGATTGTCGAGGGGAATGCCGTCATGTGGAACACAGCGAAAACCGGCGGTGGAATCTCGTGTTATAATTCCTTCTCAATCATCAGCGGCAACACGATTGCGGGGAATATAGCCAGCAGGTACAACGGTGGTGGAATCCATTGTCGTCAATCTCCATCTGTTATCATCTCTAACACCATAGTAGGAAATATGGCGAGAGAAGGAGGTGGCATTCACTGTTACGAGGCATCTCCAACCATCCTCTATAATACCATAGTAGCAAACTCGGTCGACACCAAAGGAGGTGGAATAGAATGCTACCGCTACTGCTACCCGTTGATAGAGAATAATACCATCACGGGAAACAGTGCAGGTAATGGTGGCGGAATGTATTCCGTCTCCTCCTCTCCAACTGTTAAAAACTGTATTTTCTGGGGTGATTCACCCTGGGAGTTTACGCTTTCCGGAGGCGACCCCCGGATAACATACTGTGACGTGCAGGGTGGTTGGGAAGGCGAAGGCAATATAGACCAGGATCCTTTGTTCGTCGATCCGGGGGACAATAACTACTCTCTCCTGCCGGAATCTCCATGTGTCGATGCAGGAAGTCCGGAAAGCCCGCCCGATCCGGATAGCACGAGAGCTGATATGGGAGCTTTTTTTCATGATCAGAGAGCTCTTGTTCTGTCGGTCTTTCCTGACCTTACCTGTTATCACAGAGGTGACACTCTCGGGTTCACTGTTTCTGTCATGAATAACGAGGATTCGACGATCGTTCTGCAAGGTTGGACAGAAGGCGATACTCCCTCCGGCGTGATTGTCACTCCGTTACTTGGTCCGATCAATGGAATAATTGGAGCATACAGTACCGTCATATCGTATATAACCCAGTATATCCCCGTCGATGTGAATTACGGGGGGCCATATACATATCGTGTAAGGGTGGGAAACTACCCGGATGAAGTGCTTGCAGAGGATTATTTTACATTCTACATTTTCCCTGCTCTGTCAGTGCATAAGAGAGCTGTCCATGTCGAACAAGGACCTTGATTCCATAAATAGTACTGAATCTTGTTGAAAGTAATATGCTCCTATGTCCGATCTCATGTCATCTGAATGGCGTGGGCTCTCTGGATCACCGAAGTCTGAGTCTATGCATGGAGAATTTGAAGTCAGGTGACAGTCATGAATCTGTCTCGATCGGATCCCCGGCACCGGTTCACTGGTGATCCTATGGATACCGATGCCCGATATCGGGTAATACGCTGCATGATTGGAGTGGTGAAATGAGATTCGTCACGAGAAAACAGGTTCTCTCCCTCCGGAGATCGATCTTCGTTCTACCGTATCTCCTCCTTCTTGTATCATCTACGTCCTCTGCCGCTTCGCGGAATATTTTCGAAGATGTCCCCCCGGGAATCGATGTGAGTGGCAGGTATCTCTTCTTCCTTCACGGTGCGATCGTCGAAGGCCGGGGCAAACGGCCCACCTCGGAGAGGTTTGGTGTTTACGAGTACGAAAGACTGCTGGAGGCATTCAGTGAAAAGGGCTTCACTGTTATCAGCGAAGCCCGCGGCCCGAAAACCATACTGACGGCGTACGCCGAAAAGGTCACCGGGCAGGTGCACAAACTCTTGGACGCTGGTGTCCCGGCCCGGAATATCACTGTCGTCGGTGCTTCGAAAGGAGGGGCCATCGCCATCGTGGTGTCATCCATGGTGAAGGAGGAAGATGTCAATTACGCCCTCATAGCAACGTGCGGTGAGAAGATGATCAATGTAATGGTGGGGATGGGCAGGTTCCTGACGGGAAACGTGCTTTCAATCTATGAAGTGAGCGATGAGTTGACCTGCTCCTGCGAGAAATTCTTCGATCTGTCGAAAGGGAGAGGGCTGAACAGGCATCGGGAGATACGAATCGACACCGGTCTGCACCACGGCTTCCACTACAAACCCCTGAAAGAGTGGGTCGATCCTGTATCAGAATGGGCGAGCGGTGTACAGTGGGAGCAAAAAGTTAAGTAACAGGGTATTCTCTGCCTGTCGAGCGATGCGTCTCCACGTTTGAGGATGCATTTATTGATTCCCTATGAATAGTATTATTCTTCGTCTTTCATGACATTTACAATTCCTTCACGCCGCCCCGCTTCATACTCCCTGTCAACGAGTGTATTCACGAACCGTCCTCGGAAGTCAGATACGAAGAGACCTGCCAATATCATCCGGCCCTTATCAATGTTTTTTCAGATTTCGTGAAAGAATTCTGCTCTTTCTCAAATATATAAGGTAGGAGAAGATACTATCAGATGAAGAGGGGCAACCCTTTTCTCACTGACCTGTCCATGGTGGGTCTCGAGGATTGAAAGGAGGGACCAGGAAATATGTCATTCGCCTCAATGGTAAGCACTTCGGCGCGGAAAGAAGGCTTGAGCTCCAGTACGTGGTTGAAAAGGCTGTTTCCGGAATTGACGACTTGCCCGATCTGCGGGGGAGAGAGGAATTTTCGTGTGGAACTAATTTGTACATCAGGGCAAATCATGGAGGAGGAACTTCAGGCCATCTGTTATTATTGTCTCGAGATTCAATGCCTGAAGACGAGGCACTGAAGATAATTCTCCTGAAGCTGGTACTCCTGAAGCTGGATCTTGACTTCCTGGCCCATCATACCTACTCAGATAGCATACCCTTAATCCACTGGGTTATCTGTTAAGCGCTAATTTATTAGTATTACTACCGTAGCTGAATTAATCGAGCAGTAACGTTAAGAAATGGGAGAAAAGTGAGTTCACTATCGAACACATTTGTGAAACCCTTGTTTTCATTGAGCGTGCTCTTAGCGGTAACACCTCTATTTGATACGACCACTATCGCCGATGAATGGGATTATAACTGCGAGCATGGCCCATGGTACTGGGGCTCGCTTGATCCAGAATTTGTTGATTGTAGTGAAGGCATTCGGCAGTCTCCGATTAGCATCAGCACTTGCGGTAGCATAGCCACTGATCTACCGACATTGTTCATGATATACAGAAAAGCTTCCCTATAGGTAGTTCATAATTGTCATTCGTTCCAGGCCAATGTGGAACCTGGGAGAGCGTTCTGTATTGTGGACGGTATTCGTTACGACATGTTGCAGTTCCACTTCCACACTCCCAGCGAACACTGGTTGGATGGAGAAGAGTATCCTTAGGAGATGCATATTGTACATCAGGTAATCGATGGCTCGCTCACCACGCCACCATGTTCAGAAAGTGTAAGTTGGGTTGTCATGGCCGAACCAATTGAGATGTCCTCTGAACAAATACACACTTTCATGGAAGTGTTCTCAGAAGTGGATGAGTTTCCTGATGGCAACCATCGACTTTTACAACCACTTAATGAATTGGTTGTGCTCACCAACGTGAATCGCAATTGAGAGAGTGACAACGAAAAAAAGACGAGGCACGGAAGATAATTTCTCTGAAGCTGACTCTTGACCTCCCGGCCAATTGTACATAAGCAGATAGCAGACACTCAATCCACGGGGTACCTGTCAAAACACTTTTAACCTCGCACGTGCGTGCGAGGCAAAGGAGGCCGGGAATGCGGCGAAAAAGGGGAAGAGAACTGGCATTTACCACTATCATTGCTATGACAGCGCTGTTTCACAACGGCTGCTGCTGCGATGATATCATGGAGAAGATTCTCGAGAAGTACGATTATGTGAAAGGTGTTAAATGTAAAGAAGGTGCAAAGGTAAAGGGGTGTATCACCATCCAGGAGCAGGGACACCTCGAGATAGAGGTGGAGCATGTCGTGGAAATCGAGGAGGCCTGCAGGTACAACGGGAGTAATACATCCCCCCAGATGAACGTCGGGTTCAGGCTCGATGACGTGATGGAGAATACCGGTCAGGCCGTCTGCTTCGAGTTTAACGGGGACGCGATCTCTTTCGATCCCGATCCCGCCGGGGCTGCTGAGCTCGAAACCGAATTCGGCGGAACATGGGCTGCCTACATGGCCAGAACTCCGGTATTCCCGGCACTGGATGACTCGGTGATGGATGCCATGCACTTCTCCTATCATCTGACATTTGTGACCCCCTTCGATCAGGGACCCGGGCTCCCGGACTATTTCGATTACGACCTTGCCGTCAGGGATCCGGATACAGGGATCTGGGTCAACTCTCCCACGACGGCCCGGCTGGATTTCGATACGGTCCTGATATCCTTCTCCGACTCCCGTGCGGAGCAGCTCCCTATCGTCATCCAGCAGGGAGAACCGCTGCTCATAGAGCGGGTCTTCGCCATGCTGAAAAGTGAAACAGCCACACGTGTAGATGCATACCTCGTCATCAAACAGGACGGAAACGAGTTGGATAGGCAGCTTCTCCTGTCTCCATTACTGCCGCCGAACGTGGACATCGGACCCCTGCCGCTTCTGTTCCAGACCGGAGGTCTCACTCCCGGTATCTACACCGCTGTTCTCGAAGCAACCACTTTCGGTCAGCCGGACGATATCCTGGGCAGGAAGCCCGTTGTCTTCAGAGTCGAGTAGAGGAACCCGAGCAGGCCTACGGTTTTCATGAAAAGGGAGAGAGTATCGAGGACATATAATTCACCTTTGTGACCTCCACTCCGTTTTTATGCACAGCCGGAGTGCAACATTTTGTTGATCGTCTCTTATAATCCTGTAGAGACGGTGGACAGATAAGGAGGTCATTATGCGTTGTCGAATACTACTCGAGCTCGCAGGTCTGTTCCTCATTATCCTTTCGATACTGTACATCCATTGCGGGGATGATGACAGCATGACAGCTCCTGTTCCTGTGGGAGAGACACGCCTGTTGAGTTACTCCCAGAGCGACTGTCTGTTGAAAGCCTCCCCTGGTGATTTCATTCACACAATGAGCGACTCGGCGGATGTCGAGATAATCGTAGATGGATTGCAGTCAACGGTGATTCACGGGAATGCCTACTTCAACTGCTGCATCGATTCCATTCAGGTCGAATTTTTTCAGGATGCAGAGCTTCTGAAACTCACGGAAAAGGACGTCTACACGAATCTATGCCGCTGCGACTGTGTGTACGAGGTGACGACTGTGCTCGAGGTTGTCTCCCACGGGTTGTATGTCATTGAAATATGGGCTGTCGACAGGCTCATCTGGCGTGGTGATATTGTAGTGTGAGGTCGCCAATTCAGCAAACTATGCGCTTCGTCGCATCTCCCCACACCCCAAAGTGTAAATCTCCCTCCGGTTTCTATTCCACGAATTGGCACGAATCCAACCTCCGTGTGGAGCGAGCCGCGTAATCAACAAAAATTGTCTGTCCGTGATTGTCTCATTGTCCTTATTATCCGCTCCTTCTATCATCCAATCCGGAAAATCCGGGAGATGCGGTTGACAGTAACTACGTTTCTTTTTATTATGAATAGGGGTGGGGTAGTAAACTTGTTTATTATTACTATCACTTTAGTAAGTGTGTTAGTTAAAAAGAGAGGGACAAGTACATTTCTCATGCCCATTTGATTTTCAGATAAAGGTTTTCTATCCTGCCGTTAAACAGGTGTGAGTCCGCCGGGAGGGTTGTTATTGTTCAAACACTCTGATCTTATCAACCGATTGAGATCTGCACACTCTCGTTACGTGAAAGATACATCAGCCAAGACCAGGTGGCTGTTCATCCGCCGCCTTTTCAAATACGGTTTCGGGCGATCTGTCCCGGTAGAATTGTGGCTCGGCATGACCTACCGATGCCAGTGCCGCTGTGTACACTGTTTCGTAGGGGACCGGTTGAATTCCCGCCAGCCCGAGTTGACCGGTTCGGAGATACGTGAGGTAATCGATATCGCACAGAAGGCGTGTGTCCTGGAATTGATGTTTTTCGGGGGCGAGCCGCTCTTACGCGAGGATATCGTCGAACTCGTGGCGTATGCCGTCAGTCGCGGTTTGCTTCCCACGATCTATACAAACGGAATCCTGCTGGACGAGCCTCTCGTAAAAGAATTACAAAAGGCCGGGCTCTACCGGTGTAATGTCTCACTCGACAGCGCCCTCCCCGAGGTACACGACAGGAAGCGTTCCTACCCGGGCTGTTACCAGAAAGCAGTGGCGGGGATCAGAAATCTGGTCTCTTACGACATACGCTGTAATATCTGGACATATGCTTCGAAAGAGGAGGTGCGGGATAATGACCTGCGGGACCTGAAAAATATCATCGCCCTGGGCCGGGAGCTGGATGTCAATTCAGTAGTGATTCTTTTTCCCATTGCATCGGGAAACTGGTCCTGCTCGGTGAATGAAGTACTGTCATTTGAAGAGCGTGAGAAAGTACGTACCCTCTGGGACCCTCCATTCGTGCACATGGAGCATCCAACCGAAAGTACCACGTGCACTGCAGGGCGGCGGTTCCTCTACGTCTCACCGCAGGGAGAGCTTATCGCCTGTCCGTGTATCCCTTTCTCCTATGGAAATATCAGGAAGGAGGACTTCAACCGCCTGGTCAAACAGGTATCAGCCGATATGTGCCAGTATTATGACAGGTTGCTGGGGGAGTGCATCATGCAGAAACCGGAATTCCGAAGGGATCTGGCACAGAAGAGGGGAGAACCGTTACAGGACCTGGATGAGAGACAGATATGACTTTCCCCTAACACGTTGCAAATTCAGACGATTTCTGGCCAATTATGTCGTTGAATACTGGTGAACGAGGGTTCCTGAGGGGAAATTTTTAACATTTTCATAACTTTTATTTGACAAACAGGGAAAAATGTGATATAATAACCGAACAAATAAGGTTAGAGCCCACTATGTGAAACTGAAATTAACGTGGGGGTGAAGTAGATGAAAAAAAATGTATTCACCATGACCATCTGGATGTTCTTTCTGTCTCTCTCCCTGGCTCTGGTATCGAGCACGAGCGAGGTGACTGCGTATTCAGGTGAAGGGGGTGATGGGGATAACGGTAGTTTCCGGGGACCATGTGGCCAGATGGAAATTATCCAGGTTGACGGAAAAAAAGGTAATCTCCCGGTACTGACACAGTCTTCCATCGTAGATGCCTGGACAACGAGTACTCCCCACGCTGACCCGTGGAATGAAGTCTACGATTTCCAGATCGGGGTTGACACGCTCGCATTCGTCACGGAATATTTTTTCGAAGAGGGCGGCTTCATACCGCTCCAGTATATCCGTGTCTGGGACTGCGGGACATTTCATAAACGGAGCACCTGTCAGTACGACTGGACAATCGGCCCGCTCCCACCCGGTTTCACCTGGCTCCTGGTCAACTACTATCCTCCGGAATCCGTCCCAAATGTTCCGGGGAACTTCGACTGGGCGACCCGTGTCGGTGATGCGACGTTTGGTTATCCCGATCCCCTCAACGTTCGTCCCTGGTGTTTCACTCTGTCTCCCTAGAGTTCCGTCCCAGAAGTTCGTTGACAATTACAGCGAGCTATTGAAGTTGCTGGCCAGGCGAGACGAC
>CAZZKG010000005.1:27871-78415 GCA_964654825.1 uncultured Gemmatimonadota bacterium | reverse complement strand
AAGGAATACCACAAACAGGGAATTCGAGAGCTGCCTTAATAGGTGATGAATCGCTGGGACGGAACACCAGATCAGTAATGGGGAAGAGCAGCAGGACCCGAGGACAGTCCATCCATCGAGAGCTGCGGATGAGTGTGTCCAGATAAAGAGCTTGATCCTGCGGCATTAATCTTGTATTCTTCTCTCTAATAATTGGACGGGTGGTAGTTCCTTCCGTAATACCGTTCTCCCACAGGGATACGCAGGGGTATGATACCTTTCGCGGTGAGATTTCGTCTGATCCTGATCACTGTTATTCTGTCTTCCCTTCATGGTACCGCACAGGCCGAACTCATCACCCATTTCAAACCGACCGACACTCCGGCATACTGGGCAGGTGGTTACTATCTGGCCGAGGCCGTTCTCTTCGAAGTGGGGGAAACAGCCGTTTCCCTGGATGAAGTATGGCTCCATTACGATGTGTCGGACAGTGTGTGCGTGTACATCATCGAAACGCTTCCCGACACCATCTATCCTTCGCTGATCCATCGGGTCGGTGAGGTGAGGATACCTCCTTCGTGTGCGGACGACTGGATGAAATGTGACCTGCGTTCTGCCGAACTCACCATTTCCGGTCAGGTTTGGGTTTTTATCAGAAACCTCGAGCTTCACAGCCCTCCGGGTATCTCGTTCCGGGGATATTATCCTGAGGATCCACCCACTTCTCTGATCCTGGAAGAAGATACCTGGGGTGTTATGGAAGGGAACTTCGGGGTGGGAATCGTCATCAACGAACCCAGCAGCATCGGAGAAGACAAAACGACCACTATGGTGCCGAGATCCTCCCTCGGACAGAACTACCCGAATCCCTTCAATCCAAGGACCACGATCCCATTCGAGATCAAAGGGAAGACCGGCTCGAGACAGCAGGTGAACCTGTCCCTCTATGACGTTAGGGGCAGGCTCGTTGTGACCCTCATTGACAAACCACTTCCTCCGGGGAACCACCAGGTCGTATGGGATGGGAAGGACAGGTCGGGCGAAACCGTGCCCTCAGGAGTATACCTCTCCAATCTTCGAATCGACGGCAAGCAGTTCATCAGGAAGATAAACCTTCTCGAATGAGTGCCCAGTAAAGGGCGTACTTGTCCAGCTGGCCGGATTGATTCTTCCCGCGCAACCACTTCATTGAAATGGTAGATTTTAAAACATCACAATAAATTGTTATATAATGAATTACGACTTACACTTAAAGTTTGACATAAGATGAGTCTCTGTTTCATAGTACCCGTTCCGGCAGGTTTCGCCGGACACTTGCTCACACGCGGCGACGGAATAGGTCTCAGAATGCCGTCTTTTTACGTTTTTTTTCAACCCGATTTGTGAATCGAAAATTCACACTCCAAACTCCTCACCTATCTGCTCTCCCGAATAGCACGGGCAATATCCGTGAGGTCCCAGTGCAGCTGATCCACTTCCACCTCCATTCGTTCGGTAGTATCCGCAGTCAGAGAACTGGTCACGACGGCTTCAAAAATCCGTCCCGCTTCGAATGCGGCGAGGATAGCCATCAGAAACAATAATTTTCTCATGAAACACGCTCCTTTCCCGGTGTCATTCCTCGAAAAATTCGAGTGATGAAATCTCAGCTCACGTCCTGTTCAGTCACGAACCAGGGTTTCTCTCATATCTACTTGACTCTACCCTCCGGCGCAAGTATTATAATTTCATGCCGTGTTCCCTGAATTCTGGAAGGAGGTTGTGATGGTACGGGTTCAGAACACCGGAGAAGTATTCAGATGCGAGATCTGCGGTAACGTTGTCGAAGTGAAGGAAGTCGGTGGTGGTGAGTTGATCTGCTGCAATCAACCCATGACCAGAGTGACTGATTGAAGAATATTCGGAAATTATCGATCGGAGTCGTCGGGGCATCGAATGCCACACCTTCTGATGTGGAGCTGGCAACACAGGTCGGGAGACTCATCGCACGGTCCGGCGCTGTTCTTGTGTGCGGGGGGCTAGGTGGAGTAATGGAAGCATGCGCCAGGGGAGTGGTGGAGGAGGGGGGGGCCTCTGTCGGCATACTCCCGGGCAACTTCATGGAAGAGGCGAACGAGTTTGTGACCGTCGCCATCGCCACCGGTGTGGGTGAAGCGCGAAACGTCATTCTCGTAAAATCTTCCGATTGCCTCATCGCCATCGGCGGCGGTTATGGAACCCTATCCGAGATCGCCACCGCAATGAGGTTTGGTGTCGATGTCGTAGGACTCCAAACCTGGAAAGTACAGGGCAGCGACCCGGACACCATCATCCGGGTAGATTCTGCCGAAGATGCCGTTCTGAAGGCTCTCGAATGTTCACAGAAAAAGAGAAGCTGATCAACCACCATTCAGTCTGTTTTTTTCTCCACACAAACAAATCAGTATTTATCAGATATCCCCTCCCTTTTTTTCTCCGGAAACATGAGTTCTGAGAAACTGCTCAGTACACAAATTGGATTACGACTATCTCCATTGTTTTTGATCACCCCATCCGCAAAAAAAAATACCAGAAGATTGAAAAAACTTACGATTTGTCCTTGACAAATCAGCTCAATAATAATACAATATTTCAACGGGGTGATCGTGGGAGATTGTGGTAGAGTTTAACCTTAAACTAAAATTCCTCTATGCTCGGGTACATCGGTAAATACATATACAGCATCGATGAAAAGAATAGAGTTAACCTTCCTTCTAAATTCCGCAAAATGACAGAAGACAAAACGTTTGTCCTCTCCGAGGGGCTGGAGCAGTGCATCTTCGTCTTCCCCTACGATCGATGGAAACTGTACGTAAAGGGGTTCATGTCGACGACGTTCGGGAAAAAAGATGATCGCGACTTCTTCAGACAACTCGGAGAAAAGTCCGAGGATGTCCGGATTGATGATCAGGGGAGGATCAAGATCAGGGATGATCTTATCGGGTTTGCAGATCTCCAGAAGGAAGCTCTGATCATCGGCGTGATGTTCCACATCGAGATCTGGAATCCGGCCGTCTGGGAATCATACAAGAAGGAACTTAAAAAACCCTATCCGGAACTTGCTGAAGAAGCACTCAGTAAAATCGATTTTTCAAAATTCATGGAGTGACACGAGTATGCTGGTGGATACCACAGTGTGCCCACCGGGTCGATCGCGACGGAGAATCATGGTGAGTGATCATCCATATCCTGACATTGAGCACACTCCCGTACTCCTCGCGGAATCGATGAGATTCCTCGAACCGATGAGCGGAAACACCTACCTCGATGCAACTGCGGGTGGCGGCGGTTACGCTGGAGCAATTCTCGAGAGGAGCAGCCCGGACGGAAAGGTCGTGCTAGTGGACCGGGATCACGACGCGCTCGAGTATACGAGAAAACGGCTCGAACGTTTTGCTGACAGGATCACCATCCTGCACGGCAACTTCGCCGACCTTCCCCAGCTACTCGAGGAGGATACCTACTTCGCCGGTGTGGCGGCAGACCTCGGATTTTCGACACTCCAGCTCGAGTCGAATCGTGGATTCTCGTTCTCGAAAGATGAAGAACTGGACATGAGGATGGACCGTGGAGTCGGAACCGGAGCCGCTGAACTCGTCAATCATCTTTCGAGTGAGGAACTCGCTGACATCTTCTGGAAATATGGAGAAGAGAGAAGGAGCAGAAGGATCGCGGAGGTGATCATTCGCCGACGGCGGAAGGGGGAGATCAGGACAACCGGGGAGCTTGCCGCCTGTGTGAGAAAAGCATCAGATCCGAGGTACGCAGTGAAATCTCTTGCTCGGGTATTCATGGCTCTCAGGATTAGAGTGAACGATGAGCTGTCCTCCCTCGAGAGAGGACTGCCGATGCTCCTGTCCCGTCTTGCTCCCGGAGGGACCATCGTTGTCGTCGCGTACCATTCGCTGGAAGACAGGATAGTGAAGCGCTTCTTCGCAACGGCGCACACAGCGTGCGTATGCCCGCCCGGATTCAGGAACCCTTGGTGTGACGGTAGTGGAGCAGAGGGTGTAAGGCTCACCAAGAAAGTTGTGAAGCCGACCGGTGAAGAAAAACAGGCGAACCCTCGTTCCAGAAGCAGTCGGCTCAGGGCTTTCAGGAGACCCGCTGAGGGGGGGGCTTCTTGAACCGTTATACCCGGAGATACGAGGATATCCAGTCGAAGGGCTTCAGGAATCGCCACAGGATCGTAAGGATAGCAGCCCTGTATTTTGCAGTATTGATCGCCCTCACATTTTATTCGGTCTGGTCCAGGAGCTTCGTCATGGAACAGTCGATCGAGATGGAGAATCTGAGAACAGAGTATCTTGAACTCTCCTGTGAACTCGATGTTATGCGAAAAGAGCTATACGTCCTCAAATCGCGGGAATCGATTATCAGGAGAGCATCGAGCGAACTCCACATGGTCTTCCCTGAACTGGATGATCTCGTATTTGTGGTCATGGACAGAGATGTGATCACGAACGATGATGGGATGTGATAGCAGGTATCGCGAAACAAAATGATTGGTGAACCGGCTTGATGAAGACAGGAGCCGGAAAAGAGTTCGAACACGATTGGGGAGGTAAACCGCCTTGGCGAGAGATGACATACTCGCTGCCCGCCTGAAAAATCTCACGATCACTATCTTCGTCCTGTTTATCATCATTGTTGCACGTCTCGTTGAACTGCAGGTAATCAAGCATGATCACTATGCCCGTCTGGCCGAGGGACAGCATGTTTATAAAGAGACACTCCGGGCGGACAGAGGTACGATCTTCGATCGGAATGGAGTACCCCTGGCGGTGTCGAGAGATATCTATTCATTCTTTGCTGAACCTCCCAAGATCAATAATCCAGTGGAGACGAGCAGAGCTATCTCAAAGGTGCTCGACATACCTGTGTCCCGGCTCGAAAGAAAGTTCCGATCCCATAATCATTTCGAATGGATTGCCCGAAGAGTGCCGCTCGACAGGAAAAGGCTCATCTGTGACATGGGACTCAGCGGAATCGGATTCAGGCTGGAGAAGGGGAGAAATTATCCGAGGGGCAGTTTGCTCGCCCAGATCCTGGGTTTCTGCGGCGTCGACAATATCGGTCGATGGGGACTCGAACAGGAACTCGAACAGTACCTCAGAGGAACCGATGGGTGGGTATACATGGTACGGGATGCCTGCGGAAAGAGGTACGTCGACCTGAGTCTCCCCAAAAAATCTCCGGTGCGGGGCTGTGATATCGTGCTTACGATCGATTCGAGGCTCCAGGAAATCGTCGAAATGGTCCTCGACCGGACCGTGCAGGAGATGAGGGCGAAAAGCGGGACAGTTGTGGTTGTGGATCCAGGAAGCGGAGATGTGCTTGCAATGGCCAACTATCCCACTATAGATCTCTATGAGCTCTGGCCCCCTCTCGATAAGAGTGTGTACAACCGTCTGAAAAACAGAGCGACAATGGATACCTTCGAGCCCGGATCAACCTTCAAACTCATAACCATGGCCTCCCTCATCGAAAATGGGAAGGTTCGACCGGACGAACTCGTTTACTGCGAAAATGGAACCTACCAGGTCGGCAGGAGGAGAATAGAGGACTCGCACCCGCAACAGTGGCTTACTGTGAAGGATGTCTTCTCGAAGTCGAGCAACATCGGGATGTCCAAGCTCATTGACCGCCTGACCGAAGTGAATCTGCTGAAAACCATCAAGGATTTCGGCATAGGAAGCCCGTCGGGTATCAAGTTCGTCAGTGAGGAAAAAGGGATCCTGCACCAGCCGGGTGATCCGGGCTGGTCGAACTATACCATGCAGAGTATGTCATACGGTCAGGAAGTGTCAGTGACTGCTCTCCAGATGACCATGGCGTACAGCGCTGTTGCCAATGGAGGGGAACTCCTCCTACCCCAGATGGTAAAGGAAATACAGGGTCACGGGAGAGAACCGATATGGAAGTCTGAGAGGAAAGTGCTCTGGGAAAGTGTTTCGCGACAGAGTACACTCATCCTGAAGGATTTCCTCTGTGAAGTTGTACTCAGGGGGACCGGGACTTCGGCTCAGGTGGGATCGATTCCCGTTGCAGGAAAAACCGGGACAGCTGAAAAAGCAGTCTCCGGTCAGGGGTATGTCCACGGGAAGTATGTTTCCTCTTTTGGTGGATTCTTTCCGGTGGACAATCCCGGTGTCGTCGTCTACATCGCGATCGATGAACCACAGGAGAAGTACTATGGGGGTGAGGTTGCAGCCCCCGCCTTCAGGAAGATCATCGAGTTTATGATGATGTCATGTCCTGATATCATCGACATTCGTTCCCTCGCCGGTATGGAGGGGACCAATCGTGTCGTTCGGGTGGATAACCAGACATCTCACCTGAGTGCCCGGATTCCGGAACACGATTACGGGACCACCCTCTTCATTCTTCCGGCCGTGTCGGGGGAAAGCCTTATTCCTGATCCGAAGCAAGAGGCGGTGATTGTCCCTGATTTACTGGGCATGTCGGTACGGGATGCAGTTAAAGTTATGAAAAACTATAACCTGAATCCGCAGATATCCGGAAGCGGGTTTGTCGTCAAACAGAACCCACCGGCAGGGAGCATCCTGTCCCGGGGACAGAATTGTTACCTCAGATCTTCGTTCTCCGGAGGAGCCTGGATTGAAAGCAGATGAGATTCTCGGCGAAGTCGATTATCTGAAGTTGGAAGGTAATCTTGATATTGAGGTTACCGGTGTGTGCAATGATTCGAGGGAAGTACAACCCGGTGACATCTTCTGCGCTATCCACGGTGAAGTGCAGAATGGACACTCGTTCACCGAAGAAGCTCAACAGAATGGAGCCGCGCTCCTGGTGCTCGAGAAAGAAATAAACGGTATCGAAACTCCCTGTTTGATCGTCGGGGATACCAGGAGAGCCTTCGCCATTATCTCCCAGGCCGTATACAATCATCCATCACGGGAGCTCTTCGTCACGGGCATAACCGGCACCAATGGAAAAACGACCACGAGCTATCTCGCGGAGAAGGTTCTCGCTTCCCGGTTCCCGAAGAATGCAGTCATCGGTACACTCGGTATCCAATCAGGGAGTTCGCTCAAGAAAATCTCTCTGACGACCCCCGAATCGGCTGATCTGGCGAAAGAGATGAGAACACTCGTTGACGGGGGGACCGGAGCCGTTGTCATGGAAGTATCCTCTCACTCACTCGCCCTGAGCAGGGTTGAGGGGATCTCCTTCGATGTAGCTGTGTTCACGAATATATCCAGGGACCATCTCGATTTTCACAGGAGTTTCGAATCATACAGGGAGATGAAGCTGAAACTCTTCCGACAGCTCTCAGAAAGCGGGAAGGATTCAATTGGGGTGATAAACATCGACGATCCGTCATCTGATGTTTTCAAAAAAGCCTGCGGTGTGAGGTATCTCACCTGCAGCCTGAAAAATCCCTCGGCTGATGTCTTCGTCGAACGATATTATCTCTCGACTGAGGGTACATCCATCATTTTCAAATCAGATGCGTGCAGGTACGAATGTATCATGTCCCTTCTCGGCAGATTCAATGTCCAGAATGCCGCCTCGGCTTACGCCATCGGACTCGCGGCCGGGATACCGCCTGCCGAGATCGTAAAGGGTATCGAATCGGTGAAAAAACTGAGAGGAAGATTCGAGAAGATCGAGGGACCGGGATTCGATGTGTTCGTCGATTTTGCTCACACTCCGGATGCCCTGGAAAATCTTCTTATCACCGCCAGAGAGCTTGCCCCGAAGCGGATCATACTCGTGTGCGGTTGCGGAGGTAACCGGGACAAGAGCAAAAGGCCCCTCATGGGTGAGATAGGTGCGAGACTCGCTGATGTGCTGATCATTACCTCGGACAATCCCAGGATGGAGAATCCCGAAAAGATACTCGATGATATCGAAGCGGGTGCCAGAAGCATCAGGGATGATCTGCGGCGTATCACATCCAGAAAGGATGCCATTTCCGAAGCGGTGAGGACTGCGGAAGAAGGAGACACAGTCCTGATAGCGGGAAAGGGTCACGAGGATTACCAGATCATCGGAACCAGGCGATACCCGTTCGATGATAAAATAGAAGTACACAGGGTGCTCAAGAGTCTGAAAGAGGAACAGTGAATTCAGGAGACATTGTGCAGGCGATTAATCCGGGTGCGGTTATCGGAAGGGAAGGCGAACACTCTTATATGAGGGTCGCAATCGACTCGAGAAAGGTTACTGGCGGCGAACTCTTTTTCGCTCTGAAGGGTGCGAGTACGGACGGTCATCTCCACATCGATGACGCCGTGAGACGTGGAGCGAGGGGGGTCGTCTGCGAGAGGGAACCCTCCGGGTGTCCCGATGCTCAGGTGTTCCTCGTTGATGACAGTCTCAGAGCACTCTGTAACATAGCTTCCTGGAAAAGAGATCTGTTTCGAGGAAAGGTCATAGCCATCACCGGGTCGAACGGGAAGACGAGTACGAAGGAAATGATGAGCGCTGTTCTCTCTGAGAACTTTTGCGTCATCAAGAGTCCGGAAAACCGGAACACCAAAATCGGGCTCTCGATGACCATGTTCGAGCTTTCGAACGAGTACGATCTCCTCATCGTTGAAATGGGTACCAACCACCTGGGCGAGATCGAGGAAATGACGGATCTGATCAGACCTCACATCGGAGTGATCACCAATATCGCTCCCGCTCATCTCGAGGGATTCGGAAGTGTTCAGGCAATCCTGGCCGAGAAGGGGAGCCTTCTCAGAATGTTACCGTCTGACGGTTATGCGCTGGTGAATGGTGACGACCGCAGCCTTTCGAAGTTCGCACAATCCCTCGATATCGACGTGTGGACTTTCGGTCTCGAATCAGGTAACGATTTCCATGCACGCGATGTCGTCCTTGACGGTTTCGGCAGACCCTCGTTTTTAATCGGGGAGCAGACTCTCGTTCGGCTCCCGACTATTGGAATGCACAACGTGACTAATTCCATGGCAGCTGTTGCAATCGGATTCCTGTTCGATCTGGATGTGAAAAAGATAGGAAGGGGGCTTGAGGGAGTGAGGCTCCCCTCGATGCGGACCGAGCTTCTGGAGGAGGGTGGAGTTCGGTTTCTCGTCGATTGTTACAATGCAAACCCGGGATCCATGAAGACATCGATCAGGACACTGAGCAGGATAAAGGCAAAGCGGCGTATCGCAGTGCTAGGGCTCATGGCTGAACTTGGGAAACGGAGCAGAACTCTCCACCTCAGTGTTGGTGAGGAAGTGGCACGGAGAGGAGTTGATATTCTACTTTCCGTTGGAGAGGAAGCTGGTGCCTACCTGGAAGGAGCAGGAAAGTGGTCTCTGAGGAATAACCGGGCGGCTCCCGAACTCCTGCCGGTGCTGGATATGGCAGAAGCGTATCAGGTGCTCAGGCAAAAATTGAAGAAGGGTGATCTTGTACTCTTTAAGGCTTCCCGGGCAGCTCAACTCGAGAAGCTCGTTGACATGGTCAAAAGCGGATTAGAGGAGAAGTAGAGTGTTCTATCACCTGTTCTATCCGATGGTGAAGTACCACATCATATTCAATGTGTTCAGATACATCACGTTCAGGGCGGCTTATGCCACCATCACGGCTCTCATTATCAGTTTTCTCTTCGGGCCCTGGGTAATCAGGCTGCTCCGCCGCAGACAGATGATCGAGATAATCGACAGTGACCTCCCCGAACGACACCAGAGTAAGAAGGGGACTCCTACGATGGGCGGGGTGTTCGTTCTGATCGCTATCCTGGTTCCTACCCTTCTCTGGGCCGATCTCACCGACAGGTACATACACCTCGTTCTGCTGTCTACTCTCTGGATGGGAGCGATCGGGATGCTCGACGATTACCTCAAGGTCGTCAAAAAAAGATCCAAGGGGTTGATCGGACGGTACAAGCTGATCGGTCAGATCTGTCTCGGACTGATCCTCGGGTTGATTCTGAAGAACTATCCGCTTCACGAAGGATTCATCACCATTACAAGTATCCCGTTCGCTAAAAGCCTCTTCATCGATCTCGGTATTTTCTACATACCGTTCATTATACTCGTCATCGTTGGTACTTCGAATGCAGTCAATCTGACCGATGGCCTCGATGGGCTCGCGATCGGGGTGTCCGCGTTCGCGTGCTTCGCATTTGCCGGGTTCAGCTACCTGCACGGTCATGCCCAGTTCTCGAAATATCTCCAGATCCTGCCCCTCCCGGGGAGCGGAGAGCTCACCATTTTTTGCATGAGCATGGTGGGAGCTTCCCTCGGTTTTCTTTGGTTCAATGCTCACCCGGCTCAGGTGTTCATGGGCGACACGGGTTCTCTCGCGATCGGTGGAGCTCTCGCTACGCTTGCTATCCTGCTCAAAGCGGAATTGCTGCTGTTCATAGTCGGGGGAGTGTTCGTTCTCGAGGCACTTTCGGTCCTCATTCAGGTGTTCGTGTTCAAATGGAAAGGGAAGAGGGTATTCAGAATGGCTCCCATCCATCATCATTTCGAGCTCTGTGGGTGGGCTGAATCCAAAGTGGTGGTGAGGTTCTTCATCCTCGCGGGATTGTTTGCGTTGATCGCTTTCAGCACGCTGAAGATACGATAATGGAAAATACAGGAACCAATCCTAACATCTCGAATGTTCTAGTGATCGGCCTTGCGAGGAGCGGTTGTGCCGCCGCAGAGCTCCTTCTCGACGAAGGGTTCGACGTGAGAGTTTCCGAGCTGAGAGCCGCTCCGGATGTCCGAGAGCGGCGAAAGAATCTCGAGGCACGGGGAGCTGTCGTCGAGACCGGCACCCACTCACCCGGTTTCCTGGAGGGTATCGATCTCGTTGTCACCAGCCCGGGTGTTCCGGAGAACAATCCGCTCATCTGGGGTGCCCTACAGGGTGGAATAGAAGTTATAGGTGAACTCGAGCTGGCCTCGAGATACATACGAACACCGGTTATAGCGGTTACCGGTACGAATGGGAAAACGACCACCGTGTCACTGATAACTCACTGCCTCAAACATGCCGGACGGAAAGTCGTCCTCGCCGGCAATACAGGTATTCCGCTGAGCAGCGTCATCGAGGAGGCGGCGGTTTGCGACTGGCTCGTACTCGAGGTTTCAAGTTACCAGCTTGCTCACACCAGCCTGTTCCATCCGGTGATTTCAGTGTTCCTCAATATGGCGAGTGATCATCTGGACAGATACGGATCTCTCGAGGAGTATTTTGCTCACAAGAGACGACTATTTACCAATCAGACTCACAACGATACCGCTGTTTTGAACGATGAAGAGGATAAAATCAGATCCATCGGTGACGAGATCGATGCCAGGGTCCTGACATTCAGCCGATCGGGAGAGGTACGGGAGGGGGCCTTTATCGGGGATGAATCCATTCGGCTCAGTCTTGACGGTGAACAGGTTGATGTCCTCGAACTGAAAAAAATCCCCCTTCCGGGATGGCACAATAAGCAGAACGTACTCGCTTCCGTGTGTGCGCTTGCGTCTGCTGATTGCACACTTGGTGAAATAAGAGAAGGTGTTGAATCATTCGAAGGGCTTCCTCACCGTCTCGAAGAGCTGGATACCTTCCAGGGTATCAAGTTTGTCAATGATTCGAAAGCAACAAACGTTTCGTCCACTTACTGTGCAATCGATGGTGTCAGAGGGCCGATCGTATTGATCATGGGGGGGAGGCACAAGGGTGAACCGTATTCACGACTCCTCCCTCTCGTGAGAAGTAAAGTGAAGCACCTCGTCGTTATCGGGGAAGCTGCTGAACTCATCAAAGAGGATCTCTCCGGCGCCGTCGCTGCCACGGTATGTCGAAACCTCGATGATGCGGTTCAGGCTGCAGTCGCACACGCAAAACCCGGGGATACCGTGCTCCTTTCGCCGGGTTGTTCCAGTTTCGACATGTTCACCGACTATGAGGAACGGGGAGATACTTTCAGGGAGCTGATACATGGTCTTGGAAAATAGGAAAAAGAAGGAACTTCACCACGGTGTGCGCAGGGATTACGGAAAAGCCCTCATATGGCTCACCCTCGTTTTCGTTGTTCTGGGCCTGGCGATCGTCTACAGTGCAAGTTCACACGTGTCGGAGGGGCTTTCCGGAGATTCCACGTTCTTCCTGCACCGGCAGGCTGAGAAGGCGCTCGTCGGTGTCGCCCTGATGTTCATGTTCTCGAAGATCGACTACAGGAAGATGAACAGGTACACAAAACCACTCCTCCTGATTTCCACCGGCCTGCTTCTGCTTCTCCTCCTCCTCCCCGAAAGTTCACCACTCCTCGGAGGGCCCAGGAGCGTAAGTGACGGAGGCGAGAAGATCCGGAGATGGTATTCACTTTTTGGAATTTCTTTTCAAGCCTCGGAATTCGCCAAGTTTGCTGTTATCCTGTGGGGAGCGGCAACCGCACAGAACAAATTGAATTCAATCGAGAATTTTTCGAAGGGAGTGTTCCCTTTTCTGCTCACTATGGCCGGTGTCCCTATCCTCGTTGCACTGCAGCCGGATCTTTCTCAGGCAGCCCTGATCGCGGTTTCCCTCTTCATCATCCTGTATCTCGCCGGTTCGAGGAAGGCACACCTGGTCCCGATAGTGTTAAGCGGTATCGCGTGTTTTGTGATCTTCTGCTATCTGGAACCGTATCGCTGGAGACGTTTGCTGGGTTTCCTGGGACTCTCCGGGACCGCCGGTGGCATCAACTATCAAGGGGATCAGTCGCTCATTGCAATAGGGTCCGGAGGAGTGTTCGGTGTCGGGTGGGGCGCCGGAAAACAGAAGCTGTTTTTCCTGCCGGAAATGCATAAGGATTTCATTTTCGCTTCGGTGGGCGAAGAGTTTGGTCTCCTCGGGGCAGTCCTGCTCATAATCGGCTACGGTATTTTTGCATACCTGGGGATCAAAATAGCCAGGGCGGCAAAGGACAGGTTCGGGTACTATCTCTCTGCGGGTCTCGTTGTGATGATAATCCTCGGTGCGATCATTCACATGCTGGTGGTTGAAGTGATGCTCCCGTCGACGGGATTGACTCTCCCCTTCATCAGTTACGGAGGGAGTTCTCTCATTATCAGTCTCATCGGTGTCGGTGTACTCAGGAGCGTGGCGAGAGTCGCTGCGGGGAAAGTCCGTGCGAAGGCGGTCAGGTGAGATGAATATCGTGTTTGCCGCAGGAGGAACAGGAGGACATTTTATTCCCGCTATGAATGTAGCACGGGAGATACGGAGGGCGAATCCGGACGCCCGGCTGCTTTTTATGGGGACCGGCAAGCCTTTCGAGTTGGAAGCGTGCAGGAGAGAGAACATCGAACTCATGAAGATCCCATCCGCTCCATTACGAAGAGGAACAATAACATCGAATATTTTACTCCCGGTTGAAACATTCATCGGTATGATCCGGGCGGCGAAGAAGATGATACATCTGAGGACCGATGTCCTCGTGAGCATGGGAGGATATCCGAGTGTACCGCCGTTTCTGTCTGCCAGGATACTCGGTATCCCATCCCTCGTTCATGAGCAGAACGCCGAACCGGGTGTGGCCTCAAAACTGGAGTCCTTCCTGTCGAATGATGTGTGTTTGAGTTATGAACGATCGAGGAGCTACATAAGAGGGGTAGGGAATGTGACGGTGACGGGCAATCCCTCCACGCCGTCACTTGAAGAGGTCACTGAGGCAAAACAGAAGCGGAAGGCATCGGGACCCAACCTCCTCGTTCTGGGTGGCAGCCAGGGTGCACACGCACTCAATGAGGTCGTGACGAAATACCTGCTCGAGACGGAAGCTGATCTCTGGGAGCAGGTCTACTTCCAGACAGGGCATCCGGATTGTGAGAGTGTTCGGGATAGACTGTCCGGCTGTGGGAAGACCATCATCATAGAACCCTTCTTTTACGATATGAAAGAGATTTATGTGAATGTCGACGTCGCAGTCACGAGGGCCGGTGCGACAACGATAGCCGAGTTGTCAGGGTGGGGTGTCCCATCGGTGCTCGTTCCATATCCCTATTCAACCGGCGGGCATCAGAACAAAAATGCGGAGATGATGGCGGCGGCCGGGGCCGCAATCCTGGTGGAGCAGTCTCTTTTTAACCACCGCAGGCTCGGCAGGCTGATGGAAAGCATCGTCGGTGATCGGAAGAAGTGGGAATCGATGTCCGAGGCGGCAGCCGGACTCGCGCGACATGACGCGGCCCGTGACGTCGCTCTGAAGGTACTTAACCTGGCGGGATCGAAAAAGAGGAGGGGCATTGACTCCTGAAATATTTCGGAAGGTGAGAAGGATACACATGGTCGGAATAGGCGGATCAGGTATGTGCGGAATCGCCGAGATACTCATCAACCTCGGGTTTGTCGTCACAGGATCTGACATCGCGAGGACAGCTGTTGTCGAGAGGCTCGACAGTCTCGGAGCAAAAACGTTTCTGGGGCACGACAGAGCCAACACAGGAGAAGCAGACGTCGTCGTGATCTCCTCGGCGGTGAGGAAAGACAATCCGGAGGTTCTGGAGGCGAATGACCGGAACATCCCCGTGATTCGGCGGGCTGAGATGCTGGCCGAGCTCATGAGACTCAAACATGGGATAGCGATCGCGGGTACACACGGGAAAACTACAACGACATCCATGTGCGGTCAGGTGCTCCATGAAGGGAAACTCGATCCGACTCTTGTTGTCGGCGGTCTCGTAAAGAATCTCGGGACTGGAGGGCAGCTCGGAAAAGGTGATTATCTTGTCGCCGAAGCCGATGAATTCGACAGATCCTTTCTCACACTGACCCCGACCATTGCGGTGGTAACCAATATCGAATCCGAACATCTCGATTGTTACAAAGATCTGGATGAAATCAAAGATGCGTTCGTGACTTTTCTGAACAAAGTACCATTCTACGGATCCGCTATCGTGTGCATCGACGAACCCGGTGTGAGGCAGATAATACCGCGGCTCGCTCGAAAGGTTATTACCTTCGGCCTCCGGGAGGAAGCGCTCTTCTCGGCAAAGGCCCTTTCATTCGACGGTCTCAATTCGCGGTTCACTCTCATCAAAGAGGGTGTGGAAGTGGGTGAATTGGAGTTGAATGTCCCCGGAGTGCACAATGTGAAAAATGCACTCGCTGCAGCAACTGTCGGATTCGAGCTCGATATCGAATTCGAGACGATTCAAGCTGCGCTGGCCTCTTTTTCCGGCGTGCACAGGAGATTTGAGGTGAAAGGTGAACCACGGGGGATCCTCATCGTGGATGATTACGCTCACCATCCCACTGAGATCGAAGCCTCTCTCAGAGGTGCCCGGTCAGGCTGGGGCAATCGCCGTATCGTTGTTGTATTCCAGCCCCACCTGTACAGCAGAACGAAAACGTTCCACCGGGAATTCGGATTCTCCTTTAGCGAAGCTGATCTGCTGGTCGTTACCGATATCTACCCTGCCAGGGAAGAACCTATTAACGGAGTTACGGGTGAAATGATCGCTAGATCGGCGAAAGAGAGCGGTCATGACAGTGTTATCTATATCGAGGACAGGAACAAGGACCGGCTCTGCCGGAAACTCCTCTCTCTCATCAGGCAGGGTGATATCCTGATGACCGTTGGCGCTGGAGACATCTGGAAAGTGTCTGACCAGATGCTCGAACTTCTATCGGAAGGGTAATCGACGCATGATCCTCGAACTTGATGGTATCGATGGTGTCAGGGTGAGAAAGGATGTTTCCCTCGCGCCGTATACCACGATCGGGACCGGCGGTCGAGCCCGCTTCTTCGTAGAGGTTGAGAAAACAGCTTCTCTGGCTGAGGTGGTGAGCGGAATCAGGCGGACGGGAGTGAGTGCCGGGGACACGTTCGTCCTCGGGGGAGGTGCCAACCTGCTTGTTTCCGATGACGGATATGATGGAGTCATACTCAAGCTCATGGGGGAATTCACCTCGGTTTGTGTCGAGGAAACGAATGCCCGGGTCGGTGCCGCCGCCACTATTATGAAGCTGATTTCCATTACCGAAGATGTGGGGCTTTCGGGGCTTGAATTTCTGGCGGGCATCCCCGGGACTCTCGGTGGTGCGGTAGCCATGAATGCCGGAGCCTGGGGGAAAGGGATATGGGATTCAATCATACAGGTGAACGGGGTCGACGAGGGAGGGAGTGTCACGGCAATCTGTCCCGAAGATCACGGTGTGGGGTACAGAAGAGGGAATCTTCCCGGCGGGTACATCGTGGTTGATGCTCTCCTCGCCTGCAGAAAGGTGGAGCGTGATGAAGTCTCACGGATGATCGCCGGGTACCTCGGGAGGAGAAGGAAGTTGAGTGAGGATGAACTGCGTACCTTCGGGTCCGTCTTCAGAAATCCCGAAGGTGATTTTGCAGGAAGGCTTCTCGAGCAGGCGGGAGTGAAGGGACTGGAAGCAGGTGATGCCATGGTGTCGCCGAGCCATGCGAACTTCATTATAAACAAAGGAAATGCCACGTCGAACCAGGTCCTCGAGTTGATCAGCACCATGAGGCATCATGTGAAAGAAAGGTTCGGTGTCACACTTATACCGGAAGTTGTACTACTGGGATTCGACAAGGATGCGATCAAAAATTAAAAAACAGCGGAGAAGAAGGAAAAGACAGTGGGGAAGATACTCCCTGCTGGCAATTGTGATTCTGGCGATACCCATCCTGTCCTGGGTCTTCCGGAACACATCCCTCTGCGAGGTCCGCAGAATAACGATCCAGGGAGTACGGTACGGCATGCCGGAGGAAATGCTGCAGACAGCCGGGATAACCACCGGGATGAATTTATTCTCAGACCTGAGTGCACTCGAGAAATCACTCTCGACTCATCCGCTGGTCAGGGATGTCAGCTTCGAACGACGTCCTCCGAGATCGCTCTTTATACGAATTGAGGAACGTGAGCCCTTCGTCTTCCTGAGCAGGCAGGAACCGGTCCCACTGAGCAGAGATGGCCGGATACTTCCTGAAGACAGAATCGCAAGAGATCTGGACCTGCCTCTCTTGACCATAGAAGGGAGTGAGGGTGATTTTCAGAGCGGCCAGACTGCGGGGATCCGTTTTCTCTCACATCTGGAAGAATCGGTTCCTTCACTCCTCGCCCGGGTATCAGAACTGATAGTAAAGGATGGTCGGCCGGCGCTGTTGTTTATAGGGAACCCGCGGACACGTGTCGTTCTGGGTGAACAATTTTCTCGAATTCATTCGAATCTTCTCACCAGTGCTCTCACAAACCTGGAGAATGCCCATGGTTTTTATGAGATCGATCTCCGTTTCAAGAATCAGGCGGTTGTCAGACAAATCGGGGGGAAGAGTATTCCGTCTCTCCACGGTGCCATTTAGTGCTCTGTGCGGATTTCTTCACTAAGCAGTGAAAGGAGGTGTTGAATGCCGGGAAATGAATTCATCGTCGGTCTTGATATCGGCACCACCAAAATTTTCACAATCGTTGCCAAACCGACGATCGGTGGAGATCTCAAGGTCCTCGGAGCGGGATCTACTCCCACGAGGGGAATGAAGAAAGGGATCATCACCTCGATCCAGCTTGCAAGTGAAGCGATCACACATTCTGTCTCAGAGGCTGAACTTTCGGCCGGCGTCAACATTCGGGAAGTTTACGCCAGCATATCGGGTGAGCATATCCGAAGTCACAATGTGAGAGGGGCAATCGTGATATCGAGGGTGGGAGATGAAGTGAATCAGAAGGATGTAAACAAGGTGATTCAAAATGCGAGATCCGGTTTCGAAGGGACAGAGAGACAGATACTTCACATCTCGCCTCAGCAGTTCATCCTGGACAGCCAGAGGGGGATTCTGAACCCGATCGGCATGAGAGGGGTGCATCTCGAAGCAGAGGTACATGTTGTGAGCGGTGCCATGCAGACCTCCTCCAACCTGATACGGAGTATCGAAGAGTCGGGTCTCAAGCTGAAGGATCTTGTTCTCGAGCCGCTTGCCGGCAGCTACAGCCTCCTCACAGCGGAGGAACAGGAGATGGGTGCGCTGCTCATCGACATCGGTGGCAGTCTCACGAACATCGCGGTGTTCTCTGCAGGCGGGATCAGGCACTCGTTCGTACTCCCGGTCGGAGGTTCAAATGTAATCCACGACATCGCCATCGGTCTCAGAACTTCCATGGAAGTTGCCGAGGTTGTGATGACGAGGTACGGCACGTGTGATCAGCAGGCGTTTGAACCAGGAGAGAAGTTTATCCTCCCGGATGACAGCGGATTGAGGAAGGAGGTAGAGAAAACAAGGCTCTGTATGATCATCGATGCCCGGATGGAGGAAACGCTCGAACTGCTGAAATCACATCTCGAGAAGGAGGGTCTTCTTGAAAACCTCACGGCCGGTATAGTCATCAGCGGAGGTGGAGCACTGCTGGATAGTGTGGATCACCTCGCTGAGAAAGTGTTCGACATGCCGGTCCGGATCGGGGCTCCAACGGGTGTCGTGGGGATCTCTCACGGATTTTCCGATTGCAGGTTTGCCACCGGAATTGGGCTCGTCCTGTATGCGAGCCGTAACTCAGGGAGGGAATTGTCTTTCAGCAGAAATGGTAAGAGCCGGTTACAGGGAGTGACCGGGAAAGTGAAGAGTTTTTTCAATGACTTCATCTGAAAAAACAACAGAAAGGAAGAAACTATGATTTTTGAAATCGAAGAAGTCGAAGAGGGAGCACAGATAAAAGTTGTAGGTGTAGGTGGTGGTGGAGGCAACGCGGTCAACAGGATGATCGAATCCGGACTGGGAGGGGTAGATTTCATTTCCGTGAACACTGATCTGCAGGCTCTTCTCTCCTCCCTTGCCTCACGGAAGGTGCAGATCGGAAAAGAACTCACCAAAGGACTGGGAGCCGGAGCAATGCCGGAGATCGGCCGAATGGCAATCGAAGAAGACAAAGAGGAGATGATGAATGCCATCGAAGGTGCCGACATGATTTTCGTCACTGCTGGAATGGGTGGAGGTACGGGGACCGGCGCAGCACCGGTAGTGGCGGAACTGGCAAGGTCAACCGGGGCACTGACTGTAGCGATCGTCACAAGGCCCTTCCTTTTCGAGGGCCATCGCCGGATGACCGTTGCGGACGAAGGTATAAAGCAGCTCAGGGAAAACGTTGACACGGTCATTACTATTCCCAACCAGCGCCTCCTCTCCATTGTGCCCAAAGAGACGACTTTGAAAGATGCCTTCGGGATTGCCGATGATGTTCTCCTTCACGCAACAAAGGGGATATCGGATCTGATCACGCAGCCCGGTCTAATCAACCTCGACTTCGCAGACATCCGGACCGTCATGAAAGATATGGGGAATGCCCTGATGGGGACCGGAACTTGCAAGGGCGAGAACAGATCTGTTGAGGCCGCAAAATGTGCGATATCGAGCCCGATGCTCGAAGACACCAACATTGCGGGTGCGGAAGGGCTTCTCATCAACGTCACGGGTGGCGAAGATCTGTCTCTTCACGAAGTGTCCGAAGCCGTCTCCATCATTTATGATGCTGCTGGAGATGAGGCCAATGTGATCTTCGGTGCAGTGGTTGATTCGGCCCTCGTCGATGAGTTCCGGGTGACCGCGATAGCAACCGGGTTCGGTAAGCACAAAGAGAAGAAAAAAAGTTATGCTGCAGAAGCCTCACGCGAAGAAGCGCTCAGCAGACCGGCTTTCCTCAGGAGAAAAATACTGCAGGAAGAAACTGCTCCCCGGAGGGAGAAGGAAAATCCTGTTTCTCCAGGTGGTCTCGATATCCCATCGTTCATCAGGAGGCAGCTCTAACAGAGGGGTTGCATGGGGGAATCGGTATAGATAACTTCCTCGGATGGGGCTGGACGATCCACGTGTGAGGAGAATCCCTTGAATGTGAAGAACAGAGCACGGGGCACGATACTGCTGCTCGTCATCTGTTATCTCGCGGCACTTTACTCCGTCTATTCGCTGTGGAGTAGACAGATAGAGAAGTCCATCCGCCGGGAGGCTGCGGTGGTTTCGGAGGCGGAGATGGAGATGGTCATCGTCGACACGCTGCGTGCGGGGGATACACTTGATGAATTGTTCCGGAAGAGGGGTTTCACGTACCAGGAACTCCTCGAGATCGTGCGAGCCTCCCGTGAGCATTACAACCTGAACAGAGTCCAGGCAGGTACGATCCTCTCTGTAGCAATGGGTGAGGACGGTACGATCAACAATTTCGTCTGTAATGTCAACGATGACAGAGTGCTGGTCGTAAACAGGGACGATGAGGGTTATTCGGCTTCGATAGAGGATATTCCCTTCGAAGTGAGGACGAGGACCATTTCCGGTGTGATCGAGAGCTCACTCTATGAAACCTTCATCGAAATGGGAGAAGATCCCCTGATCAGCGCTTCGTTATCGGAAGTATTTGCCTGGCAGATAGACTTCAACACCGATCTGAGGAAGGGAGACAACTTCCGCGCGATCGTGGAAGAGAAGATTTACGAGGGGAAGCATCCGGTATTATCCCGAATCGTTGCGGCACGCATGTCCAACCAGGGCAGGGCTCTGGTGGGTGTTCGGTTCGAGGACCCCGATGGTCACGTGGATTACTATGACCCCGATGGAAAATCCGTGAAACGAAAGTTCCTTCGATCTCCTCTCAGGTACACGAGAGTATCTTCCCGTTTCTCCACGAGAAGGTACCATCCAATCCTGAAAATCTACAGGCCTCATCTTGGAGTGGATTACGCTGCCCCTGCCGGGACACCCGTCGTTTCAGTCGGTGACGGAGTAGTAATCACAGCCGGCTGGAACGGTGGATTCGGTAGATATGTCAAGATACGACACAACAGTATCTATAAGACGAGTTACGGACATCTTTCCCGCTATGCCAGGGGAATAAAGAAGGGAACCAGGGTGAAGCAGGGACAGGTAATCGGATACGTCGGCTCGAGTGGCCTTGCCACCGGTCCTCATCTCGATTATCGACTCACGAAACACGGCAGATTCCTGAATCCTCTCAAGGTGGATCTCCCTGCTGCCGAACCGGTTAAAAAAGAATTCATGGAGCAGTTCAGAAGAGATGCTCTAACTCTGCTGGATCGTCTTGACAAAGAAGAGCCCGCAATGATTCTTACCCGGGACAGCAAGGCGACATCAGTCGATGGTGGGTAGACATCATCCTTGCTGACATCCGGCCGGAACATTATTTTTTATTAGCCTTGAATGTCCTTTGGCATCTTTGAAGAAAAAAGGGTGTGTGGTGAGACGTATTTCCTTCCTGGCAATCGTGTGTTCACTGATCTGTCAGCATGCCGTTATCTCCAGAGATCTTCCCCGGCGTAGAAAACAAAACGGTACCTCCCTGGATTTTTTCTCCTATCATAACCTGCTTCCGAATGATGAGATGGAGTTGGATGAAGATGTGAACAACATTCCCGACGGATGGTATCTCTATTCCTGGTTCCCGGAGCGAGGTGATTTTATCAGAGAAGCGGTACTGCGGTATCTTGACCTGAGTGTCCCCGAAATCGGCGTTTCGATGGAAGGGAGAAGGGCCTTCCTGGGTGAGCGATCGGTGAAGTTCTTTACACCGACGGGGAAGATCGGACCGGGGATATGGACGGATATACCTCTGTCGCCGGGTATCTACACACTCAACCTTGTCGCCCGGTCGACGGGGAGTGAAAACCGGGTCGTCGCGACATTTCTTGCTCAGGATGGAAAACTCACCCAGGTTGATAATAAGTGGAGATGGGTACATCACTCAGAGAAGATCAACTATTCAACACCGGCATCAGTGATCTCGTTTAATGACTGGACATTTCTACCGGGTGGGGTTTATGTCGATCACGTTTCATTGATCAAGCTCCCATTCGATGTGGCATATGAGAAAAACCTTCAGCTCGTGAAGGGTGAAAACACCTACTCTATCAGAATCGAAAACCTTCTCTATAAATTCCTGCCTCTCGGTATCAACCTGGAACTTCAGCAGCCTTCGGGAACAATCATCCGCAAGAATATGGAGCTGGATGTATCGGAGGATAATTCCGAGTTCGTCTTCACTTTGAAAGCGGAGGAGGCAGGTGAGTACTCCGCGAGAATCGAGTTGTACAATCCAAGGACTACCACCGTTCTCTTCTGCGAGGAAGGGGTGAGAGGGCATCTTGATATTGAACCCGATGTGTCTCTCGATTCTCTCAACCTCCCGACGAAAGCCGATGACCTTTTCCCGGTCGGTATCTCTATCAAAGGGTATGAGATCGATGCTCTCGAAGAGAAGGGTATGAATGCCATACTCCTGAAGGACACCGACCTAGAGCACATCGGTGACGTGATCAAACGGGCGGAGGAGATCGGCCTCAAGATCATTCTTGAACTCGATGCTTCTGATTCCATGCACCTCAGCGAAATGGAGCGCAACCTGATCGAAAAAGTACGAAATTCGCCGACCCTGCTTGGCTATTCTCTGCTGAGCGGCTGGGGCGGTGGAACAAACAGATCCCAATCACTCAACTCGGTTTCCGGAGAGCTTCGCGAGCTCGATCCCGCACATCAGTTGATTTTACGCAACTACCTTCCCGGTCCCATGGATGCTGATGTCCTCGGATCCGCCGATGCCCTGTTCGTCGATCCTTTCCCTGTCACCATCCCGAGCAAACCACTGTACACCATGTCCGAGTGGGTAGACAATGCAAGACGGGCGACCGGCTCCGGAATGAGATTCATCGCAATGATTCAGGCATTCGCCGGCTGGCCGTATGCGAAACGGGAACCCACACTCGCCGAGATGCGAGCACTTACAAGACTGGCATTGAATCATGGCGTGGATGGTGTTTTCTTTCACACTTTCTCGGCTGATTTACCTTTCTTCGATGATCCGATATCCAGTAACTGGGACATCAGACGCTCACAGGATATCTGGGCTCACCTCGATGATCTGGTGACCGAGATCAAGGAGTTTCACGAGAAGTTCGGCAAACCCGTCCCGGCGGATCTGAGGGTTCGTTTTATTCCCGAAAGCACACTAGATATCGCCTACTTCAGAACTGACGATGATCTGTTTGTCCAGATCGTGAACGTGATGCCTGTTGAGGTCGGGATACGTGCCGTCTCTCAATACTTTAATGAAGGTGGAGAAGTGCCTCTTGATTCGGAACCGGGTGCATTATCATGCGGAGAGGGTTTTTTCGAAGATGTGCTGCCTCCTCTGGGAGTAAGAATCTACCGTATCGGGGATCTCCTCCCGCCGGATAATTCTGAATAACATCCCTGAAACCGTTCTACTCACATTTGAGAAATTCCCCCTGAATTCCATCCTGATTCTCTTCTGAAAACTCGTCCGGTGGCACCGACATCGATATGTTTCCATGGTAAACCGTAACTAAATGAAATGTGTTGAGTTATAAAGGATTCCGCTACTTTTTCCCGAAAACGCCCGGTGGACCAAAGCTATTGCGAAACAGCTCCGGAAAAAGTAAAATTAGTATACCAGAAAAACTTTTCCGGGGTGTGTATTCTCGAAGACTATACTCTCCTCTCGAGCGAGAAAGGAGTATTCTGTGAAATGTCTTGCTGCGACCGTTTTCCTCATTCTTCTTTTTGTGAACTTCCAGACTGCTTATACGATCGAGGCCATCAGGCTTTCATCGAATACCGGATACAGCGGTGATATTCCTGAACTGTCTTCCACAGGGGGCCCCGATGATTATGGCTACACCTGGATCGATGGAGATGATCCGGGCGGCCCGACATTTGAGTGGGTGGACATCACCGGTGTCGGGACCGAGATCACGGGACTCGCGGATGACAATTCGGTGGGTCCCTTCTTCATCGGTTTTGATTTCCCATTTTACTGGTACAAATCTGATCGATTCTATGTCGGTTCGAACGGCTGGATATCTTTCTCTTCCGGGGCTAATTTTGCGCATCCATTCGCCGAGCTCCCGGTCGCGACGTTACCGAACGATCTGCTGGCATGCCTCTCGGGTGATTTAGATTTTACCAAGGGCGGTACCTGTTACTACTACACGAGCCCCGGGCTCGACAGTCCAGTCGTTTCATACATCGGCGTTCCTGAATTCAACGGCGGTGATACCCAGCACACGTTACAGATCATACTCACGCGGATCGACAGCACCATCACCTATCAGTACAACGAGCAGGTGGGCAATTTCGGTCTCGGCAGCAGTAACGCCTTCAGCATGGGGATGGAAAACAGTACGGGGACGATCGGGCTCTCCTACTGGTACAACGATAGAAACACACCTCCTACGACACCACCGCCGTTCCAGGATTCCACTGTCATCAAGTTCGTCTCTCCAGAGAGTACTTCTTTCACAGTTGATGATCTCGGTGTCGTCAATGCTCTCACGGAAAGCGGACAGGGTGTCTTCATCGATCCCGATTCCAGCCTTGCGCTCTGGTCGGACATCAAGAATTTCGGGAATCAGGCTGAAAACCCTTGTTGACGCCGTGAAGGAGCCCGGTCAGTACACAGTAACCTGGGATGGGAGGGATGAGAAGAACAACGAGGTCGTGTCGGGTATCTACCTCGTCCACATGGATGCGGGTGATGTACAGTACATCCGGAAAATGGTCCTCGTCAAATGAAGTAAAGGCACAAATTGTGCAATAACAGCCTGTTAAGGGCATTGTTTATGACATAACTTTCAGTAAAACAGAAAGTTTTCATGTAGAGAGAAAACCCGTAACCTGTACAAAAGGAGGGAAATTGCGGATACGATTATTGCTTCTTCTCCTGTCCGCTCCACTTCTCCTGCTCCAGTTCTCAGCCCGGGAGCTCGAGAGCGGTCAGGAAGCACCCCGGTATGCTCGTTCCGTGCATGTGTGGGTATATTTTATGGACAAGGGGGAAGCAAGAGAGATCGAAAAGAACGCAGCACTCGAAGAAGCAGCTTACCGACTTCTCCCGAGGGCCAGGGTCCGCAGGGAGCAGGCGAATCGGGACCCCATCGTCGACTACCTGGACATCCCGGTTTTTCAGGGATATGTGAATCAGGTGATAGCCAAGGGTGCAGTTCTGCGCCACCGATCGCGATGGTTCAACGCGGTGAGCGTAACTCTCGATGCTGACCTGATCAAAGAGATCGAAGACCTCCCGTTCGTTCGCACGGTCGAACCGGTCCGAAAGTTGGCACCATCAGGACCGAGGCTGTTCCCCGCGGATACTGATTATCATCCCGCAGGGATCCACATTCCGCCGGGCCCTGATCCGGCCCTCGCAGACACAGCCCTGTACGGGCCGTCTTTTGAGCAGCTCGATGAAATAGGAGTTATCGCAGTGCATGACTCCGGCTACACGGGAGCGGGTGTTCTGGTAGGCATGTTCGACACCGGATTCTACAAGGTTCACCAGTCTCTCAAAGATCAACCGGTTATTGCTGAGTGGGATTTCGTGTTCGAAGACGGAGAAACCCAGAACGAAGCCGGCGATGTGGAGGGCCAGCACAACCACGGCACGGCCACCTGGTCGGCTCTCGGGGGGTATTCCCCGTACAATCTGATCGGACCGGCTTACGGCGCTTCGTTTTTTCTTGCCAAAACGGAAGACATCGGTTCGGAAACACCGCTCGAGGAAGATAACTACGTCGCGGCTCTCGAGTGGGCCGACAGCCTCGGTGTCGGAGTAGTGAGTTCCTCACTGGCGTACCGGCTCTTCGATGATTCCCAGTACGATTATTCTTATGAGGATCTGAACGGAGATGTCGCAACCATCACGGTTGCCGTGGATATAGCCGCCAGCAGAGGTATCCTCGTGTCGAGTGCCATGGCGAATGAGGGTCCTTCCCCGGGAAGCCTCTGGACGCCGGCGGATGCAGACAGCATGCTTGCGGTGGGAGCGGTTGATTCTGACAATCAGATCATGGATTTCAGTTCGAGAGGGCCTACCTCGGATGGTAGAACGAAGCCTGAGGTCGTCGCACGCGGGTACGGAACCTACAGTGCCTCCGCACAGTCCGCTTTTTCGTACCAGTACGCTAGCGGGACATCTCTCTCAACACCCCTTGTAGGAGGTTCCGCTGCTCTCGTCTGGGAGGCGCACCCCGAATGGGGAGCGATGGATGTGAGAGACGCCCTCATGCAGACGGCGGACAGGGCGGGGTTTCCCGACAATGACTATGGGTGGGGAAGGATCAACGTTCATGCAGCGATCTATGATATCTCACCGCCCATCTATCCTCTGCCGTTCGACCTGACTTTGCCTGAGGATGGAGATTCGACCAGCTCGCCCGATATCCTATTCAGTTGGGAGCCCTCGCGGGATCCGGATTCCGGTGATCCGATCACCTATACACTCTGGATTGCCAGCGATGCTGATATGGTGGACATCGTTCATGAAACCAGTACAACAGACACGTCTATCGGTGTGGAGGGTGTTCTGGCCGAGGACTCGTTCTATTACTGGACGGTTCTCGCTGCTGATCTGGACGTCAACCAGAGGAGGGCGAGGAGAGTTTACGAGGTTTTCACCGGTTCTGCGACCGGTGTGGAGGAGGAGAAAGGTGTGCCGAAGTCATGGAGCGGTCTCCTGCAGAATTATCCGAACCCGTTCAACCCGCAGACCACCATAACTTTCTCGGTCGCTGAAGGGGACGGGGCAGTCGATGTCCGGCTTGCTGTCTTCGACATGCGGGGCCGCCTCATCAGGACACTGCTCGAGACTAGCAAAACATCCGGGATTCACCAGGTGAGCTGGGACGGCACAGACGATTCGGGTACCAGAGTAGGAAGTGGACTCTATTTTTACCGGCTCACCGTTGATGGAAATACGGTGACGAGGAAGATGAACCTGTTGAAATGAACAAGACAACCACATGTGCGGTGTTTATTGTCTTCATGGTGCTGTTGATTGCTGAACCTGCGGCCTGCAGCAGGGCCGCCGGGGATGCCGGGATGATCGAACCGCAACTCTCCCTGATCCTCGATCGATGCACTCCGGATTCTGTGGTTACAGTGATATTCGAGCTCGAGGGCGGAGTGCAGGCAGGGGCGGTGGGGAGTGAGTTCCGGTCGGCAGCTTTGAACAGAAAAAATTCTCACCGGGTCCTCATGGAAAAGATGCAGCTTGAGAATGGTAAGGTGCAGCAGGATCTCGTGGACAGATTCAGTGATGTGGCAGGCAGCGGCGCCATCAAGCGGATACGGCTTTTCTGGATAACCAACCTTATTGTTCTGGACGTCGAGGCTCAGCAGGTTGCGCGACTTGCTTCCCTCCCGGGTGTCAAACGGGTTGTCGAGAACAGGACAATTTATCTGAAAGGCTATAAGAGTGAGCCGGCTCACGGTAAGGCCGGAGTCGAAGGAAATCTCTGGAAGGTGAAAGCACCCTACCTCTGGCTGGACGGGTATACCGGAGAGGGAGTGCTCGTCTGTCTGATCGACTCCGGTGTAGACGGGACGCATCCCGCTCTCAGTACGAAGTGGAGAGGTAACAATGTGCCGGGGAGTGCCGCATGCTGGCACGATCCCTACAATTTCACCAGCTCCCCGATCGACGATGATGTCACCATTGGTCCGACACACGGGACATCAGTTACAGGTATCCTCGTGGGTAGTGCCGGGAGTGACACTATCGGCATTGCTCCCGGAGCGCAGTGGATTGCCGCAAATGCCTTCGAAGGTTCGAGCCAGACATCTTCATATGAGGTGATTATCGATTGTCTTGAGTGGGCGGCTGATCCCGATGGAGATCCTTCCACCGTGTCCGATGTCCCCGATGTGATAAACAATTCCTGGGGGACCAACGACGCCGGCGGTACGGGTCTCTGTGATGATGTTCTCTGGAGTGCGATGGACGCGGTCGAAGCTCTCGGTTCGATGCTCTTCTTCGCAGCCGGCAATTACGGATCGGGTGCTCAGACGATTTCATCACCGGCCAGCCGGATTACGACGGATATCAATTCTTTCGCTGTCGGTGCAACTGACGAGTATGACCGCATTGCTTCCTTTTCCAGCCGGGGCCCTTCGACCTGCGACAGTATCACCGTGAAACCCGAAGTCGTCGCACCGGGTGTGGATATCAGGTCAAGCAGAGGAGTCGGGGCAGGGGGGGGTTACCAGTATTCGAGCGGTACCTCGTTTTCCACTCCCCATGCCTCGGGTGTTGCGGGCCTGCTCAGGCAGGTGAGTGCTACATCACAGGCGAATGAAATCAAAAGGGCCATCCTTAATTCGGCCGGAGATCTTGGAGATACCGGGGATGACAATGATTACGGGATGGGACTCGTTGATGCCAATGCGGCAGCCAAACTGCTTGGCACTCCGGAATCTCCCGTGATCAGGCTCCTCGGAGTCAGCCCTTCCCCCCTGGTATTCACCCCGGACGACACCATCCAGATCACGGCAGAGCTGTACAACATGGGCCTCTCGGTCTCGGGGGTCCAGGTGGACATCAACGATCTTTCGGGACTCATTGAAGTGATCGACGGAACTTCTTCTGTAGGAACGATTTCAGCACATCAGAAATCCAACAATTCTTCTGATCCGTTCCTTCTCTACACGCGAAAAAGCGCCCCGCGTGGAAGCGAGGTATTACTGGAACTGACCGTGTCTTCCACAGATTACAACGAAAAATATCGGCTCATGGTCCCGGTAGGCGAAGAGACGACGGGAGCGTATGCCGATCACAGTGCTGGTAATGTTGTGATGACCGTCACGAATTTCGGCCAGTACGGCTATTTCAATGGATCAGATCTGGTTGGTTCGGGATTCCGCTATCCGGCCGATGGGAAAAACTGGCTTTTCAGCGCTTTCTTTCTCGCCGGGACCGGCAGGGACAGAGTGTCCGATGGACTGGGTGGACTCGACACCGATTGGGTTCCCGCGGAAGGGGGTAATCTCACTATCCTTCGTTCGGGAGGCAGGGCAGATGAGGAAGGGAGGGCTCGTTTCGATGATTCTGCAACAGAGACCCCGCTCCCTCTCCTCGTGTATCAGAGGAGTTATGCTTATTCTGATCCGGAGATCGATGATTTCATCATCCTTCATTTTTTGATGAAGAATGAGGGAACTGGTGTACTCGACAGCCTCTATGCAGGGCTCTACTTCGACTGGGACGTTGACCAGTATAGCTACAGTAGTAACGAGGTTGGCTGGATCGACTCGCTCTCACTCGGATACATGTTCGGTTCCGGGTTCGAAGAGCACCTGGGGCTTAGCCTCATCACGGGCCCCCCTGCTTCTCACCGGGCGATCGAAGTCAATGAGGAACTTTATGATCCGTTCGGGAATTTTGCATTTACAGACTCGAAGAAGTGGAATTTCCTCACCGCAGGATTCGATCAGGCAGTCAGTACAAAAACGGCTGACTGGGCGCACATGCTGTCTGCGGGTCCTCTTACCATCGATCCCGGTGACAGTCTCGAGGTTGCATTCTCGGTCATAGCCGGATCGGGCCTCACTGATCTCATCGGAAATGCAATTCAGGTGCGCGAAGTGTGGGACAGGCTGGAGTCAGATCCTCCTCCGGTATTTGTCATCAGCATCCTCCCGGACCCACTTCTCACTGAATACCTGAAGCTGAGTACGGTTCCGAGTGAGGCACTTACGGGAATACCCCTCATCATGGTAGACGGGGATACACTGTCTGTCGATACCATTACCAGCGGTGAGGTAGAGATATACAGCGCGGATTATACCGTGCAGACTGAAGGTGACCACCTGGTCACGGTGAGAGGCACTGACCAGGGTGGCGCGACAGGTACATCTACGGAATGGTTTACCGCACTCTCTGTGGGTCCGGAGGCTGG
This sequence comes from uncultured Gemmatimonadota bacterium, assembly GCA_964654825.1. GTDB lineage: Bacteria > Gemmatimonadota > CAZMKB01 > CAZMKB01 > CAZMKB01 > CAZZKG01. Next base: position 48,763 of record CAZZKG010000005.1, on the reverse strand, counting down.
TGGTGAAATGTGGACGAGTGACGGGAAATTCAAGTTCTCTCTCCCTGCAGGAGCAGTGGATTTCGAGGGTTACCTTTACCTCGCTCCCTGCAGGAGCAGTGTCCCGACGCTACCCGATGGGATGGTACCCATCTCGTCTCCATATTCGATTCTCCCCTCCGGCCTCGAATTGAGATCACCTGCTACCGTGAGCTGCAGGTGGGAGAATACACCCGGGCAGGTTTCCGAGGAGTCCCTGGTCCTTCTTCTTCTCACCGGAGATAGGTGGGAAACCATCGCCCTGGACAATCTGGGCAATGGTGAGATAAGTGCCGCACTATCAAGATCCGGTACGTTTCTCATCGCAGAAGGAGCCGGTGCACCGGGTGTGCCCGAGACCTACCTCCTCTCTCAGAATTTTCCCAACCCCTTTAATCCCCAGACGACGATATCTTTCGATGTACCGGATGGAGAGGGAGCAGTTCCTGTAAAGATCGAGATCTTCAATCTGCGGGGACAGCTGGTAAAAACGCTTCTCGACGGAGAAAAGACCCCGGGGAAGTATGAGCTTGTCTGGGACGGCAGGGATTCTCGCGGAGACGATGTGTCGAGCGGAATTTATCTTTACACGATGAAGGTTGACGGGTTCAATCAAACCCGGAAGATGGTTTTACTGAAATGAGTACGTGGATATCAGAAATGCCTGGATACTTCACTTATTGGTTGGCAAAAAAAACATTTAAACGATTGAGGTATAGTTATAACGATGAAACGAGAGATTTTAATAAACGTTTCACCAAAGGAGACAAGGGTTGCGATCCTGGAGGACGAAGTCCTGGTCGAGCTCCTCGTGGATCGCCCGAGCGAACCGAAACACCTTGGAGACATTTACAAAGGTATTGTCACGGCAGTCCTCCCCGGGATGCAGGCGGCATTCGTTGATATCGGGATCGGCAAGAGCGGTTTTCTGCACGTTTCCGATGTGACGGAGGACATCAACGAGACTGAATTCGATGACAACATTGACGTGAGACCTGTCTCACGATCCCGGTCTATCAGACGTAAACAGTACCATATCGAGGACCAACTCAAAAAAGGCCAGGAAGTTCTGGTCCAGATCGCCAAAGAACCGATCGGCACAAAAGGTGCCCGGCTCACCACCCAGCTTTCACTCCCCGGAAGATTTCTCGTTTTCATGCCCTACATGTCGAGAGTCGGTGTGTCGAGGAAGATCGCGGAACTCGATGAGAGGAAGCGGCTCAGGAAACTCATCAATGCCATCCGACCGAAAGAAGGCGGTATCATTGTAAGAACCGTCGGGGAAGAAATCTCGAAGAAAAATTTCGAACGTGAGCTCACTGCCCTCAGACGGACCTGGAAGAGGATCAAGAAAAAATCGCTGGGTTCAAAAGCCCCCTGTATGGTTTACAAAGAAGCCAAGCTCACTTCGAGCATTATCCGTGACCTCTTCTCCGACAGGGTCGACTCGCTGATCGTTGATTCCGAGACCGAATGCCGCGAGATAAAGAATTACCTGAAAGGTGTCGCACATGATCTGCTCCGAAGGATCTCTCTCTACAGGGACAACATACCCCTTTTCGATGCGTACGGTATCGAAGACGAGATCGCCGATATGTTCAACCCGATGGTCTCCCTCGAAAGCGGCGGCTACGTGGTCATCGAGCCAACCGAAGCTCTGGTTTCCATCGACGTGAACACGGGGAGGTACACCGGAAAAAAAGATCCTGAAGAGACGATTCTCAGGGTCAACCTCGATGCAGCGAAGGAGATCGCCCGGCAGATCCGTCTGCGGAATATCGGCGGCATTGTCGTATGTGATTTCATCGACATGGAAAATGAAGACAACAAACGCAAGGTTATCTCTGAATTCCGGAGAAACCTCTCCAGGGACAGAGCGAAAACAAAAGCATATGAGATAACAGAACTCGGTCTGATCGAACTGACCAGACAGAGGATGAGTTCGGGACTCTTCCAGGTACTGTCGGATCCATGTCCTTCATGCAGTGGGAGGGGACGGGTGCTGAGCAATTCAACGATGGCCCGTAAGATCGAGAGAGCAATCCAGCGGGTCGGCGCCCTGAGAGGGGACCGTAACATAGCGGTAAAAGTCCATCCCAAGGTGGCACTTTACATCATGGAAGAGGAACGGGAGACTTTTGCACAACTCGAAAAAGAGTACGAACTCAAAGTAACGATCAAGGACGATCCGCTTATAAAGATGGACGAATACAAGCTGATATCCCTCCCCTCGAGAAAGGAGATTGCCGTACGCTGATCACCGTTTCGAGATAACACCTGCGTGAAGGTTGATTGCAGTATGCGGGAAAACAATCGCTGCGGAGGAAGATCTTTATCGGAATAAAATCCCGGTTGGGTGGCGCAACTTTTCCCGGAAAGGTCCTGTACTATTAAGAGGAGATATTTTACGTACTCTTCATCTCGCGTTTTTTTTATGTGGACAGCCATTGTTCGCTACGCAGGGGGTCTTCTATGCGCAAAGAACTACTCTTACTGATTCCTGTTTTCGCAGTCCTCTTCACCTGGGCTTATTCGGGGGACAGTGCCCTCCGACCGGTTGAACCGGTAACAGAAAGCTTTCCGGTACTTGTCAAAGTAACTCCCTCGACTGAATCCCAGCTCGGTTTGCTGGAGGAGTTTTCGCGCTATCATGTCTCAGAGATTCCACCATCCCGAGTAGGCAGGAGTTACTACTTCGAGTTGCCGGAAGATGCATTGAATCGCCTGAGGGAGCTTCCGGTGACGTATTCTGTTCTCCCCACCGCTCCCGCGGACTGGAATGACGAGGATTACTACTCGTACCAGGAGGTTTACGATTACCTCACGCTCAGCGCTCTTCTCTATCCTGATATTGTTGCCGTAGAGAGCCTGGGGGTTTCTACACGGGACAGTGTGACCATCTGGGGGGTGAAAATTTCGGACAACCCGCAGGTACAGGAGGATGAGCCGGATGTTCTGTTCGATGGGGTGATCCATGCCCGGGAACCGGTTAATGTCAATATCCTGGTCGCTTTTATGGACTCCCTGTTCGCTGGTTACGGACGGGACACGGTGATCACGAATTACATCGACGAGACTGAAATCTGGATCGTCCCCATCAAGAATCCCGAGGGCTACCTCTATGTCGAGACTGGGATCCCGTCTCCATGGTGGAGGAAGAACAAAAGGGACAACAACAGCAACGGTATCTTTGATGGTACCGTCTACGAGAATTGTGTTGATGATTATCCCTCGTACCCTGACGGCGTCGATCTCAACAGGAATTATCCGGAAGGGTGGTCGTCCGCCGGGATGCCGGACTCCTGCAGCATCGTCTACCGCGGGCCGGCTCCTCATTCGGAAAATGAGACTCTGATGGAAAAGGCCCTGGTCGAACGGGAACACATCGTCGCCTCGATCTGCTACCACAGTTACAGCGAGTATGTTGGTTACTGCGGAGATGACCCGGCAGGGGAGGACCTCTGCGCGGATATCGCCGACGCGATTCTCCGTGAGAATGGTTTTAGTACGTACAGCTGCGAGTTGTTCTACGGAGCCGGTCAATCCTATAACTGGATGTACTGGGAGCACGGCGTAGAGGCCTATCTCATCGAAACGGCCACAGAGTTCTTCCCTTCCGGTCTGGAGCGAATCGCAGGGATCGTCCATGCCAACCTGGGCGGTATATTCACTGTACTGGACCGCGTCCATGGCTCCAGCATTCGCGGGCATGTAGTCGATTCCGAGAGCGGAGATCCTCTCGAGGCAGCGGTGTACGTTGCGGGGGAGACGATCATCAACAACCCGCGGAGCAGTGAACCCGTCCACGGGAGGTTTTTCCGGCTTCTCAGGCCCGGTACCTACTCCCTCTCGGTGATGAAAGATGGTTACCAGGACACGACGCTGACAGATGTCGTTGTAGAGGAAGGGGTTCCTACCATCCTCGAGATACCTCTGAGAAACCTGGCAACCGGGATCGGGGAGGACGATACTGTCGGGTCACCGTTGGCCAGGACGTTTACCCTGTCGCAGAATTATCCCAACCCGTTCAATCCGCAGACCACTATCCGGTATGCCGTACCCGATGAAACCGGGCCCGTGGATGTGAAAGTTTCCATCTATGATCTCAGGGGACGCCTGGTCCGCATCCTTCTGCATGAGAAGAAGGATACCGGAGTACATGAGATACACTGGGACGGCAGGACAGATAGTGGCGAGCAGGCCCGGTCCGGTGTGTATCTCTATCGGATCGAGGCGGGGGAATTCAGGAGTGCCCGGAAGATGATACTTGCCAAATAAGGTTTAATGCAACACGCTCACTGTCCCGCCACTCGAGTAACGGGGAAGGGGGAGTCGGACAAGGCCTGTTGCGAGACTAGTCAACATTCAAAGTGGATCACAGGTCTTCCGCCGCACGAAAATATGATGGGTTGACCCTGCAACTCCCCTCGTAGGGCAGATAGTCGGGAGCGGTGACTGTTACATCCATCCGGCCGTGATGCAGCGGGTGTATGGTGAAAGTAACCTCGCCTGAAACGCCGGTCGTCCCTACCTCGTAAACTTCGTTGTTTTTTCTGAGACAGACGAGTGACTCTTCGATCGGGCTACCGTCGCCCGAAACAGTCACCGTAAAGCTCTGACTCGTCTGGGAGATCAATGTCGGGTGAGACACATCCAGACTGCCGGGGGTGTCGAGCCATACCGGCATGGAGGGATCACCGAGCAGATTGAATGTCCACTCACAGTGTCTCCTGTCCTGGTTCCCGTTTCCGAACTGATGTTTACTGAAGATGATGGCGTGTCCGAGCCGTGTCTGATTATACTGGAAGACACCGTCCCACCACTCGCGATCCAGCTGCCCTGAAAGGGACTCCGGTATGCCGGACCAGTAATAACCATCCCGCGTGTTACCGGTGAAAGCCAAACCCGCCTGAAGGGGATTGTATAAAACCAGGTGCTCGGAGATACAGTCCTCCTGATCCATGGCGTTCGGCCAGCATCCGTCCGACACGATGATGGACATCCGATTATCGTTCTCGAGGACGTCAACCTCGGCGTTGTTGATCCCCCACCAGTGCCAGAAATCACCCGTGCCTAGATAGTTCCAGTCACAGTGGTCAGAATGGTTGACCATGTTGTTTCCCGCGTTGAGTGCAGCCTTGGCTGCGGTTTCATGGTTGCCGGTATCGCTGTCGTAGACCTTCGTCACGTTGAACCGTGTGGGGATGTAACTGTATACCGTCTCCTTCAGCTCCTCACAGGGAGTGTCCTCATCCGCATCCATGCCGATCAGGAGAATATTCAACGGGTAATCAATCAGCGGGGGACTTTTCTCATACATGAGGACCTTGTCCACGAACGTGGTGGCCTCTGAAGGTGATCCCACGCTCACTCTCCCAACAAATACCTCGTGAGTCCAATCGTCATCATAATCCGAATAGTACTGATCACTGGGTACACTGCCATCGCCATAGCTCCGGTAACAGAAGGGTACGGTGCTGTTTTCTCCGCCGAGGAGAAAGTACATCGTTCCCCAATTCGAGCTCGCGTCCATGATGAACTGTCTGATCTTGAGGGTATCACCCGGTCCGTTGTAGTTGTTGTAGATCCATCCCGTCGTGACGACGGTGTCCCGTTCTCCTTTTTTCGTGTGCCAGTCGACGAGAGGCTCGAAGGCGGAGAAAAAAACCGCCTGTGTGATGATCACGTGATCATATTCCGCTGTAGGGAGGATGAGAGAAGCATCTTTTAAAATCGGGTTGAGTACAACGTCATCGGGATTGACTACCGTGGCCTGTAACATATCTTCGAATACTCGCCGCTGTCGCTGTGTGAAACGAGCATACCTTTCAGTCGTCTTATGCCGGGGTGATTCTTCTGCCAGACAGGAGACAGTCACTTCGACATTGGTGTGGAGTATCAAATTTTTCTCCGCAGGGAGATACTGAAGCGGGTACACAGTGATCCATATGATTCCCTGGCCTGCAAGATCGCTCCGGTAATCGAGAGTCACGATCCGGCCCGGATAAGGAAGACTTGAACGGTAAATGATGTCATCCGGCGCGATCTCGAGGCCAAAAGTTTTCATTGAGGTCTTTCGAGGGGGTTGCCCGGGCAGGATATAGTAGGTACCGGGGATGTCTGTTGACGTCAGGGACCGCGCCCTTACCTGTACAGCCCCGGTCCCGGGTGGAATGGCAACGCTGAACTCTTTTACGGGGAGGACGGGTTCCCCCGGGTTTGAGATGCTGCTGGCGCCATCCATTATGATCACGTCCCGGCCGAGAACTTTTTCAAATCTCAGTACACTCTCCGGGAATTCGGCGGTGAATCGTATCTCCTGTACCATTGGATGCCCTATATGCTGCGGCTCCGCGGTGAGAGGGGTAATCATTGCGTAGAGTATAAAAATGAGAAAGACATGTGCGACCATCCGGCCTGTAGTGCGTGAGAACATGATTACTCCTCTGCTTCGTTCAGGAAATCATCGGTTATTACCCGGTGTGAAAAAATTTGATTACTTTCCACTATTATTATATCACAATTCACACTGCTCAGTCAAATGAAGGAGAAGAAAATGAAGAGGAAGAAAACCGTTCACTCACCTGTATAGATATACACCAGGCTCCCGTCTTTGAGCCAGCTGATTATAGAATCGACCGACTCAGGCTGTACGACCAGATCCCCTCCGCTTTCACCGATCATCGGTTTATAGTACTTCACGAGGTTCTTGAACACGGTTTTGTAACTGACATAGGGGGCTGATCGAATTGAGATTCTACGATCGTACATGTTGTGGTTTCTCCCCCTCTCCAGTCCGAGCAATCTGAGAGCGGGACCGTTCTCCCCGTTATACACATCACGGGTAATGCAGAAACCCCTGCTGGAGAGACCGGAACCCGGCTCGTTCGAGAATCCCGGCGGGTATATGTGTCCGGTGCTTTCGCCCTGGCCGTGAGCGACGAGGTGGCTCGTCACTTTTCCTGTAAAAATATCGTAAATGTGCATCCTCTCTGCGAAGGAAGGTTTAGTAAAATCGATGATGGTCATGTAGTGTTTGTTGCTGATTTCATCGAAGTTGTCCCAGTAATACTTCGTTGCTCGAGAGAATGCCTCGTTGTCCAGAGCGCTCTGCGACTTCCAGTAGAGCAGGCAGAATACTATAACTGCCAGTAAGACAAGTGATGCTTTGAAGAGGGTTCTCATGTACCCTTCGCGGTATCGAACTCAACTCTGATCTGTCGGCGGTTTTTTCGTTTCCGTTTCACTAGTGTTCTGTCATGTAAGAAGTGGCGTAAAGATTACGAAGTAATTTTGTCTGCCTGCAAGGTGCGATTGAAGGAGCAACGCCGCAGGCAGATAAAAGGACAAGCAAGATACGTCAGTTGTTACATGACAGGGCACTAGAGTGTCATACGGTAACACAACAGAAGTGAAGTATCGGGAAATACACGTCGGTCGTGATCCTCCCTGGTTATAAGAGGATTGTAAGACGGGGAATATCCCCTGTCAAGAGAGACCCCCCGGCGGATATGGATTAATAGCATCCGGCAAGTCATCCCTGCTGAAAGAAGTGTTGCCACCCGGCGCGTCAGATGTTACCCTAGAATGAATAACCGGTTCAGGGAGAAATCCTGGATGGAGCACTGATGGAGAATTTATAAAAGATGATAATGAATGGGATCGACTGGGTGATACTGGCTGGATTCTTCATCGTCACTCTCGCAATCGGTGTGGCTGTCTCCCGGAGGGCAGGATCGAGCTCGTCAGAGTTTTTTCTGTCGGGGCGAAACATGCCGTGGTGGCTCCTCGGGGTTTCGATGGTCGCCACCACGTTTTCAGCTGACACGCCCAACCTCGTGACCGACATCGTCCGGCAGAATGGTGTCGCCGGTAACTGGGTCTGGTGGGCCTTCCTTCTCACCGGTATGCTGACCGTGTTCGTCTACGCAAAACTCTGGAGACGTTCTCGAGTAATGACGGATCTCGAATTCTACGAAATCCGTTACAGCGGAAGAGCGGCGGCATTTTTGAGGGGATTTCGGGCTCTCTATCTCGGAATTTTCTTCAATGTCATCATCATGGCGAGTGTGAGCCTTGCTATGATAAAAATTGCAGGCGTCCTGCTCAACTTCTCACCGATCCAGACACTTCTCATTGCTTCTGTGGTGACCGTTATCTACAGTGTGTCCGGGGGTCTTCGGGCCGTTATTATAACGGATTTCCTGCAGTTCGGGCTTGCCATGATTGGAGCCATCGGGGCGGCAGCTGTCGTGCTGCATTTGCCACAAGTTGGAGGGTTGGAAGCATTACTCGCCAAAAGTGCGGTCATCGAGAAAACACGACTCCTGCCTGATTTCTCGAATACCGAGATGCTCGTTCCAATCCTCATCATACCGCTCGCGGTCCAGTGGTGGAGTGTCTGGTATCCGGGGGCGGAACCCGGTGGGGGAGGATACATCGTACAGCGGATGCTCTCGGCGAGAAATGAAAAAAATGCAATCGGTGCCACACTACTCTTCAACATTGCTCACTATGCCCTGCGTCCATGGCCCTGGATCATCGTAGCCCTTGCTTCCATTGTAGTGTTCCCCGATCTCGAGTCTCTACGGATGGCGTTTCCCCATCTGGATCCAGGGGTTGTAAGACATGATCTTGCATACCCGGCGATGCTCACCTTCCTGCCGGCAGGTCTCCTGGGGTTGGTGGTCGCCTCACTCATTGCCGCGTTCATGTCCACGATATCCACTCACCTCAACTGGGGTTCATCCTACATCGTGAACGACTTCTACAAACGTTTCATCGATCCCGGAGCAGAGGAAAAAAAGCTCGTCCTCGTCGGGCGTTTCTGCACTGTGATGCTGATGGTGCTTGCGGGATTTGTGGCTCTCCTCCTGAGTAACGCACTGCAGGCTTTCAACATTCTCTTGCAGATCGGTGCAGGGACGGGACTGCTGTTCATCCTCAGGTGGTTCTGGTGGCGCATCAACCCGTTCAGTGAGATCACCGCCATGGTTGTTTCTTTTCTCGTTGCCTGCTATTTTCAATTCGTTCATTCATCGACAGGCCTGCCCGACCTTCCCACCCACGTGATGCTCACAATCAGCGTTTTTATTACGACCGTTTCATGGATAACAGTGACGTTATTAACAAAACCCACAGATGAGGCAATACTACGTTCCTTCTGTCAGCTGGTGCGCCCCGGGGGGCCTGGCTGGAGAAAAGTCACTGAGCTTCTGAGGACCGAAGACGATCCGGAAGAAGGGACAGAGCGGCGCTGGGATGTCCCGTCGGGAATACTCTGCATGGTCACCGGTTGTTTTGCGATCTACAGTTCTCTGTTCGCGACAGGATTCTGGATTTACGGTAATTACATGCCTGCTGTCACACTCACAGCGGTGGCGGCTCTCTCGACCTTTCTCCTCATAAAATTTTGGAGCAGGCTTAGGGTTTCGGATTGAGATGATCGTTCAGTTTACGAGAGCGCCTGACGGAAGTCGTCGATGATCTCTCCCGTGTCCTCGATACCGACCGAGACACGGATCAGCCCGTCGGTGATACCGAGAGTTTCCCGATCTTCCGGTGACATGCCTGAGTGAGATGTCTTCGCCGGCTGAGTCACGAGCGTTTCGACTCCGCCGAGACTCGGAGCGATGACCGGTATCTCCACACTGTCGATGAACCGTTTGACCGCATCTGGTCCGCCTTCGAGCTCGAAGCTGAGCATACCGCTGAAGCCGTCGAAGAGCTCTTTCGCCCGCTCGTGCTGGGGGTGGCTCTCGAGGCCGGGATAGTTGATCCGGGTCACATGGGGATGGTTCTCCAGAAACCGGGCGATCCTGAGCGAACTCTCGTTCTGGTGTTTCAGCCTGAGGGCCAATGTCTTCATCCCCCGGTGAAGGAGAAAGCAGGCGTGCGGATCCATGGATCCGCCGAGATGGTTGAGCTTCCTGGTAATAGCTTTGATCCTTTTTTCTGTTGAGACAACTGCCCCGCCGACGATGTCCGAATGTCCATTCAGGTACTTGGTGCAGCTGTGCAGAACGATGTCGAATCCGTGTTCGATCGGTCGAAAATTATACGGGCTCGGAAACGTGTTGTCGATCATCGATATGATTCCCTGAGTTACGGCAAAATCTACAACAGCTTTCAAATCGGCAACCTGCAGAAGTGGATTTGTCATCGATTCGACATAGATGGCTTTCGTGTTCTGTCTGAGCTTCGATTCCCAGGAACGAGGTTCATCCCCGTCGATGAAGTCGTATTCGATACCGAAACCGGGGAAATCCCGGGTTATGAAATCATGTGTTCCGCCGTAGAGACAATCCTGTATCAGCAGATGATCACCGGCGGACAGGAACGTCAACAGCGAAGTCACAATGGCTGCCATACCGCTTGCAGTAACCAGTGCAGCTTCCGCGTTTTCGAGTGCCGCCATCTTCTTGTGAAGAGCCTCGTGGTTGGGGGTGTTGTTGAGGCGAATGTATTTCAGGTCGTGATAACTGGTCTCACCGGCGTATTCGAACATGGCGGACTGATAGATCGGGATAGCGACGGCTCCGTCTTTTCTTGGATCCGGTTCTCCGGAGTGAATGAGTTTCGTTTCCAGCGTCCTGTACTTCATCGTGCGTCCTCCCTCGGGATTTACAGGTTTGTACTATCATAGTATAGTGTTTCAGCACGAATTGATCAAATATCTGAGTTCCTCTGTTCGGGCTGTTATCCATATTACCACTTGACTCAGGATTCAACGATGTTTTATTCTTATTTTCTGGAGATTTAGAATTCTGAGGTGACCCCGTAGAACCCCTGTCCAGGAGCTCGCTGTTTCATGAAGAGAGAAGGAAATACAAAGAGGAGATACTCACCGAACCATTCCGAACGGAGGAACATATGTCAGTCAGCCTGCTGGTATTTTTCTTGAGTATCATACAGTGTGTCGTCTTTCATAGTGTTTATGCCGCCTGTCCTTTGCGGGAAGGAGATGGTTCTGAGAATTCCAACCAGTACACATACCGCCTCCTTGCGACCACAAAAACCTCCACCATGCAGAAGGAAATGAACGATGCAGCTGATGAGGGTTTTCGCCTGAAAAGTGTCATGGGTGGAGATACAGCGCTGGGTGGATCGGAAGTTGTGGTCATTATGATGAAAAATTCGGAAAGTCAGAACGACTGGATTTACGAGTACAAGCTGCTTGCGACCACAAAAACCTCCACCATGCAAAGGGAACTACAGGAAGCAGCCGACGCCGGGTTCGAGTACATAGGGCAGACAGTGTTCAGTACGACCTTCTCCGGTGACGAAGTCGTCGTTATTCTCGAACGGGACAAGACAAAAAAACCTTCCCACCACCAATACAGACTACTTGCAACGAGTAAAACGAGCACGATGCAGAAGGAGCTCCAGGAAGCTGGTGATGAAGGATTCGAACTCATCGGGATGACAGTCGCTGAAACCGGTTTCACGGGATCGGAAATCGTTTCGATAATGCGCAGAAAAATCACACAACCGTGATCCGGTCAGGAGATCAATTTAGAACCTGACCACTGGACATCCAGCAGTATCTCTCTCTTATCCCAAGCCGACACGGGGATAGTGCACATCCGATCAGATACATGATCCAGAGCCCCACTCTTCGGTCTGTCGATTGTGTAGTGACTGCGGTCTCACGGAGCATCACGGCACAGCCGGGATCCTGATGGCATAGAGATCGCCTCCACGGCCGCTCTGCCCGGCGTGAACGGCCTTTCCGCAGGCTGTGACATAGGTGTTGCCGGCACTCGATGTGATGATGTCGATGTCGAACATCGAACCGGGCGTATCGTAGATGAATAACGGCTCGGGAGAAAAGCGGTCGAAGACATGTATCTCCGGGAACGATCCTCCCCACGAAGCAACGGCCAGCCGCTCACCGTCGGGGGAGAAGCACATCTCTGAAGGGATATCGACGTGCTGACGCGGCGGTTCACCTGCTGATGAACCCCAGAGGGAGGAAAAACCTCGGGTAGAGTCCGCGTAGTCATAGGTCCAGACAAGGTCGAGAGACGGTAGATCGTAGAGATCGAGGGTGACCTCGTTGGGGTATGTACTGCCGTTATCCCACGAGACTGCGAGGGCGGTCCCATCCGTGGTCAGAGCGCACTGTCCCACGTAGTATCCGCTGCCCGGATTGTGAGACCACAGGAGATCGTAGGAAGATCCAGTCCACTCCCGCAGGTAGAATGTGCTCCAGCCCCAGGCCAGGTACCGGCCGTCTCCGGATATCGCCAGAGCATCGTTACCCGCCGGGAGTGACCCGCTCCAGCGCAGAGTCTGACTATCGACATCGTACACGTGGACATTGGGCCAGGCGACTATGGCGACAAACTCGCCCCCTGCCGAGATCGCCGTGGCAGTGGCATTTCCAGCAGGGTCGGGAAGATCATATTCGACTATGGGGATACCGTTGCCTGCTTCGAACACATAGAGACGACCCCGCTGACCTTCCGGAGTGTACATGTTGGTCGTGACGGCAATTGTAGAACCGTCGTCTGAGACCTGGATGGGTTTGCGGCTGGCCCAGCCCTGCCATACCAGTGTCCGGCACGGGTAAACCGAATATGACCACAGGGGAGTGGAAGAATCAGGTCGCCATTCCATGATAGCGGCCGTTGAGTCCGATTCGACATGGTCCACAGCCGCGAGCACTTGTCCGTCCCGGGACACGTCGACCATAAGCCTGGTCCCCGCGAAAGTCCAGTCCTCCGTGCCGCCGCCAAAGAGCGGCGTTGTCTCCACCTGTTCCGGTGGATTGAGGTAAGTACCTGCAAAGGTAAGCCTGTCCGGTTTCGATATACCTACGGTGGAGTACATCGCGTCATCGAAGTGCCGGTGCCAGAGTATCGGTCCCATGTTCCAGGGGACCTCGTGCGAAGACGCAGATACGGTGATATCCCCGGTGGATCTGTTTTGATCATCCCCCGGATCCCTTCCGCAGACGGTCTCTACCGCTGCGCCGTTGTCAAAGAAACCGGCTTGCGTGTGACCGGCGGATGCGGCCGTTCTCTGATTGACTCCCTGGGGAAAAGAAGTGGTATGGAGGCTCAGTGCGGCCGCAGTTATCAACAGCAGCAGAGGACGGTAGGTCATCTCTCACCTGTCCTGATCGGGTTCACGGGATACTCACGGGAAAGGTCAGTTACTTTCTACTCATTCATAGTAGCCATTATACCCGAGTTTGTGAAACATGTCAACCGAATAGTCAGCAGGTGGATGGTAGATACAGCCACAACAATAAGGCAGGCGCAGCACAGTTATCTACCCGCCGGACACATGTGCCTGGAGCCGGGAGGGAGTTGCATCCTTTGACACTCCGTAGGTGAATCATGAGTAATACCTAAAAGTGATTTTATTTGGATTGACAATGTTCAATTTATACAGTATAATCAGGATGAGGTTGGAGCCTGAGGAATGAAGTGTCTTCCAATCGCTCACAGTTATCCTGATAACCGGAGGTGTCAGGGAGTACACGTTTGCCTTTTCACAGGTGATATCCAAGATTCCAGATCCGATGTGCGGGGAACATCGTCGGGAAACAGTTAGACGTGAGAGCTCATGGAAATTTCACACTTCAGGAGTAAAACAGAATCCTTCCTCTTCCTCACCGGGATACTCCTCATCTCATTGAGCTCCCTTCTCCTCGAAATCACTCTGACCCGAATCCTTTCTATCATGATCTGGTACCATTTCGCATTCATGGTCATAAGTGTTGTTCTCCTTGGGTTCGGTGCCAGCGGGACCTTCCTCTCACTTTCACGAATGGCAAAACAGGCCGACTCGTGGAGGCTTCTCAGTCTCTCTTCGATACTGTTCTCTTTCAGCATACTGTTCTCATTCTTCATACTGCGAATGATATCGCTCGACCCCTTTCAGATGATAAGTGACAAGTCGAATTTTTTCTTCTTGTTCATCCTTTATTTCCTCCTCATCATACCATTTTTCTTTGCAGGAATGACGATCGGAACGGCTTTCATGCGGTATACCGAAGTCGCGAACAGGATTTATTTTGCCGATCTCCTGGGAGCGAGTCTCGGATGCATTTCAGTTGTCATTCTCATCGGGATCGTGGGTGGTCCGGGGTGTGTTATCCTGTCTTCGATGATTGCAGCTTCAGCGGCTTTTCTCTTCGCGATAAAGTCAAAAACGAAAAGTGTTGTTGTTCTGGTCATTATTATCTTTGCTATCGGAGGAATCGTTTTTCCTTTCCACGGGAAATTTGATATTACACCCTGTCCGAGCAAACAGTATTCCGCGTATCTAAAACATATCGAGAATGGGCCGCTGGAGATAAAATTTTGTGAGTGGAATCCCATTTCCAGAATAGACGTCATCGGTCCAATCGATCAGAATTTGAGTGTTAAATTCGGCTTATACACGGTGAGCAAAACATATCAGGGTCAGTTTCCCAAACAAATGTTCCTCACTATTGATGGCGATGCAGGCACCATTCTCCACAATTTCAATGGCAATTATGATTCAGTCGAGATGCTCGACTATTCGCTGTACCCCGCCGCATATCTTATCAAAGAGGACCCTGAAGTGCTCATTGTCGGACTTGGTGGCGGAACAGATATCCTTACTGCTCTCAAATATGATGCTTCGGAAATCACCGGTGTCGAAATAAATCCTTCGATCATAAAGGTCGGCAGCACTGTGATGAATGAGTTCGTTGGAGGTATATTCAATCACGAAAAGGTGACGATTGTAAATTCGGAGGGGAGAAGCTTCATCAGACATTCTGATAAGGTCTTTGACATCATTCAGATGACAGGAGTGGATACCTGGTCGGCTCTCGCCTCCGGTGCGTACACCCTGTCGGAGAATTACCTGTATACGGTAGAAGCAATGGAGGATTACCTCCACCACCTGAAAGATGATGGAGTGGTTTCGATCATACGATTCGTCTTTAATCCTCCCAGAGAGACGCTGAGGTTGTGCTCTCTTGCAGCTCAGGCGGTGGAGAATATGGGGCTCGGGGATGCACGAGACCATATCGCCATCCTGACAAACGGACCGTTTGCCAGTTTCCTTTTGAAAAAGGCGCCTTTTCTCGAGTATGAAAAAATGACTCTTAGCCAATATTGCAAAGACAGGGGATTGGGTATTCTATATATGCCCGGGATGAAGGGCAGGAATGCATTTTATCAACTGCTCCTGTCTCGAGACAGGGAATCTTTCTATTCCCGGTACCGATACAACATCACCCCGGTGACAGATGACAGGCCGTTTTTCTACAAGTACTATAAATGGAAAAACCTGTCCATCTCGGCCGAAGGTTTTGGCGGACAGATAGGAGCGAATCTCCCCATGGGAAAAATCGTCATCCTCGCTGTTCTTCTGCAGTCGGCTCTCCTCGCCGTGATACTCATCCTACTTCCTCTCTACCTGCTCGAGAGATCGGGATTGGGTAAAAAGGGACGGGGGAGAGTCCTGGTATATTTTGCATGCCTCGGCGTGGGTTTTATGTTCCTCGAAATCACCGTAATCCAGAAGTTTATCCTGTTCCTTGGGCATCCCACCTATTCGATATCCGTCGTTCTCTTCTCGATACTGCTGGGTTGCGGTCTGGGGAGCCTGGTTTCAAGCAGGACAAGGTTGGCCAGCAGACAACTGCTCACCATCGCGATAACAGGCATTACTCTTCTCACTCTATTCCATATTCTCGTAATCCCGCATTTGTTCGAGACTCTTCTCGGAATTCAGCACAATCTCCGTATTGCACTGAGTGTTGTTTTTCTCGTACCACTCGGGTTGTTCATGGGAATACCATTCCCTGTGGGATTACGCGCTGTCGGTCGAACCAATCCTCAGATGGTGGCGTGGGCCTGGGGAATCAACGGATGTCTTTCTGTAATCGGGTCAATCCTCAGTGTCCTGGTTTCGATGCGGTTCGGTTTTGATTTCGTGATGATCTTTGCAATTGTTATCTACTTTATTGCTTTCCTCAACATGTCGTCCTATCTTAAAATTCCGGGACCTTCTGTTTAAATGGAATATAATCACCATTCCTCCTGAAATGTCAGTCTGTTCCCAGACACCTCAGCCTATACTCCCTGGTCCCTCGCACACTTCCTAGTGAGTGACGCAGGGCTCCAATTCGAGGAGGTATTGCCCGTCTTCCGGGCAGTTGCGAACTTGAAAGGCTAACAAGAGGATGGGAATGGGTGAAAGAGTTGTCACCTCATCTGTACCGGTAACCTGTTGCAGTTCGTCCCCTGCCAGAACTCGAACGAACCAATGTCGATAATGCAGGCGCCTCCGCGGGGAACGTCATAGGCAGGATCACCTCGGTCGATACATGGAGAAACCCCGGGGAGGGAATAGTCGTCACTGCCGGGAGAGGTGAAGAGAGGGTCTTCATCGATATTTCCCTGGACCGACCACCCTCCTGATATGTCACCGAATGTCACCACGGCATTGCTTCCCGGGGTGGGGTCCAGGTGGATCTCGGGATCGGTTGAAGCACTGTTGTCCCACAAAATGGTATTGCAGATGACCGGCGGCAGGTAGGAGTATGTCAGCACGTACACACCGCCACCCCGATTCATCTGGTTTCCCAAAATCGTGTTGTTGTTGATTTCCGATGTGTCGTACCTGCTGCAAATACCACCTCCGGCATCACAGGCACCGTCGAAGCGGAAGCCTCTCCAATTCGATAATTCTGTTGGTTCGGCCCTCGTAAAGATGATCGTGTCGGACTCGGTGCCTTTCGCATCCGGCAGGCCGGAGACAGTGAACTTGTACCGACCGGTGAAAAGTACCAGGACCCCGGGTTGGATGATGAGCGTTTCCCCCGACTGGACGGTTATGTCACCGGCGACGGTCACGGTATCTGCGGGCGTCCAGGTACCGGAGACATCCCAGGAGACGATGATGTTACCGGAGAAGACCGGCGGGACAGAGAGTAAGCCCAGGCAGAATATTATCAGCAGCCGGGACTTGTTTGATCTACATTGGTTGTATGAAGCACGGCAAATCCATCAGGATGGTTCCATCATCCAATGATACCAGAAAGGGCACAATCTATCAACTGATCTCGATTCAGAATACCACACGGGAACTGGTGAACTGTTGGTCTCCGATCGTCTATTGTTTGATATCGACCAGGTCTAGCATGAAGGAATAGATCAAAGCTGTTTCCCTGTGTTTCATGTGGCGCCCGGAAGGCCCGCTGTGGCCGGCTTGCATATGAGTGTGGAGCAGGAGCAGATTGTCGTCGGTTTTCAGTGCCCGGAGTCTGGCGACCCATTTTGCCGGTTCCCAGTACTGGACCTGCGAATCTTGCAGGCCCGTCGTTACCAGCATGTCCGGGTAGTCCTGCTCTTTGATATGATCGTACGGCGAGTAGGAGAGCATATAGTCGAAAAACGTTTTGTCATTCGGGTTCCCCCACTCGTCATACTCCCTTGTAGTGAGGGGAATAGACTCGTCGAACATGGTGGTGGCGACATCGACAAATGGTACACGCGCGATGACACCTTTGAATAGCCCGGGAGCCATGTTGACCACCGCGCCAATCAGAAGCCCACCGGCACTGCCGCCCTCGGCTAAGAGATTTTCCGGGCTCGTGTAACCTTCAGTGATGAGAAACTGCGCACAGTCGATGAAGTCGGTAAATGTATTAATTTTCTTCCTGAGTTTCCCGTCCTCGTACCACTGTCTCCCCAGCTCCTGTCCTCCGCGGACGTGGGCGATGGCATACACAAATCCTCGGTCGATGAGGCTCAATCGTTCGGATTTGAAACTTGCCGGGGTACTGTAACCGTATGATCCGTACGCATAGAGGAGGAGGGGGTTACTGCCATCTCTGGAAGTACTTCTCCGGTAAAGAATCGAGATCGGCACTTTCGTTCCGTCCCGTGCCGTTGCCCACATGCGGTCGGTAGCGTAAACCGAGGGATCGAAGTCTCCGAGGACTTCATCCCGTTTGATCAGTTTCTTCTCCCTCTTCACCATGTGATAATCATACGTCGAGTTCGGAGTTGTCAACGAGCTGTAGACATAACGAACCACCGGTGTGTCGAACTCTTCATTGTTCTCGAGATGAGCCAGGTAGGCCGGTTCTCCAAATTCGAGAACGTGTCCCTCAGCACCGCTGGTGGGAAAAATTCGGAATCTGTTCAGACCATCGATGCTTTCCTGAATGACGAGATGATTTCTGAAGGCCTCGAAGGTGCTGAGAAACACATCTTCACGATGAGGAATGATCTCGCTCCAGCTCTCCTTCCCGGTGGCATCGATGGGTGTTTCCATCAAACGGAAATTCGGGGCTCTGTAGTTCGTCCGGACGAAGAACCTGTCCGAACCATGGTCAATACTGTATTCCAGATTGTTCTCACGGGAATGGAATACCTTGAATGAATCATCCGGCGTGTCTGCATCGAGGTACCGGTACTCGGTGGAGAGAGTCTGGTAGCATTCGATCAGAATATAGTTTTTCGACCTGGTCTTCAAGATATCGAGGCTGAAGGTTTGATCCGTCTCTTCGAAGACCAGCTCGTCTTGTGACTGGTCCGTATCGAGCAGATGTTTGTAGACCCGGTCGCTTCGAAGAGTCAGGGGATCCTGCTTACAATAGAAGAGTGTCTGATTGTCGTTTGCCCATACCATGTCCCCGGTGACGTTCGAAATCCTCTCCTCGAGGAATTCCCCGGTATCCAGATTCTTGAAGTAGATCGTGTAAAACCTTCTGCCGATGGTGTCGATGCTGAAGGCCAGGAATCTGTTGTCCGTGCTCACGGTATTCGTGCTCACCGCACAGTATCCGTGTCCTTCCGCAAGAATGTTTACGTCGATCAATATTTCTTCATCACTGTCAAGTGATCCATTCCTGCGGCAGTAGATGGGATACTCCCCGCTCTCGACAAAACGCTCGTAGTAGTAGTACCCGTTTAATAGATACGGAGCTGATTCATCCGATTGCTTTATCCGGTGTGTTATCTCATCGAAGAGTTTCTCCCGTAATTTCTTAGTGTGAGCGAGGGCCGCGTTGGTGTAATCATTCTCTGCATTCAGATAGTCGATGACTTCCGGGTTTCCGCGATCCCGGAACCAATAGTAATTGTCGATTCGTACATCGCCGTGTGCAAAAAGCTTTTTGGGAATGACCCTGGCGACAGGTGGTTTCGGCGAGTGTACATCCGGCGTACTTCTCGATTTTCTACTCATGAGGCCCGATCCGAAGAACAGAGTGGTTACTGCAAAACGCACGTTGCCGATCTCCAGACAGTCCGAGATCAGGTTTCTGTGCAATGTGGTATTCGTTTGACGATGAGTATACTTTACAGAAGGGTGCGTTGTCAACCGAAATAAGTTAACCGAAAAAATTCGCTTGACAGAGTGATGTCACCGTGGTATAATGGCTTCAAGTGTTCCGTCCCAGAAATTTGTTGGCAATTACAGCGATAGCCGTTGAAATTAGTAATGAATTTCTGGGACGGGACACAAGAGTAGTTGTGGATAATAGATCGAGCTGTTGGGACTCTTCACTTACACTCTGTTCCGGGATCAGAGGGGGGTGATACGTCGTGAGTCGACTATTGCTGAGCGTCTCAACTTCACTTGTACTGTTCTTTTCTTCACTTTGTACTGCACCTGCCGCCGCCCTTGAATACCAGACGAAAAACGTGTTCCTCGTCGTCATCGATGGGGTCAGAAACGACGAAGCGTTCGACGATTCTACGCACCAGTACATCCCTCATATTTGGAATAACCTCCGGCCGATGGGGACTGTCTACTCGGAATTCTACTCGACAACAATCACCTACACGACCGCCGGACATGAGACGATGCTCAGCGGAGTTCGCTACAACTATCCGAATGCTGGTGCAGAGCCGTGTGAGCCATACCGACCGAGGTTCCCGACTGTATTCGAGTATTACAGGAAGGCAAACAATGTACCGCAGCTCAAAACCTGGGGGATACTGGGTAAGGAAAATCTGAGCTCGCTCGACTACAGCCTGTACCCGGGATACGGATCGCCGTACAAGGGCTCCGTCGTGTTCGAAGCCGGTGATGACACCGTTACTATGAACCTCCTTAATGATACAATACAACGTGACCACCCTTCCCTGGTCCTGCTCAATCTGAGAGATGTCGATGTAAGGGGCCACATCGGTGTCTGGGAGAGGTACCTTGCCGCTATCAGTCTTGCAGACTCCCTCGTCTGGGATCTGTGGGTTCGAATCGAGGATGATCCTACATACCAGGGGAAAACCACGATGTTCATCACTACCGATCACGGTAGACACGATGACATGCACGGCGGATTTTCCGAACACGGTGGTACCGATCACGGGGTGGAACACCTGCTGTTCCTCGCCCTTGGCCCTGACATCAAGCAGGACACCGTTATCACCGACAGAAGGGACCCTGTCGACATCGCACCCACCATTGGTGAGCTGCTGGGTTTCGAGACACCGTTCGTCGAGGGCACGGTGATGAGTGAGATGATCAATCCACCGGCAAATCAGGGTAATATGAAGGAGATGTGCAGGGGACGGATCATAAAGAGCGGTCTGGAGACACGGATCACGAACACGAACTCGATGTCGATTTCACCGAGCATGACAAAGACACCTTCTTACATCCACCTGATCTGGACGGAGTCCGACACGTCATCCATATCGGAGAAGAAACGGCTGATGTACTCCCGCAGGGACATGATCTTCGAGGACTGGAGTGAGGCGATTCCGCTTTTCGATGACATCGACAACAGCGCGATATTGCTCGAAGGTGTGATTCAGCCCACCGAAGGTGAGGATGTCGCCGTAGCGGCACGATGCCTCTTCGAAAAGATGGATTCCATCGGGAAGCCGATCTATGAGTGGCAACCTGTCGTTACGGTGAGCCAGG
>CAZZKG010000005.1:0-27771 GCA_964654825.1 uncultured Gemmatimonadota bacterium | reverse complement strand
CAGTCCTGAAGATGCCTACAACCCCGCTCTGTGCGCGCAGGGAGATTCTCTCGTTGTTGTCTGGGAAGATCTTCGTGACGGTGAATCCGAAGTCTATGGTACCCTGAGTGTTGACGGAGGTGTGCACTGGTCCAATCCAGGCAGGTTGACGAATACCTCCGGACGGTCGATCCGCCCGTCGGTACTCCTGGATCAGGACACCCTGTTCCTCTCCTGGCAGGATGACACTGACGGCAACTGGGAGATCTACTATCTCGAGCTCCCGCTCACTGCCGTGTTCACCGATCTTTGATCCGTCCTTCTGATACTTCTTCCGATCCAGCCTGCCTGACCTCGACCTCCAATTGTAATCTCTCGTTCTGTTTTTTACGGGAACACTGAGACCGACCCGCTCCGGTTGGACAGCAGTGGGTACGTGTGAATTCGATGTTCCTCGCGGGAGAGTGGTAGAATTCGTTATTGGAATATGTTACATTACAGTCACAGAACCTGTCATCGGAGCAAGCCGTGGCGCGGAACAGAAAAGAAGCCGGAGTAAAAAACAGATCAGCCGGAAAATCGGCTGACAGCTCCACGGCCGGCAGGCCCTTGGCAAAAAGGACACTGTGGCTGATTACCGTGTTTCTGGTTCTCGTCGGAACCGGCATCATTCTCACGTCTCTCCGGCGGACTAAACCGTCGAATCTTCTCATCTTCACGCTGGATACCGTACGGGCAGACAGGCTCGGATGTTATGGGTACAGCCTTCTGGAGAGCCCCAACATCGACCTGCTGGCGGCGAACGGAATCGTGTTCGATGAAGCTTATGCAGCTGCCCCTATCACCCTCCCGTCTCACACCACCCTTTTCACAGGTCTCTATCCACCCTCACATGGAGTACGGGACAACACCAGTTACCGGCTCTCGGACAGGGCTCTCACTCTCGCAGAGATACTGAAAGCCAGGGGATACAGAACCGGTGCCATTGTCGGTTCTTTTGTGCTCGATTCGATGTACGGCCTCGATCAGGGATTCATGTCCTACGATGATCAGCTGGCCGACTCGACAGCACTCCCGGAACATTCGGAATTCCCCTCCCGCGGTGACATCGTCAAACTTCGAACCATCTCCGAGAGGCCTGCGTCCGCCGTCACCGATCGAGCTGTTTCCTGGTTGAATCAGAATAAAGACGAAAATTTCTTCCTGTGGGTTCATTATTTCGATGCCCATTATCCCTATGCACCTCCACCCGCGATAAGAGCTCGATACCCTGACAGCCCCTACGACGGGGAAATCGCCTACGTGGATGAAAATGTCGGACGGATTCTGAGCGTAGTGGAGGCGGCCGGTCTCCTCGATGAGACCCTCATCGTCGTCACCGGAGATCATGGGGAAGGTCTCGGGGATCACGGTGAAAATACGCACTCCGTACTCATCTATGATTCCACCATCCGGGTCCCCCTCATCGTGCATTATCCGAAGAAGCTGCCACGGGGAAAACGGATAGACAAGCCGGTCACGCTTGCCGACGTTCTGCCGACGGTTCTCGAAATTCTCGGAGTCGAGGTCCCGCCAGGTCTGGACGGGGTGAGCCTCACGGGAGTGATGGACGGTAGCCTCGAGAAGGGGAGGGTCATCTACAGTGAAACGATGTTTCCGTATCTCAATTACGGCTGGAGTAAAGAACAGAGTATACGGGACAGCCGGTGGAAATACATTCTCTCGACGAATCCCGAACTTTATCGGATCGACGAGGACAGGTTCGAGAACAGAAACCTGTTTCAGGAGGAACCTGAAGTTGCTGCGAGATATGATTCTCTTCTGGGCTCGAAACTACAGGATGATGCATCGGGAGACACCGGTCTAGCAGAAGACGCCGGCCTGTCTACGAATGACAGGGAAAGGCTGCTCGCACTCGGGTACGTTTCTTCGAACCCGCCGCCGGAGGGGAAGGCCTCACTGAAGGATCCGAAGGAGATGATACAGTTTCATGAGCTGATCAGTCGCGGATACGAAACCATGGACAGGGGAGAAGTCGCAGAGGCGCTCGATATCTTTCAGCGTGTGATCGACGGGGATCCGGGGAATGTGACGGCCCTCAACCTCTCTGGTATTCTCTCTATTCAGCGGGGAGACACGGTAAGGTCCGAGAAAGCATTTCGAAAGGTGATCGAGATCAATCCCGATTTTGCCAATGCGCACTATAACCTCGGTAACATCGCCGTGAGTCGATCAGACTATTCTGCCGCGGTTTCATACTACCAGGAAGCGGTGAGACTCAATCCCTGGTCGCGAATCTATTGTATTGCCCTCGCGCGGGCGTATGCCGCTCTGGGAGACGACCACAAATCGAAAGAGACCTGGGAACGTGTCATCGAACTGGGTTATTCGTCTCCGTCAGTATTACTCGAATACGGGAGTTCGTTATACAGGCTCGGTTTATATCTGGCCGCAGAGGAGCAGATCAAAAAAGCCGTCGGGATCGATCCGGCCAACCCGAAAGCACACTACCTGCTGGGAAATCTCTACCTGAGCATGGGGAATGGCCCTCAGGCCAGGCACCATCTCAGGAAATTCCTCGACCTGGGGCCAACGGATCCGGTTCTCGAGCAGAACGCCCGCAGACTGCTCGGCGGGGGGGCGGATTGAGGTTCCCGCGGGCTTGACACACGGGATATTCCTCCTTGACATTGTGAAATTCTGTCGTTAAATTTGTTAATTCTCGATAAGATATTGTCATCTAAGGCGAGATGGGGATTTTATGTACGCAATCATACGACAGGGAGGAAAACAATTTCGTATCACGGAAAACTCCCGGATCAAAGTTCCTGAGATGGAAGCTGCGGTCGGAGACGAAGTAGTTTTCGATGATGTGATCCTGGTCTCCTCGAAGGGTGAAACCCATGTGGGAAGGCCGACGGTCAAGGGGGCTTCTGTTCGTGCCGAGGTTATTCAGCACGGTCTCGAGGATAAGATCGTAGTGTTCAAGTTCAAACGCAGAAAGAGCGAGAGGCGTAAAGCCGGGCACAGACAGGGTTTTACGGAAGTTGTTATCAAAGAAATACGACTTCATCCATCGGGAGAGAGCACGGAGCAAGACTCATCCGAAAAAAGTTCCACCGAAGACGATTCCACTGCATAAATCCGACAAGATCAGGATACATGAGGAGGATCAATGGCTCATAAAAAGGGCATGGGGAGTTCCAGGAACGGCCGGGACAGCCGCGGCAGGAGGCTGGGTATTAAGATGACCGGCGGCCAGTTCGTCCGCTCCGGGAACATTATCGTTCGGCAGAGAGGGACCAGAATCCATCCCGGCACCAACGTCGGCATTGGCTCTGATGATACCCTCTTCGCTCTCGTAGACGGCAAGGTCGTCTTCGAAAAAAGTGGACCTAGCCGCAAGAAAGTCAGCGTCTATCCCGTTCAATAGCTGTACACCAGCCTCGATTTAACTGAATGTTTTTCTCTTCATTCGTAAGGAGATCGAAATGAAGGTTACGATAGTAGGAGCTGGCAATGTCGGTGCCACCAATGCCATTTCACTGGCAGAGAAAGGCATCGTCAATGAGATCGTCATCCTCGACATTCTCGATGGAATTCCGCAGGGGAAAGGGCTTGACATGTGGGAGTCGGCACCTGTGTATGGATTCGATACCGCGATCAGGGGTACCAATGACTATGCCGATACCAAGGAGTCTGATATCATAGTTATCACAGCGGGTCTGGCTCGTCGTCCAGGGATGAGCAGGGACGACCTGCTGGCGAAAAATGCCGAAATCGTCACAGACGTGATCAAAAACGTGATGAGCACTTCGCCTGATTCGATAATCATCATGGTTTCCAACCCGCTCGATGTCATGGCGTATCTTGCGATGAAGGTAAGCGGATTTCCCACCGAGAGGGTAGTCGGGATGGCAGGAATACTCGACACCGCCAGGTTCCGATCCTTCATTGCTATGGAAGCCGGCGTATCTGTCGATGACATACAATCCATGGTACTGGGTGGTCACGGCGACAGCATGGTACCGCTTCCCCGATATACAACGATTTCAGGTATACCTCTCGCGCAGTTTCTGGACGAAGCGACAATCGACCGACTGGTCGAGCGGACTAGAAAGGGTGGGGGGGAGATCGTCAGCTACCTCAAGACGGGCAGCGCATATTACGCCCCGGCAGCCGCGGCGATGCAGATGATCGAAGCAATCGTCCTCGACAAGGACCGCATCCTTCCCTGTTCGGCATATCTCTCCGGCCAGTACGGAGTCGAGGATGCGTTCATCGGAGTGCCGGTAAAGCTCGGCCACGGTGGGATCAAGCAAATCCTGGAAATTGAGTTAACCGCTGATGAGAAAAATGCCCTCCTGAATTCGGTAGAAAATGTGAAACAAACGATTTCGAAACTCAACCTGTAAGGTGACAATAGGCAACTGATGGAGGAATAAACCGCCACGGTGAGAACAGTGGCGGTTTTCCACTTTTTTACGTAAAGGCAGGCTGCTGTGAAAAAGAGAAGAAGAACCGTCATCCTCGGAGCTGCGGGGCGGGATTTCCACAACTTCAATATCCTGTTCAGGGATAATGATGAGTACGAGGTCATATCCTTCACGGCTACCCAGATCCCCAATGTGAGTGACAGACTTTATCCCAAAGAGCTGTCAGGCCCCCTTTACCCGGAGGGGATCCCTATCGTCCCCGAGGACGATCTCGAATCACTCATCACTGATAAGGGAGCTGACTACATAGTCTTCTCATACTCTGACGTGTCGCACAACTACGTCATGCATCTAGCAAGCCGGATTAATGCGCTCGGGGCGGAGTTCAGCCTCCCCGGTACCAGGATGACAATGATAGAAAGTACAAAACCCGTCGTCGCCGTCTGTGCCGTGCGGACGGGCTGCGGTAAGAGCCAGACGACTCGTGAGGTTGTGAGACTGCTTCAGGAGAAGGGCCGGAAAGTCGTCGTCGTACGGCATCCCATGCCTTACGGTGACCTGGCAAGGCAAGCGGTTCAACGGTTTGCGACATACGATGATCTCAAAAAACACCACTGCACCATTGAGGAAATGGAAGAGTACGAACCGCTCATCAATATGGGAGCGGTGGTATTCGCCGGGGTCGATTACACCGCAATCCTCAGAGAGGCTGAGAAAGAAGCGGATATTGTCATCTGGGATGGTGGTAACAACGACACTCCGTTCTTCCGTCCCGATTTCCACATTACGATCGTGGACCCTCATCGCCCAGGACACGAGATGCTCTATCACCCGGGCGAGACGAACCTCCGTATGGCGGATGCAATCCTGATCAACAAGATTTCCACCGCTTCCGCTGAAGGGGTGCAAACAGTAAGAGAACATGCTGTGCTTGTCAATCCAGCTGCGGTATTGATAGAAGCCGCATCCCCTCTCTACCTCGACAATCCGGAATGTATCAAAGGTAAGAAGGTGCTCGTGGTAGAAGACGGTCCGACACTCACACACGGTGGAATGCCCTATGGCGCAGGTGTGGTAGCTGCCCGGAAGTGGGGTGCCGGTGAGTTGATCGATCCACGGCCCTATGCAGTCGGAAGCATCGGGGATGTGTATGAAAAGTTTCCGCACATCGGTTCGCTCCTTCCTGCGATGGGATACAGTAAGGCACAGATAGATGAACTCCAGCAGACGATCAACAAGGTACCGTGTGACGTTGTGGTAATCGCTACTCCGATCGATCTGACAAAAATCGTCCAAACGGAAAAACCCTCTGTGAGGGTGCGGTATGAGTTGCAGGTGATCGGCAAACCTGATCTTGCCGATCTTCTCGAGAAATTCTGATCATCTGGAGGAAGGGGCAAATGAAAACCGCGGTAGTAGCCCTGGGCGGAAATGCCATCACTCTTCCGGATGAGGAAGACACAATCGCGAATCAGTTCAGGAGGACCCGCCAGAGCCTGCAGCCGATAGTAAACCTGATCGCGGATGGGTACAACCTGGCGATCACCCACGGTAATGGACCCCAGGTCGGAAATGCGATGCTCAGAGTAGAGCTCGCTGGAGGAAAAGCTCCCTGTCTCCCGCTCGGTATCTGTGTCGCCGACATCGAGGGGGGGATGGGATACATGATAGAACAGAGTCTACAGAACCGTTTGATCCGTGAGAGGATCGATCGGCCTGTCATCTCTATACTCACACAGATTATCGTCGATAAGGACGATCCGTCCCTTTCGAACCCGACCAAGTTCATCGGGCAATTTTATTCGAGAAAAAAAGCGAAAAAACTGAGTGAAGAGCTCGGTTGGTTGATGAAGAAAGACTCAGGCCGGGGTTTCCGGCAGGTAGTACCTTCACCCAGACCGATTACGATTGTTGAGAAGAAGACCATTCGCAGACTCGTCGAGGAAGGGATCATTGTGATCGCTGCCGGAGGTGGGGGGATCCCTGTCAGAGTCGAACAGGACGGGACGTACGAAGGGGTCGATGCGGTGATCGATAAAGACCGGGCGTCGGTGGTTCTCGCAAAGGAGATCGGGGCTCATCTTCTCGTCATCCTGACCGGTGTGGAAAAGGTATCGCTCAACTTCAATACACCCGACCAGATCGATCTGGACGAACTGACGGTGGAGAAGGCGAGGAAGTACCTCGAAGAAGGTCATTTCCCTCCCGGTAGCATGGGGGATAAAATTGAGGCTGCGATAGAGTTCGTCGAGTCATCCGGTGGAGAGGTGATCATATCCTCCATCGAGAAGGCTTACGAAGCAGTTATCGGGAGGACGGGAACGCATATCGTGAAAGAGGAGAACAAACGGTGAAATTACACGAGTATCAGGCAAAAGAGATCTTCAGGGATTTTGGCATACCGGTCCCGCCGGGTGAGGTGGCGAAAAGTCCCGAAGAAGCGTACAAAATAGCGGGTGAGATTGGGAAAGAAGTGGTAATCAAAGCCCAGGTCCATGTCGGTGGCAGGGGGAAAGCCGGTGGCGTAAAACTGGCCGGTGATCCGGATGAAGCAAAGGAAAAGGCCGGCGCGATCCTCGGTATGGACATCAAAGGGCTGACGGTTAAGAAAATCCTCGTCGCTGAGGCGGTGGACATCGCGGAGGAGTATTATGTCGGGCTCCTCGTTGACAGACGGAGCCAGAAACCTGTTCTGATGGTGAGTCCCGCCGGCGGCGTGGACATCGAACAGGTGGCGAAGGAAACACCCGAGAAGATCTTCAAGTCCATCATCGATCCCCGGTACGGACTGCACGGTTTTCAATCCATGAATCTTGCTTTGAAACTGAACAGTGATGTGAAAAAGGCAAGGGTGATTGCCGGGATCATGAAATCCCTTTACAGCAGTTTCATTCACATCGATGCTTCACTCGTCGAAATCAATCCGCTCGTACTAACAAAAGATGGTGAGATCAAGGCTATCGATGCGAAGATAAACGTCGACGATTCGGGCCTTGCAAAACATCCTGACATTGCAGAGATGCGGGACTCGGAGAGCGAGCTTCCGCAGGAGATGAAGGCCCGCGAAAGCGACCTCAGCTACGTGAAACTCGATGGAAACGTAGGTTGCGTGGTGAATGGGGCTGGACTGGCGATGGCGACCATGGATCTCATCAAGTACTACGGTGGTGAACCCGCCAACTTTCTCGACATCGGAGGCAGTTCCAGTCCCGAGAAGGTACTGGCGGCCCTCGAAATCATCTTCGCTGATCCGAATGTGAAGGTACTCCTGTTCAACATCTTCGGTGGAATCACCAGGTGTGATGATGTTGCGAACGGGATCGTCAAAGCTCTTGAAGGACTCGATACGAAGCCGCCCCTCGTGATACGACTCACCGGGACGAACGAGGAAGAAGGTGTCAGGATCCTGGAAGCAGAGAGGATCTCGGCAACGAACTCGATGGATGAAGCGGTGAAAAAAGCCGTCGAATTAGCAGAAAAAGTGTAACCCACTTCCAGGAGAGGTGTCTCGTGAGTGTTTTCATAGATCAGAATTCCAGCGTCGTCGTCCAGGGCATTACCGGACGGGACGGATCGTTTCACACAGCAAAGATGAAGGAGTACGGTACCAGGATTGTCGCCGGGGTCACACCCGGGAAGGGTGGAGGGACATTCGATGATGATATTCCCATCTTCGACACGGTCCGCGAAGCGGTCGAGTCGACCGGCGCCGACTCATCCAATATCTATGTACCGAGTGCATTCGCCGCTGATGCCATCTGCGAGGCGGTGGAAGCGGGGATCAAGACAATCGTCTGCATCACCGAGGGAGTTCCAGTTCAGGACGTGACCAGGGCACTGCTGCTGGTCAGGGAGAAGGGTGCCCGTCTGATCGGACCCAACTGCCCGGGACTCATAAGCCCGGGTAAGTCCAAGGTCGGTATCGTGCCGGCCCAGATCACGACGCCGGGTCCGGTGGGGATCGTCTCCCGCAGTGGTACACTCACCTACGAGATCATGTACCAGTTAACACTGGCGGGTATGGGGCAGTCAACCTGTATCGGGATCGGCGGAGATCCCATAATCGGCACCAATTTCATCGACTGTCTCGGTGCGTTTCAGGAAGATCCGGATACCGAAGCGATCGTTCTCATCGGCGAAATCGGCGGTACCGATGAGCAGGATGCCGCACGGTTCATCGAGGAAAAGGTCACGAAGCCGGTTGTCGCATTCGTGGCGGGGCTCACCGCCCCTCCCGGGCGACGGATGGGGCACGCCGGTGCTATAATATCAGGTTCCGAGGGAACCGCCGCCGAGAAGATAGAGGCTTTCGAAAACGTCGGTATCGAGGTGGCTCGTCGTCCCGTCGATGTGGTGGATCTTCTGAAAAAGAAATGGTCCCCCGCCTCATGACACGTGATGGCACTGACGCGCTCAACCGTGCCATCTATCTGCAGATGGATCGGACGGCCAGGCCCGCGAGCCCGACCACCGCTGATCCGTAGCCCGATTCAGAATTCATGTCGAATCCCTTCTCTGAGGAAGGGTTTATGCCGATGAAGCGGGCTGATTTACAGAGAGGGAGTTCAATGGTAAAGGATATGACACTGGCGATGGTCAAACCGGATGCAGTATCCTCGGGTTTGATCGGTGAGATCGTGGGGAGGCTCGAAGAAGCCGGATTTACCGTGAGAGCGATGAAAATGGTAAAACTTTCTCTCAGTGAGGCCAGAGAGTTTTACGCGGTGCATGCGGGGAAGGATTTCTACGATCGCCTCATCTCATTTATGACCGAGGGATCCATTGTGGCGATGGCTCTCGAAGGAAGCGATGCGGTAAAGCATCTGAGAGAGGTGATCGGGAACACCGACCCGGCGAAGGCAAAACCGGGCACCATTCGGGCCGAACTCGCATCGAGCAAAGAACGAAACGTCATCCATGCATCTGATTCTCCCGAAAACGCCGTCAGGGAGCTCTTGTTCTTCTTCTCGGAGAGGGAGTTGTTGAATCAGTAAACAGCGTGCAGTCGGGATTTTTCTTGACTTCCAATCGCTTTATATTAATAATAGATAGATTATGTTTAAGATATCGTTGCTGGATCTGTCCAACACCGGACGGGATTTTCATTTTTCTGTTCCGAAGGACAAACCACTCTTTAAAACACCGCTCGGTTCTTTTTCTAGCGATCTGGATATTCAAGGAAGGGTCATCAGGAGGGAAGGGGATTTTTTCATCGTCCATTTCGAAGCCAGAACCGATGTGGCAGTTCCCTGCAGGAGGTGTCTAAAGACCTGCGATATCAACGTCCAGCTCGTAAAAGATCTCTACTATAAGCGTGGAGGGAACTTCGAAGAAGACACCGATGATGATTATATTATTATCCCGACTGATGAGAAAGAGATCGATCTCGAGGGGCCGCTCTCAGAGCTGTTGCTTCTCGAGTTTCCCTCCTATCCGCTCTGCGATCAGGATTGCAGGGGGTTGTGCCCTCAGTGCGGAATTGATTTGAATGAGGGAGTTTGTGATTGCGAGACAGAATCGATCGACCCGAGGTGGGAGGCACTCCGCAGTCTGATCAATAGAAAGCAGAAACAGTAAAACGAGGAGAGGTACAGGCAATGGCAGTCCCGAAACGACGGACATCAAAGGCGAGAAAGAGAAAAAGAAGATCGCATCATGCGCTCAGCAATCCTGCACTCTCGGTGTGCCAGCAGTGTCACCAGAAGAAAGAACCTCACCGGGTGTGCCCACACTGCGGCTATTACGGCGGCAGAAAAGTGCTGGAAATAGAGGAGTATTGAAGTACTTTATGTTGATGCTGGTTGACTTGTGTCATTTTCCTGATGTCCTATGAGAATTGCAATTGATGCAATGGGTGGGGACGACGCCCCCGCCGTTCCCGTTCTGGGGGCGGTAGAGGCGCTCGAAATCCTCGGTGATGATTTCGAGATCATCCTGGTTGGTAACCGGGAACCGATCGAGAAAGAACTCGAAAAAAGACATTACCACGGATCCCGACTCGAGATAGCCCACGCGTCTCAGATCGTCGAGATGGATGATTCTCCGTCTGTGGCGCTGAAGAAGAAGAAGGATTCTTCCATTTCGGTGGGTCTCAGGATGCAGAAAGAGGGTCTCGCCGATGCCTTCGTGAGTGCCGGTAATACGGGCGCGATCATGGCCCACTCACTCATGACACTTGGCAGGATCGAGGGGATTTCACGGCCGGCAATCGTGACGATATTTCCATCGAGAACCCAGCCGGTCGTATTTCTAGATGTGGGAGCAAACGTGGATTCGAAGCCGTTCCATCTACTCCACTTCGCTCTCATGGGCAGTATTTACGCTCAGGAGATCCTGGGGAGAGAAAATCCGAAAGTGGGTCTCCTGAATATCGGCGAAGAAGCCAAAAAGGGTGACGAGCTGTCAGTGGCGACGTACCGGATCCTGAAAGACAGCCCACTCAATTTCATCGGGAATGCGGAAGGCCGGGATATACTAGAGGGCGTCACCGATGTCGTAGTCTGTGACGGATTCGTCGGCAATGTCATCCTGAAGTTCAGTGAGAGTATCATTTATCTGATCACATCCATGATCGAAGCAGAAGTGAAAAAAAGCCCACTCACCAGGCTCGGCGCACTGCTCATGAAGAACGCCTATATAAATATTCACCGGACACTCGATTATGCAGAGTATGGAGGCGCCCCGCTTCTCGGTATCGATGGAGTGGCGGTGGTCTGTCACGGCGGTTCTTCCTCCAAAGCTATTCGAAATGCGATAAACGTAGCTCGGTTGACGGTCACCCGTCAGATAAACGAAATCATTGAAGCTCAACTTCCACAACTATCAAATGCCAGAGAAGCAAAACTCACATAATCAGTCCTTCGGAATCATCGCAACGGGGAGGTACCTGCCGCCGGGTACACTCACTAATTCTGACCTGGAGAAGATCGTCGATACTACGGATGAGTGGATCACAACACGCACAGGGATCAAGGTGCGTCATATCGCTAATCAACATACCGCCACCTCGGATATTGCCACGGAAGCTGCACGCCGCGCTATCGAGAAGGCGGGTTTGACACCTAAAGATATCGAGTTGATTATTCTCGCCACTGCGACGTCAGACAGGGTGTTCCCTTCGACCGCCTGTGTTGTACAGGAAAACCTCGGTGCCGAAAACGCGGCATGCTTCGACATTGCAGCAGCGTGTTCCGGCTACCTGTACGGTCTCACGCTGGCCCGGGGGTTGCTGATCAGTGGCAGTTTTAAAAACGTTCTGGTTATCGGGGCCGAGACTCTGAGCAAAATCATGGATTTCGAGGACAGAATGACGTGTGTCCTCTTTGGTGATGGGGCGGGGGCATCCGTAATCGGCAGGGTCGAGGATGGCAGAGGTATCATCTCGACGTTCATGAAAAGCGATGGACGTCTGACGAGGATTCTCAATATGCCCGCCGGTGGTTCGCGCATGCCGGCGTCTCACGAGACGGTCGAGAAGAGGCTGCACTATATAAAGATGCTCGGCAACGAGATGTTCAAGCATGCGACGAGGGCTATGATACATGCTTCGAGGATGGCGATGGAAAAAGCGGGTGTTACACACGAAGATGTCGATCTGTTCATTCCTCACCAGGCCAATATCCGTATCATCGAGGCAAGTGCAAAAAGATTGAATATGTCTATGGAAAAGGTTTATGTGAACATAGATCGATATGGTAACACATCTGCGGCCTCCATCCCGATCGCCATCGTTGAAGCTCTCGAAGAAGGCAGGATCGGAGAGGGTTCCGTGATTCTTCTCGCCGCTGCGGGGGGAGGTATGACCTGGGCGTCCGCTCTCATCAGGTTGTAGTCATCCGGGAAGGCGAAATCCCATGACCGACTTAATGGATAAAACTGTACTCATATTTCCCGGACAGGGTGCGCAGTATGTCGGTATGGCGAAATCTCTCTATGACAATTATGATATTGCAAAAGAGATGATTGATCTGGCAGATGACGTTCTGGGTACGAAACTTTCGGACATCATGTTTAATGGTCCTCCGGAAGAGCTCAAGCTGACTAAAAATACTCAGCCGGCGATCTTTCTTCACAGTGCGGTAATAGTGAAGATACTGGAGCCGTTTCCGGAAGAAGTGTCTGCCGCGTGCGGGCACAGTCTCGGGGAATACACGGCTCTATTCTCGGCGGGCAGTCTCTCTTTCGAGGATGCACTTCTGCTGGTTAGGGAGAGAGGCATGCTCATGTACGAATCAGGTGTGAAGAGATCGGGTACCATGGCCGCCGTGGTGGGGCTCGAAGCCGGAGAACTCGATCGCATCTGCAGAGAAAATTCTGAGAATGGCGTTGTGGTCCCTGCCAACTTCAATTGTCCCGGGCAGCTTGTTATTTCGGGGGATGTCGACACGGTCCGAAAAACAATGACAGACCTGGAAACCGCTGGAGCGCGTAAAGTCATCGAACTGGACGTGAGCGGGGCATTCCATTCTCCGCTTATGGAAGATGCTTCATCCGGCCTCGAGGAGAGAATCCTGCGGACTCCGGTAAAGGATGCCCGTTTTCCTGTCATCTCCAACGCTACTGCGAAAGCCGTTTCCCGAGAAGATGAAATCAGAGAAGCGCTTATCAAGCAACTCACTCATCCGGTACGATGGGAGGCCACGATGAGATTGCTCCTTGCGAGCGGCTGTGATTCTTTCATCGAACTCGGTCCTGGGCGGGTACTGTCCGGATTGTTGAAACGTATCGACCGTTCCGCTCGGATCACGAATGCGGATACCGACATAGATATAATCAAACTGAAAGCGGTGATCGGGGCATGACAAAACTCCTGCCTGAAGGCTCGTGTGCTGTAGTTACAGGCGGTGCTCTGGGCATCGGCCGATCGATCGTCCAGGCTCTTGCAGCTGCAGGTGCGAAGGTCGTTATCGGTGATATCGATGAAAAGCAGGCACTTCAAACCGCCGAGAAACTTTCCGATCTGGGACTCGATGTGCGTGCATTTGCTCTTGATGTGTCGCGTCTCGATGATGTAAGTCGATTCTTCGATGATGCCCTCGCGTCACTCGAAGGCATCGACATCCTGGTGAACAATGCCGGAGTCACGAGGGACAACGTCTTCATGAGAATGAGTGAGGAGGACTGGGATCTCGTAAACAATGTCAATTTGAAAGGTACGTACCACTGCATGAAAATAGCAGTGAGAAAATTGCTCAAGCAGAAAAGCGGACGGATCGTAAACATATCTTCGGTGGTCGGAATCATGGGAAATGCGGGACAGTGCAATTACGCTGCGTCGAAAGCCGGAGTTATCGGCCTGTCCAAGTCGATCGCGAAAGAAGTCGCATCGAGGAACATTACCGTGAATGTTGTCGCTCCCGGATTCATCGAGACCAGGATGACCGGTTCTCTGACGGAAGATCAGAAGGCTGCGTTTCTCGACCGGATACCTCTGAAGAGGGCCGGCTTACCTGATGATGTCGCACAGGTAGTACTTTTCCTGTGTAGTCCTATGGCGGATTATGTCACGGGTCAGGTAATCAATGTCGACGGTGGAATGTTGATGTAGCTGTGACCTTGTCCCGGCCCGCCGGGAAGAATGATCACTTAACGAGGGGGTAGTTATCACATGGCAGAGTATGACAGAGCAACTATCGACAAGAGAGTCAAAGAGATGATCGTTGAGAACCTTGGTCTCGACCCTGACAAAGTTACCAATGAGTCTTCGTTCGTCGAGGATCTCGGTGCGGATTCTCTCGACACAGTCGAGCTGGTCATGGCGTTCGAAGAAGAGTTCAGCATCGAAATCCCTGACGATGATGCGGAAAAACTCACGACGGTCGGCAGGGCAGTCGATTATCTCGAGTCAAAAGTGGCGAATTGATGATTCGGGGGCTCGGGAGGCTCCCTTCGATCCAACGACAACGATGGAGTTTCATATGGCGCGTCGAGTTGTGGTAACCGGTTGCAGCCTGATAACAGCATTGGGTAATGATCTGGAGACATCCTGGAAGGGAATCCTGTCAGGCAAACACGGTTTCGGGCCAATCACCAGATTTGACACAACGGGCTTCTCCACGAATTTCGCCGCGGAAGTCAAGGATTTCGAACCTCTCCGTTACATCGATAGGAAAGAAGCGAGGAGGATGGATCTGTTCCTGCAATTCGGGATCGCTGCTTCAACCATGGCGGTTGAACACGCAAAACTGAACGTCGAAGAGATCGAATCCGATCGATTTGGAGTGATCCTGGGTTCCGGGATCGGGGGTATATCGACGATCGAAGTGCAGCACTCCAGGTTTCGTGATATGGGTCCGGGTAAGATAAGCCCTTTCTTCGTGCCCATGATGATCTCGGATATCGCGAGTGGTACTGTTTCGATCCGATTCAATGCCAGAGGGCCCAACTACAGTACCGTCTCGGCTTGCGCCTCCGGATCTCACGCGATCGGGAATGCCTACCGGTGGATAAAGTACGATGATGCCGACATCATGATCGCCGGTGGTACGGAAGCAGCTGTCACGGTGATGTCCGTGGGTGGTTTCTGTTCGATGAAAGCTCTTTCGACTCGGAACGAGGAACCGGCCAGAGCCAGCCGTCCTTTTGATCTCAAGAGGGATGGTTTCGTGCTGGGCGAGGGTGCCGGCGTCGTCATACTCGAGGAGCAGGATCACGCCCGCGCCAGAGGTGCACACATCCTCGCTGAGGTTGTCGGTTACGGAATGACTGCTGATGCGCATCATATTACTGCACCGGATCCAACCGGAAAAGGCGCCGCTCGTGCGATGGCCAACGCAATGAAGGAAGCCAATCTCGCCCCGGCAGACGTCGATTATATCAATGCCCATGGTACGTCCACTGAGTACAATGACAAGTTCGAGACTAAGGCGATCAAAGATATCTTTGGTGATGATGCGAAGCGACTGGGAGTCAGCTCCACCAAGAGTATGATCGGTCATCTCCTTGGTGCAGCCGGCGGAGTGGAATTCGTATTCTCGGTTCTCGCCGTGAACGAGGATGTCATGCCGCCTACCATTAACTATGAATTTCCTGATCCGAATTGTGACCTCGACTATGTACCAAATGCCGCGAGGAAAACGCAGGTCAAAACTGCACTGACCAATTCTTTCGGTTTTGGAGGTCATAATGCCTGTCTCGCAGTGAAGAAGTACGAGGAATGAGCCTGATTTCTAATGTTTCGAGGGTACCTGAGATGATCAGGTCCGCATGGACGAGGATCTTTCGTGATCTCTCCGGTTGGCGGAAAAACGAAAAAAAACATCTGCTCCGGGAGCTCGAGTGGAAGATCGATTACACCTTTAAAGATCCGGAACTTCTGTACCGCGCTCTCTCCCACAGGTCATACGTTTCAGGCATCAATGGGAACGGTCTCCATTCTTATGAGAGGCTCGAATTCCTCGGTGACGCTGCTCTCGGCCTGATCGTCTCCGAATTTCTCTACCAGGACAATCCCGGTTTTTCCGAAGGCGGGTTGACCAGGACCAAGTCCTCTCTCGTTTCCAGAGAGGCTCTCGTCAGGTGTTCGGAGAAACTCGACCTCGGTAAATACATCCTCATCTCCAGCACGGAGAACCTGCTCGAGGGCCGTGCTCGTCTGACTATTCTCTCGGACTGTTTCGAAGCCCTGCTCGGAGCCATATACATCGATGGGGGGATCCAGGCCACCAGGGTCTTCATAAAAAGATTTTTATTGGATGATCGGGAGGCTATGTCCCCATTCCTCGAATTTCACCAGGCCAAGAACCAGCTGCTCCGTTTTGCACAGGAGAAGTATCAGGTTCAACCACAGTATCGGATAGTAAAAGCCGGCGGACCTGAACACGACCGCGTATTCACCTGTGAGGTCAGCATCGAAGGAACAATTTACGGCAGCGGGTTCGGAAAAAGTAAAAAAGAGGCCGAGAAGTGGGCGGCGGTAGATGCCCTGAAAAAACTGCACACTGAGAAGAGCCTCGAAAAATGAGATCTCGGTCGAAGGCATCATACAGAAAGACCTCATCCGGCGGGAAGCCCCCATGGCTAACCGGTTGAGAGGAAAGGCCGGATTCATGAAAATAGATCTCAGCACGTTTGTTCACGGGAGGTGATGGTGGACTATTTTCTCACAGACGATGAAAAACAATTGAAAAGAATCGCCCGCGAAATCGCCGAGAAGGATGTCCTTCCGGTGAGAGCCGAGCTGGATGAGAAGAGTGAATTCCCGCATGAGATCATGCAGAAGATCGGGCGAGCTGGCCTGCCTCAGGTCTACGTACCGAAGGTGTACGGTGGTACGGAGGGAAGCATTTTTGCTCTGTGCCTCATCACCGAGGAACTGTCGAGGATCGACGCCGGTGTGGCCGTCTCCTACGCCGCGAGCGCTCTCGGCAGCCTGCCCATCATGATCGGAGGATCGGAAGAACAGAAGAAGAGATACCTTCCTGATATCGCAAGCGGTGAGAAATACTGCGCATTCGGGCTCACCGAGTCCGATGCAGGGAGTGACGCTGGCAGGATGAGAACTGTGGCCGAGAAAAAGGGTGATGAGTACATCATCAATGGATCAAAGATATTCTGCACGAACGGCCAGGTCGCCGATACGTATACCGTGTTTGCGAAGACTGATCCTGCGAAGGGCGGCAGGGGAATCAGCGCTTTTATCATCGAGAAGGGATGGGATGGCTTCACGTTCGGAAAGATCGAGGACAAGCTTGGCATAAGAAGCTCCATTCAGGCCGAACTCCTTTTCGATGATTGCCGTGTACCTGCCGGGAACCTGCTCGGTCGTGAGGGACAGGGGTTCGTCATCGCAATGAGGACACTGGACAAATCGAGGCCGGGCATCGGTGCTCAGGCACTCGGGATCGCTCAGGGCGCGTTCGAACTTGCGACTGAGTACGCCCAGGGGAGGGAACAGTTCGGCGGGCCTTTGAGCTCTCTCCAGGGAATCCAGTTCATGCTTGCCGACATGGCGACTCAGATCGAAGCGGCACGCGGTCTTGTTTACCAGACGGCACGGATGATCGACAGGGGTGTGCGAAACTTCACGAAAGAATCAGCCATGTGTAAGCTTCTCGCTTCGGATG
The DNA here is from genome assembly GCA_964654825.1 of uncultured Gemmatimonadota bacterium. Taxonomy (GTDB): domain Bacteria; phylum Gemmatimonadota; class CAZMKB01; order CAZMKB01; family CAZMKB01; genus CAZZKG01. The sequence continues at coordinate 10,292 of CAZZKG010000005.1, read as the reverse complement.
TCGCGATGAAAGTCACCATCGATGCTGTGCAGATATTCGGCGGATACGGCTACATGCGGGACTACCCAATCGAGAAATACATGAGAGATGCCAAGATAACCCAGATATACGAAGGCACGAACCAGATCCAGAGACTCGTCATTGCGGCGAATCTGATCAGGGAGATGGCGAGCCGGAGTACTTCATGACGGGAGAGTGACCATGTATTCTGGAGGGCAGGAAAAACTTTATGAGAGGCCGCGTGTCCTCATTGTTATCGGCAGTGAATCCGACAGATCCAATGTGGAAGGTGCATGTTCGGTGCTCGATGAAGCCGGGGTCACCTATGAACTGGCCGTGTCGTCTGCCCACAGGGATCCTGTAGCCACCGTCGACATGGTGAAAGACGCTCAGAGACGGGGTGTCCGCGTGATACTCGCGGCCGCCGGTCTTTCTGCGGCACTTCCGGGTTTCATCTCGTCCCACACCCGTCTCCCTGTCATCGGGATACCTATCTCGGCCGGACCGCTCATGGGTGTGGACGCGCTTCTCAGTATGGTTCAGATGCCGTCAGGCGTCCCTGTTGGAGTCGTCGGGATCGACAATGCGAAAAATGCAGCCCATCTCGCGCTCAGGATCCTCAACATATATTGAATCCGGTGATGTTCTCAGTCCTTCGCCGGTGTCTTTCCCATCCCGAGTTATTTATACGATTACGAGTAACACATTTTTAATATTCGATAATCCCTTTGACACTACTTGAATAAGGATCATCCCCTATCACTTTGAATCACGGATTTGACGGGGCGATTTTGAGTCAACTGTCCGAAAGCGGCCGCCATAATCGGAATCGTATAAATAATTCGGGCTGGATCAATGAGTATTACAAAACAGTTACGGATCACACAGGAACCCGGTAACAAGCGCCGGGCAGCTTTCGACCTCCTGTCGCGGATCCTGTTCGAAGGCGGCGTGATCGCTTATCCCACCGAGACGGTCTATGGACTCGGTTGCCTCGCCTTCGAGAGGGCTCCGGTCGAGAGGATCCGGGCGCTCAAGGGTTCCCGGACCGGGAGACCGTTCATCCTGGTCATCCCATCCCATCGCTCCGTCGACCGGCTCGTGAAGGTCAGTGACGAGACCGGGATCCTGATCGAGCGTTTCTGGCCGGGCCCGCTCACTCTGGTACTCGAGGCCCTCGAAGAGGTGCCCGCGTTTCTTCTCGGCGAGGACCGGACCCTTGCCGTGCGGTTGAGCTCGAGCCCGTTCGTACAGAACCTCCTCGCGAGAGTAAAACAACCGCTCGTGTCTACCAGTGCAAACCCGGAGGGACTCCCTCCCCCCTCCGGCCCCGGGGATGTAATCAGATACTTCGAAGATCACGACCAGCAGATCGACCTGCTCGTCGAGAGTTCTCCCGGGACCATGGCCGGGGTCGCCTCGACCGTGGTTTCTGTGATCGAAAGGGAAGTCACTGTCCTGAGGGAAGGACCCATCACGGCAGACGATATCCTCCGGGCTCTGCAGCAATAACCGGGCAAGCTCCTTGACAGACAATGTATTGGAAATTATTATGAACGTGCCGGTTGTCTATCTTCATATGGTGGGCCCATCTCCATGAAAATACTCATTATTTGCACCGGAAATTCATGTCGTTCACCTATGGCCGAGGGGTTACTGCGGCACCGGATAAAAGAGCGCGGCTTTGATGGTATCGAAGTTGGATCCGCAGGTACCGCTTCAGTCGACGGTTTGAACGCAACCGCAAATGCAGTGAGAGCCGCCGCCCTGAAGGGAGTGGACATTTCATCACACCGGTCGAGATCTCTTTCCAGATCGCTCATCAGGGAGGCTGACATTGTTCTCGCAATGGAACGATCTCATGTTACCTTTGCAAACAGTCTGGGAGGGGAGGGCAAAACATATCTACTCACCGGATTTCCGGATGAGGGGGGGGAGGAGGTCAAGGATCCTGTCGGTGGATCTCCGACTGATTACCAGGTTACGATAGATCTGATCGATGTCGAGGTGCGACGGATCCTTCCTCATCTATCGGTTTGAGCAGGTGAGGATGGTTTTTTTCGAAAAATGGGGAGTGAAGGTATAAACTATTCCGATTTGATTCAGAAATTCAGGGCCGGAGAGCGAAGATCCCTGGCGAAGGTCATCAGCTATGTGGAGGATCACCGAGACGGGTTCGAACGTATGCTTCATGAGATCTATCCCCTCACCGGGAAGACGTGGCGGATCGGGGTGACCGGGCCACCCGGTGCCGGGAAGAGCACTCTGGTCGAGAAACTCATCGGGTTTGGAAGAACAGAAGGATTGACAATCGGGGTCATCGCGGTCGATCCGACCAGTCCGTTTTCAGGAGGTGCCCTTCTCGGCGACAGGGTCCGGATGTCCCGGGTGCAGACCGACCCGGGAGTTTTCATCCGAAGCATGGCAACCCGTGGAAGTCTCGGAGGGCTGACCAGGACGACCGAGGAGGTCGCAACCGTTCTTGATGCGTTTGGAATGGATATCATCCTGATCGAAACGGTCGGCGTGGGACAGTCCGAACTGGATATCGCCGAACAGGCGGACGAGACTATCGTTGTCATGGTGCCCGAGTCCGGGGATGCCGTGCAGACTCTGAAGGCAGGTTTGATGGAGATCGCCGATATCCTGGTGGTAAATAAATCAGACAGAGATGGGTCGGATGATATGGTACGGGCTCTCGAGGACATGGTCGGGCTGCGCGGGGAGACGGATCGAAAACCAGCCGTGCTCCGGACCGTCGCGGTCACCGAGGAAGGTGTAGCCGGCCTGTGGGATGAGATCAAGAGATTATACGGCGAACTCAATGAGAGTGGGCATCTGCTAGAGAAACGAAGATCAAGGATGAGGATGCATATCAGAAAAGTGGTAGACAGGCAGATCGAAAATCTCCTGTGGGATTCGGAAGGCTCCCGTGAGATGCTCGATGCATACGTGGAGAGTATCGAGAAGGAAAAGGAAACGCCCTATACTGCATCACGGAAGATCCTCCGCGATCGGGGGATCTTCTCCTGATGGAGAGACTGTCTGACTCCTACCCATAAGGAGGAAAGGGTATCATGGCAAGAATGATTCGCGTACTCGTTGCGAAGTGTGGACTTGACGGACATGATCGGGGCGCAAAGATAATCGCGAGTGCGCTGAGAGACGCCGGTATGGAGGTGATATATTCCGGTCTGCACCAGACTCCGGAGATGATTGTCGAAGCAGCGATCCAGGAGGATGTCAATGTCATAGGGATCTCCATCCTTTCCGGAGCACACATGACACTTTTCCCCCGTGTGAAGAAGCTCCTCGACGAACAGGGTGCGGAAGATATCCTTGTCACCGGTGGAGGCATTATTCCCGAGGAGGATATGAAGCAACTCAATAATCAGGGTATCGGTCGGCTTTTCGGGCCGGGTACCGATACCGCCGAGATCATCGATTATATCCGGAACTGGATGGATAAGAAATCAGAGAAGGAGAGAACGTGATAGAGTACACTCAGGAGCAGCTGATGCTGCAGCAGATGGTACGTGAGTTTACTGAGAACGAAATCAGGCCCATCGCGGCTGAAATAGACGAGACCTGTGAATTTCCCGAAGAAAACGTCAGAAAAATGGCCGGGCTCGGTCTGCTGGGGATACCCTTTCCGGACGAATGGGGAGGTGCCGGCATGGACCAGGTTTCTTACTGCCTGGCAGTCGAAGAGATAGCGAAGGTGTGTGCTTCCCACGCGATTACCGTGGCTGCGCACACCTCGATAGGGTCGGAACCCATCGAGATGTTCGGGAATGACGAACAGAAGGATAAATTTCTGAAATCGCTTGCTACAGGCCGGATTCTCGGAGCGTTCGCTCTGACCGAACCGGGGGCAGGCTCAGACATCACATCTGTCAGGACAACAGCGGTACCAGACGGGGACCACTACATTGTGAACGGCACCAAGATATTCTGCACGAACGCAGGATACGCGGGTACTTTTATCGTTACTGCTATTACCGACAAGGACAAAGGCGCGAAGGGCTTGAGTACATTCGTTATAGAGAGAGGAACTCCAGGCCTCAAGCTCGGGAAGAAAGAAAACAAAATGGGCTGGCGGGGATCGGACACCCGGGAGGTTATCTTCGAGGACGCACGGGTCCCGAAAGAAAACCTGCTCGGGAATCCCGGCGATGGATTCCGGCAGGCCATCGAAATCCTGATGGGCGGACGCATCTCGATCGGTGCCCTCTCACTCGGAATCGCTGAAGGTGCGTATCAGGCAGCTCTGGATTACTCCCCCCAAAGAAAACAGTTCGGGAAACCCATCAGTTCGTTCCAGGCGATAAAGTTCATGCTCGCTGACATGGCGACGGAGATCGAGTGCGGCAGATATCTGACCTACTGTGCCGCGAGACTGCGGGATGAGGGGAAATCACACCGCAAAGAATCGGCAATGGCGAAGCTCTACTGTTCGGAGCTCGCCATGAGAACGACGACGAAGGCGGTTCAGATTTTCGGAGGGTACGGCTACTCGAAGGAGTATCCCGTCGAGCGTTACATGAGGGACGCGAAAGTGTGTGAGATCGGCGAGGGAACCAGCGAAATTCAGAGGCTGATCATCTCGCACAGCATATTGAGGGAAAATGCGTAGTACCGCCACCCGGCCCGGCGAAATCCGCATTGAGGCGGCGGGACAGATCTTCGAAAGGAGAGATCATGACAAAAGAGAAAAACGAGGTGGTAATTCTCAGTGCCTGCAGGACGGCCATGGGCAGGTTCATGGGAGGCCTTGCCGACAAGCAGGGTACTGAGCTCGGTGCCATTGTCATAGAGGAAGCGGTCAGGCGAGCCGGCGTCGATGCCGGCGATGTCGATGAAGTAATCATGGGACATGTGCTCCAGGGAGGGACGGGTCAGGCCCCTGCCAGACAGGCCATGATCAAAGCCGGTATCCCTCCAACGGTCCCCGCCTTGACGATCAACAAGGTGTGCGGATCGGGGCTGAAGGCGGTAATGCTCACCGCGCAGGCCATCAAAGCCGGGGACACACAGTGCGGGATCGCCGGGGGTATGGAGAGCATGACGAATGCTCCCTACTACGTTTTCTCGAACGTGAGAAAGGGCTTCAGGTTCGGCCCCCAGACGATGGCCGACGGGATGATTCACGATGGTCTCTGGGACTCTTTTTCCGATTCTCACATGGGCAGCCTGGCTGAACTGATAGCGAGAAAGTTCGACGTGTCGAGAGAAGACCAGGACAGGTTTGCCTTCGAGAGCCATCAGAAGGCTGTCGCGGCGATCGAATCCGGAAAATTCAAAGATGAAATCGTAGCGGTCACCATCCACCGACGGAAAGGGGATCCTGTCGTGTTCGACAGAGACGAAGGACCTCGGGCGGATACGACAGTCGAGGTTCTTTCCAGGCTGAGACCGGCCTTCGAGAAGGAGGGTACCGTGACGGCCGGAAACGCCCCGGGACTCTTCGACGGTTCTTCAGCCCTGGTCGTCTCATCCAACCGGTATGCCGAGGACAAGGGGATAAAACCGATTGCGAGAGTGACCGGGTATGCCACCGGAGGGACCGAACCGGAGATGCTGTTCTACGCTCCCGTCCTCGCGGTGAGAAATCTGATGGAGAAGTCAGGTACTACCATAGAAGACTACGATCTTATCGAAGCAAACGAGGCATTTTCCGCTCAGGCCCTGGTCGACGGCAGAGAGCTCGGTTGGGATTGGGGGAAGGTCAATGTAAACGGTGGAGCGGTCGCGCTCGGGCACCCGATCGGCGCCAGCGGCGCCCGCGTGCTGACGACACTCCTCTTTGCCCTGAAAGACAGAGGTCTTTCAACGGGACTCGCGACGCTGTGCCTCGGTGGCGGAAATGCGGTAGCACTTAGCGTGGAGATGATGTGATGGCAGATAAAAAAGTTGCAGTTCTGGGAGCAGGCACCATGGGTGCCGGGATTGTGCAGGTCTTCGCAGCGACCGGGTACGAAGTGGCAATGTTCGACGTGAGCCGGGAGATACTCGACCGGTCCATGGGCAGGATCGAAAAAGGCCTGTCGAAGCAGGCCGGCAAGGGTATTATCACTGAAGAAGCACACAAGGCGGCTGTGGAGAACATCACATGCCTGACATCTCTGGATGGGTTGGGCGATTATCCGCTCGCTATCGAAGCCGTTTCGGAAAAACAGGGGGTGAAGGAGCAGGTTTTCACGGAGCTCGACAGAATTCTGACCGCCGGTGCCATCATCGCGTCTAACACTTCATCCATTTCGATTACGGCGCTTGCCGGCAAAGTGAAAAATCCTGAGAGAGTCGTCGGTATGCACTTCATGAACCCGGTTCCGCTGATGAAGCTCGTCGAGATCGTAAAGGGGCTCGAGACGTCCGGAGAAACCATAGAAAAAACGAAAGCAGTCACCGAAGAACTGGGGAAGACACCAGTACTCGTGTCCGATTCACCGGGGTTCGTTTCCAACAGGGTGCTCCTGCCGATGATCAATGAGGCTGTCTTCTGCCTGTATGAAGGAGTCGCCGAAGCTGAGGCAATAGACACAGTGATGAAACTCGGTATGAATCATCCGATGGGACCGCTCGCTCTCGCCGACCTGATCGGCCTGGATGTCTGCCTCGAGATTCTCAATGTCCTGTTCGGTGATCTCGGTGATCCGAAGTACCGTCCATGTCCGCTCTTGAAGAAAAAAGTCGAAGCCGGACATCTCGGACGAAAAACCGGGAAAGGGTTCTACGACTACTAGTTCTCCCTTCAGAAGGAAAGCAGGTGAGAGGTGTTTTTCGAATTCACTGAGGAGCAGCGCCTCGTTGTCGAGACCGCGAGGGATTTTGCGAAGAAGGAACTCGAACCCCACGTCCACGAGTGGGATGAGAAGGAGCACTTTCCCCGGGATGCCGTGATGAAACTCGGTGAACTCGGGTTTCTCGGGATGATGATACCCGAGGAGTACGGGGGTGCCGGTCTCGATACGCTCACCTACATCCTCGCCCTCTTTGAGATCAGCAAGGTGGACCCTTCGATCGCCGTCACGATGTCCGTGCACAATTCGCTCCCGACCTCCATGATCCTTGACTGGGGCAGCGAGGCGCAGAAACAGAAATTTCTCGTCCCAATGGCCCGGGGAGAGAAGATCGGCGCATTCGCACTCACGGAACCGGGCTTTGGCAGTGATGCCGCAAGCCTCAGGAGTTCGGCCAGAAAGGTGGATGGGGGATACGTGATCAACGGGACCAAAGTGTTCATCACCAACGGCGGCACCGCCGACACCTTTCTCGTGTTCGCCCGTACGGGAGGGGAGGAGGGGGCTCACGGGATCAGTTCCTTCGTCGTTGAGAAGGAATCCACGGGGTTTACCGTGGGGAAGAAGGAACGGAAAATGGGACTTCGGGCTTCCAACACGACCGAACTCATTTTCGAGGACATGTTCGTCCCTGATGAGAATCTCCTTGGTACGGTGGGCGAGGGTTTTATCCTCGCAATGAAAGGTCTCGACAACGGGAGGCTCGGAATCGCCTCGCAGGCCCTGGGGATCGCCCAGCGCTGCCTGGACGAGTCGGTCGCTTACGCAAAAGAGAGACAGCAGTTCAGGCAATCGATCGCCGAGTTCCAGGCTGTCCAGTTTCATCTTGCGGACATGGCGGTAAAAGTCGAGGCGGCCCGCTCGCTCCTGTACACTACTGCCATAAAAAAGGACAGGGGACTGGTGGTGACGAAGGAAGCATCGATGGCGAAACTGTTCGCTTCTGAAGTCGCCATGGAAACCGCTACAAAAGCCGTGCAGATTCACGGGGGTAACGGGTACATGAAGGAGTTCGCGGTCGAAAGGTTTTTCCGCGACGCCAAGGTAACCGAGATTTATGAGGGAACCTCCCAGATTCAGAGAATCGTAATCGCCAGAAGGCTCTTGCAGTAAAGTGAGGGAACCGTGAACCGATCGAATAAGGAAATCATCCCGATTGCTTCTGATCACGCCGGGTTTGTAATGAAAAAGCAGCTCGTCGCCCTGCTCGAACAGCTGGGGTACGAACCGCTCGACCTCGGCACCATGGACGAACATCCGACCGACTACCCGGACTACGGAGCCCTAGTTGCCGGGAAGGTTTCCTCGGGTGAATTCGTGAGGGGGATCCTCGTGTGTGGAAGCGGTATCGGCATGTCGATTGTCGCGAACAAGTTTCCCGGTGTACGGGCGGCCCTCTGCACCACCCCCGAAATGGCGAAGCTGTCGAAACTTCACAACAATGCCAATGTCCTGTCGATTGCCAGCAGGCTGACCGGGCCGGATGTCGCCGAAGAGATTACCAGAGCCTGGCTCGAAACGAAATTCGAGGGAGGACGGCACGCTGGGAGAGTCGAGAAGATACGCGATCTCGAGAACGATCTTACGGGCGTCATTACGATGAAATGTGTGGAGAGGGAAGACCCCGAGGCGTTCGGGTTTATGAAGAAGGAGCTCGAACGGCAGCGAAACCACCTCGAGCTCATCGCTTCCGAGAACCTCACTACATACGCCGTTATGGAAGCGACGGGGTCTGTGCTGGTTAACAAATATGCAGAGGGGTATCCGGGCAGGAGGTACTACGGCGGGTGTGAGTTTCATGACAAAATCGAGGAGCTGGCTGTCGAGAGAGCGAAGGCGCTCTTCGGTGCCGAGCATGCCAATGTTCAGCCCTACTCCGGCTCCCAGGCCAACATGGCCGCTTACGCGGCTCTGCTCGAAGTGGGTGACACCATTCTTGCCATGGATCTCACCTGCGGGGGGCACCTCACCCACGGTAGCCGTGTCAATTTCTCCGGACGATTATACAGATTCATCCACTACGGAGTCTCCTCGGAGACCGAACACATCGATTTCGATGAGGTGCGTGATCTGGCCAAGAGAGAGAAACCCGGATTGATCGTTGCAGGCGGGAGTGCCTATTCGGCTATCATCGATTTCCGAGAGTTCAGAAAGATCGCGGATGAGGTGGGGGCGTATCTGCTTGTCGATATGGCGCATTTTGCGGGTCTCGTGGCCGGTGGCATGTATCCCAGTCCGGTACCGTACAGTGATGTCGTCACCAGCACTACCCACAAGACTCTCAGGGGCCCGAGGGCCGGGTTCATTCTCTGCGGGGAGAGTTTGAGGAAGAAAATCGACAAGACGGTTTTCCCCGGGATGCAGGGTGGACCTCACATGCATGTACAGGCGGCGAAAGCGGTCTGTTTTCATCTCGCCTCGAGACCTGAGTTCAGGGACTACGCGGCGAGGATCGTCGAGAACGCCGGGGTACTGTGTGAAACACTTGCCGGTGCAGGGTACCGGATAGTGGGCGGAGGCACCGAAACACACCTGTTCCTGATCGATCTGGGGAAGAAGCGTCTCACCGGGGCCCGGGCCCAGGAGATGCTCGAATCAGCCGGCATAGTTGTGAATAAAAACACAATCCCCTTCGATACGCAATCCCCGATGGTAACGAGCGGTATCAGGGTCGGGACTCCCGCCGTGACGACAAGGGGTATGGGACCGGAGGAGATGAGAATCATCGCCGGGCTCATGGATGATATCCTCCAGGCGAAGGGTGAGAAGGCAGCAGTCGATCATGCGAGGGGTGAGGTTGAGAAACTCTGTGGCAGGTTCCCGTATTACGAATAAACATAACCTGTCCGGCGCCTCTCTTTTGCAGATTTATAACCAGTTGTTATGTATAGTGTTATGAATCCGGTGACTGTGCATCTCCAGTGGATCTCACCACGTGGGAAACATCCTGCCTGCACGTTCCCTCTCCCGTCGGCCTGTTCATTTTCTGTTTTCCTGAGACTGAAAACATGTCATCTCATGTTGGAATCTTTGTTTTTTCGGGGCTATTTTACGCGTTATTTCATGAGGTAAAAGTGATCAAGTTTGTGAGGGTATTTCACGCTGGAATATGCATCTGTGAGTAGTATCCGTACTCTGCTCAATGCCAGCTGTGTTCTCCTGTTGCATAAAATCACTTCTCATTCAGGGAGGACTGTTTTTCATTCATTTTTAACACATTTTTTACTTGACATTGTTACGGCTTTCTGCTATAATAACCCTGTCAATGAACAGTGTATCCTACTATCACGTTACAATCTTGTGAAATCTACAACTAGTGCCAATCTGAAAGGAGGTGCCGGACACCAAACATCACCCGTCCTCCTCGTGAGGATTCTTTTGGGGTTGTAGTAACACGTGTGTATCCTGCGTCTTGCAGGAAGGAACTTCTGAATCGGAGGTTATTGAATGAGTAGAAAGATCGGTTACCTTGCTCTCTCACTCGCACTC
>CAZZKG010000004.1:51843-103276 GCA_964654825.1 uncultured Gemmatimonadota bacterium | reverse complement strand
CAGGCACCGTTTCCGAAAGTCCCGAAGAACAGTCGAGACGGATTGGTGGGATCATCTGCAAGGAAGAGTCCGTGGCCGGCGGCAAGGCCCTCACTCCTTGCCTCCCACGTGCTGCCGCCGTCGGTCGATACGAAGACACCTCCGAAGGTGGATTCACGGTCGGGGGGCTCATCGTCAGGCAGGAGAGCGGCATAGATCCATTCGGTTTCCTCTCCGGGAACGGGAGACAGGAGTGTGGTGAGCCCCACGACGTCGTAGGTGTCTGCCCTGTAATCAGCCATATTCTGGGATGTCATGAACCAGCCCTGGCCCCCGTCGGTGCTCATCAGGACACCGGCGGTCTCGGCGTCGCCGAACTGGCGAGAGGCGCTTCCCGCATACACGGACGACGTGTCGGCCTTGCTCATGCAGAGAACCTGCACGTCCTCCATTCCGTGCTCGGGTCCCCCCAGGTACGAGGCCGGTTCCCAGAGTCCAGCGAGTCCGTCACGGTAATAGATACCTCCCGGTTCCAGGTAGTACCTCCCGAGGGCGATGAACGTCCTCCTGTCCGTACCGTTTCCGGGAGCGACAAGCACATCGTTCACGTAGTGACTCGTGTCACCGGGGACTCCGTTCATGTCCCACGTCAGCTGCCATCTTCCGCCTGCCGGTCGAGTTCCCCTGTAGACGCCGTAATTCGTTCCAACGAGCATCGTATCCCCGGTGAGGAATTCTACGTCGGTCACGATAGTGTAATAGGGAAGCCCTTCTATGAGGTGCCACGACGATGAAGTGTCGGGCGGCCCGATCGTCCACCAAAGGCCGAACCGTGCCGGCGTATGCCACCAGCCGAACACCGCCAGGACTTCCTGATCGGGGCTGTCGGGGACGAAGTAGACACCATGTGCGTTTCGTGCGCCGTACTCGGTGTACGGCAGGGAATCTGTGTCCATGACCTGTCTCCAGGAGATCCCCCCATCGTCGCTCCTGAGGAGACCGATATCGCCGACTGCCTGGTACCACACGGCCGTGTCCGTCGGCGAGACCACCGTGTCGAAGACCTGGGTCACGTCGATCCCTCTCGTCCGGTAGGTGACGGGATCAGTGTTCTCCACTCTCAACGAAAGATTTTCCCACGTCCCGGCGAGACTGTCCCCCGGCATGCAGTCACCCTCCCGGCACCGGTACACGGACATGCTCGTGTTGAAAACCACGTCCCCCGTTTCCCGGTTTACCGCCAGTCCGTCGATCTTGCCCAGTGTGTGGAAATACCCGTATTCGACATTCAGCGGCCAGGAACCATAGTCACGGCTCTCGGTGATTCTCCTCCAGAGCCAGTCTGGGTAGGAGGAGGGATCGGTCGCCCAGATCCCCTCGGTAGCCATCGAACGGAAAGTGAGTCCCACGTATAATCTCCCGCTTTCCTGGTCGATAGCGAGGTGTCTCATGTTCTTGGGGTAGTGGACACCCTGATCGGTGACATATCCGTCTTCGAGGTGGAGACTGTCTTCACCGTCGGCAAAGCTCGTCGGAAACCAGTGCGCACCGAGGTCGTCGGAATACCAGACACCTCCGCCGTTTCCCAGGGAATCTGAGTAAATGCTCATCGCACTGGATGAGTCCGAGCTGTCCCAGACACTGTTGAGTACCACGTAGAGTCGTTGAAGATCACCGTTGTCGTCCCAGAGCGCCTCGAGGTCCCGGGCATCTCCGTGGGGCAGCCTCGCGGGAGGTGTTCCCTGCCGCGGCACCCATGTCCAGCTCGAGTCCAGTACGTTGTAAAAGCACATCCAGATGCTGTCGGTGGTGGAGGCGATGAACATCTCCGAGCCGGGATTGTCGTCGTCCCAGTCGTAGGGGAGTGGGAGGATGTTGTGGATTCCGCAGTCCGGCCCGGGACCGCCCGCGGTGCCGCCTGAAGCGATGGATTCCCATGAGTCGGGTTCTCCGAGGACATCACTACGCCACACATGTGGATACTCTCCCTCCTCATCCCCTCCGGGACCCGCTGAGTCCGAGTAGCGAAAACTCCCCACGCCGGCCCACACCACATCAGGATCGATCGGATCTACGACCGCGTGTGAGAAGCCCGCCGCGTAAGCCTGCTGACCATGGAGAGGGAGTTCGAGCGATGTCACCCAGTTTTCACCTGTGTCCGTGGATCTCGAAACTCCTGCACCCGTGCAGGCGAAAAGGACGTCGGGGTTGTCGGGATGTATGAGTATGTAGTGGATGTAGTAGCTCGAGAGTCCTCTGAGAGCGGACCGCCAGCTTCCTCCGTTGTCGGTCGATCGGAAGTGACCGGTGACGTCGCTCCCCGTTACTATCCCGCACTTGTCCGAGGGATCGAAGGTGACGGCGCATGTATAACCACCCCCGCCTATCCCGAAGGGTCGCCATCCGGATGGTCCGGCGATGAGGGCCGTGGCCGTGGTGGCAAGGATCGTCACGAGTGTTGTAATAACAGTGGTTCTCATGGTGTTCACCGTGGTAGAAGCCTCCCATCCGAACGGGCGCCATTATTGTTTGCGATATTCGAAGCGGCGAGGGATATTCATTGTTAAGAATCGTACTCGATTAGAAACCCACCGTAAGCAGATTGTACCAGATTTCCGCCGTTTTAGCAAGCGAAAATGGGTCCGCGTGGTGAAAAGAGGGATCAGGAGGGAAACCGGAGTATTGTGAGTAAGCGAACGAGGATGTATGCGACAATAAACCCGATGACCAGCAATAATAACGAATCGTAGAATAATCCCTTGTGTTCCTTTTTTATCTCTTCCGAGAAATCGAACTTCTCATCCGGTGTGATCCACTTTCCCTCGTAGAGCAGTTCCCCTCTATCCCTGCGTCGGGAATACTCTTCCAGGAAGAGATCAACCAGTTTGTTTCTCAATCTGTTTCTATAGCTGCCGAGATCGCCACCTGCCGCATTACCGTCCACCATGACACAATCTCCTATGATAACAATTCTGAAAGAACTATAACCAGGTATACAGATATGATTCCAATGTAAACACCGAGTAGAACTTCGAATGCCGTTGTCAGGAGTTTCTTTCGTTTGTAAAGCGGTGATTCCTCCTCGAGGATCAGATTGATCTCCTTGCTCCTGATTTCTGAAATTACTCTCTGCAAGCGTATTTTTTCTTCGATGATTATAGTCTTCTTCTCTTCATCACTGATCTCTAATGTGTTATTCACCAAGGAATACCCCCTTCAGATCTTCCGCTGTCATCTCCTCGATCACGCTCTCACTCCGCTTTGCCTCTCTACTTTCCCAGATCATACAGATGAAAATGCTGACGAGAAAAGACAGTGCCAGCGTGGTGAGCAGGTTCGCAATCAGATTCGGGAACAACGGTTTCCGGGGTGTGGTCGCCTCGTCCAGTATAACGAACCTGTTCCGAGATTGTAATTCCTGAAATTTCAACTCCTCGAGCTTCAGTGTCAGGGATGAATGAAGCCTGCCCAGCAGCAGAGCTTCCTTCTTGAGTTTGGTAAAATTGTATTGCACGCCCGAAAGGTTGAGAAAGTCATCTTCGAGACCTTTTATCGCGGAGTCCAGCGTGTCGGTTTTTGATAGGAGAATCGCCTTTTTAATCTGCAATGATATGAAATCCTCTTTCATCTGACCGACGATCGGATTTATCGGCTCAGTGTAGCTCTCAAAAATATTTTCTATTTCCTCCTTCAGCTTCGCCTGCGTTTCTTCGAAGGCCGCCCGGAGGGCTATGATCTCAGGGTGTTCTTCGGTGTAGGTCTGCTTGAGTTCTGCGATCTTGATCTCGAGGTTGGCTGCTTTTCCCCGGAGCGAGAGTATGACTTCGTTCGTACCCAGATAGTTATCCAGCAGATCAGTACCTGCGAGGTCCATCTGTTCCTTCAATGCGTCGTTCCTCACCTGGTTTTCGAGGATCTGTATCTGAGTCGTGAACCTCTGAGTCCTCAGGTTCGCATACAGATTCATCATTTTGTTGATTTCCTGATCAACAGCGATAACACCATGTTCCTGGAGGTAATCGCTCAGATGATCCCTCGTCGTGTCCGCGCGTGCCTCGAGAGCGGCGAGCTGTGCTTCGACAAACGTACGGACGCTCTTTGTTCCAATGCCGACACCCGTTTCTTCCTCCAGGAATTGACTTGCGGCGACGGGAAAGGCATTGGCTATCTCTGCGGCCAGTTCGGGGTCACGGTCCTGGATTCTTACGCTGAAAATACCTTCTGAGGAAACCTGAATGTTCGAGTTAGATCGTATCTTGTCCGGGGTCGTTGAAGGCACGAGTTCCGCTACGTGGCCTGCTACCTTCATGGACAACAGGATCTGCACGACACCCTGAATAGTGGTCTCACCGGATATGGGTATTGCAACGTTTGATTTCGTGAACTGTTTCGGTGATACTGATAACTGGACCTGCTTCCCCTGATAGATTGGAAGATAGAAAGTGATCTTGGATTCATACACTTTTGGGAGAATGATCGAAAGAAGAAGGGCTACCGTCAAAGCCGAGATCATCAGTGCGCCAACGGTTCTTCTCCTCTTCGTGATGACTGAAAAATAATTTCCGGGGCTTTTTTTTACCTCCATCATCCTGCTCCTTCTATCAACTCGTTTTTTAACTTTTTATCAGGCGTAAACAATGAAATTTCTGTTTTCGTATCTTCGAGTGATCTGACGATTCTTGTTATTGCCTCGCCTAATGTTAGTAGTATAAAAGAAAAATTGGACCACGCAACCTGATGAAACATGTTATTAATCATAAGTGTCACCAGAGCCGTAAGGTATGCCTTGAGCACGGTCCTGTTTTTCGAGTTCCTCGTCCGTACAATCTGACCGATTACCCGCCAGAAGATATAACCGATCATGGCAAAATACGTGATGAATCCGACTATCCCCGTTTCCGACATCACCTGCAGGAGAACGTTGTGGACTGAGAGTCCCCATGTGTTGCCTGAATAGGAAGCAAAGTTTCCCCAGCCGAATCCGAGGACGGGATTGGATTTCAGGGCAAGGAGTCCGAGCGAGAAGAGGCCGAACCGGGCACTCACAGAAGCCGAGTTGATCTCGACCAGGGTGTCATAGGCCAAGTCAATAACACCGGTCAGCCAGAGTATAGTGAGAGCCAGTAAGAAAAGAACCAACTTCTTGAGGAGGAGATCTGGTCTTGTGACAAAAAAGATCACGATGAGCCCGAATCCGACAGCCACCCATGTCCCCCTGCTGCAGGAGAAGAAGATCGGGATAAGCATGATACCGAGCGTGAAGACAGCCAGGTGTCTGGTTGTCTTCGACAGGAGTCCCGGAGTGACCAGGAAGAAGCTGAGCATTATAAACAGGGGAGAAATGTCGGTCGCCAGCAGGTTCGGATGACTGAAAAGAGCTGTCACCCTTGGGAGCAGTCCGATGGGAGAAGCGAAAACTTTCTTGATGTCGGGCGCAGAGAACGAATAATTGGTCCCTATGATAAAGTACAGGCCGACCTGGCTCAGCGCGATAATCGATGTGATAATACTCAACACGATATAAATACGGATGAATCTGTTGAAATCAACTTCGGTCTTGATAGCATTGAGAATGAGAAACACCATTAGAAGCTTTATATTTATAGTGAGGAGCTTGGTGGACATGGCAGCCGGTCCGTGCAAACTCGGCCCCAGCAGGGAGAGATTGCAGAATATGAGGTGCAGGATTACAAAATAGAGGAAAGGTGTGATCACGATCTCCGTAATTCTGCCCCTGATCGCCATGACCGCGAAGAAGACGATATAGATAAAGAGTATCTGGGGACTGAGCTGGAGGTGAAATCCCGATATGAATATGAGTATGAATATCGGCAGGAAGAATACGAACGAGTTCGTGAGGTCGATCGAGTGCGCCCTTTTCCGTGTCCGCCCGGAGGCCAGTACCGCCCCTGTGGTGATGAGTAGGAGTAAGCCCACGAGTAAGTACGGAGCTTCTACGGGAACGGAGAACAGGCTGATCGAAAACTCCGGAAGCAGATAGGGAAGGATGGCGATTATCATCCCTATAAAGATCCCTGTGCCGAGAAAAATCAATCCTGAATTTGGGAAACTCAATTGCTTGTGCATAGTGGTCTCGATTAGTCTCCGGGAATCAGTGATAGTACCCGAGAGTTTTCAGGTCTTCCAGAAGAGATCGATCTATCCGATTATCACCCTCCCGGTCCTCCATCTTCACAAGAGTAAACCACTTCTTCAATGATTCGAGCAAAATCTGTGCCTTTTCAGGATTTGCATCGAATTGATCGACGAGTTCCCCCGGATCCTGCGTCAGGTCAAACAGAGAAAATTGCCATTCCTTGGATCCAACCGGGATGGCTATGAGTTTGAAATTGCCAGCCCTGACCATTCTGTGTTTTCCCCTCATTCTTCCTGAGGGGGAGTTCCCTTTGAAGAATGTAACGTCCGATTCACCGAAGGAATACTCACCCGTACCTCTGGAGAGCAGGGTGTCCCCGGACTTCAGAAACCAGAGAGTACTATCAGGTCGGTCCGGCAGAGTAATATCCATAATATACAATATATTCTGTAAAAGATCTACTGTCGATATCTGGTAGGGGTAGCTCCGCTCCGGACATTTCAGATATGATGGTGGTTTCATGATAAGGGGCACTCGTACTTCGTCATCATAAAGAAACAGCCCGTGCTCGAAGTAGTAGTCGTGATCACCGAGTCCTTCTCCGTGATCAGCCGTTACCAGTATTAGTGAGTTGTCATAGAACCCCTGGTCTCTGAGGAAAGACCTGAGCCGGCCGATTTCACTGTCACAGTATCGCACTTCCCCGTCATAGAGATGACGGAACGCATCAATAAGAGAATCGGGGTAAGGATTGTCGAACGTCAGTTGCTCTTTGGATATCCGGTCGTTTTCAAATCGGTCGTAGAATTCCATTATCTCTTTCATCAGGTGTGGATCAATGTCCCTGTAATCCTCAGGAGGTAGATAAATCCAGTGGGGATCGCAATACTGAATCCAGAGGAAAAAAGGTTTGCTGCTGTCATGTCCACTCAGCAGATTGATTACTTTGTCCGTCGTAGTGGTGGCATCGAAGTTTCTGAGTCTGATACGGTGGATGTATATGTGGAAGAGTTTCAGAGCAAGGATCTCGTTATAGGGATCTGGAAGAAAAGCATCATCGTAATGCATAAAACCCTGCGCGAGACCTGATGTGTCTTTTCTCAGAACGGGATTGCTGACTACGGCATACGTATCGAACCCGTGAGATTGAAGCACTTCTGCAAGAGTAGTCAGCCCGGAGTCGAGCTTGTTGAAGATCCTTCTCACGCCGTGTACCTGAGGATACAACCCGGTCATAATCGTGCTCATGGATTGCGTCGTGCGAGGACAGGGTACGATCGACTGCTCGAACAGAATGCCGTCCTCTCGAAACCGATCGATGTTTGTCGTCAGGCCGTCTGCGTTTCCATAACACCCCAGTCTGTCGGCTCTCAGTGTATCGATGACGATCAGAATCAGGTTCGGTTTCTCTCCGGATTCGGTCGCAATTGTCGCTGATGCAGACGGTTGTTCGAATCGTGTGATGGAATCCGAGACACCGAACCGCCAGAGAGTAATCAATAGTAAAGCTGATGACACGACAAAAAACCGCTTCTTTCTGCTACCAACCCTTTCATAGACGGTCAGGATAGAGAAACATATCAAACCGGTCAGGCCTGAGAGAATGCCCCTTACCACATAACCTGTCCATTCACTGTGAGCAACAATGCTGCTTGAAACGCCGGTCGCAAGCAGTGTGAGGATGGTTAATGAGATGGAAATAGAGACAATGAATCTAATACCGGTTGGCAGTCCCACTACACGAGAGAGGAGCAGCGTGAAAGTGTGGATTATGAGAAAAAATACAGCATAGAGAATGAACGAAATCCCTGCTGTGAGAAGAAGTCCCGGGCCGGGGGGGTACCCGGAAATCAGCAGGAAAAGAACTTCGGCGATACTGAGCAGTAGGGAAAAAAGCATGAAGCTCCGAACCGAACGACACTTGGTGTTTACCTGTTCCACGGTTTTGTTCTCCGAGTTTAAAAACTGAACATTAGTTTCTGATCTTTACAAAATCGAGAATGTGGCCTACCACAGCCTTCGCGCCTCTGAGAAAGTAGCTCGCGTCTTCCCAGGTCCTTATTCTTGTCATATTCCTCAGGACGAACCGCGGAGTGAGAAAAGTCTTGTAGATCTCACCACAGATTTTCACTACCTCTTCAGGTTCCATGTCGGGCATCCTGAGAACCGGTTCGGTCATATCGTATCGGTCGTAATCATTCGGATCCACTCTGAACCAGTTGTTTTCGAGAGCCTCCCGGTGGAGTCTCGTCCCGGGGTAGGGGACGACTACGGTCGACTGGAGCATCTCAGCCGCCCCACTGCTCATCAATTGTTTCGAGAGATCGAGAGTCCTGGTTGCATCCTCTCTCGTCTCCCATGGATATCCTACCATCACGGTCAACTGAACTTCCAGACCGGCCCGGCTCGCAGTCCTGCAACCATTGACGATGTCATTTACCTGTATCCCTTTCGATATCCTGTCGAGCGTTGCCTGGTTCGCGGACTCGAGGCCTGATTTTATCTTCCTGAAACCGGCTTTTTTCATCAATTCCACCGTCTTCGGCCGGATGTCCGAGAACCGCATGTTGCAGGAGAACAGGATCTCTCTGTGGTACCCGCGTTCGATCATGCCCTCACAGAACTTCCGTAGCCAGGAGCCTCCGGGAAAATTTCCCGTGTCGTCGAAGATTTCCTTCACTCCATACTCGGTAATCAGGTATCCGATCTCATCCAGAAGGCTTTCAGGTGTTCTGACTGAGAACCGGGGGTGGGTTGTGGTCCAAGAACAGAAAGAGCACTTTCCCCACGCACAGTCTCTTCCTGCCATGGTATACAGGAAGGGCTCCCTCCGTTTCCATTTCTCGAAGTAGAGGTGCGCATTCGTGAGCTTCCGGTCGATCAGGGGAAGGGAATTGAGATCCTGTACCGGTTCGAACACACCGGTATTTTTCACCGTGTTTCCGTCCCGATAGTAGATTCCCTGCGGGAGGTCGTCCCCATTCTGCAGGGCTCTGACGATTCCGAAGATCAGGAAGTCATAGTGCCCGCCCGTGATGATAAAATCGACTTTCGATCTGCTGAAAGACTCCTCCGGAAGTGCGGTCACGTGATCTCCCATGAGCACGAATCTGGTCGACGGGAACATTTCCTTGAGCCGATTGATGATATCCCAGTGCTGAGTGATAACCGGAGTCTTGGTTTCGAAGACCGCGACGTCGGGTTTCTCCCGACTGAACATCTCGAGGTACGCTTCCTCGGTTGTTGTCTCTGTAATCCCGTCAGCCCAGATGACGTCATAACCGTTTTTCGAAAGGAGGGTCGCGGCTGAAGCCGGAACCAGTGGATATATATATGCAGGGACATGATACCACTGAAACTGTCTGTTCTGCGTCAACATCGGGCTTCCCTTGCCCTTGAGTGGGGGATAACCGATTAAAACCTTCATTATCACTACCTCACATTGCTTGGTTGTGGTTATGTGTACCTAAAACTTCAAAGAACAGATCAATATATCGTCCGGCCATTCTGTCGGCGAGGAATTCACGAATTACCTTCTGCTTCGCCGCCTCTCCCAGCACTTTCGCGTCCTCCCTGTTACCGAAGATGGAAATGATTGCATCAGAGAGGGCAGCAGCATCTGCGGGCGGGACGAGTTTGCCGTTGATGCCGTCGTCGATCAATTCGATATTACCTTCGGTAGCAGTGGCGATAACGGGACATCCGAGACCCATGGCCTCGAGAATGGTGAGTGATGATCCCTCACCATAGAGAGACGGTAAAATCATCGTGTCCAGCTCCGAAACGATCTGGGGAATATCACGCCGGAAGCCCGTGAACACAATTGATTTCTGTATCCCCAGTGAGTGGGTCAGTGTTTTAAGCTCTTCGATATAGTCGTTCCCTTTGACCCACTCCCCGTGACCTATCATGAGCAGAGTTGCATCGGGGAATTTCTCCAGTACTGCGGGCATGGCTCTGATCAGGTATTCCGCCCCTTTCCTCGGCCGGAATGATGCAATCATTCCCGCAACCGGAGTGTCCTCCCGGAGGCCCAGCTCATCCTTGAATATCGTGCCTTTCGGTGTGTGTTCAAGGTATTCAGGATCCACACTGTTGTAAATAGTCTTTATTCTCTGTTGTTTCCGTCCCCAGCCGATCATCTCCGTCCGAAGAGCATTGTTGACGACGATATGTCTGTCAGAGAGAAACCCGGTTAATCGTTCGATCATATAATTCGCCCAGCGGAGCTGCGATGTGTTCGTGTCACGCAGGATCGGGGCCTGGATGATTGTGATGTTCGGTTTCCCGGAAAGGAGAGAGACCACTCTCCCGATCAGTGTTGTCCTCGTCGTCTGATTGACAATGAGGTCCACCTCCTCTTCGCGGGTGATCCGCAGTATCCCCGGAAGAAGCTGGATTGGCATCTTCACCCGTGAGTTCATGCAGTAAACCTTCAATCCCAGATCGACAAGCCTCTGTCTGAGCAAACCGTCTTCGAGGCATACAATGACCGGATCGAATTTTTCCCTGTCGATGTATTTGTAAAGGAGATACAGGGCATGTTCACCGCCGCTGTAAGTGCTTCCGTGAGTGAGATGGAGAATGGTTACCTTTTTCGTTTTCGTTCTTTTCGACTTCGTCTTCGATTCGAGTAGTCGTTGGTAGAGCTCCTCGAGCCCGGTAACGGTGTGCTGGATGGTGAACCGCTCCTTTACGAGTTTTCTGCCGGCAGCCCCCATTTTTTTTGCCAGCTTACCGTCCCCGAGTACTCTGGATACAGCTCGAGCAAGTGCTTCGGGGTCTCCCACGGGCACCAGGAAGCCGTTTTTACCCTCCTCCACCATCTCCGGAATACCGCTGACATTGGTGGAGACAACCGGTTTCCTCATCGCCATTGCTTCGAGCAGGGAAACGGGAAACGTTTCGACGACCGGGTAGGAGGAGAGCACCACGACGTCCATCAGCCTGAGGATGTCCGGCATGTCTTTCCTCACACCGGTAAAAACAGTTCTCTCCGCTATCCCCAGAGATTTACTGAGGGCTTCCAGCTCACCCCGCTTCTTGCCTTCTCCCACGATTAGGAACCGGGCGTCCTCTATTTGATGAGTCACTCTCCTGGCCGCCTCCAGAAAAATATGGTGAGCTTTTTCCGGTCTCAAGGCCGCGACGATCCCAGCAACCGGACTCTCCTCCGGAATACCAAAATCCGATTTTTTGATTTTTGCTCTGGTGCGGGGATTGAATTTTGACAGATCGATACCGTTGTAAATGACTTCCATCTTGCCGGGGGGAATTCCCCTGTCCTCGACCAGGTACTTCTTCTGTGCTTCAGCAACACAGATGATCCTGTCGACGAATGGGACGGTCAGGCGTTTCACGATCCTCTTGAAAGTCGGCTCCTGCCACTCACCGGTGTAGTGCTCTGCTGAGAGGTTGACCGGGACGCGCGTGAACTTCGCGGCAACTGTACCGAGGACCCGTGCGTTGAACTCCATGGCCTGGAGGACCTGAATCTCCTCGCGACGGATGATATCCACGATCCGATTGAGCGCCCGAACGGTACTGACTCCGTATTTCGGACGCATGTCGAGACAGTATGAAGCGATACCAAGCTCTTCGACTTCGCTGAACAGTGCTCCCCGTTCACGGATGCAGCAAACAACGGGCCTGAATCGCTTGCGGTCGATAACCCTCAGTGTCTGAACGATCTGGTTCTCAGCACCGCCGACGATCAACCATGGCATGAGGTACAGTACACCGATTTCTTTCAAAAAAATCCTCCACTGACAGTGTCGTCAGTTTCCACTCTTTACTCTCAGGAGCAGAATCCTCATAAGAAACAAGCTGTTCCCGATGATGTAACGCTTCCACAGTCTCCTCGGTTCGAAGACGAGTCTGCACATCCATTCCATCCCGTGATCCAGCATCCACTGAGGACCACGGCGTGCCTTCCCGGTGATGTAATCGAAGAGGGCCCCGACAACCCAGCAGACGGGTACGTCCATCTGCTCTCTCCACTCACCCGTAAATTTTTCCTGGATGGGAGTACCCATTCCGATCAGCACGATGTGTGGTTTTTTCTCGTTGATGTCTTCTATCAACTGTCTGGATTCGCCTCTCGAGTGGAAGAATCCGTCATGTGTTCCGATGATGTCGAGTCCCTTATAATGCCTCTGTAATTCCTCGCGTGCCTTCTCCGCCACCCCCGGTTCACCGGCAACGATGTATAATGAGTAATGATTCTCTGCCGCAAAACGGCACAGGTCGTGAATCCAGTCAGCTCCTGTCATCCGGGGAGGGAGTATATTCCCCATAAGTCGTGCCCCGAGTACCACCCCGTGTCCATCAGGATAGACGAGGTCCGCCCCGTTGATGATGCGCAGAAGATCCGGATCACTCTGTGCCTGATTCACGACATGCACATTGGCATACATTATTGTATTTTTACTTCCTACGGATATCATATCAGCGACTCCCCGGAGCACATCATCAACCGCCACTCTGTCTATGCGGACGCCGAGGACATTTACGCTTCCTCGACTCCGGCAATCGGGTTTTCGCTCTTGCCTGGTCATGCCTTACCCGTACTTTCTCAGGACATTCATTACTTTTATGGCATCCCTCCAACCGATCTTCTTCCCCTCTGCTTTCCCCCTCCCACGAAACGACACAGGCACCTCGTGGATCCTGATTCCTGACTTTACGAGTTTGGCTGTGAGCTCGGCCTCAAACTCGAATCCCTGAGTCTCAAATTTGATCGAACGCAGGAGATCGGTGCGGATCATCTTGTAACCGGTCATCAGGTCGGTGATCCCCGCCCTGAGGATGGTGTTGGTGAGAAAGGTCAGGAATTTATTCCCGAGTACGTTTTTATAGGCCATCCCCTGGATGTCTCCTTTGAAACGGGAGCCGTACACCACATCGGCTCCTCCTTCAACGATGGGTTTCATCATGGAAGTCAGGTCGTTTGGATCATATTCGAGATCGGCATCCTGTGCTATGTGAATTTCTCCGGTCGCTGCCTCGAGTCCCATTCGTACCGCCATCCCTCTTCCGTGATTTATGTCTGCGTATATTGTTTTAATCGGCAGTTCCTTCTCCATCTCCTTCAGTATTTCCGTGGTGCCGTCGGAGGAAGCATCATCGACGATGATGATCTCTTTCTCGACGGGCGCCGCTATAACCCTTTTCACGATCTCGCGGATCGTGTGCCTCTCGTTGTACACCGGTAGGGTGACTGTTAACTTCATCTTCATCTCTCCATTATCCGGACGTTGAGGATTCGTCCGTCTTCAATTTGAAAATCTTTATCAGTACACCCTGGTGACTGCCCCATTCTTCGGGTGCTATCTCTTCCCGGAGCCCGGTGAGAACCTCATCCGCTGCCCTGACAAGCGAGTCGGAGTATTCCCGCGTCATGACCGCGTACTCGATTCCTCCCGGATCTTCCATTATCTTCTCGAGGTCCTGAATATCCTTGATCCCCCAGTGCATCTTCCTTCGGGCATAAAATCCGAGGTGGGGCATCGGCCAGGTGTAGATGGGCCCTTCGTAATAATCGAAATGACTTGATGAGTACCCAAAACGGGAAAGCCCCGGGCCGATCACGAGTATCTCAGCATCTGGTTCTGTATTCTCCCGGATCCACTCGCCGAGAGCCGGTACATCGATAAACCGGTCATCCGCGTGCACCGCCTGGACCCTCAGGATGGACAGGGGTATAAAAATCCCGAATACGCAGATCGGGACGAGACGCCTGAGTCGTTCGCTCTGTACCGACGAAATGATGTGGTCGAGACCGACCGCGGAAGACAAAACGAGTGGGGTCGAAAAATAATAGAGCCAATACTGATGCCTGAGCGCGCCTTCCCGGAAAATGAGAATGTGTGAGATACCCACGAGGAACAGGAGGATGATAATTGGAAGACTCTCAGGGAGAACGGTGGGTTTCCCCGTTGCCGCTTTCCAGAAAAAGAATGCGGAGAGAAACAGTGTCACCGGTGTAAAATAGTATTCAGACCATCTCATCACATTCTTCACCAGGCTGCCTTTACTCATCAGGGCCGTCACGCCACCCGATCGTTCGAGAAAGAGCGTCATCAGGTTCTGGTCCCAGCTCCCCCTGAGGTATTTTCCGTAAAGCAGGAAGAGGGCGAATAGAAGTACCGCGAGAACAGGCGGGATTGCGGATCGGACCAGATTCTTCAAGTCTCTCTTACCGTATATGAACCTGTGGAGAAAGAGAAAACCGGCCAGGTATGATA
The DNA here is from genome assembly GCA_964654825.1 of uncultured Gemmatimonadota bacterium. Lineage (GTDB taxonomy): Bacteria > Gemmatimonadota > CAZMKB01 > CAZMKB01 > CAZMKB01 > CAZZKG01. Next base: position 88,954 of record CAZZKG010000004.1, on the reverse strand, counting down.
CCGGCCAGGCGGTAATCAGTCCCAGAACGAGGCAGAGGTAGAATCCGGCCGTGTCGAGGAGTCCACCGGCTTTCGACATTCTCAGATAAAACATCAGTATGACTATGATCAGTGGTGCCGCGATCGTTTCCTCGTTGACCATTCTGCCGAAATACCCCTCCATCGGAAGAAACGCCATAAAAGTCGACGCATAGAGTGCGGTCCTGGGTCCCCACAGCATCCGTGAGAACAGGAATATGAGTACGATTGCAGCGGTCGAGCCGAATACCGGGAGGAGCCTCATCGACCACTCACTCGGGCCGAAGAGACGCACAGGTATAGAGAGGATGATGTTGAAAAGTATTGGGTGATGCAGATAGTAGGTGAAGTGTTCCGGATTCGGTTCGAAGTTCGTGACGGGACCGAAAGCTGTATCGAGATAGCCGAACCTGACATAATTCTCGGCTATCTGGCTGTGGAGTGCGCCGGTGAAGTCTTTCAGGCCAACCCAGGGCTCGTTCAGTTCAATCATGCGCAGACCGAGACCGGCCATGACGATGATCACCAGTATGTATATGTAAGACCTGCGTCCCATGAGAGATTATCCGGTGGAGTTCTCCTTTATTCTGTATATTCTGATGACGGGCCCTGGTTCGGGATTGACCATCACACCGTATACGTCGTCGAACTCCTCGTCCTTCGTGCCGGTCGGAGAAAACATCATGAGCATTTCCCCGTTCTCTTCCACTCTCTCGTAAAAGGCCCTTCTCCGATCGTATACACCCGGCATCTTCACCCTGAGGTTCTCCCCCGATGTACCATAGAAGAGGTTCTTCACATAGGAGCTGACGATGACATACTGCGGATCGAAATCCCAGATCGCCGGTGTTATCTTACCGCTGGTGTATTTGAGCTTGAATGAGTTGACCTTCTCTCCGGATCGTTTTTTCAGATATCTGTATTTCAATTCGTCCCACCGGTTCCTTCTCATCTCATAGTTCAGCACCCACTCGTTGAATCCCATCGGAACGGAGAAGGGTACATGATCGAGCATAATACTGCTTCCCCCGGGGAGTTGCTCAACAATCCAGTTCCTCGCCTGTGTGCGAGTGTCGGTCCGGGTGAGCATGTGATCGAAAAGAATTGTCTTCCAGGCCTGTGGTATGAGCACAATACCGAAGAGAACTATAAAAACTGCGTTACGCAGCACACCTTCGTCGATCCATCCTATCACCCTCGTGATGAATAACGCAGCTAGGATTGCCATGAAGGGTATAAGCGGGATGGCATACCTGAGAAACATCGTTTTGCTCGTCGAGAGGAGCAGGATGTACAGGACCGGGTAACTGAGGAGGATGATGTCACGTTTCGTCACCTTCACCAGGAGCAGCACGGTCCCTGCCAGAGCGAGCACAACCATGGGGAATCCGACCGATTTCGGGAGAATTGTCCCCAGGAGGTAGACGACCGGGGATCCCACAGGTATGGCTCTGATGTTGCCGATCTCCTTCTGCCAGATGACCACGTTTCTGATACTCTCGAGCACAGCTCCCGGGTCGGTAAGGATATACGGGCAGCCCAGGTAGAAGAACAGGAGACTGGAGGTAATCATCGAAGCGGGCTTTTTCCAATCACCCTTCTCCGGAGCCTGTTCCCTGAACAGAAAGCTGAGAAGAAGAGGAATTATGATGATGACGGAGTTGAACTTCAGCGCCGCGGCGAATCCGCAGAGTGCACCAGCAGCTATGTAAACAGGCAACCCCGTCCCCTTGAGGATACGATATGCGAGGTAGACGAGTGCGACGAGGGCAAGCGTCATGGGAATATCGGGCAGAGCAAAGTGTGAATGGCGTGCATGCATGAAGGCGAAAGTGAGGAAAAGAGAGGAGACGAGCGCTGAGGTCCTGTCGTACATCTTCGTCATCATACGATACAGGATTACCACTGTTGTCGCGCCGGTGACTGCGACGAATACCCTGCCCAGGAGATACAGCGTTGAAGGATCGTCCCAGTACATGAAAATGAAATCCTGGACCGAGGTCAGCACTCCGGCGAATTTCAGGTAGAAGAAGTAGAGTGAATAGAAGCAGAAAAGGATCAGGACCAGCAGGGATCCCGGCCACCCGAGGATCATGGGACTTTCACTGTAGAAGTTACCGACCGCGCTGTCGATGATATACGGCTCATCGGCTTTGAGGGGGAAAGGGAGACCGTACCGTATGCCGTAAAGCCTAACGGCAAGGGCCACCACTCCAAGGAGGAGACAGGTTATGATTTCGTATTTTCTCTTCAGAGTGCCCGCTTTTTGCTTCTGTTCCACTCGATTACTTCCTCGATCTTATCATCAAAGCTGCCCTCTGGTTCGAATTTCAGGTGTTTCCTCGCCTGTGTGATGTCAGCGATGCAGTATTTGAGCTCTCCCGGCTGCGGGGGAACGAATTCCGGTTTCGTATCAGGAAGTATCTTGCTGATGAGGACATCGGCTATTTGATTGACCGACGTGTCCAACCCTGTTCCGATGTTGAACACACCTTTTTTCACCGGAGATTCCAGCGCAAGCAGAGTAGCCCGTGCCACATCACCCACCCAGATGAAATCCCTTCTCTGTTCACCGTCACCGAAGATCATCGGCGGTTTGCCCTGGAGAAGGTTGTTGATGAAGATCGTGATGACACCGACGTAGGGCGTCAGTGTCTGTCCGGCTCCATACGTGTTGAAGTATCGCAGGCAGATGGTGTCTATCCCGAGTAGGTCGGCGAGGTTCAGACTGTACTTCTCGCTCGACAGCTTGCTGATCCCGTACGGGGAGATTGGTTCGGTGGCGTAGTTTTCCGAAACCGGGTCCGGTTTGGGTGAATCGGCATAGACGCCCATCGATGACGCGAATACCAGTTTTTTCACTCCGGTTTCCTTGATGCATTTCAGGACACTGAGAGTCCCGAGGATGTTGTTCCGTGCGTCTTCCATGAATCCATGGATGGAGGAGCGGATACTCACCCTTGCTGCCAGGTGAAATACCGCGTCGATCCTTTCGAGGGACCGACGGACCTGGTCCTCGTCCAGGACATCAGCATGGATGAATCTGGCGTCAGCCGGAACATTTTCCTTCGCACCCATCGATAGGTTGTCGAGTACGCTCACGTCGTACCCTTTTTCGAGAAGCAATCGAGTCAGCGTAGAGCCGATAAAACCTGCTCCTCCGGTAACCAGCACTCTCTCGAACTTTTTATTTTTCATCATATTCTCTAATCTCCTTCATGATCATCACTCATCAGGTACCACGCTCTTCCTTCCGCCTATCGGAATATCTTTCTGCAGTCGATTATGTCATCCGGTGTAAAAATAAATCCGTCACTGTCAGTTTCGGAACTGACCGTGGTATCTCCGAAAATGAGGCAGTTGGACAACGAGACCGGGTTTTCGATAACAGCATTCGCGCCGACAACGGTATTCCTGAGCACAGCGTCAGGGTGAATGTCCGCTCCTTCTCCGATGATCGTGTCTTCACCGAGGCGGTTGAGGTAGAACAGGTTGACTTTGAGCAAATCGGCAGGGTTGGTGAGGTTTATGTCCCATTCGACGACCTCCGCCACCTCGACAGGATAATAATCATCTATCAACAGCTGTATGGAATCCGTGATCTCGTACTCATCCCGCATCGCGGTACGAGGGGTTCTCCTGATGGCGTCGAAGATGGGGAGGTCAAACAGATAGAGGCCGCAGCCCTTGAGTTTGTTCTCTGTGTATCTTGGTTTCTCGATCACTCTCTTCACCGTTCGATCCTCGTTCAGGATAATGGCGAAGTTCCTCTTTATCGCTTCGGGGTCCTTCTCCACCTTGACCGCGAGTACGCATTTCGCGTTTCCGTCGATCATCTTATCAGCCATAACCTTCAGATCCGTTGTGAAGAAAAAGATGTCCCCGAGAAAAAGAAGGAACGGGGCCTTTACGAGTCTTTCGAGCTTGCCGACGGCATGAGCGATCCCGAGTGTGCTCTCCTGTTCCACGTACTGGATGTTGACTCCGTATTTTTCGCCGCTGCCAAGAACACGCGTGACTTCAAAGCCCTTGTGACCGACGACGATAATGACCTCCTCGATCCCGATCGCTCGCATCGATTCGATCTGATAGACGAGAAGTGGCTTGTTGCAGATCGGGAGTATGGGTTTCGGGAAATGCGAGCTGAACGGCTGCATGCGTGCTCCTCTGCCCGCCGCCAGGATAACTCCGATGAGCTGCTGTTTTGCCATGGATTACCCCCTCAGAGACTTTCTATGAGATTTCTCCTGTAGAGGAGAAGTTTCGTACGCAGATAGATGAGAAAGAAAAACATATCGATGGATGTTTTCAGGAATTTCAACGATGATGATCCGCCTTTGCGGGAAAAGTGCGAGACCGCCATCTCCATTACCCGCTGACCGCTGTAGAAACTTTTGAAGACGACCTCGGTAGGGAACATGTATCCTTTCGATTCCAGATTCAGGTCCCTGAAAATATCTCCTTTTACCACCTTGATGGCACACTGGGAGTCCTTGAAATCGACGCCGCAGAATATCCGCACAAGGAGGTTGAAGACATAATTTCCGATCACCCGGAAGGGGGTATCCACCTTCTTCGCCCTGAACCCGGTCACGCACCCGTGCCCTTCCTCCGCCTGGTGCAACAATGGAATGGCGTCATCCGGGTCGAACTGTCCATCAGAGTCGAGGGTGGCCACAAATTCGCCCCGGGAGAGGTCAAGAGCGTTTTTCATCGCGACGCCGTAGCCGCTGTTCTGGGAGAGGTGTGTGACTCGGACGTTCTCATAACGGGAAGCGAGCCGATCCAGTATTTCACCGGTCCTGTCCCGACTGCCGTCGTTCGCGATAATCACTTCTCCGCTAACTCCTGATTTCTCGATCGTTCCCAGGCATCTCTTCACCGTTTCCTCGATCACGTCCTCCTCGTTGTGAGCGGGCATGATGAAGGAGAGGTGGGGCTTCGTATCCTCGGTATGTTCGATCATAGGCTGAAATTAACCGAAAGGGGGTCCATCGTCGACCCCCGCGGTGGCGGTAAAATACCCTGTAACCTGTTTCATTATAAGTTATTAAATCTAACAAGTATCCTGAAAAAAGGCAACTGTACACAACCGAAAAAACCGTGCCAGATGAAAAACTCGGGGACCCCGCCCGGTGAGGTACAGAGAAATCGGCCCGATTCCGGTCGCCTGCTGCTTGAAGTGAGACCGGGAAAAGATTCCATTGACAGCGCGGGGCGGGGGGTGTAATTAATAGGACGAACCCGGGCGTTTTCGATGACCTCATTGATCGAGGTAACCGTATGATAGTCTTCGTGTTCCTCTTTGGAGCCGCGATCGGCAGTTTTCTCAACGTGGTCATCTACCGGTTGCCGATCGGTGAATCTCCGCTCGCGGGCAGGTCGAAGTGTCCCTCGTGCGGGTCTATGATCCGGTTTACAGACAACATCCCTATCCTAAGTTTTCTCCTGCTTGGGGGGAAGTGCAGAAATAAAACATGCCAGGCATCGATTTCCCTCCGGTATCCGGTCGTCGAACTTTTTTCGGGCCTTGTGGTTAGCGTGAATTTCCTCCTCTATAGTCCGGGCATCTCATTCGTCTGGGCAAGCGCGTTTGTTTTGATGTTACTCCCCATGGCCTTCATCGACGCACAGCACTTCATCATTCCCGATCAGCTCACGATCGGGGGGGTCGTTCTGGGGATCGCTCTCTCCATCTCCTGCCTTCTTTTCCGAGCATGCGCTGACAGGATCAGCCCCGAAGCGTTCACCCTCCTCGATCCTCTCAGGGGCCTTCTGGTGTCCCTGAGAGATGTCCCGATCGGGACCGGTCCCGTGCCTCTTCCCAATGCCATCGCCGGGAGTCTGGTGGGTGGCGGATTTCTCTACGCGGTTTCGATCTTCGGTAAGCTGGTCTTGAGGAAGGAAGCCATGGGAATGGGGGACGTGAAGATGATGGTGATGATCGGCGCCTTCCTTGGGCTCGAGGGCGCTCTCCTCACGATTTTTCTAGGATCACTCATAGGGTCCGTCGTGTTCCTGCCGTACTTTATCTACCGGCGACTGCGGCGATCCGGAGTCGTCGCTACTGATCAGGAAGCCGCTGGAGAAGATCCTGAAACCGGTCCGGCTGGTGAGGATGGTGCAACTCGGACCGTAGAGGCCCGACCGGACCCTGAGAAGATTTCTGAAGGGGAGGGGAACGCAGGGGAGGAAGAGGAGGAAGATCCGGCACAGAAAGGGTGGATCCCGTTCGGCGTTTTTCTGGCGGCAGGAGGATTTCTCAGTCTGTACTTCGGGGAGTATATCGTCGGGCTCTATCTGGGCATGTTCTGGTAGGAACTTTAATTGTCCGCCGGAATACCGATGTGTGACGGAAAAGATCCCACGGATAACCGGAATATGCAGACTGTTACAGTTCTTCAGTCTGGAGGGGAGTTGCTTTGACTGAAACGAAAATCACGTTGCCCATCAAGCAGAATCTGTTCTGGGCCTTTTTCTACAATGTCGTTCTGATCCCGGCTGCTGCGGGTGTTCTCTACCCGTTCGATTTTCTCCGTCGATGCTGCGAAATCTTCGTTCGATGCTGGCGATCTTCACCATGGCGTTCTCCAGCGTGACTGTCGTCACCAACAACCTCAGGCTGCGAGGTGTCATTCTGAAGTGAACTGGTACACATCTCATAGATAAATTCAAAGTTGTGGTCTTGTGGGCATTTGATCCCTTGTGTCCTTGACATTAGTGAGGGTTTTCACTAATGATTATCTGTATTGAGAGGAATCATTATCATGGAGAGTTCGAGATGAACTGGAGAGAGGTATTTTTCTATAGGGCAATGATTCTTCTTGTTGTCTTCACGGCATGTTCCACCGTCGGCTTACCTCCACCAAGAACAGAGATCGAGGGATCCGGTATCCTTGAAACGGATGACATATCCGTATCGCTGGAGGGGGAAGACATCTGGGTGAGGATTACTCCGATCGATGAATCGATTCTCAGGTACTGTACCGATGACACGAGGAAAATGTACATCACAATTCTGAGCACCCATCCTGAGATAACCGGGGATTTAAAGGCGAAGAAGTTTCTCATGCATTTCCAGGGAAGAAAAGAGCCGGAGACTTATTTCGATCCCACGGAGTTCGAAATCATTCAACAGGGTGTAAGATATAAACCTTTAATGATAATCCCGCACACGTCCGGTTTCGATAAAAGAGTGCTCCCGTTTTTCGGTAACCCGGAAATGGCGATCTATCTCTTCTCAGAAGAGATAGACTTCGAATATTCGATCATTTTCAAGTACAAAACGCTCGAAAACAGAGATTGGGATCAGATAATCGAGAGGATAAAAGACGCGAAGACGAGGTACTGACTTCAAACCAGCAATTACACTTCACCACGGGATTCAGGAACAGAAGCTTCTCTCGAGAATCGATGGGAAAACACAATAACCGACATGAGGATCATGGAGCAACACTCGACCACCGGCTTCTCCGGATCAGCCCGTGGATATTCGGGGAATAACTACTCTCCCGACTATACGATTCGGGTTTTATCGTCTAATGGGGGTGTTCCTCGTGGGGGTGTTCCTCTTTTTCATTGTGTCCATGCCCGCTTTCTTCCGAGGCTCGAAGTGAGCGCACATAAGCATGGACCGCATTGATTTCCTCGTCACTCAATGTCTTTTCCCAGCCCACCATAGGTGTCCCTTGGATTCCTTTCCGAATGATGAATATTCTGCCCTGATCAGAGTAAAATTTGGAGTGTTCTGAGTTGGTGAAGTCAGCCGGTTTGGATGGGAAAGCAGCTGCTGCAGGGCCATCACCCTTCCCACCGGTTCCGTGACACGTCACACAGGACTTCCGGTAAATCTCCTTACCGAGGTTCAGTTGCTCGTCTGTCGCATCTGCAACCGGCTCGGTGTACTTGTCGCCAAGTTCCTCCATCAGCCATTCTCGTACTTCTGACATGTGTGTCATGTGATCGGATTCATGGTGTTCTTCACCATGCATGTGCGATTCCGTATCCTTCTCACCGCTGGACTTTGTAGCAGGATGCTCTTCTTTCTGGAAGGAAAATCCCCACAAAGATAAAGCAGAAATCAAAACTACAAACAGTATTTTCACTCGCATCGTCATTGTCTCCTTTCCTGGTTGGTTTTGTTGTAGTCCTTTAATTCGGACTACACATTCGTGATCGCAATTGATGTGTCCGACCATAAACGTAATTTCAGAGTTGAGGTAACGGCGCCATACCGAAATAAGGAAAAGAGTTATGGTAATATATTAGTAACAAGAGTAGTATTTACAAGAGATTGATCGCACTATAGTAATCCCGGAAACCGAGGAAAACATATAATCATCGTATGTTCACCTTTCTCAACCTGAGTGCGTTCATGATCACAGAAACGGAACTGAAACTCATTGCCGTGGCGGCGATAATCGGACTCAGGAGAATACCGAAGAAGGGATACAGGATTCCGGCGGCAACAGGTACGCCGAGCAGGTTGTAAATAAAGGCAAAGAACAGATTCTGGCGAATATTCCGCATTACAATATGACTGAGCTTGAAGGCCTTCAAGATTCCCCGCAGGTCACCCTTCACCAGCGTTACGCCTGCGCTTTCGATCGCCACGTCCGTGCCGGTTCCCATGGCAATCCCCACATTCGCTGCGGCCAGGGCCGGAGCGTCGTTGATACCATCACCAGCCATGGCCACGGTGTGCCCCCTGGAACGTAAGGCCTTGACATACTCATTCTTGTCTTCTGGCGCTACACCTGCCCGTACCTCGTCTATCTTCAGTCTCCGGGCCACGCTCTGCGCGGTCTTTTCGTTGTCCCCAGTGACCATCATGACCTTGAGCCCCAGCTTGTGCAGTGTTTCAACAGCTTCCGGTGTGGATGCTTTTATCGGGTCGGCCACAGCGATGATACCGGCAGCTTCATCATCCACCGCCACGAAAATCACCGTGTCTCCTTCCTTCTGCCGGCTGTCCGCCTCCTGAAGAAGTCCTTCGAGATTTCTCACGCCCTGTTCCATGAGAAACGCAGGCTTGCCCACGAATACATTCCAGCCCCGTACGGTGCCTGCCACGCCTCCTCCGGTTGTCGAACGGAAATTCTCTACCTTTTCCGGGATTATCCCTCGTTCCTTCGTCCCTTGTACGATTGCGGCACCGATAGGATGCTCACTGTTTTGTTCGACGGATGACGTAAGCATCAGAAGTTTGTCTTCTTCTAAAAAACTCGTTGGCCGGTACTCCATCAGTTTGGGTTTACCTTCCGTAAGTGTTCCCGTCTTGTCCACGATGACTGTATCGACCTTTTCCATCACCTCCAATACCTCTGCGTTCTTGATCAGCACGCCTTCCTTCGCTCCACGCCCGACACCCACCATGATTGACATCGGTGTGGCCAGGCCAAGAGCACAAGGGCAAGCAATGATGAGAACAGCTACGGCATTGACCAAGGCATAAGACAACCTCGGCTCCGGTCCGATCCAGGCCCAGATTACAAATGTCAGAACGGCCACGCTAAGGACGGCCGGCACAAAGTAAGAAGCAACCTGGTCCGCCAGCTTCTGAATAGGTGCCCGGCTCCTCTGCGCATCCGCAACCATAGTAACAATTCGGGCTAGAACCGTATCGCGACCGACATTCTGGGCGCGCATGAGGAACGATCCCGCCTGATTGATAGTGGCTCCGGTCACTGCATCCCCAATCTCTTTGTCGACCGGGACAGGCTCACCGGTAATCATAGACTCATCCAGCGTGCTGGTGCCTTCGATGATCTCTCCATCTACAGGCACCTTTTCTCCCGGTCTGACGCGCAGGATATCATCGACTTTCACCTTTTCTAAGGGGACTTCCAGTTCATTTCCGTTCCGAACGATGCGTGCCACCTTGGGGGCAAGTTCCAGGAGTTCTCGAATGGCACCTCCGGTTCGTTTCCGAGCTCTAAGTTCCAGTACCTGGCCGAGCAGAACAAGTACGGTGATCACGGCCGCTGCTTCAAAGTATAAGCTGACTTCACCATAGTGACGGAGAGACTCCGGGAAGATATCGGGAAAGAGCACGGCAACAAGGCTGTAGAAATAAGCGGTGCCGGTGCCCAGGGCAATCAGCGTGAACATATTCATGTTCCAGGTCGCAATGGAGCGCCAACCGCGTTGGAAGAACGGCCACCCCGCCCACAGTACAACCGGTGTCGCGAGGATCAGTTCAATCCATTTAGATACTCCTTGACTGATGAGCCGGGTCAGAGGATTACCGGGGATGATACCTCCCATCGCAATGATGAGTAAAGGTAGACTCAATGAAAGCCCGGCCCAGAACCGTCTCGACATGTCCAGCAGTTCGGTGTCATCGGCCTCTAACTGAACCTCCTTCGGTTCCAGGGCCATGCCGCACTTCGGACATTCGCCTGGTTCCTCCCGTTCGATTTCCGGATGCATGGGGCATGTATAGACGACCCGTGATGCCGCCGCTTCCGTAGCGGCCGACTCGAGAGTCATGCCGCACTTATGACAGTTCCCCGCCTTGCCGCTCGTGACACCTTCACACATGGGACAATAATATTCATCGAATTCAGGTCGTCGGGACTCCGTCTCCACTAAGGCTTCATTCGAGGATCCTATTACGAGGAACTTTTTCAGGCAATGGTGGGAGCAGAAGTAATGTGTTTTGCCGTCTCTTTCGGCCTTGAAGTCGGTCGTTTCGTCCACTTCCATTCCGCATATGGGATCGATAGCCATGATTCACCTCATTATGTTACGCGTGTTCGAAAAAAGTTTCGGGAAAAGTATCTGTGTCCATCCCATGAACTAATGATATTGGCGTGGGTTCGTCAACCTTCATTACATCTCGCTTCATACTTCAGCAACCATTTCGCATCAACTTGTTCACTCCAAATTCCAGATCGATCAAGCATGGAGAGCATTCTCCACGGTTTCAAGCAGAGCCTTGATCACAAATGGCTTGTCGATGTAGGCGTCAGGAGGAGGAACCCTGTCTGTTTCGAGGGAAGACCGAACCATATTCTCCATATCTCGATCATCGTGCATGATCCCGGTTATCACCACAATCGGAACCTGCCGGAAGTCCTCAGCAGACTTTATCTCTTGGTAAAAGTGTATGCCACTCTTGCGTTGGGTGGGGGGCATCTGGAGGTCCAGGGTTATCAGATCGGGAGTCCTCTCATGAATCTTTTCCACGGCTTCCTCACATGTATAGGCCATTGTGATCTCGTAGCCTTCGCACGCGAGAACCGATGAGATCAGGACTGAAAAATCTCTGTCGTCCTCAACCACAAGAACATTTCCTTTCGTGTTAGCTTCCTTGTTCATCTCTGCTCTCCTTTCTGTCGGGTAATGTGAAATAAAAACAGGATCCCACTCCGTCTCGACTTTCGCACCAGATCCGCCCACCATGTTCCTCGACAGCTTCTTTGCAAAAGGCAAGACCAAGTCCTGAAGAAGTTTCATCCCCTTTCGCATTAGAGCTGAAATCACTGAAGATTACGGGGCGCATCTCAACTGGCACTCCCTCCCCATCGTCACGTATCGAGAAAAGGATCGAAAATTGCTTTTGTTTGTAATCAGCATCAATAAGCACACGTGTACCGGGAGCATTATGTTTTAATGCATTGGAGATAAGGTTAGTGAGAATCCGTCTCAATAAGCGATGATCTGCCCAAATAGTGGAACAATCTCTCGCTTTCTTACCGATTGAGATTTGAGCTTCGTGTTCCGGGAGAGAAAAGTCATTGGCTGCTTGTGTGAGGAGATCGGCCACTGAAAGTTCTTCCCGACGGAGTCTTCCTGTCTCCTGCAGGCGTGCGTAATCCAATAAATCGCTTATTTCGTTCATCATCTGATGAGCCTGCCTTCGAATGCGCTGTAATGCCTTGATGGTTCTCCCTCCTTGAGACTCATTGGATTTCGTCAAGAGTAGATCTGTAAATCCCAGAATACATCCAATGTGCGTTTTGAAATCGTGCACCATGAACCGGGTTGTACGCCGATTGGATCGCTCAAGTTTTATCAGTTGCTCGTTCTGATTTTTAAGCAACTCGGCTTTTTCCTTGAGTTCCGCTTGGTAGAGTTCGTTTTGATCCAGCTGTAAGGATAGGAGGTCCTTCTGCTTCCTGATTGTGGATTGATTGTAACTGTTCATGACGGCAACCAAGCTACACAATAGTCCATATGCTAAACCCATGGAAAACATCGGCAGGTAAAATGAATCCAGAATCGGTCCCCAGAGACCCTGTCCGTGCATTTCACCCATAGCTCCACTAAAATCCTGATCCAGCCATCGGAAGATGAGCATTGATACAGGATGGAGAACGACAAAGCCAAACAGGAAGCCAAGACAAGCATCTCGTACCAGAATACGATGGATAGTGATACGGTGTAGTATTTCTTGTTTGTTCGTCATCTTCTTTTTTTGAAAATCAGGTTCATCACAATAATATGAGGACTTGGCTCTTGTTACTCATTCCTTTTACACATCAAGGCAATCATGATCGATTCTTTAATGATCTCATTGAAATGTGGTGTATAGCCTCTTCAACATTCAGCTCACGGGTCGAGTTTCCCGTCCTCAGATAATATCGTATGTCTTTCCCATCCTGTAGATAAACCGGACGCGGTGATGGTTCAACGTTGATTCTGCATATTTCCTTCCCTCCCAGCACATGAAACATTACGTGGACCATGGGGCAGAGATCCGTGCCCAGACGATTCGAAATCAATTGCATGATATACTGTTCAAAACCATCCCGGTTCTTCTTCTTCAGTGTGGAATAATCCTTTTCTATACCGACGATCTCCCCTTCGTCTCCGAGTCCGATAATCAATATCCCCCCCCGTCCGTTCATGAAACCTGCCATCGTTTTCAGGGCGGGCTTTTCGAGTTCCCTGTTCGAATTTTCCATTTTCATATCCCATCGTAATGATGATTTGAACTCGACCGTTTCATTCTCTCCTTCCTCGATGAGAGATCGAATGTTCCGCTCCAGTTCCAATTCCTGTTTTCGAAGAAGGAGATCCCTTTTCGTAAGACTTCGATAATAGAAGCCGGATGCCAGCCCCAGAGAGCCTCCCAGGAGAGCGAAGTAGATGCCCATCTGCAACATGGAAAAATCAAATGAAAAAAAAGCGCGCTTCATCAGGGAAATGACCACTCCCTGGAATGGCCCTGAGGGAGGATTGAATTCATATTGATAGATGAGCATGGTAGTCGGATGGAGGAGCCAGTATCCGATCAGAGCGCCCGCAAGAGCGTGAGAGAGGAGGACCTTATTTTGACTCGGGAATTTCACGATCGATCCATTATCATCATTCGATAGCAAGTGAGTCGCATTCACTTAATTCTCTTCTCCCTCAATACGCAATCATCCATCCGAAGGAAATGAAGAAGTCCGGCGTCGATTCCGTTACCCCGAATTCAGCACTCATACTGATGTGATGTCGCAAGTCCAGGCGTCGCGTGAGGGCTGCACCGACCTCGGCGAGCGGAGCCACTTCTTCGATTATCTTACTGTAACCTGAGAATGAGGCCAGGAGAGAATACTTCCCTCCTTCGAAGGATCTTCCCAGGGATACATTGTAAGAGAGTGGATCCTGCAGCTCGAGATCAGGCATATCACCCAAGACCCAGTAAGTCAAGTCGAGAAAAACGAAATTTCCTCCGAGGAGCTTGGAAAGTGACAGGCCTCCACCGTAATCCCACTCACCGGTTCCGAAACCATGATCGATATCGGCCAGCGGTATTTTGACCGCACTCGCAAGGCGGACAGAAGGCATTGATTTCCCTTCCTGAATCAATTCAATGTCCGCACGTGCGATGGGATCACCAATACCTATTTTATGCGCATCGTCAATATCTACTGACCCCGTCATCCCTCCGCCCATTCCATGCCCGCCTTCTGAGTGTCCCATGCCGCCCGTCGGGACCATTCCGCCCCCGCCGTAGGTTATCCATGGAGTATTCTGAAGGATGACCGGTATCGTTGCGGAAGCCCGTAAGTTCCCCCTTGAGAAGGTGATCTCGTTGAAAAGGAAAAGGCTGTTCGTCCTGGTGGCGAAAATGTAGTTCCCCGTCGCAAACTGAACTGATCCGGTATACATGACTTCACGACCCTCAATTGGTGTGGAGGTGGCCAGGACCATCACAACGATCTCGGCCACCGTGGAACTTCTGAGCTTTTGGAGTGGGAAGGGAGCAGCCATCTGCTTTTTACTTCCCCGCAGACTCAAGGTCAATATGACTGCTCACCTTCTCCACACTTTCGATGGTTTTCTCCATCTGATCGGCCATCGACATCATGTTCTCGGTCAGATGATCCATGTCCCGTTTCATGTCGGGATCATTCATCATGTCCGGATCCTGCACCATTCCATCGCACTGCTCCATTACCGTCTTCATTTGTTCAGCCATGTTCTTCATCGACTCGACCATCTGTTGAGTCCTTTGATGTTGATCCGTCATCTGTTCCGAACTGTGTCCCATGCGCTTGGACATGTTCTGAGAGAGATGGTTGGCTCTCTGGATAACCTGATCCATGTGCTGCATGATCTCCTGCATCCGGTTCATGTTCTGTTGCATCATGGAGTGCTGGTGTGTCATGGTCTGCTGCATGGTCGAATGCTCAAGACCGGCCTGCTGCGCGTAAACCGGAAGCTGTCCGAGAAGTGTTGCAGCAAGGACGGGAGCCAGGAACCGCCTGAGCATCGAGAGTTTATGTTTCATTTCAATCTCCTTGTTTTCATTCATCCCACAACTACTCACGTGGAAATGTCAATATCAAAGTATCTCTATTTTTCTCTGTTTTCTCTCTCTCGATCTATTCCGATCCCCCCTCTCATAGATAGTCCCCGTATCGGTGACTATCTCAGCTTCAGAGTCTTCCGGTAATTTATTCATATCACTGTGTCCTTTGTTAAAACACTTCTTTTCTCGCTTCCGTTAATCCTTCATCTTCTTGACTTCGGAGTGCCACTTCCAGAGCATGAAGGTGGCAGGGTAGATGAGCATTCCGAGGATAAAGGATGTCAGGATTCCACCGACCATTGGAGCCGCGATTCTCTTCATTACATCTGCTCCAGCCTCTGTAGCCGCCGCCCACATGATTGGGAACAGTCCGATGGCGGTCGTCCCCGTCGTCATGACTCGAGGCCGAACTCTTCTCACCGCACCGTGTACGACGGCTTCCCTCAGATCATCGACACTCTTCATAAGCCCTTTTTCCTTCATGTCATGATAGGCCAGATTGAGATAGAGCAGGAGAACGACACCCGTTTCCGCGTCCACTCCTGCAAGTGCGATAATACCGACCCACACAGCTATGCTCATGTTGTAGCCCATCAGGTAGAGGATCCAGAAAGCCCCTATGAGAGAAAACGGAATGGCCAGGAGGACTATCCCCGTTTCGATCCAGGTTCCTGTGTTTATGTATATGAGAAGAATGACGATGAGCAACGTTATCGGGAGTACGAGCAAGAGCCTCTGCCGTGCCCTCTCCATGTACTCATACTGTCCGCTCCATCCCAGGTAGTAGCCCGGTTCCAGCTCGATCTCGTGTTTGATGAGCTCTTTCGCTTCTCGAACATAGCTGCCGATGTCCCTGTCCTCGAAAATGTCGACGTACACCCACCCGGTGAGCATGCCGTTTTCATCTTTAATCGAGGGCGCTCCCTTGGTTAGAGTTATATCGGCCAGCTGGCTGAGAGGGACCTGTACTCCCGAGGGCGTTGCAACAAGTATCCTCTCGAGTCTCTCGACATTGTTCCTCAGTTCCCGTGCGTATCTCACGTTGACCGGGTAACGTTCCCGTCCCTCGATGGTCATCGTGATGTTCTTGCCTCCGATGGCCGTCTCGATGACATCTTCCACGTCCCCTACGGTGAGGCCGTACCTCGCGATCTCCTCCCGTTTGATATCGAAGTCCACGAAGGAGCCTCCCACGACACGCTCTGCATAGACACTTCGGGTCCCTTGCAGCTCCTGAAGTACCGCTTCTATGTGCTCCCCGATCTTCTGGATCTTCTCGAGGTCCGGTCCATAGATCTTGATTCCTATGGGAGTACGAATGCCGGTAGTGAGCATGTCGATCCTGGTCTTTATCGGCATTGTCCATGCATTTGTCGTCCCAGGCAGTTTCATCTCTTTATCGAGATCGGAAATGAGTTCCTGCCAGGTTCTCGGTTTCATCTCCGGCCAGATAAGCCTCAGGATTTTTTTGAGCCACTCGGGGTACTTTTCGGAATACCATCTCTCATGATACACGTCGGGCCACTCTTCCATCGGTTTGAGCTGGACTGTTGTCTCGACCATCGAGAGCGGTGCAGGATCGGTGGCCGTCCTCGCTCGTCCGATCTTACCGAACGCCGTTTCCACTTCGGGGAAGGATTTGAATATCTTGTCCTGAGCCTGCAGCCACACTCTCGCTTCTTCGATCGATATTCCCGGAAGAGTCGTCGGCATGTAGAGGATATCCCCCTCGTTGAGAGGCGGCATGAATTCAGAGCCGATTCTCTGGAACACCGGCACTATCGTCATCACCAGCAGGACCGCAATGATTATGGCTTTGATCTTGTGTTTGAGTACGAACAGGAGGATGGGTTCGTACACCCGAAAGAGGAACCTGCTGATGGGGTGTTCTTCCTCCCTGTAGATCTTCCCGGCCACAATAAAATTCAGTATTGTTGAAATGAAACCGAATCTCTGTTTTATCGGTTTTGTCGGTTTGATGAATATCTGCATGAGTACTGGGACCAGCGTTACCGCCAGGAGGGCCGCAAAAAACATCGAAAAGTTTTTCGTGAATGCCAATGGTTTGAACAGCCTTCCCTCCTGGGCCTGCAGGGCGAAGATAGGCATGAAGGAGACCGCGATGACCAGCAGGGAGAAGAAAATGGGTCTCCCCACCTCCTTCGAAGCCCGCAGCAGCACATCGAACCTGCTCTCGAACCTGCCCCCGAGTTCCCACTCTTCAAGCCTCTTGTGGGCGTTCTCCACGAGTACGATCGAGGCATCGACCATGGCGCCGATCGCGATGGCGATCCCCCCGAGGGACATGATGTTAGAAGTGAGGCCCATGTAATACATCGGAATGAATGAAAAGAGTGCCGCAAGCGGCAGTGCTATTACCGGTACGAGGGCACTCCTGAAGTGCCAGAGGAATATTATGATGATGAGACTCACCACGAGCATCTCTTCGAGGAGCTTCTCCTTGAGGGTGTCGATCGAGCGTATGATGAGGTCCGACCTGTCATACGTCGTGACAAGCTGGACTCCCGGCGGGAGTGAGCCCCTGACTTCTTCGATCTTCTCCTCGACTCTTTTAATCACACCGAGAGCATTTTCACCATATCGCATTACGATGACCCCACCGACGACCTCTCCCTTCCCATCAAATTCGGCGGCACCCCTTCTGATATCCGGGCCGTAGTGCACCTCCGCCAGGTCCTTTACGGTCACAGGAACACCGTGTTCCCCGACTTTCACCACCACTTTCTCGACGTCCGCGAGCGATTTTATATAGCCTCTTCCCCTGACAAAATACTCAGTCCCGGCCATCTCGAGGACTCTTCCCCCCACATCATTATTAGAACGCTGGATCGCCTTGATTACATCCCGCAGAGGTACATCATAAGCGAGAAGTGCATCAGGATCGATATCGACCTGGTACTGCTTAACGAATCCACCGACTGAAGCGACCTCGGCGACTCCCGGTACGGCTTCCAGCCAGTAGCGCAGGTACCAGTCCTGAAACGACCTGATATCGGCAAGGTCGTTCTGACCGGTGGTATCCACGAGGGCGTATTCATATACCCAGCCGACTCCCGTTGCATCCGGCCCGAGTACCGGATTTACACCCTCGGGGAGATTACCCGTGATCTTACTCATATACTCGAGTGTCCGACTCCTTGCCCAGTAGATATCGGTCCCGTCTTCGAAGATGATATATACGAACGACAACCCGAAGAATGAATAGCCCCTCACCACGCGCACCTTCGGTGCTGCGATCATAGAGGTGACGATAGGATAGGTAATCTGATCTTCCACGAGATCGGGGGAGCGCCCCGGCCAGTCGGTGAATACGATCACCTGGACATCCGACAGATCGGGTATCGCATCGAGCGGTATGTTCAATAACGCGTACACTCCCCAGACCACGGCGAAGGCGGTACCGAGGAATATGAAAAACCTGTTATTACTCGACCATTCTATGAGAGATTCGATCATCACATCACCTCTTGGTTCCTGTTCTTCGGTTCATGAATCTAATGGCCGCCGTGTCCGCTGTGGCCGCTCATCATCGACATGACAGAGGCCCGCAGCTGGCTCTCAGAGTCGATGAGAAAGTTTGCACTCGTGACTACCATTTCTCCTTCTTCAATACCTTCCAGGACTTCCACAAACTGTCCATTCTGCACACCGGTTTCGATTTCCCGTGGCTCGAATGTCGTATCACCGTTTTTCACATACGCGATGCGCCTCTCCCCTGAAAAAAGAATGGCGTCTCTCGGTATGGTGAGCCTCTCACCGAGGCCTATTTCAATCTTGACATTGACGAACATGTCAGGCTTGAGCTTCATGTTGGGATTGTCTATCTCAAATCTGACCTGAGCGGTCCTCGTGTCATTGTTGAGATAGGGATAAACATAAGTCACCTTTCCCGTAAACTCCTCGCCGGGATAATAGGAAAGTGTGATCTTTGCCTCCTGTCCGACTTTGACGTATGGCAGTTCATACTCATAAATGTCAGCGAGAGCCCAGATCTCATCCAGATCGGCGATGGTGTACAGGATGTCACCGGGACTCACATATCTCCCCTCGAAGGCGTTCTTCTCTATCACGAATCCGTTAATGGGAGAGACGATCTCGAGGTTTACCTCCGCTTTCCCTGATTTTTCCAATTCTTTTATCTGTTCATCGGAAATATCCCATAGCTCGAGTCTTCTCTTTGTAGCCGCTGATAGAGATTGAGCATTATCCAGGGCCCCCGTCATCGAGCTGTTGGCAAGGAGCCTCTCTCCGTTGAGAGCGAGAAGGTATTCTTCCTGGGTCGAGTAGAGCTGGGGACTGTATATCGAGAAGAGAGATTCACCCTTTTCGACCTCTTTCCCAGTGTAATCGACGTGAAGCCTCTCTACCCATCCACTGATCCTCGTATGCACCTTTACGATTTTTGTCTCATCATAGGTAAGGCGTCCCACTGTCCTTATCTTCATGGACAGATCAGATACTCGAGCCGTATCGAACGTCACCCCGATGAGCTGCTGTTTGTCCGGATTCACCTTCACACTGGAACGACCTTCGACTTTCGATTCACCACCCTCCACTTCCTCAATCGGGACCAGTGTCATCCCGCATATCGGACATTCGCCCGGGTTCTCTGATATGTAGGTGGGGTGCATCGGGCAATGATAGAGCGTTTCATCCGACGCCGTTCCTTGTTCACCTTCTTCGCTGTGACCCTGATGAACATCACTCTCCTCTTCCACGGCCTGTTCATCGACCTTCTCCTGTTCCTCGCCCCGCTCTCCTTCCATCGGAACCAGGTTCATACCGCAGATCGAACATTTTCCCGGCTCGCTCGATACCTCTTCCGGATGCATCGGGCAGGTGTAGGTAATATCTTCCGCCTGATCAGTCTGCACTGCTTCAGATCCATGCCCTGCATTTTCTGCCTGTTCTCCGCTTCCCCGGGATATTGAGGCGAGCCCTATCACTACCAGGGTTATCGGTATAACAATCAGTATGTTCCTTTTCATCGTTCCTCCTACTCTTTTTGTGTAACTTCTTCTCCGATGATCGATTCAAGTTCAGAAAGTGAATTTTCATGACGTACGAGTTGCTCCCTCGACTCCAATTCATAGTCCAGAAGCACGATGAGGTTGTCGAACAACGTGAGAAAATCCACTTCTCCTGTTTCATATCCTTTCGTCGCCGATTCCAGAGCGAGTTGGGCCTGCGGGACGATCGTCTCGATATAGAGATGGTAAAGCCTTTCACTCGTATCCAGCTCGATTGAAAGATCACTCACCCTCTGCAGGATTTGTAATCTCACATCCTCAACATCATACCTGGCTTTTGAGTACCTGGACCTGGCCTCCTGGATGCCTTTCCTTTCTTTGGTCCAGAAGTAGAGGGGAATTTCAAGCCCCAGTCGTGCTTCCCATATGTCTTCTATTTCTGCCCTGTCCATCCAGGTCATGCCGAGGTATATGTCGGGAAAGTACTGCTTCTTTGCCAGCTTGAGACTGCTCTCCTCCCTGGCTGCGAGCGCGTCCTGAAACTGCAGGGTGGGAGATTTCTCCCGGGCAATGCTTTTCAGTTCAGAAAGCGTGTACGGTAACGGACTCAAGTTTATATCAACAGGCCTTCCAAGGATCGAATCAGGTTCCCTGCCCACGAGCTTGTTTATCTTGTCCTTCAATACCGCTTTCCTTTCCTCTAGGAGTACTTTCTTCTCCTCCAGCCTCGAGAGTTCGACCTGTGCTTTCAGCACGTCCTGCTGGATCCCCTTTCCGACTTTGTAACGCGCCTCCGCGGTCCTGATGAACATCTCGAGTATCCCCTGTATTTCATTTACGATGTCGATGGCCTCATAGATGAAGTAGAGGTCATAGTAAGCTGTCTTTACCCCGGCTACCAGGCCGAGACTCCTCTCTTCGGTCAGATGAGAACTTGCAGTGGCATCCCACTCTGCTGTATCCTTCAAGCGTCCGAGCTTTCCGGGGAATGGGACCTTTTGAGAGAAGGAGAGGAGTCGCCCGGCCATCATTTCTTCCCCGACCGTTACCCTGTCCAGCCCCACGTTTCGTAACGAGTAGGACAGGATCGGATCGGGAAGAGAATATAGCTGAGGCACGACTGCTCTTTTTGCGGCTTCGAGTTCTCTCAACGAGTTGATCTCGGGATTTTTCTCGACCGCTTCGCTGATGAGTTGCTCGAGCAATAAGGGCTCTTCACTTTCATGCTGAAGAGATGTTTCTCCGCTCATACCCGCCATGGTAAAGAACGGAGAAATGAGTAGCGCTCCGGTGACGAGTAATCTCGAGAAGAATTCTCTGGTCGATCCTCTCTCACCTCGAAAACCATGTCGCTCCATAGTCAATTCCTTCCTCATCATTTTATTTTCAGTTTCTCTTCAGAGCGCCGGTGATTACAAGGAACAAACCGGCAGTTACAATTCCAGTTGCCGCAGCGGTAAGCATCATCCTTTTCAGCAGGTTCCCCAGATATTTTCTCACTTCTCCCACCTGCTCCCTGAGTACGACGAATACTGTATCATCTTCCGGCGTCTCGATCGGATACACCGAAAATACGTATTGGAGCCCCGTCCCGCCCGAATAATCCGTGACAGGTCCTCCCCTGGATGCCGCTTTCGCGATAAGCTTCGACACGAACAAATCATCGCCGGAGTCCCAATCCGAACTGATCACAGAGGGTACACTGTCCCGTGACCATACAGACATTTCCGCAGTCTCCTCCCGGTCTTGATTTGAATCGAAGAGGAACCGGATGCCGTGAGGAAATATCATCCGGTCATCCTCGAACGACATGGCAAAAAGAGCCAACCCCCTTACCGCGTCTTCTCCCCTCTGCCTCACTGCTATCTCCTTCTCACACTGGAAGATGGCAAACCCGGTGATCAGTGAGATCATCATCCCTGCGGTGAGTATCTTCAAAGTGTTCGTCACAAATCATCCCTACTACTGAAGTCTCGCATGCCCGTGTGTGATGGCAAGGAGTGTACCAGTGTATGAAAAAAGGTCATGGCCGGTCTTAATGTATTGGAAGGATTACAGTTAGGGAAACGAGCGGGAAGATTGGAGAACCGGTGGGGTTCATGAAAATGCATCATATGCTACACTTTGAATAACGAAAATGAATGAAATGCTACACTTCTCTTGAATGAAGAGTGTTTCTTTCCTGCCTTTCACTCTGTGTCATCCATGAGCTCTAATCGGTTCGGTTCACTGGGAATTGAAAAAGTTATAAGTTGTGACTGACGACACAAATTTGCAGGATTAAGATTCATACCTGTCATCCCTCTGCAACATTACATACTTTGGGACCGGTATACTATCAGTGGGTTGCGGACGAGGGCAATGAGTCAGACAGGCACGATTTCTGCTTTCTCTAAAGGTGAGTCCTCTCGGTACTTCTCGAAGTGATAATGCTTCACCGTCGGGACCCTTCTCGCTGATATGGGTGTAGCAGAGGGAGGGCAGATGATCATGTCCACTCCCGCTTGACAATCGTCAAGGAGCGGGCTATTCTTAGGAAAAAGTACATGTGCAGACTTTTTTTCAGTCACGATACTATCTGGAGGTAATTTATGTCGATGTTCTCCGGCAGCAAACTGGCAGGGAAGATGACTCCTTGGCTCCTCATTCTCGCGATTGTCATCGCAGCAGGAGTCGTGGGAGCGAAAGTAGGAGAGAGCTACTATCAGAAGGTAGAACTGTTCCAGCAGGTCATTGATCACGTAAGCGAAAGATATGTAGATGAGCATGATCCAGGCGACCTCGTCATCGATGCCGTCAAGAGTATGCTGGGGAACCTCGACAGTCACAGTCAGCTTCTCACACCGGATGATTACAAAGAACTGATGGTCGATACACGGGGCAAATTCGGCGGGATCGGAATCGAGATCGGCCTTCGCAATAATATCCTGACCGTGATTGCACCCATGGAGGGGACACCCGCCGATCGTCTCGGGATCCTTGCCGGAGACAGGATTGTGGGTATCGAGGGAGAGTCCACTGAAGGGTGGAACACGATGGATGCAGTGAAGAAATTGCGGGGGCCCAGGGGGACCGAGGTCTCTATCACCGTTGAGAGAGAGGGCCTGGCCGAACCGATCGATTTCACGATCGTGAGAGAGATCATCAATGTAAAGAGTGTGCCATACTCATTTATGCTCACACCGGAGACCGGGTACATTCGGCTCTCGACTTTCTCCGAAAGCAGTGCGCACGAGATACTTGAAAATCTTGCAAAGTTGGAGGACGAGGGGTGTACATCCCTCGTCCTCGATCTCAGATACAATCCGGGCGGCTTGCTTTCCCAGGCTGTTCAGGTGTCCGAAATATTCCTCGAGAAAGGAAAAACAATCGTATCCACCCGTGGGAGGGTGAGTGCTCAGAACAGTGAATACACTGCCGTAAAAGAAGATTCTGAAACCGACATCCCGATGGTGGTACTAATCAATCAATTCAGTGCGAGCGCCTCAGAGATCGTTGCCGGCGCACTGCAGGATCACGACAGGGCCATCATTCTCGGTAATACATCCTTCGGGAAGGGTTCCGTGCAGACACTCTTTGCCCTCGAGGGAGAGTATGCCCTGAAGCTCACTACCGCGCGGTATTACACACCGAGCGGAAGAAGTATTCACCGTGAAGAACACCACGGAGAGCCACTTGCCATAAATAATGATGAAGTGGTAAAGGCTGAGCCGGGGCAGGAGTTTTATACCGACAACGGGAGAAAGGTCTATGGCGGAGGGGGTATCCGACCTGATGTTATCATAGAGGGTAAAGTACTCTCCCAGGCCGAGCAGAATCTTCTCAGGAAACCAGTCTTCTTCAATTACGCCGTATACTATCACAGCACGCACAGCGAACTGCCGACAGATTTCCAGGTAACCGAAGATATCACCAGGGATTTTCTTGACAGGCTGTCTAAAGAGGAGGAGATGGAATTTTCCGATGCCGAAGCGCAGGAATCAAGAGAATTCATCGAACTCAGGCTCACCTACGAAATCGTGAGGGCGTTCGATGGTGAAGCCGCTGCGCGCAAGGCGGTTATTCACAAAGATGAAGAAATTGTGGAAGCCATCGATATGATCAAGAACGGGAAAGACCTCAGTGGTATGTTCTCACTCGCAGCCCGTTTGAGTGAACAGGCGGAGGAGATGGCAGAGAAACAGTGATAGTAGTTACTGGTATCATTCAGATGGGATGCTCTTCAGGAACTCAGTCACCAGTTTGTTGAATTCCTCGGGTCGTTCCATCGGTACCAGGTGACCTGCGTCACGGATGATGATCCGCGCAGCATCCGGGATCCCTGCCTCGAGGGCACCTGCGTGTGCGTGAACGTCAGGGATGTCGTGCTCACCTACGACGATCAGGACGGGAACCTGTATTTCCTCCAGTTTGTCGATGGCCTTCTGTCTCATTCCCCTCTCGAGGCGGTAGTTCTTCGAGTCGGTGTTGTGGGGATTCGATTCGATGAGCCGCTGCGCTTTCCTTCGGACGGAATCATTTTCCAATGCGATTATGTAGGGGTCTCTTTTGAACCAGTACTGTCTCAGTGATTCTTCACTCTCACGATCCGCTTCTCGAAGATGACCGCCTCTCTCCACAAAATGATCCGAGAAACCGAGTCCGCTGACGACAGGCCCGACAAGAACAAGAGATAACACCCTTTCAGGGTGGGCCAGAGTGTAGTCGATGGCGAGACCTCCTCCGGCTGAAATCCCTATTATGTGGGCTCTATCGATCTTCAGGGTTTCGAACAGGATGTGCAAATCGTCGAGATTCGAATAGAACGCAAACGGCTGGGAAGATCGTCCGTATCCGCGCCGGTCGTAACGGATCACTCTGTAGTCTTCGGCAAAAACGGAAAACTGCTCATCCCAGATTTCCCGGTGGAGCAGTTCGTCATGGATCATCACCACCGGCACTCCTGTACCGGCCTGTTCGTAGAATAGTTTTCCGCCGACGATTTCGATAAATCCCGACGTGATCTGAATTGATGTTGTGCTGTCCCTGTCCTCATGTGTCCCTGATACCTCCATTGTGAAAGAGGACTGGATCAGTGCGAAGACCAGACACAGTGAGAGTGGGACAATACGACTATAACGCACCGGGATCTCCTTTCTTCAGATTTTCATCCTCCTGTATTTTCTCTTCTTCCGTAGCTGTCCTGTTGATCACACAATTTACCTGGATCGATCATTCTGTGGTAGCGTGTCTTCCACCGGGATGCATCGACAGCCGAAGACCTGACCCCTCACTTCGTTGAAGAGACTGATGTTCTCTTCATCTTTGTAATCCCGGTACGTGTAGAAAAACGGCCTGAAGCTCCCGTCTTTGAAATAGAGTGTCACCTCGGCATATATACCACCACCGATGTAGATACGGTGGGAGAAATCTTTACTGGTGCCCAGGACGAGTTTCGCCCGGGTCATGTATCCGGGATCGATGTTGATCCGTCTGCTGATCTTCTCGTCGGCCTCCTCGCCCAGATCCCGCTCGATTCGCATCGTTAGTCTCTTGCTCTCGACGAGATCGCCCGGATCCATCAGCCTTGAGAAGAAGACGAATTTCCTCAACAGGTTTCTCCCGAGTTCGACCTCATAATAGCTGCTGTGTTCCCATGGGACACTCCGGCTCATCGTCAGAGGAGCACCGAAGAACCCGGTGAGCTCATCGATGGTCCTGTCGAAGAGCGTCTCCTCTTTACTCAACATCGCGACAAAGGGGCAGACTTTCAGAGGTTCACCAAGCTCTCTCATCACATCTTTTTCCCTCTGCAGGCTTTCACACAGATTCCGCAGATGTAGTGGCCTATCCCTGCCATCTTGCACATTTCTTTCATCTTGATGAGACATCCGTCTCTGTCATAATCACGGTAAGTTTCTCCGAGAGCTCCGGCCGGGCAGACCTCGACACAGGCCCTACAGTTTCCGCAGTCGTTCTCCACCATCCGGTCCTCGTCGAATTCCGCATCGGTAAGTACCGTCACCAGCCTGACCTGTGCTCCCCAAGCGGGGGTGACCAGCAGATTGTTTCTCCCCAGCCATCCGAGCCCGGCTTTTACGGCGATGGCTTTATGCGAAAGATGACCTGTCTGATTCTGCCAGTCGATTGTCTGGGAAGCGGGGATAGGGACGGCCTCGTAGCCATCCTCGAGGAGTAGAGCTGTTATGGAATGTGCCGTGAGGTCAAGGAGGTGGTTCAGCCTGCGGTAGTGATGGAAGTAGAGCCGGGTGGGCCTGTCTGTTATCTCATCCAGTATCCTGCCTGACAATCGGACTGCAACGGAGATCCCCGTGTGAAGACCGCTGGTGAGCTCTCTTGATAGGGAAGGGAAACCGTTCAGGATGTCTTCAATCCGGGCCGTTCCGATGGCAGCCGCGCCGTATGATTTCGCGATGCGTGCGAGTTCTTCTTTTGTCAACGGAAGCCTCCTGATTATCCGTCGAACGAGGCGGGAAGAGTCCATCTGTCTCTAAGTGGTCCTGCTCATAAATACGGTGATGCACCAAGGCCATAGAGGCGCCCGAACCACAAGGCGCGAGGAGGGCGAATACCTATGGTGGTATTTAACCGACGAGCAACGCGGTGGGTCGGGATGTTTCGTTGGCCGAAGGCACGCGTATTTATGAACAGGGCCACTGAGTCACAACCTGAGGCGCCGACCCCGGTATCGGTAACCCGTCTCATTGACTTGAGCATCATATATATATATGATAATATCAGAGTAATGACAACAGCGATATCTCACTCGTAGATACGGGCTCATAACGTGTGATACACAAAAGGTTCCGGGTTCCGGTGACGATCCAAGGCGGTGTGAAGTGAAGGGCAAAATCACAGAAAGTCTCTGCCTGCTTTTATTTCTCTCCGTGCTTATCCCTCCTCATGCCAGTGCCCAGCTGGGTTACCAGTTCGGGCGGAACAAGGTGCAGTACCGGAAATTCGACTGGAAGATACTGAAGACGCCTCACTTCGACGTTTACTATTATGATGAAGAAGAGGAAGGAGCTCGTCTCGGGGCGCGGCTCGCGGAACGCTCGTACCAGATGCTCAGTACACGCATTGGCCATGAAATCGATCTCAAGATCCCTCTGATACTATACGCTTCGCATAACGATTTTCAGCAGACGAATGCAATCGGAGGACTTATACCGGAAGGCGTTCGCGGTGTTACCGAAAGTCTCAAGAGAAGGGTCGTCCTCCCCATGGGAGGGTCGATGCGGGAGTTCACCCACGTTCTGACCCACGAGATGGTCCACGCTTTTCAGTACGACATACTCCGGGTCGGCCCATCGGGCAGTTCTCTGAGGAGCATGCCTCCCCTCTGGGTGATGGAAGGGCTTGCCGAGTATTACAGCCAGGGGCTCGATACTCAGACGGAACTCTGGCTCGAAGATGCCCTCCGCAACAAGACGCTTCCAACCGTTGATGAGATGTCAGGCATCTACGATATCAGGGTGTACCGGTTGGGTAACGCTCTCTGGCAGTATATAGGCGCAGAATATGGTGACGCGTCCATAGGAAAGATACTCACCGGGATTTCTCACACAGGGGGGTTCCCTCAGGCGCTCGAGGAGATACTCGGGATCGACACGCAGGAGCTGACGAATGGTTTTGTCTCCTTCCTGGAGGACCGTTATGCGGGTGAGAAGACGACTCTTCCTCCCGTCGCGCTGAAACCGGTTACGAGACATGAAGGGTTTTATTACAATCTGAATGCAGTCCCTGCCATCTCGCGGGACGGCAACCGGATAGCCTTCGTATCGAACAGGTCTCTCTACAATGACATCTACGTCCTCGATGTTCGTGAGGATAGTAAACCGAAGAGGATCGTGAAGGGGGCACGGAGCGGCTCACTCGAAATCCTTCGGTTTCTCGACACCTCTCTTTCCTGGTCTCACGACGGGAAACGCATCTGCTTCGTCGCCAAGGCCGGGAAACAGGACGCCGTGTATCTGATCGACTCTTCTAATGGGAAGGTCAAAAAGAAGATCACCACTGATCTCAACGGACTCATGTCACCGGATTTTTCACCGGACGGACGGTTCGTCGTGTTTACCGGGGTCTCAGGCGGGTTATCAGATCTGTACATATATGATATTGAGGAAGACATCCTCACGCGTCTCACCGATGACATCTACGCCGAGCTGATGCCGAGATGGTCACCCGACGGAAAGTACATCGCAATTATCACCGACAGGGGTGAAGACACAAATGTGGAAAATCTCCTCTTCGGAGATGACAATATAGCCCTGTACGATCTCGAAACACACAAGGTAGAGGTAGTAGTCCAGACCCCGGCCGATGAAGGCAGTCCTTCATGGGTGGAGGGCGGGAAAAAACTCATGTTCACGTCGCTCTATGATGGAAGACCGGCCATATTCACCTTCGACATGGACCAGCGGAGTGCCTCGCTGTATGCCAGTGTCACTCCATCCATCTCCGGTATTACCCGGTACACCCCCGCCCTCAGCGGTTCTGACACGAATGTCGCCCTGTCCGCGATGGACAGGGGCGGGTGGGACATCTACCTGCTCCCCCCGACTGAGCCGGGCCCGATCGAGGAGGTGTGTACTCAGGCACGGTGTGATTCAGGGCTCATCGACCACCTGGCAGGGTATGATCTCCCGGATGGCTCCGGGTTCGAGGAAGAAGAATACAGTATCACGCTCGAGCCGGATTACCTGATCGGCGGTGTCGGCTTCAGTTCCAACCTCGGGTTTCAGGGATCATCGCAGCTATTGATAAGTGACATGCTCGGGAATCACAACATCATCGTCGGTACGAGAGCTTACCAGGATCTCGGGTCATCAGATGTCCTGGTGGCTTACCAGAATCTCGCCCATCGAATAAACTTCGCAACGAGTTTTTTCCAGTTCAGAAACGACTACGGTCTCTTCACGGCCCCCGATGAAGGGTCGGACGATACAGAATTCCAGAGCCAGATATACCGGGGTGGGGGAGTCCTTGCCGGGTATCCGCTCGATACGTTCAGAAGGGTCGAATTCGGAGGAGCTTTCACCACCGTCAAGGAGAAGATTGTCAGACAGAGTTTCTCGGGATTCGAGGTCACGGAAGAGAATCTTGGAACCGCGAAATACGTGACCGGGAACCTGGCTTATGTCGTTGACAATTCTATTTTCGGGTTCACCGGACCTCTCTCGGGGAGGCGTGTACGATATTCCGTCGAACAGAGTGTCGGAGATCTCGACTACACCACGCTGATCGTGGATTACCGGCGGTACTTCAACATAAAGAGGCGTACCCTCCTGGCTCAGAGGGCTGTACTTGCCGGAAGTTTCGGTGACACGCCGCAGATTTTCAGGATCGGCGGACCTTATACATTCAGAGGGGCGGATTACGGAGAAATGAACGGTACGAAACTCCTTATCCTCAACACCGAGTACCGTTTCCCTCTCCTCCCTTTCCTGGGGCCGAGACTGGATTTCATGCAGGCGATTCTGTTCTATGACATGGCAACGGCCTGGTATGATGATTTACGCCCATTTGCCGAAGAAGGCCGCTTTGGATTTCACCTGAGAGACGTGAGTGCGGCCTACGGAGCTGGTGTGAGACTCGGACTGGGATACCTGGTTCTGAAACTCGACTTTTCCTGGCAAACCGATCTGGATACTACAGGTGAAAATTTCACCTTTTTCTCCATAGGGTCCGATTTCTAATGTGAAAGGGGGCGAGGGAGTCATGAGGAATTGCACAAGCATACTGGGAGTGGTCACCGGCACGATTCTGGTTCTGATCCTGGCAGTTTCACTTTCTGAGGTAAATGGTCAGGAGGTGATAGTGCGTGAGAAGACTCCGATCGGGGTGAAGAATCTTCCCCTCACAGCGGAGATGCTGAGAGGCAAGCTCCAGGGAGATGAGTATAATGTGCTCGACTATTCCATCGACATCTTCCTGACACCCGACTCATCATTCGTCACAGGCAGCGTGGTTTTCGATATCATCGCCGGAACAGCGGGAGTATCGACGTTCGAGTTCAATCTCGATCAGCCCCTCTTCGTCGATTCGATTTCCGCGCCTTTCACGGTGAGTGAGTTCGACCACATCGATGATGTGGTGAACGTCTTCCTGGACGGGACCATAGCTTCCGGAGACACCGCCGCCATCACGGTATACTACCATGGCGTCCCGCCTCCCCCGATCGAATACGGCACCCTGTTTTTCCGGAGCCATTCAGGTCATCCCGTCATCTACAGCATCAGCTGGCCGGACAATGCCCGGGCCTGGTGGCCGTGTAAGGACGACATCCGTGACAAAGCGACGGCAACGATTATCGTGACCATCCCGGAGGATCTGGTCCTCGCATCCAACGGCGTTCTCACCGGCTCGATCAACAACGGAGATGGGACGAAAACGGTGACCTGGAGGGAGATGTATCCGGTTACCACATACAATATCTGTGTTGCGATCACCAACTATGACATATTTCTTCAGCAGTTTATTTACTCACCCACCGACACCATGCCGGTCTCTTCCTTCGTCTACCCGGAGGACAGGGACGCAGCCGAGGAGGATTGGAATCAGGTGGACGAAATGATCGCCGTCTATGACTCGATCTTCGGAGGATACCCCTTCCTCCTCGAGAAATATGGAATGGCCGAGACACCGACTTTTCCCTTCGCCGCCATGGAACACCAGACGATAACGAGCTACGGTGATTTATACATCACCGGTGATCACCGGTGGGACATGATCGTCGCTCACGAGCTCGCACACTCGTGGTACGGAAACAGTGTGACTCCCGCCGTATGGGAGGAGATCTGGCTGAGTGAGGGGTTCTGCACTTACGCCGAAGCGCTATGGGCGGAGTACCTCGGTGGGATAGGTGATTATCATGTCTACATGGGGACACTCGACTCCGGCGGTTTCCCCGGCACTGTCTACGATCCGGTGGACCTTCTCGGTGAGACAGTATACAACAAGGGAGCCTGGGTCGTGCACATGCTGCGATACGTCGTCGGGGATTCGGCGTTTTTCGAGATCCTCCCGGCTTTCGCAAACGATCCTGCCTTCAAATATGACCACGCGAGCACGCAGGAACTCATCACGCTCTCCGAGACGATATCGGGCATGGAGCTCAACTGGTTTTTCGATCAGTGGGTCTATCAGGAGGGACGTCCGAATTATCTCACAACCTGGGAAAGCAGCGACACGAGCGGTACCTGGGAGTCACGTGTCAGCGTCGACCAGGTGCAGAGCTCAGGGCCGACTTTCAAGATGCCTCTCGAACTTCTTTTCGTATCCGGCACGGATTCCCTCTTCGAGAATGTCTATGATTCCACCACTCATTTCGAGTCCACCTTCAGCCTCCCGTGGGAGCCCGAGAATGTCGTTGTCGACCCCCGGGGATGGGTGCTGAAATCAAGGACGAAGCCCCTCGAAATCACTACCACCGAACTGGTCGACGGCTATGTTGGTACCCAGTATTACGCTGTTTTGAGATCTGAAGGCGGTGTCGGGGCCAGACTGTGGTCGATAGAGGATGGAGCCCTGCCCGACGGTCTCGAGCTCACGGCTGAAAACGGGTTGATCTCGGGGGTGCCGACTGTCGCTGATTCGTTCTCGTTTCTGGTGAGGATTACCGACTCATGGGAGCCTCCCCACATCGATGAGCTCCGGCTCTCCATCGTAATCCACGAAGGATCCGGAATCGACAGCCCGGGAGAGACTCTCCTGCCGAAGACGTTTGCACTCGATCAGAATTTTCCCAATCCCTTCAATCCACGAACGCTGATCAATTTCAGTGTACCGGGCGAGATGAGGGATGAGCAACCACGCGTCCTGCTGGAAATATACGATCTCCGGGGGAGGAAGGTGAAAACCCTGGTCGATGAGTTACTCTCGCCGGGGATTCACCAGGTATCCTGGGACGGCTCCAACCGCCAGGGAATCATTGCATCATCCGGGATATACCTCTATGTTCTCAAGTCGGGGAATACGGTCCTGTCCCGAAAAATGCTGCTCACACGCTGATGGTGAAACAGTATCGACGCAACTGACGGGATTGTGTGTGATGACAGGCGCACCTCATTACGTATTCTGCGGAGCAGCAGTAAATCCGGAGAAGTGAGTCCCTGTTTTACAATCGTCTTTACGCCCGGGTTTCCTGCATCTCATTCACCGCGGGCAGAGACAATTTCCCCGGTATGCTTCGTTTTGACTCACGATCGAGTGGTCTGAATCTTGCTGTTTTTCAGAAATGAAAAAAGGAAATTTTGTGGCGAGTTTCTGGGACGGGACACTTTGCTGAGTTTTACGAAGGGCCAATTCGAGCAACAGGAAGCGTAGATAAATAGGGACAGTCACCATTTATTTTTTTTGTCACCATTATGTTATTTTTCAATAAATGGTGACTGTCCCTATTTATCGTTGAAGGAGCCGGCCGAAAGCGGCCGCCAGAATCGGAATCATATGAATAATTCGGCTCAGTTGATTAAACGGCATTTATTTGGTATATTCAAAGGATATGTAATCCTGGTTCAATCGTCGGGTGAGTGACTCCATCTTCCCCGGCACTTTTATGGCATCCCGCGTCGGCGGGCAGATTTTCTCTCTACTCTATCAAAGGGGAATCCGTGAATAGAAGGGTCGTGATCACCGGAATGGGGATCGTATCGCCTTATGGGGTCGGGCTCGAGGTTTTCTGGGACTCCGTCTCGAAGGGCGTGTCGGGGATCGGACAGATTACTTCATTTGACTCCAGTCGTTTTACCACCACAATCGGCGGTGAGGTAAAGGATTTCAACCCGGTAGACTTCGTGGCCTCGAGAAAGTCGCTCAAGTACATGACGAAGGCCACCAGACTCGGTGTGGCGGCCGCCAGACTGGCAGTGGAGAACTCCGGCCTGGACGTGGCGGCGGAGAATCCATTCGACGTCGGTGTCGTTACCGGTACCGGAACCGGAAACGTGGTTATGTTCAACGAAATAGACCAACAGAAATTCACCGACAACCCGCAGACCCTTTCTCCGCTCAATCCGCTCAAGGGTATGCCAAACTCCGTCTCCATTCACATTGCGCTCCAACTGAGTGTCCAGGGGTACAACAACAGCATCGGTACCACCTGCGCTGCCGGTACACAGGCAATTGGAGATTCCTGCCTCGTGATCGATCGGGGATGGGCTGATGTCATGATCGCCGGGGGTACGGATGCATCCCTCAATCCTATCGTATTCGGCGGGTACTGTGCACTAGGCACGCTCTCCCGCCGGAATGACGAACCCGCGAAGGCTTCGAAACCGTTCGACAGTCTCAGGGATGGTTTCGTGCTAAGTGATGGTGCGGCGATGTTCGTCCTGGAAGAATACGAGCACGCCAGAAAGAGAGGTGCTCAAATATATGCAGAGATTCTCGGTTACGGGGCATCCTGTGATTCGTACCGTCTCACCGATCCGCCACCTGATGGAGCAGGTGCGATCTTCGCCATTAAGCAGGCTTTCAGAGAAGCCGGGATAGCTCCTTTTGAAGTTGATTATATCAATGCACACGGAACGGCCACCAGGATGAATGACATCGTGGAGACCCATGTCATAAAAACGATCTTTGGTGAACATGCAGGAAGAATTCCGGTGAGCTCGATGAAATCTCTCATCGGGCATTCCATAGGGGCTGCCGGGGCCATTGAACTGGTCGGTGTGGTATGTACAATGCGGAATTCATTGATCACACCGACGATCAACCTTAATGACCCTGATCCCGAGTGTGATCTGGATTACGTACCCAACGCGGCGAGAGAAGGCGAAGTGAAGATTGCTCTCAAGAATTCCTTCGGCTTCGGTGGGCAGAATGCCGTACTTATTCTGAAAAGAGATGTGTAGAGAGGATTACCCTGGTCGATGGAACAGAGAAGGGGGAAGAGATGGCTACAATGGACGGAGCGCAGGTTCTAAAAAAGGTCGCTGGTATTCTTTCTGAAGCTCTCGGCGTTTCTGAAGACGAGATTACCGGGGAATCTCATCTCGAGCATGATCTCGGAGCTGAGTCCATTGATTACCTCGACATCATCTTCAGAATCGAAAAAGAGTTCAACTTCAAGATTCCCACTGAGATCGCCCCTGAAGATTCACAGAAGGTCGATTCGCTCCCGGGTGACAAGAATTTTACCGACCTGGAAGGAAAAGTCGACCTCGAGTCGGTGATGAATCTCGTAACGGTCGGTTCTATTGTCGATTACATCATGTACAGACTCGAGAAGGTGGGCGAGTGAACAGCGACCCCGACGATCTCACAATCCGGTGGCTGGATACGGCCGGATTGGTTGAATACCGTGGACTATTCCGTGAAACTTTTGGTTTATATCCTGATTGTGAATATTTCCTCTGGAAATATCTCGGGCACCCTCACTCCTTCACGGCCACCTCCGTTGCATATCAGGAGGGGCAGCTGATCGGGGCTCTCGGGGCGATACCCAAACTGTTCAAGGTGAATGAAGATTCGGTAATCGGCACTCACGAACTCGATATGATGGTCAGGAAGGAAGCCAGAAACAAGGGTGTTTTTTTTAAGCTCTTCAAATTCCGTCTCAACACACCTCCTGAGAAAGAGCTCTTTCTGAGTGTGGGGATGAATGATCACGTTCTCAGAGCTTTCGCTGAAAGATTTCTCGGCTACCGGGATGTGGACACCGTGCCTCAGTTCATCCGCATCCTTGATGCCTCGGCGTTCCTGCGCCGGCGGTTTGAGAGAAGGCTGCTGCGTCTGTTCCTGGAGCTTCCCCTCCGCTTTGTGTTGAAGGGTTTTGATATGCTTACCTTCTTCTGTTACACAGCCTCCGGCAGGAAGTATGAGATCCGGAAGATCGAGCGGTTCGATATAAAATACGATGATCTCTGGAGCCGGGCCTCCTCAGGAATCGGTATCGCTGTGGTTCGGGACAGTGCCTATCTGAACTGGCGGTACGCGGACAATCCCCTGTGTAACAATGAAACATGGACTGCAATCGATTCATCGGGGAGATCCGTCGGGTTTATCGTCTTCACCACGGTACCCGAAACTCACGAAACCGGTGTTATTCTCGAGCTTGTGATCGATCCCGCCTGTCCGGGAGTGACTGTGACGCTACTTCGGAAAGCTCTGTCGGTAATGAAGGGAGAGGGTGTGGTCACAGCCGCGTTCTGGGCTTTTCAGCATCAAAGGGCAGTACGTGCCCTCAGGAAGATGGGGTTTCGGAAAAAGGAGCAGAACCTGTTTCTTCAGGTGAGAAATCTCTCGGAAAAACTTGATTGGGACGAGCTCACTGACGGGAAAAAATGGTACATCTCTATGGGAGACAATGATTTTTATTACGGCTGTCCGATTTGAAGGGTGCCGGCATACTCCATGCCCTCTGTTGATTTTGCCGTGATGTGTTACCATTATACAGAGGATATGCTGTGAACGGGGATAAAATCGCCATCGTGACCGGAGGCTCGAGAGGCATCGGGAGAGCGATCGCCCTCGCTCTGTCTCATGAGGGAGTGAAGGTCGCCATCAACTGCCGCGAAGATCTCACCGGTGCTCGTGACGTATCGAAAGAAATCGGATCGAATGGCGGCACCTGTCTCATCGTACAGGCTGATGTACGACGGGCAGACGAAGTGGAAGCAATGGTCGACCGGGTGGTGGAAGAGTGGGGTACGGTTCACATCCTGGTGAACAACGCGGGGACGACTGAAGACCTGCTCTTATTGTCCATGACGGAAAATGCCTGGGACAGGGTAATCGGAGTGAATCTCAAGGGTACATTCAACAGTACGAAAGCAGTTGCGAGGGTCATGATGGAGCAGCATTATGGACGAATCATCAATATCTCCTCCGTCGCAGCCACGAGTCCTGGCAGAGGGCAGTCGAACTATGCTGCTTCCAAGGGAGGGATCGAATCTTTCACCAGAGCTGTTGCGGTCGAATTCGCCAAGAAGGGTATTTCGGTAAATGCGATTGCTCCAGGTGTGATTGCGACAGACATGAGCAAACGTGTCATGGAACTCGGCAGGAAAGAACTCAGCATGCTCATCCCCATGAGGAGAGTAGGGAGTCCTGATGAGGTGGCCGATCTCGTCTGCTTCCTCGCTTCAGATCGGGCGGCCTACATAACAGGACAGGTCATTTATGTCGACGGGGGGATGAGTGTTCGATAGTGGAAAGTAGTGTACAAATGTTCTTTTGATAGTAAAACTTATTCCGTTCGACCCTGATACATAAGAAGCTGTCTCGAGGAGGACCAGGATATGAAAGTAACTCTCGTTTACGCAGATTTCGATGATCTCGATCCCAAGTGGTTCAAGCAGTGGAATATTAAAAAATACACCGGCAATATGCATTTCGGTATCGCGATCCTCTCTGCCTGCCTGAAGAAGGAAGGTCACGAGACCAGCTTCATCCATATCTCCGAAAAATATTCACGAGAACAGTACCAGGAAGAATTGAAGCGATATTCACCCGACTTGATTGCAATTACCTGCATGAGCGCGATGTATCCTTACATGAAACTCGTTGCTTCCTGGTCCAAGGAAGTGACCGGTGCTCCGGTGATCTGCGGGGGACCCCATCCCACGCTCCTGCCGAGAGAGACACTTCTCACTGAAGGAGTCGACATCGTGTGTCGGGGCGAAGGCGAATACCCTCTTCTGGAGTTGTGCGAGAGGCTCGAAGGGGACAGGGATTATTCGGACATCCAGAACCTCTGGATCAAACGAAATGGTGATATCATTGAAAACCCGGTAAGATCGATCATCGAGGACCTCGATGAACTGCCGGATTTCGATTTCGATATTTTCGATGTTGACAACCTCCATTCGGTCCTAGTTGCCGGCAACGCCTATGTCATGGCATCACGGGGTTGTCCATACGATTGCACTTACTGCTGTAATCACCGGTTCAAGAAACTCTATTCGAATCAGAAGAAGTACGTGAGATACAGAGGTCCCGAAAGGGTAGTGGATGAGTTGAAGAGATTATTGAAGGACCACCCGAGCATCACGCAGTTCAGGTTCTGGGACGACATTCTCACATTGAGGAAAGAATGGAGCAGGGAGTTTCTGCCGATGTATAAAAAAGAGATCGGACTTCCGTTCCACTGCTACGGGAAGATCGACATGCTGGATGATGAACGGATCGAGCTCATGAGGGACGCGGGGTGTGTCATGATGTCGCTCGGCATTCAGAGCGGGAATCCCGAAATCCGGAGGGAGATCCTCAACAGGCCGATGTCGAACGAGAAGATATTCAAGATTTGCAAAAAGATCGACAATTCGAACATATCGATCATGACCGAAAATATCCTGGGCCTTCCGAATGAAGACAAGTGGAAGATCCTCGACACCATCAAATTGAATGC
>CAZZKG010000004.1:0-51743 GCA_964654825.1 uncultured Gemmatimonadota bacterium | reverse complement strand
CCCGCCATCGATGCATTGTTCACCTGGGAGTACCTGCCCCTGAAGATGCTGAACCGATACTACCACGAGCACGTCGCATTCAAACTCAACTATAATTACAAGAGGGTGAGATTTCCGCGTAAATACAAAATTCCTCTCTTCCTGATTTCGTTCACGCTCGGTAGTCTCGTCCTGGTATACAGAAGCATCTCCGGATTGTTCAGGTCCCGACCATCGCTCGAGCTCGTTGATGAATCAAAAAAAACTGCTTCTCATAGGGATTGACGGGGCGACCTGGCGGATCATTGATCCTCTCATCGACAAGGGGAGGCTCCCGACGCTGGAGAAGCTCAGGGCCGAAGGAGCAGCCGGGCCACTCGAATCTACCGTCATTCCCAACACTCCACCCGCATGGATCTCTTTCATGACGGGGAAGAATCCCGGTAAAACCGGTATTTACGATTTTCTCCGCCGGGAACCCGGCCAGTACGCGCTGAAAGTGTGTACGTCGATCGACAATGACGAGCCTACCCTCTTCAGAATCCTCTCGAGGGCCGGACGCCGCGTGTGCTCGATCAATATGCCCATGACCTATCCGCCGGAGAAGCTCAATGGTGTGATGGTCTCCGGGATTCCCCTGCCGCCCGATGCCAGGGATTTCTGCTATCCTCAGGAACTGCTTGCTGAAATCGAGAACGAGGTCGGTGGATATATCGTTGACGTCGATTACAGTAAATTCAGTGCTCATCTTGCAGATCCTGCTGATGCTTTCGAACTGTACGACAAGCTCCTGTCCGAACTCTACGACGCACTCGAGCGGAGGCAAAGGGCCGTCCTCTACCTGCTCGAGAAAGAAAAACCCGACCTTTTTTCCGTCGTATACAGTATCGTGGACAGAGTACAGCACTATTTCTGGAAATTCATCTCTTCATCCCATCCCGGATACTCCGATGAAGGTGCGGGGAGATTTAAAACGGTGATCGAAGATGCGTATGAAGAGCTCGACCGCAAAATCGGTCAACTCCTGGAGGCGGCTCCAGATTATCATGTCGTGATCATGTCCGATCATGGGTTCGGGCCCTACATCAGAGACTTTCATCTCAATCGCTGGCTCATCGAAAAGGGTTATCTCGTCCTCAAGAAGACTCCTCGGATAACCGCTCGAAGAACAACGATCGGCAATCTATTTTCGAAGTTCGGTCTACGAAAGTTCTCATCTTTCTTGCCGACCGGCCTCAGAGAATATCCGCTGCCGCGGCCATTTATCAAGAGGATTCCTGATGAGGATGATATCATATGGTCTCGAACGAAGGCATATTCGAATCTCTATGGCGTAAGTGTCAATCTGAAAGGGAGAGAACCGGAGGGTATCGTGGCTGAGGGTGACGAGTACAGGACACTCACCTCACAGATCATAAGAGATCTAGAAGGACTCCGTGATGACAGAACAGGGGAGAAACTGGTTGACAGAGCCGACGTAAAGGAAAACCTTTTTCAGGGACAAAATGTTTCTCTGGCGGCTGATGTGTATTTTATGATATCCGGACTCAGCTATCATATTACCAAGCGGTTGGATGTCGATCACATCTTCGACGACAGAACATTTTTCGGGATGTCCGGTACTCACCGGATGGACGGTATCGTGCTGATACGGGTTGGTGGAGTGAAACCGGGGATGAGAATCGAAAAAGCCTCGATTATGGACATTCCGGCCACGGTTCTATATATTATGGATCACCCCGTCCTCGAGAACATGGACGGGAAAGTTCTGGTAGAGATTTTCGAAGATAATCTCCTCTCCGAACATCCGATCCGCACTACAGGTGAAGACGCCTTACACCTTTCACGAGATGATGCTGGATACACGAAGGAAGAGGAGGAGGACATACTCAATCTGCTCAAGGGATTGGGATATCTCGGTTAGGGGGAATACGTTCACATGGTTACAAGATGGGGTTTCGTCAGATCAGTATTCATCATCTCTTTGTGCGGCCTGGTAACCGGGTTACTCGAGCTTCTTCATCAGGGTATGCCCGTTCTTCTTGTCGATCTCGAAGCGAAACTCATTTACCTTCTGCAGATTCTCTCTTTCTACGCAGCATCAGGTGCCGCCATCGGATTCTTCTCTTCATTTGTGATGTTGGTGTTCTTCTATGTTGTAAAATCACGAGGGCTGGTCAGGCTGCTACGTGACCTTGTACCTGTCGCCGTTTTTCTCGGAGTGTATTTCACCATGGCCGGCGGGGTCTATCCAAAGATACCGTTGGGAATCAATCCTACACCCGCAGGTATCATTAGTTCTCGAGTTGTGATTATCGGTGTTATCGTATTCTCGGTTGTCATTATCCTGTTCGGCATGTTATCAAACGCGGGTGTACGGTCGGAGAAGGGGAGGGCCAGGGACCTGGCTCGAGCGTTCGCAGTCGTACTGGTTCTCGGAGCGCTGCTCGTCGGGTTGAGCAATGTGGCGAAGAGACCGATCGAAGGCAACGAGGATGTCTCCTGGGAGAATACCGGGGTAGACAGGCCGATACTCGTCTTCGGGATCGATGGCAGCAGCTGGGATGTGATGATGCCTATCATTGAATCGGGCAGGATGCCGAATCTCGAGAAACTCATGAAGAGAGGTACCTACGGGAATTTCCGTACGATCGGCGGTGCGCTCTCATCAGCAATCTGGACCGACATGGCGACCGGGAAGAAAAGGTCAAAACACGGTATTACGGGGAATGTCCAGGTTGAGGAAGGGGGCTACGACGCCCTGCCTCCGCGGAGTTATGACAGAAAGGTCCCCGCAATATGGAACATCCTCTCCGATGCCGGTAAAAAAGTCGCTGTCGCAAACTGGCGTGTCACATATCCCCCGGAACAGGTGAACGGTATCATGGCTTCCATGCTGGTTTTCGAACAGCCCCAGAAGGTGTATCCTCCGGCTCTCGAAGAGCAGATCGTCGATATCGCCAGGCCCTGGAAGGAAAAACGAGCGGCTCAGGAACGGATATTCGGATCGTCGAAGAGGGGGCCTCAGGTGATTGCCAGAAATCTCCTCGGAGATCTGGAAATCGAAAGAAGCGTTTTCACGTATCTTCCCACCATCGATAAATTTGATTTCTATGCCTGTTACTCTCATGCAACCGATGCGGTCCAGCATCTTTTCTGGAAGTACCGTGATCCTGACAGATTTCACGGGTCCTTCTGGGATCTTACTGAGCCGGAATGGGACCTCACCGAAGAGAATATCGAATCGTTCCAGAATCTAATCGATGAATTTCACATCAAAGCCGACTCAATACTTGGAGAAACAATTGAGAGTATGGGAGGTGATCCTTCGGTTATAGTGATCTCGGACCACGGTCAGCACGCGGCCCGCCGGCCCAATATTTTCGTTGACTCTTACCGCTTGCTCGAACTGCTCGATCTCCTGAAATTTGATCCCGACGGCGCTATCGATTTTTCGACCTGTACGGTCTATCCTCTGACACCGCTGACGATGACGAACAGAGCTGCTTTTTCGCTGAACCTCGAGGGACGGGAAAAGGACGGCTGGATCAAAAAAGGACCCGAATCCGAACGCATCCTGCGGGATGTTGTTAAAAAATTCAGTTCCATCAGGGATGTCGAGTCGGGAAAACCATTTTTCAAAAAAATAACATTGGTGGGATCGGAAAATGTCGGGAGGAATTTCGATTCTGATCGGGTCGATCTGCTGGTTCAACCCGACGTCAGTGTCTATGACAAGGATGCTCGCATCGAGATCGAAGGATCTGAATATGTGATCGAGGAAATCACCGAAGTGAGAGGGATCTCGGGGAAACACACCAACCTCGGTATCTTTGTTTTCAGTACACCTCAGTTCAGACAGGGTGTCCTCATCCCGGCTTCGAACACCATGACTGCCAGCGTCCTGCGGCTGAAGGTCGGGCAATCCAGGCAACTGTTGAATGGATATCTCGAAAGAGCCTGCAGGTTTTTCAACCTCCGTGAGGAGGTGACGACGCTGGATCTCACACCTACTCTGCTCTCTC
Organism: uncultured Gemmatimonadota bacterium; assembly: GCA_964654825.1. Lineage (GTDB taxonomy): Bacteria > Gemmatimonadota > CAZMKB01 > CAZMKB01 > CAZMKB01 > CAZZKG01. The sequence continues at coordinate 47,739 of CAZZKG010000004.1, read as the reverse complement.
TCTTCGACCTGCCGATCGCGAAGGACATGGACGGGAAACTCCATCCCAATCTCCTCAAAGATGAATTCCTTCAGTCTCGTAATAAAAAGTGGGTAGAGTCGTACGATCACCTCCAGGTCATCCGGGAGGAGCTGGACGAAAGCACTCTTTCTGAAGAAGAGATGGAAAGCTTACGAGCTCTCGGTTATATCAAATGAAGCACTGAGGGTCTGCCCTCAGGATTTCATCGGGGCCTGAAACTCGACCTTTCTCCCGCACACCGGCCGTTAGTCCATACTATCACGATGAGTCATTTCTTGAGATTTCGCATCTGTATGTCGGTGGTAAACGCCAGCCTCCGGTAGTTGTCGCTGGTTCCTGTTCTCGAATCAATTCCCGAACTCCACTGGGGATCACCGGAGTCTGATCGCGCGACAATCGATATCGTGGTTTTTCTGATCAGGAACAGGAATCCCGGATCCGGGACATCCTTCTCCCCGTTGGACAGGTCGTAAACAACCTGGAAATTCTCCATGTTGTCAGCGATCACCTGAGGAGAACCCAGATTTTCCACCAGCACCAGTTTGGGGTGCAGGCTGTCTGACTGGTCGATGTAGAATTTACAGTGAGTCATCATTGTCACTGTTGAGGGTGGTATGAAGGAGTAGTCGAGTTTCTGATCCGCATTCCACGGTTCGGATTTGTTGTGCTGCAGCATATGCTGGCCGTTGGTGGAGATGTGGGTTATCTGAAAAATCTCCGCAGCAGGTATTCCCTGATCAGTGGAGCCGGCAATCATTGCGATCGCGCCGACTTCGAAATCACTCGCATCGACTACTTTTAATTCGGCGCTTTCGTTGGGCATCGGGTCAGATAATTTTGTCTGAGCATTTTTGAAGTTTACCAGGATGCTGACAGTATCCGGATTGGTACCGCCACCGTCCCCCGGGACGATTGAGAACATGTAGCCAACGTCTGAGTTGACGCCACCCTGCGGGACACCAGAACCGGCCATCCTAATACTCCTCACCAGCTGATCCAGCGCGATCCGGGCATTCTGCTGCATTTCAACAACTTCATCCTGTACGGTGAAGACTTTGTGATCGATGCGAAATATCTCGAATGAAAACAGAGAAATGATGGAGAATACAGCGAGGGAAATAACTATCTCAGGAAGCGTAAACCCCTCCGGGGTCCCGGACATTCTTCTCCGTGAGTTGTTCCTGCAGTGGTCCATTGCCTGCTTCACTCTATGCTATAACGTACTGCCCTCTTTTCAGATACAATTCCCCCCGTGTTTGTGATTCAAATTTCTCAAGGCGTGAAAATACTTACTTACCATTTTTCATAAGGTCGCAATTTATGTACCACCGGATAATAATAAGACCTCCTGTACTTGCTGCTCTAATCAATTGCTTATCTGAGGGTTGCAATTCCAGATAGGTTGATTATGCGAGCGTCTTCGACCGCCGATGGTTCAAAACATGAAAAGATTACTGGATCCTGCAATAGATGCGTACTATGATGCGAGAGGAAATCTTGATTACACAATCCCCGTATGATATTATTAGTACGTTCCGGTATGTCGCCGTACCATGAAGGTATGACTCATAATGAGGAAGGGGAAATGCTATGAGGAAACCAGGTCATGTTCTTTTGTTCCCAGTGTTTCTTTTTATCTTCAGCTGCCCTGGCTTCGGACAAGTAAGTAAAGGATTACATGAAGCAAATATCACCGGCGGATTGAATGTTATGAGTGCGGGGGGTGGATCCTACACTTTGTTCCAGCTTGCAATGGCAAACGGTTATTTTATCAATGACAACTTCGAGTTGGGTGCCAATTTCTCGATACTGAAAGCGGAGAATACGGACGCTTTTGGAGAATTATCAGGTTTCCTGTCCATTCATTTTCCTCACTCGTATGATTCCAGAACTGTGCCCTACATCGGTACGCAAATCGGTTTCGGTTATGGACGTGGTGATGACAATCCCATCATTTTCGGCGGATACGCCGGTGTAAAGATTTTTGTCACCGAAGGCGGAGGGGCTTTTTCGCTGCAGGCATATTATACGCGTCAGAGCTTCGAGAACGGTGGAATCAATAATTTCGGCGTTCTCAACGGAGTGTCGATTTTCTTCTGAGAATTGTGTCACGCGGAATCTCATATCTCGGGAGATCTGATATCCATTATCAGTCAGATTGCTGAGGTGATGCCCTGGAAGGTTCTCCAAACCAGTCGGTGAGGTTCCAATTCGTACCGCTCTTATGCCTTCCTGATTCATGATAAACGATAAACTGAAAGGAATCAGAATCGATCAGAGTTGATGGAAGTTCGCCACAAATGGCGACATACCAATATTCCCCATCGGGTGCCACAAGCGGTACTTGCTGCTCTATACTTTCAATGACTATCTCTTCCCCGGGCTCCAGGGGGACATTATTATACCGTTTTACGGGACCATAGGGATCCCCATCAGGCCGCCGGATCAGAATTCCAACATCCACAATTTGCGCCATGTCTGTATTGTTATGTAGTATGCCAGTGTAATAAAAACTGGAACCGGCTGGCACCAATATCGGCGGAGTCAGATTGGTGATCATTCTGATGCTCACCTCCGATGGTGGATCCAAATACAGACCTCCATGACCATAAACGTTATCATTATAGGGCTCTCCCCAATCTTTGTTGGCGAGCGCCGTCGCCAGAAGATATTCCCTTACGACGGTGGCGCTGGGATACGGTTCGTAATCCCATCTTACTGCGGCGCCGCCGGCAATGTTGGGCGCCGCGCAGGAAGTCCCTCCGAATTCACCTGATGAAAAGGTTGAGCAATTGGTGGGTCCCGTAATTGTGGGACGAACGGCGCCATCATTGGTCGGTCCCTGAGAGCTGTAATACATTATGTCAGGATGCGGCTGATCAAAAAAATCCACATCCACCGCTCCCGATGATATAACATTCTCACCGGTAGCGTTACAGGGGGAGGATATACTGTTCGATGCTGTGCGAAATTCAAAACCATGGATAAGACTGGAGTAAATCTCAAACTCAGCCTCATCACCGGAAATGAATTCTACAGAAATCCAATAATCCTCCGATGCCCCGGAATTATTTGTGTAGGAAATAAACTCGTAATTCTCACCGGCGTTTTCGCTTGATGCCAGGAGACCACCGCCATTATCATCGTCGAATAGATATAAATCGTAGTTATCAATGTCGCCGTCATCCGTGTTCCATTGCAGTGAAACCCAGAAGGTACCGCCGTCGGCTATGCTATAACCCGGTTCGGGCACACGATTGTATTCATCCCTGCTCAACCACTCATGGAGATTGTCCCCATCAGTATCAACATAATGACCCTGCCAGTGAGCACGGGCACGATTGCCTGCGGATGTACAGAATATTTGATTGTTCTGTGAAGCCAAATTGGCGACGACACAAGGTTCCCCCGTATCATCGTGCCACCCCCTGTTATACCAGCCCAGTGAGTGACTCCAGATGTTAACGCCATTGGCGATGCCATCATCAACAGCCAATCCCATATGGACGCTGTTGGATATTTTGTATAGCCTGTAGGTTGCGCCGGGAGCCATATCATAAATTATCTCCGCACAGGAAGTGCCATGGACGAGATTCCCTGATTCCATTCCCTGACCGGTATAATCGGTATCCGTGCGCTGAGCGGGATCAGGAGGAATATCGCCGTTATTCTCCGCGGCGGTTAATTGGGCGAATCCCAAATCAATTATGCCTATGACCACGCCGGAGCCATCATAGCCGGCCTTTTGATATTCATCAACACCGGTCACATAAGGAGCCTCGCTGTAAACCTCATCGGGATATGGTTCTGCCGGGCGTCGGATGTAATATGTGTCTTCGATAACATCAGCAATTTCCCTGAGCCTGGAAACAGGCAACCAGGCGCTATGTTGATTTCGCCAGGTGGCATCAGCATGACCGCCGAAGCTCTCTATCCGGGATACCGGCATAGGCATCTGGTCGCTGGATATTATCTCAACATTCACCAGATCGTTCCGAAATCTTAACCCCCTGTCTTCACCCCATCTACCTGCAGCATGGATATCTGATTTTTCGAGCACATCCTGCAATGAAAGAAGGACAGCATCCATCCTGGAGTGAGTGTATTCATTCGTGGAGAGCGCTGTGCTGCTCAGCAGAATAAACTGTATCATGAGCAGAACACCTGTAACACAAATTCTGTTGGCTATCAATATACTGATTTTATTTCCGCTTGCCGCCATTGAGATTTTAATATTAAAGTACATAATAGCGCGCGATTCGTTTTACTTTATTGTTTTTTCCGTTTGACTTCTATTTTGAATATAGGGCAAGTTTTCTGTAGAGCAAGTGGTATTCCATATCTTTACGATCACGGGTAGAGTTAACATCTGTCATGAATCTCAATACGGAACGCCCCGATAAATAGGGACAGTCACCGTTTATTTTTTTATCACCATTATGTTATTATTCAATAAATGGTGACTGTCCCTATTTATCCTATTTATCGGATTACGGCGGGGGTATGAGGGTTAATTAAAAATGAGTGAAGGACAGCCTTAACCCTTGTTGGAAACGAATCCGCCCGTTTTTCCTGTGGGACTGGAACCTCCCGGGACTATTGGTATGATGTACGAGCAAAGACGATCGTGCTTGACAACACATTCTCTGTTACTATATACTCATCTCTGGCAGAAACAAGAAGCCCGGGATTCACCGTGAGAAACAGATTTTTTAAACCTCAGGGAGAGAAGAAGGATGAAGAAAGGGTTCGCGGTTTTCATTGCGCTCGTGGCAGTTATAAGTCTCACACAGATGGTCGCGGCGGATGGCCCCTCCATCAAACCCGGAAAATGGGAATTCACGACAACGGTCAATTTCCCGATGATGCCGGAGCCGAAAGTCACAACCGAAACGAAATGTGTCACGGAAGAAGAGGCGAGCGGTGATCCTCTCGCGGCGATGGTCGAAGAGGCAAGGTGTACGGTGCTGAACAAAAAAGTGGACGGCAACTCGGTCGAGTTCGAAATCGAGTGCGAGGGGGATATGGGTATGAAATCCAGGGGGAAGGGAAAATTCACTGCGGACGGCACTACAGCTTCGGGGACGATGGAGATGACCGTTGAGATGACGAAGATGGGTGGAAAAAGCATGAAGATGACTCAGAGTTGGGAGGGGAAACGTATAGGCGACTGTGAGCAGCAGCAAGAATAGTCCTGTCATCGCGGATAATCAAAAGAGGGACCGCCGCTTGTCACTCAGCGGTTGTGCCGTGTCGGATGAAGGATATCACGACGCGAGGTGGACAATCCTCAAAACTCGCGTACTACAGGTGAACAATCGTAAAACGTCTGAGGATCAGGATACGGTCTCAGGAAAGTGAGTAAAATAAGTTCTCACAACCCGGTTAACTTCTTCTGTTGACCATGCCGCGTATCCCTTCTTCCCGGCCATGTCAATGATGGGGGCCGGTAAAAATGGAGTGATGAGCTCGAAGATTTCCCCTTCCTTTAACTCGGTAAGCTGGTTCATCACCTGCTTCACGGGTTGCCCGCCGGCATCGAGAACAGGTCGGGCGTCAAAAGATCTCACCACTGAGTCTGACGAAAACCATTCAGGTGCTTCGGAAGAATCAGCAGCGTGTTTTGTTTCCTCATCACGTGTTTCTCCCTCAAGACCGGTCGCTTCCCGCAGGGTATTTATCAGGTCGGAGAGAGGCACACCGCCTACCTGGGCGATCTGTCTCAGCGTTGCCACTTTGGCCACCGTTTTTCGAAGAACCGGATTTCGGAGTTTCGAGAAGGACGGTGCCATTTTTATCAATACTTCCTCCAATTCCGGAACCTTCTCGAGCATCGTGCCTATCTTCGTCTCGGGAGTGATGTCTTCCGGGCGTAATGATTTCCGGGGACCCGTGATCTTCTCGTTCATCACTTCTTTTCCTTCCTGTCTTCATAGCTGAGAAGTCTCTGTTCACCTTCGAGTTTTCTTTTTTCCGTCAGATCCTGGGTGACTTCCAGGGTGCCGAGGTATTCGCTGTTATCGTCGTGAACAGCGAAGTATTCTATGTGTACAAACCTCTCGTTGAAGTTTATCCAGAATGCAGCGCGGTCCTGCCGTCCGGAACGGAAGTCATCAAGAATCTGCTGAATGACATGGACGCTTGCCGGTGGATGGCACTGTTGTACCTTTCGTCCCAGGATGGCACGGCTGCGGTCGAATATCCGGTCTTTCCCGTGAGTGAAGTATTTAACGGTGTCATCTTTGTCCACGAATGTCACATCGGCAGGTAAAGTATCGAACACAGCCGAGAGTTCTTCCAGGGAAAAGCTGCCGGTGTAGAGTTGGATTCTGTCCTTCGACTCTTCTGTTTTTCGTAGTGTCGAGGCACCGGCGGGAGTCCACTCATCGCCGGGATCGTACAAACAGAAGCCTATCTCGGAACTCTGCTGGTAGATTTCGTACCACTCGATTTCTGTTAGTGTGTCCATACACATAGGAAGAAGGATTTCTTTCTCTTTGTAGATCATTTCATCGACAGCCCCGGCGGCAGGTTTGAGTACCAGATCGGTCATTGTGTGTATTTCGTCTTTGCTCAACCTGTCCGCTTCGGGAAGAGCTTCGATTGCAGCGTTGAGAAGCTCTCTTGCCTCATCGTGTTTCCCCCACATGACCGTAGATGGGCCCGTGATTCCATGTTTTTCCAGGAAAGGGAATAGAAGGTTCTCCTTGCGTCGGTAGTGCTTGTCGACATCCATAAGTGCATTAAAATGGACTCTTACCTTCCCGATGAGCTCATATATTTCACTCAGGTCATCGGACTGCTCTGCATTTTTGAACAGGTCTTCAAGTGAGGAAAGTTCTTGCTTGAGTGCCTGGTTCTCCTGCAGGAAAGTGTGTGCGGGGTGTCCCGGTGGAGCTTCAGGAGCGCTATCCGTATCGATAACTCCTTTCAGCGCCTCACCATGAATGTCACACAGTTTCAGGACTTCCTGTTCCGGCAGCCCCTCGCTGATGAGTTCCTGTTCTGCCTCAACAACCACGCCGTAGGGTACCTTACCCATCAACCGGACCAGCTGCGTTTTAACCTGTTGTGGGGCTTCACCATTGTGAAGTTTAAGAATAAGCTCTTTGAGAAGTGCTTTCTTTTTATCCTTGTTGTCGATGATTTCACTCATTGTGTTCTCCCGGTGCGAGAATGGACTCTGTTTGCACGTTCACGCTAAACCAGAGTGATCTGGCCATTTCTTATTTATGTTGTGAGCTGCGGTAACTTTTTGAACAGAACAGGTACAAATGTAATGTCTGTTTATTGTTCTGACAAGCCGGGAAAATCTCACTCTCCCATTGACAGGAATAAGGCCGCAGGTTAGCATATAATTACGGGGACAAACGAGATCATCGATGTCCACATCCGGGATGCTACCATTTCACGAGCCTGTCCGCTGAGGACTTGAAACGGGATTCAATGTCGTTTCACTCCCTCCCTGAGGTTCCCTCGATTCGCCGTCTCTGTCCTTCAACATCAGGAAGGAGGCCTCGCATGAATTTCCTTAAGCTTCTACTCATCCTCCTGCTTCTGTCGTCCTTCCCAACGACCGGTTCCCCTGGTGTCATACTGCCTGAGGGCGGTTCGGGCGACGGGCCACAGGGATCCACCGCGCTTGTCGACTCCGACGGGGACGGGATTATAGATGTTCGAACACCCTTTGGTATTGCGGACTTCGACGGCGACGGCATGGTCGATTCGCTTGGAACATGGATAGGGGCATCAGAGGACTACGATTACGGCTTCTATCCTCCTGTCTGGCGACTCGAGGAAAAATGGAGATCACCCGAGACAGGAGTGTTGTACGACACCGCCGTGGGTGACCTGGACAACGACGGCCTTACCGACATAGCGGGGTGCTCCTTCAATTACAACGGCGCCGTCTCCAGACTCCGTATCTTCGAAAACGATTCGGATGACCATTTCAACACTGCCTGGGTCTCCACCGGACTGAGTTCCGGTGCTGTCACGTCCCTGGCCGTATACGACGCGGACGATGACGGATTCGAGGAGATTTACGTGGGACAATACACTCATACCGTGCATATCTTCGAGAACACCGGCGATGACGATTATGGCGAACTGCCTTCGATCGACGTGAGAGACCACACGGGCGGGCAATTGTTCATACGGAAGATCAGACTGTCCGACACAAACGTCAACGGCGAAGAAGAAGTGATCGTTCTGAAGAGTTCATCCGCCTATCCCAACTATGGATGGTTCTCCATATTCGAAAACGGCGAACAGCTCTTCCTGGACACCGACGAAAGCTATTTCTGGCGCATGACGGCAGGTTGTTTCGACACCGACGGCTATCCGGACATCCTGGTCAGCCACGGTAACGGAGGCAACTGGCTCGACTGGTACGAGTACGATGGAGAAACCTGGGTGAAAAAAGAACTGATCCCTCCGGTACACACGAGCGGGCATCCCATATTACCTGAAATCGCTGATGTCGACCTGGACGGTGAGAACGAACTCCTGGTGGCCGGTCGATTCGACGGCGAGTACCGGTTGATGATTCTGAAATCATATGCCGACGACGAATACGAACTCGCCGGCCTCGTGACCTATCACGCTTTCTCGACTCCGATGGATATGAGCATCAAGGACATCGCGGGCGACGAATATCCCGAGATAGGCATATGTACACACAACAGTTCCGGCTACGGGAAAACCTTTCTTTTCAGCTACAATGGGGCCACCTATGACCTCCTCTGTGAAACCGGTGAGGAGCTTGAAGTTTCAAATTCACAGCTGCTCAGTATTGATCTCGCATTCGCAGACCGGGATGGATACCCCGACATCTTTCTTGCGGCGGGTCCGCTGATGCATAGAGTGATCATGCTCGAGAAAGTCTGGGTCCACTGAATTAGGCAGATCAAACTATCCAGGGAATGTTATCTTCGAGCAGACATCCACGTCTTAAAGCCCTGCCGCCAGGTGCCGACAGGGAACTTCCCTCTCCCTGTTTCATTAACTCCGCTTCAACAGATAACGACGAACTCATCTTTCAATCGCTCCACTCCTGACCATCCGGGTTCATGACCTCGACATCCAGGTAACCCCGGGGAGCGTATCTGAAGTAGACCCCTCAATCTATCTCGTGGCGGCTAAGCGACTTAAACCATATGGCCTTCGATGAATCAGTACAATTATTTCAGGTCCGTGTAAGAATCGTATCATTGAGCCACCAAAAGGATGAAGAGAACAATTGATCTTCTACCTGCGGATACTGATTCAGGAGGCGACGGGACAATGAAACGCGCAAAAATCTTCGTACTCATCCTGCTTTTTTTCGGCGGCATCTTCAATACGAATACTCTTCTTCAGGCTGAGAACCCTGAAGTGGTGAAGAGAGGAAGTACCGAAAAGGAGTCCCCGGAGGAACTCACCACGGAAGTGAAGGGATGGTCGAGGTATCTCGAAGCTTCGAAGCTGGAAGAGCTCTCGAAGAAAAAAATGGATCTTGCCCGGGGCCGGATAGGAGAAGAGAAATATAAGGACTACTACGAAACCAGAATTCTGCCGGCTGTCTCTGGCGGGAGGGTCGATACCGGCAGCGGAGATCAGAACCCCGCACTATCAATGAACGAAGGTGTGGTGTACAACCCGACGACCGACGTCTGCTGGGATTACACCCAGCAGACCAACTACTGGTCGGTGGTCGGTCTGCGCCCCATCGCCCCTTCTGACTGGGACCTCGGGATCTATGACACGTTTACCACTGACTGCAGTGGCCTCATCGGTTCATCAGGATACGGAGATCAGGATGTTGATTTCGTCGTCGTTGATTACAACTACCGGGCATCCCAGACTGACCATGTCGGGGCGGTCATTTATAATGCCGGTAACAGTTGCTGGCTCGAATGGGAAAATGGTGCGGAAATGCTGTATCCGGGGGTCAACGGACCATTCAGTCACGACGTGGGCCACATAGTACAGGTCTGGGATCTTTTGCTTGCCGAGAATGACGAAGTCACAATTCATCTCGAAACGACCGGTGGATCCGGGGATCTCGGCCTGGCCGCGTTCAGCCCCATAACTTCTTCCCCTCACGCCGTCGGAAGATCGGGGGCTTTGATCGAATCGGACGCCATCGGATACGGAACCGAGGAACGGATCGAGTTCACGGCACCGGTGACGGGATTTTACGGGATCGTAGTCTGGTCGAATGATGGAGGGGGAAACACCTTCAATCTCAACGTCTGCACGGGTTTGCTGGATGGCCCGACACTCCTCTCGCCGGTGGATACTGATGCATGTGTTATGGACAACACACCGGAGTTCGACTGGAACGATGTTCCGGGAGCCGTGAGTTACGAGCTCCTCGTCGATAATGACTCCGAGTTCCTGACACCCGAGCTCGAGGTCCTTACGGTATACACCTATTACACGCCTTCCAGTCAGTTGTCTGACGGCGTCTATTACTGGCGAGTAAAAACGATTGATGAGTGCGGTAACTCGAGTAAGTGGAATGTCAGTACCTGGAGTTTTACCATCGATACTCAGGGTCCTGCCGCCCCGATACTCCTTGATCCACCCGATGGTTCCGGCTGCATCGCTGACGATACACCCGCATTGGATTGGAATGATGCGGCGGATGCTTTGAGCTACAGGATTCAGCTTGACGACAATGCTGATTTCTCGTCTCCTATCCTGGATGATTCCAATACGAGCAGTCACTATACGCCGTCGAATCCACTGGCGGACGGGACGTACTACTGGCGGGTAAGGGCAACGGACGATTGTACAAACGTCGGTGATTGGAGCTCGGGATGGGACTTCACTATCGACACGGAAGCACCTTCGACACCGGTCCTGGCAAGTCCGCCGAACGGTGAAACCACGGGTGACAACACGCCCGAATTAGACTGGGGTAATGTATCGGATGCGGCATCTTATGGATTGGAAATAGATAATAACAGCGACTTCATGACTCCCGAAATTGAAGAACTGCTACAAACGAGTAGCTTCACGCCTTCGATCCCTCTCGCCGACGGTGCATGGTACTGGAGGGTGACTGCCCTCGATGAGTGCTTTCATACGAGTGATGCAAGTTCGACCTGGAGTTTTTTGATAGACACCCAGGGGCCTCAGCCGCCAGACTTGCAGAGCCCTCCTGACGGGGATGAGTGTGTCAGTGAGGATATGCCCGAATTCGACTGGAGTGATGTGTCAGGTGTAGTTGCTTATAAGATACAGGTTAACAACTATCCTGATTTTACCGATCCCGGTATTGACACGACGGTTGAAAACAGCACTTTCACACCATCCACCCCGCTCGTGAATGACATGTATTACTGGAGGGTTCGGAGTAAGGATGGCACAGGGAACTGGGGCAGCTGGAGTTCCTCGTGGAATTTCACGATCGACACACAGGGGCCGACGGTTGGCGTGCTGTTTCCCACTCCACATGAAATGTTCTCGATAGGGGAAACGATCACCATCCTTTGGGACGCGAACGACCCGGGCCCTGTCTCATCTCCCGGAAGTGGAACGGGACCGGGATCGGGACGAATGGTCGATTCGGGAAGACGCGGTGTGTCGAAGGAAATCCCCGGTGAAAAGGGTTCCCGTGGGTTAAGCCTCTCCGGGAATGATGGTATAGTTTCGATGGATTCGGTCGAAACCGTCGATCTCTTCATATCGAGAGACGGTGGAGGGAACTGGGATGTCCTGTTTACGGACCTGGAGAATGACGGAGATGAAAACTGGGAAGTGACGGGTCCTGAAAGCGACAGTTGCCTGATAAAAGTTTTGGCTTACGATGGATGTGGTAACGAAGGAGAAGCTCTGTCCGGTCAATTCGGCATCGGATCGGCGACAGGAGTAGGCGACAATACAGATCAGGGCACTCCGATGCCCCGGGCATTCGCGCTCCTTCAGAACTACCCCAATCCCTTCAACCCTCACACGGTGATAGGCTATGACGTACCCGAGACCGTCGAAGAAGCCCATGTCATGATATCCATCTACGACGCGAGGGGAAGGATGGTGAGGATACTGGTCGATGAAGTTAAATCTTCGGGAAACCACCAGGTGTTCTGGAACGGTGAGAGTGACCGGGGAGAAGAACTTTCATCCGGTATATATTTCTACGTCATGAGAGCGGGTGAGTTCGTGAATACCCGGAAGATGATCCTGTTGAGGTAGGGGGCCATCTCGATGAACCATCTCCACAATCGCTCAGGTGCCGCTCGTAGGGATGAAACCCGGTAGTTCACCATCCCTCACCGAAACGTCAATCTGTCCTACCCCGCCTTCACCTCGGAAGTACAGAATCCGCATCGCGTGGCTTTGATCGGAATAGTGGAGAGACAGTACGGGCAGTCCTTCGTCGTCGGTTCGGCGGGCGGGGCTTCCTCTTCCTTTTTGAGCGCGTTTAGGCGACGGATGAGGAGGAACACGGCGAAAGCGATGATGAGGAAACTGATGATCGTGTTGATAAACATCCCGTAGTTGATCGTCACCGCCCCTGCCGCCTGAGCGTCTGCGAGAGCGGCGTACGGACCGGCCGTGGCCCCCTCCTTCAAGACGACGAAGAGGTTGGCAAAATCGACATTCCCCATGAGAAGCCCGATCGGCGGCATGATTACATCCGCGACGAGCGATTTTACGATGGTCCCGAAGGCTGCGCCGATGATGATACCGACCGCCATGTCGACGACATTGCCGCGCATTGCGAAAGCCTTGAATTCTTTGAACATTGCTGTTCTCCCCTTTTCTGGTGTGAGGATGGCCATGATTCCGGATGAGGGCGGGATTCCCCCGTTATCCTCGACCCACCTGCGTGTGAGGATCATGTGAATAAAGAACTCACACCCGGCCGTAAATATGATGAATCGAAAAGTATCGTATTATTAAGATTCCCGGATCGATTCCGCAAGGACAAATTTCGTCTGAAAAGAATGATGATCCGGTGAACCCGTCTCTAATCAGATGACCTTTTCCCGCTCGAGGATTTCAAGCAGCTCCTCTTCCCTGAGGAGTTCTCTGGAGGATTTGGCGAGAGAGAAGATTTTCCCGACGAGGCTCCTCTCCGGCTCGATGCCCTTCTCTCTGAGCCAGAAGATGACGTTCGACTCACCGCTCATGGGGCCGATTTCGATGGTCTGCTCCATACCGAAGAGGTGGGCCGGGACCCCGGAGTACACCCGGTCGGCCAGCCAGGAATCGCCTTTTTTCCGGGCTTTGATCACTGCAGCGGCGTGAACACCGGTGGCTGTCCTGAAAGCGTCCGCTCCCACGACGGGATAGCTGATCGGAACGGGGACATCACAGGCCCGGGAGACGGTCCTGCAGTATTCGGGCAGTTTCGTGAGGTCCTTCTCGATCCAGCCCAGAAGTTGCAGGTTCACCAGAAGTGTGTCCATCGGTGTGTTGCCGACACGTTCACCGATACCGAGGGCAGTGCCGTGAACCCGGTCAACTCCCGCCTCGATTGCCGCTATCGTGTTGGGGATCGACAGCCCCCTGTCCCTGTGACCGTGCCAGTCGATCCTGACGTCTTCGCCGGTGTTCTTGACGACTTTTTTCACGAAACCGATCAGGTTCTTAACGCCGTACGGAATCGCGTGGCCCACCGTGTCGCATATGCAGATCCTCCTGGCACCGCACTCTATTGCGGTCGAGTACAGTTTCTCGACCGTATCGGGATGAGCCCGGGTGGTGTCTTCGGTGACATACATCACGGGCAGACCCGCATCAACCACCATCGACACGGCTTCTTCGGTTCTCCTCCGCATCATGTCGAGGTTCCACTCCTCCGCATAGATGCGGATGGGGCTCGAACCGATGAATGTCGACACTTCGATTGAGAGGCCCGTGATCTGGGAGATCTCGATGATAGGGAGTATGTCCTGCTTTACCGTTCTCGCGGCGCAATCGGCCTTGATGTCCAGCTTACTGTCGACTATTTCCCTGGCGAGGGTGAGTGCCTGCTCCCGCGCCCGTGGACCGGCCCCGGGGAGGGCGATGTCGGCTATGTCGATCCCCAGATCGTTCATCAGATGCAGGATTCTGATCTTGTCATCGAGAGAGGGATCTTTGACCGACGGGGACTGGAGACCGTCACGAAGGGTCTCGTCATCGAATTCAATTTCCTTCGACGGTTTGAAAGGAGGAAGGTCGCCGGCGGTGTTCCAGTCGTAAATGAGCTCCTGTTCCCTCAGATTCATTGTCACTTTCCCTTGAACTTCGCTTCCCGCTTTTCGATGAATGCTTTCGTCCCTTCCCTCATGTCGTCGGTCGCGCACGTCATGCCGAACAGGTTTGCTTCATTGTTGAGACCTTCGTGAAGAGGTACCCCCATGCCGTGGTTCACAGCCTCTATCGCGAGCTTCACTGCTATCGGGCTCTTCGTGGCGATTTTTTTCAGGAGCTTCTCGCTTTCGGGTATGAGTTCGTCAAGCGGAACGACCCTGTTCACAAGTCCGATCCTGAATGCTTCCGGGGCATCAATCATTTCACCGGTCAGGATGATCTCGAGTGCTCTTCCCTTCCCGACGAGACGCGGGAGCCGTTGCGTCCCCCCGTAGCCGGGGATGAGGCCGAGGTTCACTTCCGGTTGAGCGAATCTGGCGTTTTCGCTCGCTATCCTCATCGTGCAGGCCATGGCGATTTCACATCCTCCTCCGAGTGCAAAACCGTTCACCGCCGCGATCACGGGCTTGCCGAGGTCTTCGATGAAGTTGAAGACCTGTTGACCTCGCGTGGAGAAATCTTTTCCGACCATGGGTGATAGCCGGGCGAGTTCTGAGATGTCCGCACCGGCGATGAAAGACTTTTCTCCGGAACCGGTGAGAATGCATCCGAATATCTCATTATCACTTTTTATTCTCGAGAACAAAGCCATCAGTTCGAGAATGGTCTGAGTGTTGAGGGCATTCAACACTTTTGGTCTGTTGATCGTGACGTAAGCGATCCCGCCCTTTACCTCGAAAAGAACATTCTCGAATTTCATCTTTTTTGCTTCACCGGACATTCTGTCGCTCTCCTTTACAAACAGGTCGGTCAGCTCAGCGCTGGCTGCCTAATTTTTTCCGCACGTATCCAACCATCCCTCCCGCTTCAACGATTTCCAGAATTTCCGGGGGCAGGGGAGGGACATTGTACTCTTTACCGGTCCTGCCGTTTTTGATGATGCTTCTGTTCATGTCGATTTCGAGCGGATCACCATTCTTCGTGTCGGAAACGAGCTCCGGCGATTCGAGGATGGGTAATCCGATATTGATCGCGTTCCTGAAGAAGATGCGGGCGAATGATCTGGCAACGACAACCGATATGCGGGCTCCTTTGATCGCGAGGGGCGCATTCTCCCGTGATGACCCGCATCCGAAGTTCTCTCCGGCAACGATTACATCCCCCGGCTTGACCTTTTTTGTGAATTCGGGGTCCAGATCTTCCATACAGTGTTTCCCCAGCTCCTCGGCGTCATAACTCGTGCAGTGACGGGCCGGGATTATCACGTCCGTATCCACGTCATCGCCGTAGACGATGGCGTTTCCTGACAACTTTTTCTCCACCATGGTAGCCTCACAGTGTATCGGGATGAGCAATGTATCCGGCAACGGCGGTCGCTGCGGCAACCGCAGGTCCCGAGAGATAGACCTCGCTGGTCGGGTCACCACACCTGCCGACGAAGTTCCTGTTCGAGGTAAACAGGCCGACTTCGTTTGTTCCGAGAACTCCGATGTGTCCTCCTATGCATGGTCCGCAGGTGGGTGTGCTTACTGCTGCGCCCGCATCGAGGAAAATCTCCACTAACCCTTCTCTCACCATGTCTTTCATCACCGAGGCTGTTCCGGGGATGACAATGAGCCTCACGCTGTCTGCGACCGATCTTCCTTTCAGGATTTTTGCGGCGATACGAAAGTCCTCGATCCTCCCGTTTGTGCAGGTTCCGATAAACACCTCATCGACCGGTGTCTCCTCGAGCTCGGATACCGGTTTCGAATTCGATGGAAGGTGAGGCAGAGCAACCATCGGCTGCAGGTCGCTGCAGTCAATCTCGATTTCTCTGCCGTTGCGGGCGTCCGGATCACTCTTCCACTCTTCAAAAAGACGGTCCGTCCTGGGCTCGAGCCAGTCCCTCGTCACTCTGTCGGCCTCGATGATACCGGTCTTGGCACCCATTTCTATGGCCATGTTCGTCATGGTGAACCTGTCCGACATGGACATGTTCCGGACGACTTCGCCCGCGTATTCGACACACTGGTAAACCGCCCCGCGGACACCGAGCTCTCCGAGCGTATAAAGAATGACATCTTTGCCTCCCACCCACCTGCCGAGACTGCCGGTGTAATTGATACGAACGGTCTCCGGCACTTTGAGCCAGATCTCACCGAGGGCGCAGCCTGATGCCATGTCGGTCGAGCCGACACCTGTAGCGAAAGCACCCAGTGCCCCGAATGTGCAGGTGTGCGAATCCGCTCCGATCATTAGGTCTCCCGGGAGCACCAGCCCCTTCTCGGGAAGAATCACGTGACTTATACCGCTCCTCCCGACTTCGAAGTAGTGAGTGATCCCGAACTCTTTCGCGAATTCCCGGAGTGTCCTGGAGAAGTCGGCTGCCCGTACGTCCTTCGCCGGGACGAAATGGTCGTTTACGAGAGCTATCTTCTCAGGGTCCCAGACCTTTTCGGCATTCATTTCACGGAACACCTTGATCGCGAGGGGGCTCGCTATGTCCGTGCCCATGACCAGGTCGAGACTAGCCGTGACTATATCAC
Source organism: uncultured Gemmatimonadota bacterium (assembly GCA_964654825.1). GTDB lineage: Bacteria > Gemmatimonadota > CAZMKB01 > CAZMKB01 > CAZMKB01 > CAZZKG01. The sequence goes on along the minus strand of CAZZKG010000004.1, from coordinate 30,958 downwards.
CCGGTTTGACTTCGTCTCTCCCACTGTGATGGGCGATAATCTTCTCGGCAATGGTCATCCCCATGTCATAGCTCCTTTTCCAAGACACCTGTTATATAATCCCCGACGGCTTCAGTGTCGAGATTTCCACCCAGATCGCGTGTCGTATTGCCCGTGTCGATGGCCCGGGCCACGGCATCTTCAACCCGCCGGGCGATTTCAGGATAACCGATATGATCGAGCATGATACCCGCGGTCAGGATTGCCGCCATGGGATTGGCGATTTTCTTACCCTGATATTTGGGGGCCGAACCGTGGACCGGTTCGAACATCGATACAGCTCCGGGATGGATGTTACCCGATGCGGCGAGACCCAGCCCGCCCTGCAGTTGAGCGCCCAGGTCGGTTACAATGTCCCCGAACATATTGCAGGCGACGATGACCTCGAACTGTTGGGGCCTTTTGACCATCTGCATCGTGAGAGCATCGACATACATGTGCTGCTGTTCGATGTCGGGATAACGGCTGCCCACTTCCTCGAAAGTTCTCACCCACAGGTCGTGTCCGAACCTCAGGACGTTGCTCTTGTCGGTCATGGTAACTTTTGTCATCTTGTGTGCCGTGGCGTATTCGAAAGCGTGTACGATGATTCTCTCCACACCCTTCCGGGTGTTCACATCTTCCTGAATGGCGATTTCATCCGGAGTCCCTTTTTTGAAAATTCCTCCCATGCCGACGTAGAGACCTTCGGTGTTTTCTCTGAACACCACGAAGTCTATGTCTTTTTCCGTTTTGTCCTTGAGAGGGCAGAGTTTTTTATTGAGCAGTTTGATAGGTCGATAGTTCACGTAGAGATCAAGTTTGAACCGGAGGCCCAGCAGAATGTCCTTCGCGTGTGTCATGTCCGGTATCCTCGGATCCCCGAGGGCACCCAGGAATATCGCGTCGTACTCGTTACGGAAGACGTCGAACATCTCTTCGGGGAGACTGATTCCGGTTTTCAGATACTTCTCGGCACCGTAGTCGAACTCGGTGAGCTCGAGACCGATGTCCGTGTGCTCGTTGATGGTTTTCAGGACCTTCTTTACTTCAATGGTAACATCGATCCCGATACCATCTCCGGCTATGACGGCAATTTTCGGCAAGGTTTCACTCCTCGGATTTTTCAAAGGATCTTCGACAGAGCCTCGAGCACCCTTTCATTTTCGTCTGTTTTACCGACGGTAATCCTCATGCTGCGAGGCAGTTCGTACATGGTCATCGGCCGGACGATCACGCCCTCCTCGAGGAGTTGTTTGAAGAGTTCCGCCGCATTTCTCCCTGTGTCGACCAGAACGAAGTTGGCCGCGGATGGGGTACATCGTAAACCCAGCCCCTCCAGCTCCCGGATGAACCTCGCCCTCTCCCGTCTGTTGTGGTCCCTCGATTTATCAACGTGTTCGGTATCATCGAGCGCGTGAAGCGCCGCAGTCTGCGCGAGTGAGCTGGTGTTGAATGTCTCACGAACCCTGTTCAGAGATTGTATGGTATCCGGTCGTGAAATTCCGTATCCGATCCTCAATCCCGCGAGACCGTAAATTTTCGAAAAAGTCCTCAGGGTTATGATGTTCCTGCCCTCATGTGTCAGCCGAATGGAATCGGGATAATCCTCATCGGTTATGTATTCGAAATAGGCTTCGTCGAACACGACGATTATTTCGTCCGGGATGCTGTTCAGAAACTTCCGGGTTTCGCCTGTGTTCACAAACGTTCCTGTCGGATTGTTCGGGTTCGCTATGAAGATGAGTCGTGTCCTAGGGGTGACCGCCCGCGCGAGGGCCATGAGATCGTATTTCATGCCGTTCAGCGGGACTTTTACCACGGTGCCGTCCATAATCTGCGTGGCTATGATATATTTGAAAAATGCCGGCCACCCGACAATCACTTCATCACCCGGATCCAGGAAGGCCGCGGTGATGTGTTCGACGATCTCGACTGAGCCGTTGCCGAGAGTGATCTGATCAGGCGGGACCTCTAATTTTTCACTCAGCCGGTTTCTGAGGTTGTACCCGGCGGCATCGGGGTAGAGATGGATCTTCCGTATCCGATCCCGATCCAGAATCGCGCTCATGGCGCGGGGGCTCGGCCCCAGAGGATTTTCATTCGATGCCAGCTTGACGATGAGATTCAGGCCAAGCTCCCTCTCGACTTCTTCGATTGGTTTACCCGGGACATACGGTCGGATCTGTTCCAGCGCCTGCCGGTGCAGCTTGTCCTTCGTAATAAGCATTTCCCACACCCTTCGCGTTCACAAAAAACGTGAAACTGGTGATCATTATATCTCTGTATATCGCGTCTGTCAATGGTTTTCCTGAGCCTCTCCTATCCTTCGACGAGTTTCATCCTGCAGTCTATGGCCATAAATTCCTCCGTGCTCTTCCCGACCATCAGAGGGTTTATCTCCAGTTCGTCGATGCCGGGAATCTCGGTTACCAGCTGGGCGATCCGCTGGAGGCATTCGACGAGGCCATCGATGTCGACAATCTCCCTGCCTCTCACACCTGCCAGCATCGGATAACTCCTGACACTCTTTATCATTTCCATCGCATCGATGTCGGTGAGAGGGAGGACCCTGAAAGCGGTATCTTTGAGCACTTCGACGTAGATCCCCCCGAGGCCGAACATCAGGAGGGGACCGAAATTCGGGTCGTGTACCATACCGATGATGGTTTCCTGTATGCCTGTCGCCATTTTCTGCACGAGGGTCCCGCGGAATCCGTCTTCTCCCAGCTCCCTTTCTGCGCTGGTCCTGATTTCCCCGAAGGCTCTCCTCACCTCGCGATCATCGGGGAGGTCGAGGACCACGAGACCGAGATCGGTTTTGTGAAGAGAAGATGGAGAGAGCACTTTCAGCGCGACAGGGTAACCCAGTTCTTCCGAAGCTTTCACCGCTTCCGACTGTGTCGGTGCGATCCGGAATGCCGGAGCGTTTATGCCGTAGGCTGCGAGTACCCGAAACGCTTCATCCTGGAACAGGTACTGCCGCCCTTCCTCCTGAACCTTTCCGAGTATCGCCGTGACCTGATCTCTCTTCGCCCTGAATCGCCTGATCCTGCCCGGCGGCCGATCCCGCCATTTCCCGTACCTCACCATCGCCGAGAGCGCGTCGATCGCAGATTCGGGAAACAGGTAGATGGGGATCCTTTTCCCGCCTATCTCCGACCACTGTCTGTAGATGTTTTCTCTCCCCATGAAACATCCGAGAACCGTCTTCGAGTGTTTCCGGCTGAGCGATGTGATCTTTTTGACCACCTTGATGGGATTGGTAACGATCGGCGCCACGCAGATGACGATTACCGCGTCCACTCCGGGATCGGAAAGGAGCAGTTCGAGAGCTTTCCCGTAGTGCTCGGGCTGCGCGCTGGCCAGAAGGTCCACGGGGTTTTTCGTACTGGCGTGCGGAGGGAGAAATTTTTGGAGTTCCTCTCTCGTCTTCCCAGAAAGTGCGGTCACAACCATTCCGGATCCTTCGATGGCATCCACGGCCATAATACCGGGACCGCCTGCGTTGGTGAGAACCGCTACCCGATTTCCGGCGGGTAACGGCTGGTGCACGAAAGCCTGAGCGAGGTCGAAAAGTTCTTCGACCGAATTCACCCTGATAATGCCGCACTGTTCGAACAGGGCTTCGGCCGCCACGTCGAGACCGGCAAGGGAACCTGTGTGTGAGGCCACCGCTCTGGCGCCGGCCCTCGTTCTCCCAGCTTTGACCGCGATGATCGGTTTCTTAAGGGATGTTTCTCGTGCGAGCCGGGTGAACTCCCGTGGGTTTCCGAAACTCTCCAGGTACATGAGGATGAGACCTGTAGATGGGTCCTCCTTCCACGAGGCGAGGAGATCCGTCCCCGAGATGTCGACCTGGTTTCCCAGACTCACGAACTTCGAGAATCCCAGGTTGATATCCCTCGCGTGAGCGAGGATTGCTTCACCGAGAGCACCGCTCTGTGACATGAATCCCACTTTCCCCCGACGTGGCTGGGTGGATGAGAAGGTGGCGTTCAACCGTATGCGGGGATCGGTATTCAGAACACCCATGCAGTTTGGCCCGACAATCCTCATTCCGTACTTTTTTCCTTTGAGTTCGAGCCACTCCTCCAGCTTTTTCCCCTCCTCACCCGTCTCGCTGAACCCGGCGGTGACGATGATCATACCCCGTACCTTCTTCTTGCCGCACTCATCGACGATACCGCCCACAAGAGCCCTCGGTACCACGATGATTGCCAGGTCCACTTCATCGGGAATCGAGAGGACGGAAGGGTATGACTTCAGGCTGCTCACGACATCTGATCCGGGGTTGACCACGAACACCTTTCCGGCGAATTCGTAGTCGAGAAGATTGTGCAGGATCTGGTGGCTTATGGTTCCTCTCTCCCTCGATGCCCCGATAATGGCGATCGATCGGGGTTTGAATACGGGGTCGAGGCTTCTGACCGCGGTATCTGTTCTGAGGTTCTTCTTCCCTTCTGTCATGTCTTCTGCCCCCTCGGGCAGTATTTCTGTTGACTGTTTTCAGTATGTCCCAGTTCCCGGGGGACGTGACTCCCTCAAATTTCCCGTACACTCGCAAAACGGGTTCATCCATCCTCCTGAGCAGGGGTGTTTCCCAATCCCGGGAAGATGAGCCTGCTCTCCCCTGGCCCCGGCGTATAATTATCCCGATGGTGTGCTCCTGTCAAGGTGCTCCTGTCCCCGAGAAGAGGAGGCCCCAGCATTTTGACTGAAGGCGGTGTCGGATTACCGGCAGGGTCGGACAGGAGAACATTACCGACCCGCTGGTCTCTTTAAACGCCCTGAGATACCGGAGGTAGAAAGGACCGGATTGAAGTCTCTTACGGCTCTTTTTATAAATAGTTATCAAATAGAGTTGACAGGTATGATTCTCCTGGTTATATTATTTATGACTGAACGGTCGGTCAATATAAACAAATGAGTCTTCAGCAGAAGGAGCGCCCATCTATGACCCCGAAGATCGTCGACAAGTCGCGGCGCAGGAAGGAGATCGCCTTCGCCGCTCTCGATCTTCTGGCAGAACAGGATTTTCATTCGACGACCATCAGTCAGATCGCCCAAGCCGCCGGAGTAGGGAAGGGCACCATCTACGAATACTTCGAATCCAAGGAAGATCTGATTAGATTCGCGATTGTGAGCTGGGTTGAGGAAATCGAGGAGAAAGCCGGGAAGATCCTCGATGCCACGACACCCTCGGAACAGCGGCTGCGGAAGTTCGTTCATGCGATGATGGAGGGTTTCCTGTCCGATGAGCGTGTGGTCCGGATCTCCATAGGTATCTTTCAGGCGGTGTTCGCCAATGAGAACTATTACGCACACCTGAACCTCGCCCGGGATATCTTCCAGGGTACGCGAAAGAGGATAACAGACCTGCTGCTCGAGGGGATATCCGGGGGTACGTTCCGGTCTGAGGTCGCAATGGATGCCGAGGCTGTCGCGATCAACCTGATCGCATATCTCGATGGGATCGGCCTGCACTACCTCCTCAGCAGGGGTTACTTCGATCTCGAAAGGCAGATCGATCACTATCTCGATACCATGTTCGAGGCTTTAAAACCAGCCGATTCAACAGGAAGGTGGACCGAAGATGCGTAAGAAGCTTCTCGATGGAATCGTCTCCATGGCGACACGCCGGCGTTGGCCGGTTTTTGCGGTTTCGCTGTTCTTGACGCTTCTCCTCGGCTGGGCTTCACAGCGTCTCGTCATCGATATGCGCTGGTCGACCCTCCTCCCCGAAACACTGCCGGTCGTCGGAGAATTCATCAAGATAGACAACAATTTCCTCCAGCCGGGCAATATGATCGTGGTCATCAGCGGCCCCGACCCCGCGGTACTGGAGCAGGTGACGGATGAAGCATCTGCATTGCTCCAGGATGGACTCGTATGTGAAAAGGGAACTCCCGTCGCGGACTGTGTCAAGACGAGACGTTTCGCACGCTACGTTTATGGCGGGCTGCCGGAAGACTGGTTAACGGATCACCTCATGCGTCTCCTGAAACCGAGGGAAGCTGAGCGTATGGCCGATGTGTTCGCCGATCCCCGCCTTCTTCCTTACCTGACGCATCTCAACGACGACTTCGAGGCGGAGTACACCGACGCGGATAACGTGAAAAACCAGGAAAGGCAGATCGTGGCTTCCCTCGATGCGGTTCACGGGTTTATCGAGACGCTTTCCCGTGCCGCTGATGGAGAACCGGAGAAAAACAGACTGACCCGCACGGTGCGAGACCTGACAATTGGCAGACCATACATGTTCTCACTCGACAACAGCATGTCTCTCATCACAGTCGCATCCGTCGTACCGTCCGATGACGCCGAAAACGTTCCGCTCATAGACAAGCAGATCGAGAAACTCCTCTCCCCTCTGGCGGATAAATATCCCGGGTACCGGATCGAGCGTACCGGCATGACCGCTGTCGGCCGTGACGAGATGGATTCGATCGGACCCCAGACGATGCTGATCAGCCTTGTTGCCCTGGTTCTCCTGTTTTTACTCCTCGTCTGGTACTTTCGAAGCTTCGTCACTCCTGTGTTCTCACTGATCCCGATCGTTGCAGGGATAATCTGGACCGTCGGCTTTGTGGCCCTCACACTCGGGGAGATGAACATAATCACCGTCATGATCATGGCTGTCCTCCTGGGCCTCGGAATCGATTTTTCCATCCATCTCTCGAGCAGATTTCATGAAGAAATGGCTGCCGGTCGATCACTCGAAGAATCTCTCGCGCTCGCCCTCGGTGGGACCGGGAGGGGCGTGATCACCGGTGCGGTGACGACATCGGTGGCCTTTTTTACCCTGATGATAGCTGACACTAAGGGTATCGAGCAGTTCGGCTTCTGCGCCGGAACCGGGGTTCTCGTCACGCTGTTTGCCGTGCTCTGGATCCTCCCGTCGCTCCTGGCGGCACGCGCTGTCCGATCGGCGAAGAAAGGCAGAGCTCCCGAACGCTCGAAGGATTTCAGAGCCCTCGGTTTTCTCGCTGAGACGATGGGGCGACACTGGAAAATCGTGATTCCCGCCGTCATCGTGGGGACCATCCTCGGTGTGAAAGCTGGCAACGATCTCGAGTGGGAGTGGAATTTTTTGAATCTCGAAGCGGAGGGGCTGCGTTCGGTCCTGCTCCAGGATGAAATCATCGATAAATTCAAACTTTCGGTGTCCTTCAGCCTGCTCACCGCCGAGAGCGTTGAGGAGTCCCGCCTTCTGAGGAAGAAGTTCACGGACAAGAACCTCGTCGGCGAAGTGGATGACATTTCGATGTGGGTGAGCAGGCAGGATTTTGATGAGAGCATTCCGTACATAAGGAAATTAAGGGCAGCTCTCCGGGATGAGGGTGCTCCGTTATCCTTCGTCGAAGTGGAAGCATCATCGGGGAGGAGTGAAGAGGCTGATCCCACCGAGCTACGGAAGAAACTCGGGCTGGAGCTCGATCGCCTCTGGGCGAACCTCGTCGAGATCCAGGCCCTCGCCTTCACCGGCGGGCAGGACAGAGTGGTCGAGAAGACGAGAAGCATTGTCGCGACCAGGGACACGCGTGATCAGGGGTCACTCAAGCGTGTTGTCAGCCGGATCGAAAGCGGAGATTCAGTCGATTGGGAGGCGGTAGACCGCTTCGCCCATCTCTTCGAACAGCTGCTGCGATCGAAGCTCATGAGAATGGCAGAGGGAGATGATCCCGTCACGATAGAGATGGTCCCGGAAGACATCGTGGCCAAGTACACGAGTAACACCGCACCCGGCTTTCTCATGAGCATCCTGCCAAAGGAGAATCTCTATGAGAGAGAAGATCTCGAGCTTTTCCAGGATGTGGTTAGCAAGGTCCATCCGAATGTTACAGGCATGCCGCAGATGATGCTCAACATGAACCTCGAGACGCTCCGCGAAGGTCGAAAGGCAGCCCTCGCGGCGATTCTGGTCATTCTCCTTGTGCTCGTTCTGGATTTCCGGCGCCCTCTCATAGCGGTTCTGGCGTTCCTACCCCTCGTGACGGGCCTGGCCCTCACCCTCGGTATCATGTGGGTCATGGGCGAGAAACTGAATTACATCAACATGATAGCGCTCCCGGTCATCATCGGTATCGGTGTCGATGACGGGGTGCATTTCTTCCACCGGTTCATTCAGGAGGGCAGGGGGGGTATGCCACGGGCAGTGACGAGTGTCGGGAGGGCCATACTGATGACGTCTCTGACCACGATGATCGGGTTCGGAAGTCTCATGTTGTACATGATGAGAGGTATGGCGTCGCTTGGTTTCGTGCTGTTCGTGGGAGTGGGGATGTGTTTTCTCTCCACAATCACGCTGCTGCCGCCCCTCGCAGTGTTGTTCGAAAAGAGAATAATCAGAGATACCGGTGACCGATGAGATTTGTTGAAAGGAGAGACCATGATAGAGAGGACTCGGGAGTTTGATGTGATCATTCGTTCCATTCGGCTGGTGCTTATCGTGCTGCTCTCCCTGATTGGACCCGCAACCGTCTCTGCTTCCGTTCCCGCCGCGGCCGAGATCCTCGACAGGTGCGATACGGCTGAAGGATATGAAAGCGCGTATATCGAGATGGATCAGATCATCACAACGAGTGGGGGTGGGGAGAGGACACTGGTCATTCGATCCTGGGCGGTCGACAACGGCCGAAAGCAGTTGGCCGAGTATCTCGCCCCGGCTGATATCAGAGGACAGAAGATATTGATGACCGAAGACGGGGACAATATCTGGATGTTCAATCCTGAAACGCGCCGCACAAGAAAACTGGGCAGCCACATGAGAAAGAAAAAGGTGATGGGTTCCGACTTCACCTATGAAGACCAGGCGGGAGGGAAGATCAGCACGAAGTACACCGGTACCATTCTGAATGAAGAAGAAGAAGGAGATGCGATGTGCTACGTGCTCGACCTCGTTCCGACTCCCGAAGGACCGAGTTATAAAAAAGTGGTCGCCTGGATCGGGAAGTCCGATTTTCTCACGAGGAGGATCGACTTCTATCGGGAAGAGGACGATGAGCCTTACAAGAGATTGATCTGTACCGATATTCACCAGGCAGGCGGGAGAGTCGTGGCCCACCGGTTCACCATGACGAATCTCGAGGATGGAACGCGGACCGTCAATGTGATCAAGGATATTCGATTCAAAGTTAAATTGACTGATTCGATTTTTGAAGCCAGAAACCTGGATAAGTGAACCGGGACATGATAAGAAAGCGGAGAAGAAAGCATGCGCATGTCACGCGAAGACGACGATTCCTGACACTTCCGGCAGCACTGGTCGCTCTCTGTGTGGCCGCGAGTGTATCTTATGCCTCCGGTCCGGCTCAGAGCGGTGGACCCGGCGAGGGACGGGCGGTCCGGGATACCGCATTCTCGAACGCCTCTCGTGACACAGCGAAAAGCGTCCGCGGCGACGGATCGATCCCGCATCCCGGTTCATGTGAGAAGGAAGTCCCGCTGCCCGGTTCGGGTGACGGATACGCCCCGCTCCCAACAGGGATGGAGAGTACCGGTCTCCCGTTCGACTTCCGCGGGTATGTCGAGAACACCACCAATTTTGAGTACATCAGAGATGACCGGGATGTGACAGTACTCAACGGCGCCCGTGTGAGACTGAATATAGACGGGAGGTCGGGAGAATATTTCGACTTCGGGATCGGGGTTGTGGGACAGATATACAGTGGCGCGACCGGTGTGAGTCTCGTCAGGTACCTGCCGCAGCGGGAAAGGGCTCAGCTCGTCCCCGGTGATCCTGCAAACGGTATTCCGGGCGCCGAGGAACGGTTTTTCTATCGGTTCGAAAACAATAATTATATCCAGGAGGCGTTCGCCACTCTCTACAAATCGAACATCAGGCTTCGAGTGGGGCGACACAAATTCTACTCGGGGACAGGGTATGCGTACAACCCGATAGACCTTTTCAATCCCCCACAACCGCTCGACCCCAGTTATGAAGTAGATGGCATCGACGCCATGATGCTGACCGTAGACCTCCCGCGACAGATCGAGCTCGAGGGTCTGGTGAGGTTATCCGACCGTCTCGCGAGAGCCGACTACCAGGGGAGGCTCAAAAGTTCCATCCACGGATGGGACTTCGCCCTCCAGTACACGCACTTTGTAAAGGATCGTATCGATTGGGAGGCGATCAATTCGGAGGACGCTGATCAGGTTCCGGCAGGTGGTCTCGATCCGTCCGTCTTCACACACCGGTTCCGGTGGCAGCTCGTCGGTGGGGAGTTTGCCGGCGAGCTCCTGGACATCGGGATATACGGTGAGGGCGGGTACGTGTTCGTCGAAGGGATAACCGACGTGGGCACTCTTACACAAGCGGCAAAGGATCATGAAAGGTTCCTGCTAGGACTGGATCACACTTTCGAATCCCAGTGGTACGTCATGGCGGAGTATCTCGTGCTCGGGCAGGGGAGGACGGACAGATCACAGATCACCCTCAACGACCGGATGGCCATGTACGCGGGAGAAGTACTCGCGATCGACAGGAACACAATCTTTACCGGAGTGTCGTACCCGATCACCGACCTGGCCGAGATCTCCCTTTACGGAATCATCGGTGTCGATGACCCGAGCGGGCTCCTCAATCCATGGCTTGAGTACTCGGTGTATCCCGGAGTAAAATTGTCCGCCACCGCCTTCTTTCCCATTGGCGATGAGGAAGGGCAGAACGGGAGGGGAGGGCCGGGCGGTTTCGCCCGCCTGAAGTTCAATTTCTGATGCCGTTTTAATTTTGCTCAAAACTATTGACGAATATGACAGCCTTGACGCTGTGATATTGAGAACAGACTAACCGGGACAGGCTGAGCTCGAGGGCCTGGTGAGGTTCTCCGATCGCCTCACAAGCCATATTTGTCGATGATCTCCTTCTTACCTTTTCCGAGGATGTCGTGTTTTTTCCCGACCTTGACGAACGCTTCGAGCGCTTTGTCGAGGTGGTACTTCTCGTGACCGGCCGATATCTGGGTGCGAATCCTCGCCTGTCCTTTCGCCACGACGGGGAAAAAGAACCCGGTGGCGTAGACTCCCTCATCATAAAGATCCCTCGAGACATCCTGCGAGAGCTTCGCGTTGAAGAGCATGATCGGGACAATCGGAGTGTCGCCCTCCTTGAGAATGAATCCGGCTTCGCTCAAGCCCTTTCGCCAGTATGCAGAGTTCTCTTCCAGTTTGTCGCGCCGCTCGGTACTGCCCGAGAGGATATCCAGCACCCGGAGTACACCCGACACGATGACAGGGGCGACTGTGTTGGAAAACAGATATGGTCGTGCCTTCTGACGGCACATGGCGACGATCTCGGCCCGGCCGGAGACACAGCCGCCCGAGGCTCCTCCCAGTGCTTTGCCGAAAGTGGTCGTGATGATATCTATCTTACCCATCACGCCGCACTTCTCATGGACCCCGCGCCCCGTCTTTCCTATGAACCCGGTGGCGTGTGAGTCATCGACCAGGATCATCGCATCATGTTTCTCGGCCAGTTCGACCATCTCACCCAGTTTTGCTGTGTCACCGTCCATCGAGAACACGCCATCGGTTATGATCAGTTTGAGACGCTTGTCGGCATGGAGCTCCAGCTTACTTTCGAGGTGTTCCATGTTGGAGTGCTTATACGTGTCGTGTTGAGCTTTACAGAGCCTGATGCCGTCGATGAGAGAGGCATGTACCAGCCTGTCGGAGATCATGACGTCTTCCTCGGAGAGTATCGCCTCGAAAACACCTGCGTTGGCGTCCATGCAGGAAGGGAAAAGGATCGTGTCTTCAGTCCCGAGGAATTCGGTCATATTGTTCTCGAGCTCACGGTGGATGTCCTGCGTGCCACAGATGAAACGTACCGAGGACATGCCGTAGCCACGATAATCCAGGCCTTCATGCGCGGCACGGATCACCTCCTCGTGGCTCGAGAGACCCAGGTAGTTGTTCGAACACATGTTGATGACTTTCTTCAGGCCCGACCCCTCGGGAAATTCAACCTCGATGTCGGCAGCCTGCGCCGAATGGATGAATCTCTCCTGCTTGAAAATCCCTGCGGCCTCTATCTCCTCCAGTTGTTTCCGATAGATTTCTTTCACTTTACTGCTGTAGGCCATGGTTTCCTCCCGTTCGAATATCGGCGAATCAGTTGGCCGGACATCTCACACGCCGGTCGGTTCGGATTGCGCCCTGGGTCTCCGGTATGCATTATGGCATCATGAGAGACGATACGGATGAATCGTGTTCTTTTATGATGTGTACTCCTTGATGACCGTGCAGATCTTGTTCACGGTGTCGAATGCTTCCGGTGTAGCTTTCTCGTCCGGAATCCGGATCTGATACTTGTTCTCCAGGAATCTTTTCAACGAGACCATTGAAAAAGAATCGACGATACCGCCCGAGATAAGCGGAGTGTCTGCATTAATCTCGTCGTCATCTTCTTCCAGGTATTCATCCACGATGTAATTCAGGATAGCTTCCTTCATTTCTTCCATGGTAGCTCCTCGTTCCAGTCGGTATTGTCATTACGTAAAACATCTCGGAACCGGGACCGGTCGTCGGCCCGGCTCGTTACTCTTCATCTTCGAGTGTGGACGTATCGCCGATCTCCTCACCCCACTCCTTCGCGTGCAGGAGGCGGCGCATGATTTTCCCGCTCCGGGTCTTCGGGAGGGAGTCCACGAATTCGATCTCCTGGGGCATGGCGAGAGGAGAGAGTTTCTTCCGGGTGAAGTTCATGATTTTGAGTTCGAGATCCTTGCCGGCTTCGAAGCCGGGTTTCAGCGTGATGAAAGCTTTCACCACCTCCATGTTGACCTCATCAGGCTTGCTCACCACGGCCGATTCGGCTACCGCCTCATGCTCAAGCAGCGCGGACTCGACCTCGAACGGGCTCACCAGATGACCGCCGGTGTTTATCACATCGTCATCCCTTCCAATGAACCAGAAATAGCCGTCCTGGTCGATGCTCGAACGATCGCCTGACAGATACCAGCTGTTTACGAACTTGCTTTTGTAGGTCTGTTCGTTTCCCCAGTAGGTCCGCATCATCGCCGGCCAGCCGGGTCTGAAGGCGATCAGCCCGATCTTGCCGGGTTCATCGAACGGTTCGTACGTTGCGGGATCCAGAACCCGGGCGGTGATGCCCGGGAAGGGTTTCCCCATAGATCCCGGTTTCACCGGCATCCCGGGGAAGTTGCCGATCATGATCGAGCCGGTTTCCGTCTGCCAGTAGTTGTCGTGGAAAGGTTTTCCGAACACCTTCTCCGACCAGATCACCGCTTCGGCATTGAGAGGCTCACCGACACTTGTCAGATGCCGGAGCGAGGACAGATCGAACTTCTTCGCCTGTTCTTCACCGGCCTTCATCAGAGACCGGATGGCTGTCGGGGCCGTATACCAGAGCGTTATCCGGTGTTTTTCGATAAACCGGTACCAGCTCTCGGCGGAGAACCCCGAGTCGAGAACACACTGGGTGATCCCCTGGCTCCACGGCCCGATAATGCCATAGGATGTTCCGGTGACCCATCCCGGATCGGCGGTACACCAGTAGACGTCATCCTGCCGCAGGTCGAGCACCCATTTCGCCGTCAGGTACTGTGAGATTAACGCGTAGTGAACATGCTGTACTCCCTTGGGCCGACCTGTCGTACCGGAGGTGTAGTGGAGTACCGATGGTGATTCGGCTTTCGTCGAAAAGCACTCGAAGTCTTCGATGTGCTCGCTTCGCTCGAGTGAGAAGGCGACCTCTCTTTCTCTGAGCGATTTCTTCCCATCGTCGTCAACGATGATGACGTGTCGGAGCGCGGGCAGCCTGTCCAGAATGCGCCTCACTTTACCCACGTGTTTCTTCTGAGTCAGGATCACCGCGGTTTCCGCGTTCTCGAGACGGACGTGGAGCGCTTCATCCCCGAACGCCGAGAAAAGCGGCTGGGCGATGGCGCCGGTCTTGAGGATTCCGAGAAAACCGATGTAGAGTTCGGGGATCCGGTCCATGAACAGACATACCCGGTCCCCGTCGCGCGTTCCCAGCTCTCTCAGAAAAGCAGCAATGGTGTTGCTACCCAGGCGGATGTCGTCGAAGGTGTATGTCTCCTGTCCTCCGTCGAACCCCTCCCAGATGAGGGCCGTTTTATCAGCTTTCCCCATATGACAGATTCTGTCAGAACAGTACCAGCCGATATTGATCACATCACCCCTGTTGTATCCGAGCTCCTTCTCCGGGAGCGACCAGTCGAAATTTTTTACCGCCTCTTCGTATGAACCGATGTTGGGCATTTATCCTCCAAAAATAATCCCCTCACTTCTCGAGTATCACCACAGCCGTGGCCGTTTGTTTACTGTGCGATATTGATAGATGGACCGAGGAGATTTTCTCTCTCTCGATGATCTCGAGTGCTCTGTTTCTCAGAACGAGGTGTGGTTTCCCGAGCCGGTCGTTCGTCACTTCGACATCTTTCCAGTGAAGTCCGTCTCTCAGTCCCGTACCGATCGCTTTGAAAAAGGCTTCCTTGGCACTGAACCGGCCCGCAAGACGCTGTGATTTCACATCGAGATTCGATGCCCTTCCGCAGTAGGCTATCTCATCACCGGTAAAAATGGACTTGCAGAATGAATCACTGTCCCTGGTGAGTTCCCTCTTGATGCGTTCAATTTCGATTGAATCGATACCAACACCGTAGATCATGTTTCGATCGTATCCTGCGAGATGATGAAACGGTAAGCCGCTGGGGGATGACGCTCCGGAACAGGAACAGAGAGATGCACCCGCCGGCGTCACTCCCGCGACAGAGTATAAATATCGAGGGTGTGGTGGTTTGTCAACACAGAAGGATGTCAAGACCCTTCCCCGGATAGCAGGGAATCGATGTCTCCAAGGGCCTGTCTGCTCTGGTAGAGGCAGCCGGATTCTTCTCTGTCCCTGGAGGGATCAGTGAATTGATTACCTTTTCTGGACCAAATGTAATATCGATGCCCAGGCTTTAATAATTTCTCCCAAGAACCTATCTGCTCTCGTGAAAGCAACCGGTTTCTTCACTACTGTCTTTGTGTAGGAACACCTCAAACTCACTATCCTGGAGAGAAAGATGTTTCCCATCCCCTCCACCCGGGATCGAGTCCTGTGTGACGTCGACCTGGAAGAAGGAAGAATCGAAAACGGTCGATGGATAGTCACCGCAGTAGAGGACATAATTGAATGAAATCGGAGGTGCCGCCCCGGGGACATCCTGGTTGACGTGGCCGCTGATCGTGTCGTTCCCGGCGATCTGGACATCGTTGAACTGGAGGAACGGTCCTACGGAAAACGAGACAGGCGGCCCGATCGCCATCGTCCACACGTCGAGTGTGGCAGGCAGGCCGGAATGGTTGATGAGAGTACCGGTAAAGCCGAAGCTCCCGCCTGGCGGGACCGGCACAGGAGGGTCATCATCCGGTATCATCGTGATAGAGACGTCAGGTGTCGGCTGCTCTCCGGCGAGCTTCAGGATATAGAAATCCGCGGCACCCATGCCGTACGACCGCGTGTCTCCGGCTACGACAAAACTGCCGTCACCGGCCTGGATCACGGACATGGCGTGCTCATCCTGCGCACCACCGTATGTGCCCGACCACTCGAGGCTCCCATTCGCATCAGTTTTCCCAACATAGATGTCATACCATCCATCACCGCCCATCCATCCGTAGCCTGCGAAAATGTATCCTCCGTCATCCGTCTGATGAACCTGGTTCGGCATCTGGTCGCCATCCCATCCGTAGAGATGTGCCCACTCGATGGAACCGGCGTCATCGGTCTTAATCAGTAAAACGTCCGCCGAACCTCCCCACGGATCGGTCTGGCCACCGATGATGTATCCGCCATCGGTTGTCTGTTCCACAGACCGGGCGACCAGAGCAAGGCCCCCGCCGTACGTCTTCGTCCAGAGAGTGTCTCCGGAGGCATCGGTTTTCACGAGCCAGATGTCTTCGTTGCCTCCCCCGAAGGAAACCGTGTGGCCGACGACGATATAACCGCCGTCACTTGTCTGTTGTACGGTGTAGCCTTCATCCCAGTCGGATCCACCGTAGGTCCGCGTCCACAGCGTGTCGCCCTCTGTATCGGTCTTCACGAGGTACAGATCATAATCTTCATTCTCGCTGAAGGAATTGGTCCGACCGGTGACGACGTATCCGGAATCGGCCGTCTGCTGGACGCAGTGAATGTGATCATACCCGCTGCCGCCGAATGACTTCGTCCACAGTGTGTCGCCCACGGCATCGGTCTTCACCAGGTATCCGCCGTACCCGCCGGGTCCGAAGGACTCGGAGTATCCGGCAACGATGTATCCGCCGTCGGTGGTCTGCTTGACCGAGGTGCCGTAATCGCCGTCAGCGGCACCGCCGTAAGTGCGTGTCCACATGGTGTCTCCATCGGCGTCGGTTTTTACCAGGTAGACGTCGTAGTTGCCGGGCCCGAACGAGTAGGAATAACCCACGACGATGAACCCCTCATCAGTCGTCTCCTGGATCTCGAAAGCCGCGTCGTTGTATACCCCACCTATCACCCTGGTCCAGAGAGTGTCGCCCGGTGCTGTCCCCAGCGAGACCGAAACGGTCGAAAAACAAAGGATAAATAATGTAAAGACGGTTTTTTTCATGACCCACCTCGTCATCGTTTCGGGAGTACAGGAATGAGACGGCTTCCGGGAAAGATGATTACGCTGACCCCATCCGCCCACCCCGCTGAAAGATACAGCTTCGTGATACTGTCATTGTATCACGGTTTTTCCGGTGAGTCAAGTCGATGACATGGTTATGCCGGCCGGACAAACTTACTTGCTGAACTCGATGAGCTCCGAGATGAAACGCTTCCCGTCATCTTCGACGACTTCGGTGCGCAGCGGGAGTCCGATCTCGGGGGAGATCACCTGCATGTATTTCAGATTGTCCCCCTCACGGAAGACGCAGCGGTACCCCTCCTGGCCTGCGATCTTCTCCTTGGCTTCTATCTTGAAGGACATCTTTTTACCCTCTTCTGTCCTCGACCAGCCGGATCCGACTTCGAGATCAGCCCCGCCCATGAACATCATCCCCAGCATGGGTGTGAAGAGGGTCGAACCGAGCACGGCGCCGGCCTCGGATCCGCTCATCATGAGCGACATCATGATCTTCCCCGCCATTTCATCAGCGGTAGTCGTTGTCGTGGAAGATGACTCGTTGTCTCCTAATGCTGAGCTGTAACTGACCTTGAATTTGTTCTCTTCGATCTTCTTGAGGTCCAGGGTGAAGTGGCCGGTCTTCTCCTGGTCCCCATCGATACTCTTGATGGAATACTTGAAGTGCTCACTTCCCTTGAAGTCGTAAGGTTTCCAGGTTTCTGCTCCTGCCGAGCTTACGAGATAGACAATCGCGAATAACGCCAGACTGATATTGGTGATATAATGACGGAACATAGTTTGATCTCCTTTCTTCAAACCCTGATTTTTTACCAATGATAGTAAATACCCGCTGTTTGTCAATGGATTAACTCCGTCTGACCGGGTTATCTCCCATGATTTGAAATCCTCCTGAGACGCCACCCTCTAGTTCCATCAGTCCCACGCCTCCAGTTCTCTCACAGCATTTTCAGTCGCCTCGAGCAGGGCGTCGGCTCCGATGGGTGAGCCGGTGGCTTCTTCCATCCAGATGTCGGGAGCTATTCTCCCCAGTTTCGCCATCCGCTCGAACTCCGATCCCACGTCCCCAGCTTTTTTCATCTGCTCCTCGATCTGGAATGCGATCAGGTGTCCCAGAGGATAGTCGGGTATGTAAAGAAATGAGTGGATGATGTGAGAGTAGATCCCCAGGAGAACGACATCCTTTTTTTTGAATACCGATGCGTAATAACGGTTCCAGATGTCTTTGGAAATCCGTATCGTCGCTTCTTTCAAATCGTTAGGTGTCGCGTCCGGATGGTCATACATCCAGTGCCAGATACCCATGTCAACGAGAGCGACGCCCGCAATCTCGTAGGTCATCCAGAAGTCGTTGATCGTTTTGAGGGCTTCGCTTCTCCTGTCGGGTTTTTCGAGACCGAGGAGAGAGAGATCCTGCGCCTGGAACACGAAGGCAAGTGCTTCGGTGAAAGCCGTGTTGGGGACACCCTGAAGCAGTGTGTGGTCGATGTCGTTGAGCGAGAACACCTGTTCGACATTGTGTCCCATCTCATGCACCGCTATGTTGAATCCCTTGTAATCCATCCCATCCTTGCCCACCCGTGTACGAAGGTGAGCTTTCGCTGACCGCATGGCGGCTCCCGCCGCGTGGCCGGATCCCCGGGCGGGATCGACGACGATGTGGCTCGCGAGGTAGTCCGCGCGTTCGGGGCTGAATCCCAGCCTGGTGAGAAGGTTTGGCATGTCTTTCTCGTACGCTTCAGCGTTCGGGTATCTCTTTTTTACGATCTCATCGAGCCGGGCTTCGGTGTATGCACCCCGTGGTCTGAAGCCATCGTACCAGATGTCGAACGGTTCGAGCGGGCGTCCGAGTCTTGATTCTATCAACCGGGCAACCCGGTCCACCAGAGGAGAAGTGAGCACCTGTTCGAACATCGACCTGACGCATGCTTCGGGGATCTCCCTGTCCTCGTCGAACCTGCGGGCAATCAGTGTTGGCGCGGTTGGCGAATACGGATCCATCTTCCTTGCTGCGAGATACGTATCGAGGAGTGTCCGGTAACGGGTGTCCGGCTCCGGACTGTAGGAGACGTTCAAATCCGGTGGAACCGGTTCTTCGGTATCTCTCTCTGCTGCGGGCCAGATCTCGTTGGTGTAAGGATTCCAATCGACGTGCGGGTTGTTGATGACGATATCGGGGATCGTCTGTGTGACGATTCTCTCCATGACCTCCGCGATCATTTTCTGCCGGATAAACCCATTCTTCGGATCACTGTACTGTGCCTTGAGCTCATCTCGCAGGTTCCAGTGACTGAGGAGCTTGAGACCAGGAGGAAACAGCCGCTCGCCATCCTGAGTTTTGAGATGGTACATCCAGATATTGTAGTGTGAAATGTAGTTGTCGGATGCGGCCGCTGCTTCAGCGATCGCCAGGTTGACATCAGCGGGAACTCTTTTTGAGAATCTCTGGGCCAGGCGGGCTTCAGCCCACTGCCTTCTCGTCCATTTCGTTCCCTCGCTGAGGCGCTGCTCGAGAGTTGTCAGAGGAAAATTCAGCAGCACAGTGAATGCGAGTTTGTTGTCGAAGAAATCATCGAGAACATGGGCCGAAGGATCGTATCCCGCGAAAAGTTCATCGAAGGGGAGAATGTGTCCCAGGTCGAGTTCTGTCTGTCTCCTGAACTCCATGGAGATCTCATGCATGTGACCGTCGAGCTGCTCGAGGAGTCGCTCGAAGCGCGTGAACAGAGCATCCAGCGTCTCCCGGTCTCCTGCGAAGTTCCTTCTCACGAAGTCCTCGAAGGCGCCCGCGTCCCCGTCCTCCTCCCGCCAGAAGTCGGCAACCTGTTTTAATCCCCGGCTGATCCTCATCTCGGACTCTTCACCGTATTTCAACACGAGCTCATCCTCGATTTTCACGATCGAATCGTCCAACCCCGGGGAGCCGGCCGGTCCTGTGTGAACCTGTGTCGTAAGGGTCAAAAACAGCCCCATCACAACACTGAAGATCAGTGTCCTGCGAAAAACAATCCCCATGGTCCGCTCCTTGTCGTATCGTGTTTTCGAATGGTAGTTTCACATTGAGTCCCGGTATTCGCTGATGTCCATCACCTGTACCTGGTAATGAAGGATTCAGAAAGGTTGTGCCGTCATTACTCTTCCTCTTCGTCTTCTCCACGCGACATCCACTCACCTCTCTCACTCTCCCAATTAAGACAGCAGCCGCTTTTCACCAATCACAACCGTTTGAGGAGCAGTGCGTTGAACACCGTCTTGTATGTCGCCTGTGTCGATCCCCTGAACTGAGGGTCGAATCCGAACAGCACGAACTGACCTCTTCCCTTCCGCAGCCAGACCATTGCAGTCCTGTTGCCGATCTCCTCCTCATGCTCGATATAGCCGCTTTCGAGAATGTCCTTCTCGGGGAAGGTCGCGATGACCCGACGGTCCATGTCGAACCGGGGAATGGAGGTCGACAATACGGGTCTGCCCCTGGTGAACACACCGAGCTCGGCCGGGATACCCCACGTGAGGGGGTGCCCCTCGAGAAATGAGGCCCGCAACCAGGAACCGGGGATGTAGAGTCCGGATTTCTTGAGCTTCTCCGAGATGTCCCGCACGGGGAGCCGAAACTCCTCTGTTTCGTCCTTTGAGTGCGCGATTTCGAGGATATCCATGAAGAGGCCCGTCGATCGTCCCCATGAGATGATGATCCCGCCCCTGTCTGTGAATGTCATGAGCTGCTTCATCCCGTCATCGCCGATCCCTTTCGTAAACTCGGGTGGATAGCCGGGGATGTGATAGGTGTCATTCTCCCTGTCCCTGGATTTACCTTTCTTCAGGATCGATTCGTCCTGGTCCGGAAAGACCACGACGTCGAATTTTTTCGAAAAATCGGTCTTCTCGAATTCTCCCGGCCGGATCACCGTGAATGGTATGTGATACGTGTCGAAGATGAATCGTGTCCAGCCTGCGTCCATGTCATGGAAATAGGATTCGACGAGTGCGACCCGGGGCATGTGCAGGGAGTTTGATTTCAAATCGGACTCTCTCCTGAGGGGGATCGGCCCGACGGTGAGTTCGGCAAGGAGGTCCGACAGCTTCGAATCCCCGCCCGCGTCCGGGTGAACGATGAAGCTGCCGGCGGCTACGGCTTCCCCGCCAATCGCCAGATCTCTTTCGAGACGATCGACTTTCATCCCCAGTTTGAGAGCGTGGAACGCGGCTTTGAAGCTCTCGTTCCTGTCGACCGGGAAAACCAGCGCCTTGATATCCTCCGGAAGCGGAGTCATCAGGTCGAACGATCCCACTATCTCCGTGAGATGAGATTCGATATTATCCGATCGCTCTGTTATCTCGAATGATTCCAGTCCCCGGTGGAGAGGGAGCGACCAGCTCGTGACATCATAGGGTTTTATCACCTCGCCGCCCGGTGTGTAATGCCTGAGAGGGTAGACCTGTCTCTCCATCACTTCCTTGATAAACGGACGGTACGGCTGCGAGAGCGGAATGACGATGTCTCCTTTATGGAATGGGTGATCGTCCAGAGATGCCGATCCTGAAAGCTGATACAGGTGGATGCCGTGTTCCATCAGAAGATTCACCAGGCCCGTGAGCTCGCTCTGATCGTGCTGGTTGAGAGGCAGCACGTAATAATAAGGCGGCGAAGTCCTCCCCTTTTCGACCTCTTTCCTGCACAGGTCGTTGCGGAACCGGAGTATTTCTTCCCGGTGCATCGATGCGGTCTTTATAATTGACAGGGAAGAAGATCTTTCATATTCGACAATGTCACCCAATCTCCACCATCCTCCGGGCCACGGGAATGCCATGTTGACACTTTTTTTGTATTCGGCCAGACCCTTCCCGTACACGCCGAGCTCGTTCGGCTCGATATAGAGAGGTGTCGCGTACCTGGCGCTGGCTGCCTCGGTCAAAAAGCTGATGATGTTCTTCCAGAGACATGTCTCCGTGGAACCGGGCCAGTAATCGTCGAAGAGATAGTGCTGGGAGACCCCAGAGAGCCCGTCCGCCGTCATATCCTTCGTCATATTCGACCCGAAAATCCACACCCAGTTCCAGACGCCTTCATCGATATTCTCGGAGATGGGGTCATGAGGAGGTGGGACAAAATAGCGGGCTCCTCTCGATCCCATCTGGTGTTTTTCGACCATCACCTGGGGCAGCCAGTTGGTATTATAAATCGCGGCTATCGCGCGGGTGTCCTCCTGTGACAGGGAGATGAAATCACGGTTGTTGTCGTGTCCCACGTACCTGTGATAAACGCCCGGCATCGAGCTCCCCTCGTATTTAGTGCCTCTGTATTTCAGGTAGTGTTCCACCACCATGTCCATCCCGTCCGGGTTGTGGCAGGGGACTATCATGTAGACGACGTTATCCAGCCACGAGAGAATCTTCGGGTCGCTCGTAGTTGCCAGCTCGTATGCGATGCCGGGGGCGGCTTGGCTCGGACCGACCTCTCCGGAATGCATGGAGAGTGTGGCCAGGATGAAGACCCTGCCTTCCTCGATCATAGTTGTCCTCTCGGTGTCGGGGATGGTGGGGTCGAGGGCGAGCCTGCGGTTGATCTCCTTGAGCGTCCCGAGATTTCCGATATTTTCTTCGGATGAAACGAGGACGATATAGATAGTTTTCCCGAGGGGGGATTTCCCGGCCTCGACGAGTTTTACGCGGGGAGAGGTTTCGTCGAGTTGACTGAAGTAGCCGATCATCTGCTCGTAATCGAACAGCTCCCGATCAGCCCCTGGTTCGAAACCGAAGTAGCCCTGTGGTGACCCGATCTCCGTGACAGGGAAGGCGAAGGTCCCGGGACTCCCCGGATTGAACAGGAACAGTAAGGAGAAAAACAGTACGGTCAGGCAAGAGCTGCGGTGATCGAGAGTCATTTTCGAATCCTCGGTTCTTGTGTTTCGTGCAGTGAGTGTATGTGATCAGGGACTGATCTGTTGAATCGTATGATACCGGGTTGGAGTCGGCTTGTCAACAAGAATTGCGTTGATTCGGCACGTCACGAAAAAAATTTCTTTCCTACCGTTTCAATGCAATCGAGAAATTCACCCTCTCTCAA
Organism: uncultured Gemmatimonadota bacterium; assembly: GCA_964654825.1. Classification (GTDB taxonomy): domain Bacteria; phylum Gemmatimonadota; class CAZMKB01; order CAZMKB01; family CAZMKB01; genus CAZZKG01. Next base: position 8,254 of record CAZZKG010000004.1, on the reverse strand, counting down.
CCAATTCCCATAGCTGTTACTTCGAGTCGACTGAACCTTGAAGGATGCTCCGGGGGGCAGTATATTTATGGGCATCAGTATCCCCCGTCAGGTGATTCCTGGAACACTCTCCACACCGTACTCGAGGAATACCGGAGCAGACTGTGGAAGGTAAGCAACGGACAGTAGTGATCGGAACACGGGGAAGTGCTCTCGCTCTGCGGCAGGCCCGGCAGGTCGCTGAGAATCTTGGTGTCGCCTCCGAGTTACAGGTCATCCGGACCTCCGGTGACCGGTTTCTCGACGTACCGTTACAGGGGAGGTCAGAGAAGGGTTTTTTCACCAGGGAAATCGAGGAGAGGCTCCTCGCTTCCGACATAGACCTCGCGGTCCATTCACTCAAGGATCTGCCGACGGAATCTCATCCGGACCTGTGTGTCGGGGCGTATCTCGCACGAGCTCGAGTGAGCGATCTCCTTCTCGTACACCCCGATTACCATGACAGTCGGGAGCAGATTCCGTTAAGGCCCGGGTCCCCGGTCGGAGCCACTTCCCTGAGGCGGCGTTCACTTCTCGCTGTCTTTGCTCCGCAGGCGACTCCCCAATTCCTGCGCGGCAATATCACCACGCGCTTGAGCAAATGCAGGGAAGGGGATATTGGGGCTGTTATTTTGGCCCGGGCCGGTATAGAACGAGTCGCGGAAGATCTGGACCCGCTCCTGGTGTATGAGCTCGATCCTGAGATCTGGCTCCCGGCACCTGGGCAGGGGGTCATCGCGGTACAGATACGAGCTGCTGATCAGAATACTCTGTCGCTCATGTCAGGATTGAATGATGTCCGCACGCGGCAGGCGGTACGTATCGAACGGGGCCTCCTGTCACGATTCGAAGGGGGATGTCACACCGCCTTCGGTGCGTGGGCCAGGCCGGATGGAGGAGAGTGGAAAGTTTCCCTGGGGTTGGATCTCGAAGGGAAGGGATGGTGCCGGACCGCATTTTCCGGCTCACTCGAGGATTGCTTCGCCAGGGGACCGGAGAGTCTGGGCGATTTCGAGCCTGTTGATCAGGGAACGAGCGAGTCGTTCTGTCGAGTTATATATCGGTAGCGAATCCGGCGGGCAGGGCCTCCTCTGCTGAAACGGGCAGTCAGAGGTCTCGCCTGGATCCGTTACTCGTGGAACATGGTTTGATATAGGGAGATTACGTCTATTGTGCATAATGATCTCTCCAGATCCCGTGAATTGTATAAAGAAGCTACCGGTCTCATCCCCGGTGGGGTAAACAGTCCGGTGCGAGCCTTCGGCAAGGTCGGGGGCGATCCGGTGTTCGTCAGGAGCGCTTCGGGCAGCCGCTTCAGGGATGAGGATAACAACGAGTACGTGGATTTCTGTATGTCCTGGGGGCCGCTCATCCTGGGACACTCCCATCCAAAAGTGGTCGAGGCCGTGCGTGAAGCCGCCCCATGCGGATTGTCCTACGGCACCTGCCACCGGAAGGAGATCGAGCTCGCCGCACTCGTGCTGGATGCTTTCCCCGGCTATGACAGGGTCAGGATGGTCAACTCCGGGACAGAAGCCGTGATGACGGCCTTGAGGATTGCACGGGGAGTTACAGATCGCAGCCTGGTGATCAAATTCGAAGGCGGTTACCACGGTCACTGTGACGGGATGCTGGTCAAGGCAGGATCAGGTCTGGCCACACAGGCGATCGCAGATTCGAGCGGTGTTCCTTCGGCTATCGCCGGTACCACACTCGTTGCGGAACTGGATGATGAGTCAAGTGTCAAGCGGCTGTTCGACTCTCACGGAGACGACATCGCGGCACTCATTATAGAGCCTCTGCCTGCCAACAACGGCCTCCTCATGCAGCGGCAGGATTTTCTACGTTTTCTGCGTGATATCACCAGCCGATATGGAGCCTTACTCATCTTCGACGAAGTGATCTCGGGTTTCAGACTAAACTTCGGCGGATACGGTCAGCTTGTAGGAATAACCCCGGATCTCTCGGTACTGGGCAAGATAATCGGCGGCGGGATGCCGGTGGGAGCGGTAGCCGGAAAGGCGGAGATCATGGATGTGCTCGCACCGACCGGCAGTGTATACCAGGCCGGGACTCTGAGCGGGAACCCTGTCTCCCTCGCCGCCGGGATCGCAACGCTCTCCATCCTTCGGGACGATCCCCCTTACGATGTGCTTGAACGACTGGGGAGGAAATTCGTTGAAGAACTCTCGGCAACCGGGAAAACTTTCGCCCGGGCTCAGCAGGCGGGCTCGATCCTGTGGCTCTATCTCGATGAGAAGGAATTCCCGAGGCAGCCGGAGGAGATCTCACCTGTGGCCGTGGATCGATTCAACGATATATACCAACCGATCCTGCGACAGGGCTATTATCTGCCGCCGTCACCATACGAGGTGATTTTCCTGAGTACGGCGCACGCCGGGGAAGAGGTGACCGGACTCGCCCGAGCCATTAACGAGGAACTCGGTCATACATAGGTGGTTGTCCGGAATAATGGCGGTAGTAGATTGCGGTTGGGCAGAACTGAATATTAAAGATCGTTCGGATGCACAACGCCATCGAGTCGTGGGTTGAGCATACACCTGATAAACAGCGAAAAGGGGGAGATCCATGTTTCCAATGAATCGAATGCGGAGGATACGGGAGGAAGGTGTCCTTCGAGACATGGTCCGTGAAACCGTTCTGGGAATCAACGATCTGGTGATGCCCCTGTTCGTTGCGGAGGGGCAAAGCGGCAGGAAAGAGATCCCCTCGATGCCCGGTCAGTTTCGTTTTTCTGTCCCCGAACTGGTGGAGGAGTGTAAACGCCTCGTCGGTTCGGGTGTCAGGGCCGTCATCCTGTTCGGGATCCCGAAGAAGAAGGATGAGATGGGGGCGGGTGCCTGGGCGGAGGATGGCATCATACAGCAGGCGGTGGCTGCTCTTCGGAAGGATGTCCCCGATATGTTCGTCATTACAGACATCTGTCTGTGTGAGTACACTTCTCACGGACACTGCGGAGTCGTGGAGGGGGAGAGGATTCTGAACGACCCCACACTCGATCTTCTCTCGAGGACAGCTCTGAGCCAGGTCCGGGCCGGCGCCCACATGGTAGCACCTTCGGATATGATGGATGGCCGGGTGCTCGCCATCAGGGAGGCACTCGATGAGGCAGGTTACACGCATGTTCCCATCCTTTCCTACGCGGCAAAATACGCGTCTGCCTACTATGGTCCCTTCCGCGACGCAGCCGGGAGTGCTCCGCAGTTCGGGGACCGCCGGTCGTATCAGATGGACCCCGCCAACCTGAGGGAGGCCCTCCGCGAAGTGAAGCAGGATATAATGGAAGGCGCGGATATCGTCATGGTGAAACCGGCACTCGCTTACCTGGACGTCATCCGGGCCGTACGTCAGGAGTTCGATCTACCCGTCGCAGCCTACAATGTCAGTGGCGAGTATGCGATGATAAAAGCTGCTGTAGAGAAGGGATGGCTCGACGAACGAAGAATAGTACTGGAGACATTGACGGCGATCAAGCGGGCGGGAGCTGACATTATACTCACATATTTCGCGGTGGATGTGGCGCGCTGGTTGTCGGATTGCCGGCTGTAATTGTCAACGGATTTCCGGGACGGAACACTAGCGGCACTTCATCCAGTCGGGCAGGTCAGAGGGTGACGGTTTCCTTCCGTAGAAAAAATCATCCATCCAAATCGCCAGTCTTCGAAAGACCGAAGAGTTGCGAACTCCTCTTCTCACGATGTTGTGGAGCAGGATGTCGGGGTGTGCATACGGGCAGACACTGACGCAGCGACCGCAGTCCGTCCCGACGGTACACCAGAAAGTAAAGCAGTCCTCGGGGCTGATTCTCCAGCGGTGTACTCCATCGATCACTTCTCTGTCCCCCGAGGGAATCGCCCTGCTCGGACACACTTCCGCACATTTCACACAGCGGGTACAGAAGTCGATGATTGAATCGTCGTGACCGGGTTCGTCCGTCACGAGAGGCAGGTCCGTGGTGACGACTGCGATCCTCACTCTCGGACCGAGCTGTGGGGTCATTAAAAGGCCCATCCGCCCGATCTCGCCGAGACCTGCATCTCTTGCCACCAGGGGGCAGATGACCTGGTAATTCGCGTCGATGTGTGCCCGGGCAGGGTATCCGAGGTTGCGGATGAAGCGGGCTATTTGAACCGCGATAGTACCAGAGGCCAGGTACTGCTGGGCTGATTCCATGATGATCGGGCCGAAGGGGGCCCGGTCTAGCATATACTTGTTCATTTCTACGGTGAGTGCTATTGCGTAGTGGTGCTCTCGAACGATAGGTTCACCGTAGTTTCTACCTCGGCCTCCGAAGCTGTAGACGTGGTGATCCAGAAGCTTCGTCACTCCCACCGAGACCGCTCCTATGGATCTGGCCCAGTTCTTGACAAATGTGGTGATTTTCTCAGGATCCAGCGTGATCTTCTGTTTCGCGGGTGTTTCATCTAAAAACGATTCGTGGTGCTCGACGGTTCTGAAACCGGCATCGGCCGCTGAAAACAAGAATGGCTCGAAGTATCGGGCTTCCGCAGCCATCAAACCGGGTTTTTTCCTGAATTCATCATCACTGGACCTCTTGTCGGGATGCTCACGGTAGTATTGTTCGAACCGTTTTGACCCCTCCCTGAGTTCGTATCTCGAAAACATAATGTCTCGTTCGTCGAACCTTCCCGGTTGCGCTTTTTCCTCACTCTCCCGGTCGGATCCTGTCGGGATGATCAATGCAAGGATGAGTACACTGGTGAAAACGATTAGTGCGACGGAAGCATAGCCACCATACCTGAAAGTGGACAACCCGAGAAAGAAGTAGGGTAGAGGTAAGAGAAGTGAGAGCAGAAACGCTCTCGCCGCCGCGCGAGGTTCATCTTCGAAGAACGAAGAAATCGTCATATACAGGAGGGAGAGGAAAATGAACACACCGAAAATGATGAGAATGGTGGGAATGAAGACTGGTTCGCCAGTCGGCATATCTCCGGTCCTCCAGGCGGTGACGAAGTGAAGACATCTCGGCGACTGTAATGTGAGATTGGATAATACCATGCAGGCCGGGACGAGTCAAGCATGGAGGACGCCTGTCGAAACCGTTGACAAATTCTGTCGAACAGGGTAACATGATACCATACACAACAGGATTTGCGTGAGGGCCAGACAAGTGATGACAAATGGCCACCGACCGTGATTTTTTCAAGTCCTCACTCGCTGTATTACACACTCTCGCGTTGAGGTCCCGATGAGATATAGACTTGTCAGATGGTTGTGTTGCACATTTCTCTTTTTCCTTCCTTTATGTATCGTGAATCCGGCGTTCCCGGGACAGGTCAGGTTACCGCTTCCTCAGGAACTTGCTCCTCCTCTCCAGCAGATACGAAATCTCGTCTGGACAGGCCCCGAAAATGATCCCGGCGCCGCCATGTCGATCGTCGTGGAAGATTTCAATCACGATGGCTTTCACGATGTGGCCGTGACGACGGATTACAACGGCGATACCTATCCCTGGGATGAACAGGGTCTCTCGATCCTTCTGGGGGATGGGACGGGGAACTTCACCCATTTCAGCCGGTACACGTGGAGGTACTGGAGTCCGCACACGATATTCCAGACGATCGTCAGTGGTGATTTTAATGATGACGATGAGACGGACCTGGCGATACTCAACGCGCCCTTTTCTGTCGATGGAATGCCGACCGTGATCATCATGGCTGGTGAGGGAAACGGTGAATTTAACGAGATCCTCCCGCACTTTGAGCTTCAGGCAAAGGTCCGGCTCATGCCGACTCCTGCGAAGCGGCTTGCCGTAGGTGATTTCAACGAAGATGACTATCAGGATATCGCAGTGGCAAGCTGCGGTGAAGGGGAAAACATCATCAATCTGGAGATTCTGTATGGAGATGGGACAGGTTCGTTCACGTCCGTTACCTTCGACGGAGTAAATGATCTGTCGACAGCTGTTGCCACCGGAGACTTCAATGAGGATGGTCATGCTGATCTGCTGATGGCCGGTGGAAACGAATCCAGCTACTACTCGGTATTTCTGAGTCTCGAAGGAAACGGCTTGTTCACGCGCACGGATGTTTTTATCGACAGCTGCAGCATTTCATCCCTCACCGTGGGAAATCTCAACGATGATGATCACATCGATGCGGTTTTACCCGGTCACGGCGGGGATGAAACGGTACGTCTGGTTTTCGGTATTGGTGACGGAACATTCTCGGAACCTGTGATCCTTGACCACGAAATGTTTGAACATGCCGGCTCGAAGGGTATGGAAGCTGCTGTCGGCGATGTCAATAATGACTTACGGCCGGATCTCGTCTTCGGTTGTGAGGGGGCTTCGACTATCGAAGGTGTGTGGGCTCACGGTGCTCTCTTCGTCTTCCCCGGAGATGGTGACGGGAATTTTCGAGGTGTACAGGACGGAGGCTATATGGTAGAACTGCCGTCCGTACCCGAACCCAACACTGAATTCACCTGTTATGACATCCAGCTGGTGGACATTGAAGATGATGGTGACCTCGATGTAGTCGCCAGTACCATGCACCGATCCGGAGTAGCGACATTCATCAACCGCCTTTGGAAGAAGATCCCCGAGATATGGATTGAACCACATCCATCACTCGAGAACTACCAGGACTATTCTGAAACTGCGATCTGTATCACCGATGCCGGGGGGCCTTCGAATCTCGATCCCGAAGCCTTCTTCGTTGCGGAGGACGGTACGGATATCTCGGAGGGAGTGGCGGCTCGGGCACTCTGGACGGGTTCGAGCCACGGTCGTTCGATCCGTGGGAGATTCCCCGGTGTTCACATTCCGGACGGCACCCATACCCTGCTGCTGGGGATCAGAGATTTCGACGGAAATATCGGAGTGGGGACCTACACCTTCACAGACTGATCTGTTGCCCTCCCGGACGGCAGAACAACTCCAGTTTCGATTCCATTTCTTAATCCTTGCTTCTTTCAGTATCCCTGTCGGGGATGGTTGAAAGCCCTCGTCTTATATACGAGGGTATTGAGATCTACCTCTTGATTTCCCCTCAACGCATTACGAAAAGGATATTTAACAATTGCTATCAAAATAGTAGAATAACTACAAACGTCTTTCAACTCAGGAGGGTCCAATGAAAACGGATTTTATCCGCCTTATCCTGTTTCTTCTCGTGATCGGTACTTCAGCAGCCAGCGTCCCGGCATATGATGGAGTTGGGGACACCGGTCCGGTTCCTGTCTACGATCCGTACGGTCAGGGAGCGGACTGGCCGGCAGGTATCATTTGTGATACGGGTGACGGGCTCTATCTTGGCGGAACAACATACGGCGGCACAGAAACCAATTCGGATTACCTGCTCCTCAAATACAACCACTGATTTTGCAGCGTATATCGGTGTACCGGGGAGTGTTTCGGCACCCCCGTTACAACATGCATACCCGAATACGGATCCCCCAGGTAGACGCTTACTCGATTTCCCAATGGAAAGCCTCTCCGATTAGGCTTGACACACCCTCCGCTTCCACTTGACAAAGAGTCGAGGTTCTGCTACAATACGAGTAGAATCCACGACCGGTAACGTCAGACACTCTTCCCTATATTAGGATCAGACTTATTTCGCTTAAAGATCCTTTCCGGTGTGGGAAACACACACAGTCACAGTCGGCTCAAATGTTTTTATTCATATCAACTGCGCTTGTTTTGTTCCATGTTTTTTAACAGTCACAAAAGGAGGTAACAAAGATGAATGGCAAAAATAACACCTGTCCCCAAACTGCGATGGTGCGTATTGCGGGCTCTCTCGCTTTTGTCCTAGGCATCACCGTGCTCTACGCGGGGGATGCGGTCAATCAGGATCAACCTCCCATACATCCTGAAGTAACATTCGTCGGAGAACCCTGCGGTGGCGGAAGTCTTCTCTACGGAAACGACATCCTCGTGACAGACACGGAACCGACGGAATATTACTGCGATATGGTCAGCTCGTCGTCCGGTGAGTATTTCCTCGTCGTCGAGAACTTTCCACCGAGCACGAGTGTCGATATCTTCCGTTCGAGCGATGGTGGAACTTCCTGGTGGCATTATGTAAACCTCGTCGGTGGCAGTGACGACATCACCACGCCCGCTCTCGCGATCCCTGAGCTCGATGAGGACTATCTGTACCTCATCTATGAGTACCTGGGGCAGATCCAGGTGGCCAGGTTCGATCTGAGCTCGAACGTCCTCGATTATTACAACGTTGAGTACAAC
>CAZZKG010000003.1:0-112327 GCA_964654825.1 uncultured Gemmatimonadota bacterium | reverse complement strand
AAGAAGGAGGTGAAGAAGTCAAAAATCTTTTTCTGCTCAGAGGACCGCATGTAAATCGAACTTTTGCCAACTAACCCTCATGACCCCGCCTTATGCCGGGGGCACAACGAAGGATGAAAATGCTCTGCGGGCGGCATTTTAATATAAAGGAGTGAAAAAACGAAAAAACTCATTTTTTTCGTGTTGCTGGCAGTCTTTTCCTGGGGTTGCAGCAGTTCCTCCAATAATCCTGTGAATATAGGAGAAGACGGGACAGACAACCTGTTCGGGCTTACGACGATCGACAACCCGGGCACGATCAATATCAAGGAATTTGGCGCTGCTCCGGTTCCCGAGGAAGATCTGGCGCGCCTGATCGACAAAGGTATCCTCAGTGCCGAGGATCTTGATCTTGAAGGTGGCCTCTGTCCGGTCCTCATCGATTGCTACTGGGTAGATGAGTACGAATTTTATGAGGACTATCTCTGGGAAAACTACTGCTGGGAGGACACCATTCCGATGAATTTCGTCTGGCTCGCCAAGATGCCCGACATGACAGAGCCGTGCCCCATCCTTCCGACCGATATCTGGGGATGGCTTGCTTTCACACAGTGCGACGAGGGGAAACCCCGTCCCCAGCTGCACTCGAACATCATCGAGATCAATTGGGGTACATTTGACATCTACAAAGGTATCTGGTACTTCTATGTCACGATCACGATGACCGGGATGCCCCCCGGATATCATGACGCTATATTCGTCAACAGCTGGGACGGACCCGATCTTATGCCCTTCGATGACGCCTGTGGCCTCAATTACTGGGAATACCATCCGGGTTTCATGATGGTTTTCAACCCGGAACCGCCCTTTCCTCCGGGTGGGTGGCCGCCCTGCAGGATCGATGGTGAGGATGGGGAAACAAGACCCTGGTGCGTACTGTTTCCATAAACCTGTGATTCTATGAAGACAGCACTCTGGTAATACCACATGAGCGATTGGGATGTGAGCCCCCACGAGCTCTCCGGATGTTGGTTTAAAACCCCGGCAGTCCAATCGATGGCTGCCGGGTACCCACCGTTATATCATGGAGAATCAAGGACCGGACAGAGTGGATAAATCTCTTATGGCTCCCAGATCAGCCCGTGTCGGTCCGAACGGATCAGGATATGAAAAACTCCCACTCGACCGGAGCCTGGGAGGGAGATCCCGCCACCGCCCTGCCCCTCTACCGGGAATCGATTGAGTTCTTTCGTAAACATTACGGCCGGGAGCATATCGCTGTGGCGATTGTTCTCAATTCTCTCGGTACAGATCCGGCCGGAACAGGAAGTTCAACAGAAGGATTGATATCTCCCGGCCTTTACTTGAGAACGAGCATTTTTCTCAACTTTCGTGCGTCCCCCGCCTTCAGTTCGTACAGGTAGACTCCGGAGGTCACTTTCGCTCCCCTCTCGTTCCGCCCATCCCAGACGATCGAATAGGATCCCGGGCTCCTCTCCTCATCGAGCAGCTCACGCACCCGCTGCCCCTTGATGTTGTAAATCCGGAGGCACACATTGACCTTCTCTCCAGATCTTTCGGGTACGTCGAAGTGTATTGTCGTGCTGGGATTGGCGGGGTTGGGGTAGTTCTGTGACAGAGCGAGCACCCGGGACAGACCCTCCTCCCCGGGGTCCTCGATACCGGTCGGGGACCACACCTTGTTGACCAGGGCGATCGCAGTAGGCATCATATTGAACTCGAGAACGTCCGTAAAACTGTTGCTGCGGGTGTCCATTATGAGAACTTCACCATTCTGCTGATCCGAAAAGATGAGATTGTTATCATCCTCCGACAGAAGAACGGAGTGGATCTGCCTCTCGAAATCGAACGGCACAGACAGGATCGACTCGAGGCCTTCGAGATCGAGCAGGATGATCTGCGGATCCCAGACATAGCAGGCGTTCTTTTTCCGCATCAGGAATACAGACGGAGCGGAACCCCCCTGACTGAATTCGGAAGAATCGATGACCGTGTTCGTCAATGGGTCGAGGACGTAGATCTTCCTCAACTTGTCGCTGTCGGATGCCAGTGCATAGAGGTGTTCATAATCACGGGAGAACCCGATTCCCCCTGCCTCGGTCCCCAGGCCGATCTCCGTGACGATCTCCCCTGTCTCGACGTCGATCACGTGAAGGTGCCCCTCGCCGAAGGAAGAGGCACACGTGTGTGATACCGGCCTGGTTAATTCTCCGACACTCCGGAAGTCGTCCTCATAGCGAAACGGATCCGAGCTCATCCGCGAAGGAGGTTCGTACACACTGGATGTCGAGACGTACAGATAGCGGCCGTCACCGGAGATCGCCATCCCGTCGATCATTCTTGCCTGCTCCCCGATCGAGAGCGTCTTCACGAGACCCTGGCTTTCCAGATCGAACACTGCAATAGTGTCCGCCCCTTCCCACTTTTCCATGTACAGGTACCGATCGTCAGGTGATATGACGGCCTGCAGGGGCCAGGGCCAATCCTGGGAACCGTTCGGATAATCGATTTCTCCTGTGACCTCGTTGGTCTTCGTATCCACGATCCTGATACCGTATCTCTTGATGCCGGCCATGAGACTGTCCTGTGCATACGGCAGCCAGTTCCCGACGTCAAAGCCCAAAGCCTGCGTCCTCTCCTCCGTTTCCAGGTTGACACAGATCGTGCCGTAATCTATGAGAGATACGTACAGGAAGGGCCACACTTCTCTCTCAGTGATAGAGAAAGCGTATGTGTTCAGAGGCGCTGTGTACGGTTCGTGTATACCGTTGGAGGAGCGGTCAACGGCATAGAAGTAATAGTCGACGTATTCGGTTCCGGAAGGCACTGTAATTCTCACTGAATACGACGTCCCGCCGTCTCGATCCATCACAACCTCCTGATATGTTTCACCATTATCAACGCTGTAGAATAGCCGGACTTCGAGGACGCCGTAGTTGTCAGACACCTCCGCCTCGATCCTGAACGGACCCGTGCCGGTTGCGTTTCTAATGTCCGTCACATCCAGGAACTCGGGCTTCTCGAAATCACTCTCCGACAGGTTGAAGGTAAAATCCTCACTCCAGCGGGGGCCGTTCCCGATGGCGTCGGTCGATCCCGCCCTGAAGTGATATGTCGCATCCGGGTCGAGATCCGTCAGACTGAATTCATGGTGGACAGAGAGGCTGTCGCTCTCCATGGTCTCGCCGTACTGGGTCGTGTTTCCGTACTCGAGTATTCCGGTTCCCGACTCATGCGTGTTCCACTTCACCATGACGGCCCGGTCTGAGAAATCGGAGAGCGCCGGTCCTGCGATCATGACAGGGGGAAGTGTGTCGACATCGGGGAGCGAGCCGAGCCGATACACCCCGCTGTCCCAGGTACCGCAGTATAGGACGCTGCCGGTTGGGTCGATGTCCATGTATTCGATCCCCATGACGTTGTCGCTATTCGGCGGAGTGAGCCCTTCGTCGAATCTGGACCAGTTCTCACCACCGTCGGTGGTCCTGTAGACATTGCCCGACGGATTATGTTCATCGAGAACCCTGTTGAGCCTTCCGACATAAAGCACATCGGGGTTGGAGGAGTCTATCACCAATGTGTGAAGGTTGAGAAAGAATCCTTCCTCACTGGGCGGCAGACCGTTATTCACCGGGAACCACGACTCTCCACCATTCGTACTCTTGAACACGCCTTCGTTGCCTCCCAACTCCCAGTCCGCTTCGGTTGAGGCATAGAGGATATCAGGATCACGGGGGTTGATGACCATCGAGTGTACGGAAAGATTGGTGAGGCCGTTGTTGACAGGAAACCACTCTTCTCCCCTGTTCGTCGATTTGTAGATCCCCTGGCCGGGCCCGTAAGGGACATCGAACGTCATCATCTCGCCGCGAGTGGAGTGATACACGGTGCGGGGGTTCGTAGGGTCGATCCTGATCTCGGAGACATGCACCCGGTCCGCGAAACCCTGATCGATGTTCTCCCAGGTCTCTCCACCATCCAGCGAACGGTACATGCCGTCACCCTGGGGATTCGATCTGTCGGCCCCGATACCCACATAGATGATATTCTCATCGAACGGATCGATGGCGACACCGTGCGCGTGAGAACCGCCGAACTGGTTGTTGAGATGTTCCCAGATCACTCCTCCATCCGTGCACCTGAAGGCTCCGCCACCCGTCACGTAGACGATGTCCGGATCCATCTGGGCGATATCGATCAGCATGCTGCAGAGCGTGACCCGGGACCACCTCGATCGAAACCAGGAGTCACCGCCGTCGGTAGTTTTGTACATACCGTAACCCTTGTGGGTCAACGTGTGAACTTCATTTGGATCGTATGGGTTGGCCTTAATGCACCGGAGCTTGCTGCTTCTCAGGCCCCGGCTCGTCTGGTCGAAGCTCATCCCCCCGTTGATCGATTTGAGTATGCCGCCGAGCCCCCCGAGATAGATGAGATCCCTGTCGGCGGGACACACGGCCATGTTGTGGAGATCCGTGTTGTAGATTCCCAGATTCCGACCGTCTGTGTATTCCCAGTTCTCACCCGCATTCTCCGAGACGAGAAAACCGCCCCATCCGACCGTGTACAGGATGTCAGGGTCATCACTGTCGATGTAGATCCCGCCGATGGAAAAATCCGCGTTCTGTTCCGAAAGAATGAGTTCCCAGGACTCTCCGTCATCGTGTGTCCGGTATAGAAGGTTCGGGTAGTTATGACCGGCAAGATAGATCGTGAGGGAGTCATGAGGGTGAAGAGCCATGGCGCTCACACTCGCTCCTTCGAGCGGATCGTATGCCCCGTACGGGACCCAGCTCGATCCCCCGTCACGTGTCACGTAAAGACTTCGTATCTCGGGGTGGTCGTCCGCTCTCGGGTTGGTCGTCACCCACATGGTGTTGGGGTCGAAGTGACTGATATAGAGATCGTGGAAGAAGTAGGCAAGGTCCTCCGACGGGCCTTCCGAGTAGAGGACCGACCAGCTCGCACCATAATCTTCGCTTTTCCAGATGTCGATCTTCCCGTAATATTCGAAGTACCCCATCTGATACACCACCCCGGACTGGTTGGGATCGGTCACGAGACCAGTCATTCTGTGTTTCCCTTCTCCATCGAGTTGAATGTCACACGCCGACCATGAATTCCCCGCATCGGTGGTGCGATACAGTGTCTCCTCCGTTCTGGCGTACACGAAGTACGGGTCACTCTGGTCGACTGCAACAGCGCCGATCGTGGAATCCGTCGGGATCCCGTTTACGAGCTCGAACCAGTTCTCTCCGTCGTCGGTTGTCTTGTAAAGGCCTCTGTTCGTCCCAGCGTAGAGGACGGTGCTGTCCACCGGGTTGAAAACGATCTCACTGACACTGCCGGCAGCTTCCGGTCCATTTGTCCGTACCCAGGGAAGCTCACTCCCTCCCGCATTTTCAAGGAAGAGGGGAAGCAACAGTGTCAATAGAAGAGTCGAATATATAGTTTTCATTGTTCACCTCGAGTGGAATCGGTGCAAGAGAGGAGTGTTGGTATGGATAACAATCATTTTTCATAGTGTCAGCATAACAATTCTATTAGTTCGCAATATGTGTGCCATTTCGGACAGCGTCATGACTGGATACAAACAACTTACTCCCTCCTCCGAACAGCGTATTTCCATCTCACGTTTGAACGCTTCCAGCTTTTCTCTTCTCCCTCCGGACCCTGCCGACACAGACAGAAAAGTCGGTCGGCCCAGTGGCGCATTATCATTCTACGTAAATAGCAAATGACCTAGACTACTCACCAAAACATAAGGTTCATCAGATATATCTGGTACTTTCATCATCCTCCTATAAAATATTTTTATAATAATATTTGTCAGATTGTATCCCGGCTGTTCAGATCTCTCATATCAGAACTTCCACGAATAACGTGTAAGTCACATTAGGACAACTGAATATCTCTTCCCTCCTCAAACCGTCAACACTGGCATTGACCTTGCTAAGGGAATGTCGCTACATAATGGATCCAACCACGTGGAAAACGAGCCGCGGGGAGCTTTATTCCGTAATCGCGGAGAATATCCTCTCCATCTCCGATTTCGCGGAAAACAGGAGCACGGAGACCCTGAATCCTTTTGAGGAGACGGCGGACGAGTCGCCTTCGATCGGTTATGGAGAGTGAAATACGGTGAATGGGGAACATGAAAATGAAAAGGTCTGATGTGAGAAAATTTGTGTACCGGGCGCTTCCTGCAACTGCCGTCCTTATTGTGATCGCCCAATTCATACCGATCAGTAAGAACAATCCCCCCAAGGAGGCCGAACTCCAGATGCCGGCCGAGGTTAAATCAATACTGAAGAGAGCGTGTTATGACTGCCACTCCCGGGAAACCGTCTGGCCCTGGTACAGTTCCATCGCTCCGGTCTCCTGGCTGATTTCGCATGACGTGCATGAAGGCCGGGAAGAACTCGATTTTTCGGCGTGGAACAGAATTGAAATTCCGAAGAGAGGAAAGAAGCTGAAAAAACTCAGGGAAGAAATTGATGAAAACGAGATGCCTCCCTGGTACTATCTGGTGATCCACCGCCGGGCCGGTCTTTCTGCCGAAGATCATCGCATCCTCGATGAATGGGCCGCCGGTCTCGGTAGGGAATACTCCCGGGTGCGGGATGAAGAAGAGAATGACACCTTCTGACAGCGTTCCGGATCGAATACAATTTCTGAGGGAAGGAGGACACGATGAAAAAACATTGTATAGGGATATTCACCATTGCTATTGCCACACTCATCCTGCTTTCCGCCGACCAGCCGGCCCTGGCACAGTATTATCATGTCTCGGGACACGTTACGGATCCGGCAGGCGGGGCAATATGGAACGTCGATCTCGATGTTCAAGACGTGAACACCGGCGATTGGCTCACGATTTCGGGTGACCACACCGATCCTTCGGGATTCTATGACATTCTTCTCCCCATTGGAACATACAATATAGAGTTCAACGCTCCGCCGGGAGTCAAGCTCGTCTCGGAGACCCATTACAAAGTCGCAGTCCAGGCGGACATTGTGCTCGACGTTACACTCGAAGACGGGTTTTACCTCTCCGGCAGGGTCACCGATGGTCAGGGTAATGCTGTAGCGGATCTCGATACCGACGTTGACGATCTCGATACAGGGTTGAGGATAGTGACCCCGCGCGATAACACCGATGGCAACGGTGATTATCAGGTCGTTGTCCCGGCGGGACTTTTCGATGTCACATTCGAACCACCGCCGGGAGTGAGACTGGTCGGGACAGTTGTCCACGGGGTCGAAGTCAGCGGCGACACACAGCTCGACGTCACCCTCGAGGATGGATATTACGTGTCGGGATTGGTGGTGGATGAGGCCGGTTCTCCGCTCCATGATATCGACATCGACGCGAAAGACGTCGAAACGGGAGAACTCGTCGTCACACCTAGGGACAACACCGACACCGGCGGTTACTACCTGGTCGTGGTGCCCCCAGGGACGTTTTTCTTCATCTTCGATCCCCTGAAAAGGGACGATCTCGCGGCGGCGAGACTCGACAGCATAACCATTTCCTCAGACACCGTTCTCGACACCGTCACGATGGTGGCGGGAGTGAAGCTCTCGGGAACTGTCACCGACACGAGGCAGTCGCCCGTCGCCGGTGCCAATCTGGATGTTATCGACGTTTCGAAGATGAGGACTCTTCCGACGCCTCACGACACAGCGGATGATTCCGGTCATTACGAAGTGACCATTCCTCCGGGTTTTTACAATCTCAGGATGAAACCTCCCACCGGAAGCGACCTCGCATCGAAACTGATTTCCTCGGTCACCGTCTCGAGAGATACGACGGTGAATTTCATCCTCGAAGACGCGACCGGTATCGAGGGTGGGGTCGATAACGGAGAGGCCAACGCTCCCCGGAGTTTCATACTTTCTCAGAATCACCCCAACCCCTTCAACCCCCTCACTGCGATTCAATTCGCCATCCCGGACGCTCACATCACTTCGGAAGAGGGGGGAGGGACGACTCCATCCGTGCTCCTAGAAGTCTTCGATCTGCGGGGACGCAGAATCAAGGTGCTCGTTGATGAGAGACTCGATTCCGGGAGCCATACCGTGGTGTGGGATGGCAGAGATGGACAGGGAAACCGGGTTTCATCCGGTATGTACTTCTACCGGTTACGCTACGGTAGTTACAGCTCACTCAGGAAGATGACGGTGCTCAAGTGAAGCTGGAGAAAATGTTCAACAAAAGTAAAGGAGTCTTCTACATGAAACACTCAGGACTGTTACTCTGCGCCGTGTTCCTTCTCATCTCCGGCACGGTATTCACCCGTTCACTCATCGCCCAGTTCGCTGTATCCGGGACGGTGACCGATCCGAACGGTTCGGGGGTATACCCCGTCGATATCGACGCCGAAGATTCTCAGACGGGGAACTTCATCCCGCTCTATGGCGACACGACTACGGTCGATGGGACCTACTCGTTCGATATCTACGCGGGAACCTACGATATCATCTTCATACCGGGACCCGGTACCGGTCTCGCCCCGGTGCGCGTGAAGAACGTGGTGGTCAATGCACCGGTCACACTCGATGTGACTGTACCGTGGGGGTTCGAGGTCTCTGGAACGGTCTCCGACCCGAACGGAGACCCCGTATCGAACCTCAGGGTCAAAGTGAAAGATAGTATCACGAACACAGTAATGGAAACACCGTCGAACCGGACGGATGGATCGGGACAATACATGGTAACTCTTCCTGCAGGGACATTCAACCTCTTCTACATTCCGAGTTCATCCGACACCCTGTCCAGCCTGACTCTCTGGGAAGTCCCCATTGGAGCGGACACGACCGTCGATGTCACTTTACCGGAATCGGTCATTCTGTCGGGTTGGGTCAGGGATGAGGGAGGGACGGGAATCTCCAACGCAGATCTCGACATCGATGATGTCATCACGGGAAAACGTATCTACACCTCCCACGACAACACCGATTCTAACGGTTATTACTGGATCAACGTCCCGGTTGGTGTTCTCGACGTTCTGTATCAGCGCCCCGACGCAAGCGGATACGCGGACAATGCGATATGGAGCCTCATTGTCAACCACGACATCAACCTCAACGTCACCCTGAAAAACGGCTGGAGGATATCCGGATACGTGATCGATTCCAGCGGGAATCCAATCGACAATGTAGACCTTGATGCAGACGACGTCTCAACCGGTATACGGCTTCACACGTCGGAGGACAATACCGATTCAACCGGCTACTATGACATCTGGGTACCGACGGGTACCTATGATATTTCCTTCGAACCGACCGAGGGGAATGCTTTAACGGCCGTCAGGCTCTATTCCCAGGTCATCGGCAGTGACACGGTCATCAATCGGGTGCTTCAACCGGCATTCCCCGTTTCGGGGACGGTCACCGATGCCGGAGGTTCTCCTGTCCCCAACTGCGATCTCGACGTGATCGATGTCAATACGGGAGACGTGGTCCTGACTCCTAAAGACAACACCGACTCAGGCGGTTTCTATGACATCATGGTACCGGCAGGTACTTTCGATTTCGTCTTCCAGCCGCTCCCGGAGAGCGGGGCCGGTGAAGACACTCTCTTCAACATCACGATCAGCGGGAGCACCGTGTTGAACAACACGCTGCCCCTTCTCTACAACCAGGCGATTTCGCTTTTGTGGGAGGATCTTTCCGTGTTTCCGGGTGATCAGATGGTCGAGGGAATTTCACTTTTCAACAACGACGTGAGTTCGAGGCGGGTTCAGGTGAGCGTTTCGGCTTTTCTCCCGAACGGAAATGATCTGCCGGTTCTGCAGCCTTTCCCTCACAATGGCTTGAACCTTGGCTCGGGTGCTCAGCGGGACGGGAATCTCCCGATCCCGGTACCGGGAGGAGCACCGACGAATTTTAATATCATGTTGAAAGGCTTCATCCTCGATTTCAATCAGGGGGATACTCTCAACATCGACTCGACCGCGGTGAAGATTCTTGATCCTCAAAACCCAGCGATGTACTGATCGCTGTAAAGGGGGGAAACGGAGGGACAGGCCCGAGGGCAGAGGTCTGTCCCTCCAATCATATCCCGTAGGAATTCAACATTTCATTCCCTCGTCTTTGACATCCATGGATCTTTTCTCACTCATCTCAGATAATGATTCGATGAATGGGAAAGATGATCGAAGTTAATCGGTCAGGTCTGAAAGTTACCTCTCAACATTGCACTGTGATGGCAAATCGTTCTCGCGGAAGATCGTAGAACTATGGGTGTATCCAGACATGAGAAGCATGCAGCGACAGCTTCAGTATCCTCCCGCATCTTATCCGCAGCCCCGTTAGCTCTCCAAGTTGGACTTGACAAATATGCATTAATTATGCATATTTATGCATATGAGGACAACATTGAACATAGATGATTCCCTGCTCCACCGCGCCGTTAAACTCACCGGTGTTAAGGAAAAAACTGCCCTCGTGAGGCTTGGCCTCGAAGCTCTCATTGCTCGTGAGAGTGCTCGTCGCCTCGCTGCTCTAGGTGGTAGTGAAAAACTTCTTAAAAAAATCCCTCGGCGGCGCTCAGGGAATGGTGCATGATCCTGATCGATACATCAGTTTGGGTCAATCACCTTCGATATGGCAATAACCGATTGACCTCTCTTCTAAATGAAGAGTTGGTATTGTGTCATCGGTTCGTCATCGGTGAATTGGCTTGCGGGAATCTGAAGAACCGCAAAGAAATCCTTACTCTGTTGGTAGCCTTACCGGGATCACGGGTTGCCGAGCACTCGGAGGTCTTACACCTTCTGAATTCACAACATTTATATGGCCGCGGTCTTGGTTGGATTGATGCTCATTTACTAGCCTCTGCTCTTCTCTCTGATTGTGGCCTCTGGACGCTTGACAAACCCCTCCGGATATCTGCAGGAAAACTCGGCATTTCCACACTATAGACAAGACTTGAGAGCTGACATGTATGGGGCCCGACTTGTCAAAGGTAACGGCAGAGAGAATCGCTTCACACCACTTATTTTATAGGGGTCCGGTTGATGAAGAGCCGCACGAGGCCGGCACCTTTCTTGTCGTTCCCGAACGTCGCGATGAGATCGTCGAGATTGTTCTCTGTCAAATCAATCGCTTTGATTTCGACATCAGGGAAGCACTCGAGCGTGGTGGACTGCCTCTTCTCGAAGAACCGGGTATCACTGCCACCTTCACCGAGAAAGAGAGAGAGCCTGTCCGGTTTGAGAGAAATAATGAGATCTTTGAACCTGTCCCCGTTCAAGTTGACGACTTTCCCGATGATTTCTCCAGAACCCCCGGCTTTGAGGTCGAGTCCGGCTTTGATCTCGTGAACGTAGCGGGGGCTCCTCCCGTACAACCCATCCTCTCCGAGTTTGTACACGTCGACCGTCACCTTGATACTGCGCGTGGTAAGAATCCTGATGATGTCGAAGATTCCGAGCTTTACTACGGGGACAGCCAACTCGAGGTCTCCGTCATCCTCCAGGTCGATGAAGGAGATGAAAAAGGAGATCGCGTCATCGAATACCATCTGCTGTGAAGGAACACCCCCTTCGGGGCCGGTGAGCGGGCCGTAATAGAAGTCGAGAACGGTCTTGAAGCCGCTCAGGCCCTCCGATTCCTGGCGCATGACTACGAGATCGGAATATCCGTCACCGTTCAGGTCATGGAGTGCCGGGCGTACCAGGTATCCGTCATTCTGCGAAGCGATGTCCATTGCGAGGTTATAGTCGAATCCGACGTCAGGGCTCGGGGAGAAGCCACCATCATCCCACAGGTAACCTTCAACACTTCCTTCGTACATGATGATGAAATCTCTCCCTGTCCTGCCGCGGAGACTTGCTCTCGAAATCGTAGGCATGGTGAGAGTCTGCCGGAGGCGCTGCGCCCCGTTTGCCACGTAATCATCTTCAAGTGTTGTAACCCGGGTTTTGAGCCGGTATCCGATACTGTCGACCGGCTCGTACATTCCGGCTCCGGTCTCTTTGAACATGACAATCCTCTCTATGGCGGGGAGAGTGATCCACCGAACGCCCGCGCTGTCCGGTTCACAGAAGGATTCAACAGGAGTGAGACGCTCGGCATTGCCGGACACGAAAAAGGTCCTGTGATCGATGATCCGTCGAGGATTCTCATCAACTGCTTCATCCCCGATCTCATACCTGATGACTCCGTCTTTCCTGAGGTAGAGTATGGGTGACGGTCCACCGCCTGCCGCAGTTTCCAGAGCGATTCCCTCCACGAGACTGTCTGTTTCCCAGGATAAATCGGCGGCAGTCGAAAAAATCCCGTTTTCCCACTGGTAGAAAACCGAGAGATACTGTCGTACATCGAGCAGCATTCCACTCTTGTGCATCACGAGGATATCGATCCTGCCGTCGCCATCCAGATCGCCGGTCAGGACTCCAGTTACGACTCCTTCCACTTTCAGATCGTTGATGTCGAATTGGAGATCCCCGGCATCAGCTGAAAGATGTGTACAGACGGCAAAACAGAGGATAACCGATACCGTGCATGTATAAAAGGAAACCCGGGAGATAAACATATCAGAAATCCCTCTGTACCCTGACCGTCAACCTGGGATCGAGATCGGTGTCAGTCAGGCTCTGCGCGAGAAAAACACCGAAGTAGGTCAGGAGGCCGGAACCCGAAATACCGACACCGGCATCAGCTTTCAGATCTTTTGCCGTCAGATTTTCCGGACCTGTTTTCGCATCACCCGCATCACAGAACAGGACGATATCCATACCATCTCTGAAAAACACGGAGTGCGCGAGGCCCTCGGTGAGCAGGTACCGGAAATCGGTGCTCCCGACGAGCACCCTGCCCCCTCCGGAAATGTTGTCTGGATAACCTCTCAAACCCCCGACACCGCCGATGCTGAGTATACGCAGCGCGGGAAGCGGATCGCTTCCGGAATGGAAAAAGAATCTGAAATCGAGGTGACCCCGGTACCCGAGACGGTTGTACTTTCGCACATCGGCTTCATATCTGAAAAAATCGAAATCCCCTCCCAGCGGATCCCCTGCTTTCTCGAAAGAAACGGTACTGAGCCAGCCGGATTCGGGGCTTTCTTCGTTGTCCCTCGTGTCAAAAGTTAAAAAGAGGGATACCGAATTTGTTCTCCCTTCCTCTACAGGCGGATTGACCCTGAATTCTTTGCCCCACCCGAACAGGCTCAGCTCCGCCATACGAGGGAGGCCTCTGTTCTCGGCAGTTTCAAATTCGAATCCCACGGTGATGTCCTCGCCGAAGGGAAATTCGAGCCACGCCTCGAAGGCCCTCTTCTCATAATAATTTCTGAAATCCTCTTTGAAGAGTAAAGCCGCGATCGAGTTCTCGAAATCACCCATACGGTAGCGATCATTGGTCGCAGTATTACTCGAATACCCGGCTCCGATACGATTGAATTTCCACAGCCTCCTGTACTCCAGGAAGAGATCCCAGCCCCACCGGTGAGCGGCGATCCTGTAAATACCTTTCAGATTGAGATTCCAGCCCTCTTCCGGGTCTTTCTCATGAATCGCTGCGTGAAAAAGCAGTGGGAGTCCATCCACCCGGTTATACGGTCCGACACCGAGACCCTTGAGGCCACGCAGTTCCAGATTAACCTCCCCCTCCCTTCCCCCTTCCTCCCTGATGAGGTAAAATTGATTTCCTCTCCGTTCAACCTTGATCCGGTAGCTGTAGACTTCGAGTTCACCACTGATACGGGCGATACGGGAGCTGAAGGCTTTACCGCCGAGAACAACTATCCGTCCGGCGACTTCCGACTCACCCCTCAGGGAGAGATCACCGTTTACGATGAAGATGTTCCCTGACACGGTTCCCGAAATCGAAAGGGAGGCTCCCACAATGAGGATATCTCCTCGATGGGTCGAATCGGGACCGACGGTCACCTCTTCGAGATACACTGCTCCCGGATCCCGGTTGAGGACGGATTCCACCTCGGTGATGATACTTTCGCCCTTACTGCTGCCCGTGGCTTCCATCGGGAATACCAGGAAAAGAGCCGGGAGGATGAACACCGTACTGATACCGGCGAGGGAGCGTGGCAGGAACCTCCGGATAAATCCGGAGTAACCGTTGATTATGTGGGTCAGTATCCGCTCAAGATTGTCTCGTGATCTCATCAAGTACCCTCGTTACGCCGGAGAGCAGATCATCGGCAACGATAATACCATCTATGTCCCCCATCCTGCCCAACTCCTCCTCCCCCACACCAGTGAGTAAGAGACAGGCGACGCCGCCGGCCCTTCTGGCGAACTCCACATCACTCTGTCGATCACCGAAGAAGTACGACCGGGCGGGATCGACACCCAGCTCGTCCCGTGCGCGCAGTACCATCCCCTGTTCGGGTTTCCGGCAGCAGCACGGCGTCTGATCCGGGCCGAGCATATCAAAAGGGAGATGAGGGCAATAGTACACCGCATCGATCACAGCCCCCTCTTTCTGGAGAAGATCCATCATTCTGGTGTTGACCGCCTCGAGATCACCTTCGGTGACGATCCCCCGGGCGATTCCCGACTGATTCGTCGTGATCACGACCACGAGTCCGGCCTCGTTGAGTTTTAGAACGGCAGGCGCCGAGCCGGGGATGAGAGATACTTTTTCAGGATCAGAGTTGTAGGGAACATCCTCGATAATTGTACCGTCGCGATCCAGAAAAGCGGCTGTCCGTAAATTACGTTTCATCCTCCCAGTACTCCGTTCAGGAAGTCGACGATGTGCTCTTCATCGCGATCGGTGACCGTTCTCATGTCCAGAAGAAACATATCGTCGTGAATCCTTCCTAGAATCGGTGGGTCGTGGGATCTCGCCCGGGATTCGAGATCATTGACTCGCATCAAGTCGGTCTTGATCCGGAGCTCGATTGTTTTCACCGTCACACCCGGGAAGGAACCGCCGCCGATTGCGGATTCACCCTCGGAGATCTCGATCGATTCAGAGATTGTTTCACCGATCCCGCTGATGATCCTTGTGGCCTTATCCGTGAGAGCATCCAGCCCGGCGGTGATCATCCGCGTAGTCGGGATATCCACCAGCGCTCTCTCTGGATCATAATAGATCTTGAGCACGGCTTCGAGCGCGGCGATTGTGAGCTTGTCGACCCGCAGGGCTCTGGTCAGGGGATTCTTCCTCAACCGGTCCACCATTTCCTTCGAACCGAGTATGATACCCGCCTGTGGACCGCCGAGGAGCTTGTCGCCGCTGAATGTGATGACATCTACGCCTGCTTTTACACTGTCGGTCACAACGGGTTCATCCCGCAGGCCGAAAACCGAGAGGTCCACCATGAGTCCGCTTCCGAGATCGTGGAGCACGGGAATGCCGCGATACTTTCCAAGCGCGACAAGCTCTTCGAGCGTGACCTCCTCCTCGAAACCAACGATCTTGAAATTACTCCGGTGTACTTTCACCAGCAGACCGGTGTTGTCCCCACAGGCATCGTCGTAATCGGAAATCCTTGTCCTGTTGGTCGTGCCAACCTCGACCATGAGCGCACTACTCTTCTCCATGACATCCGGCATCCTGAAAGATCCACCGATCTCGACAAGCTCCCCCCTCGACACAACGGCTTCCTTTCCGGAAGAGAGAGTGTTCATGGCCAGGAGTACGGCGGCGGCGTTGTTGTTGACCACAAGCGCAGCTTCACAGCCGGTGAGTTCTTTCAGTATCTGTTCACAGTGAATGTACCGTGATCCTCTAGCACCTCTCTCGAGATCGTACTCGAGGGTGAGATATGATGAGCCTGCACCTGAAAGAACTGTATTGCACTCGTCGGGGAGCAGCGAGCGGCCGAGGTTTGTGTGAATAATGGTTCCGGTGGCATTTACGACCTTCCTGAGCGTGGAGGCGGTTTTTCGTGACAGACGTACCTGAAGTCTACGGACGAGTTCATCGAACAGCTCCTCTCGCGAGGGGCTGATATCGTCTTTTGCCGAGATCTCACTTCTCATCTCCTCGAGAATATCATTCAGGCAGAGGAGTATCACCTTCCTGGGATACCGGGTGAGAAGTGTGGTTATTTCCCGGCTTGTAAGGATGTTGTCGACTTTGGGAAGTTTTTTTAGGTCCTTTATACCCATTTCAGACCGCGAGTTCTCCGGTAACCGATTGCAGTTCTCCATCGATCAGAGCTTCTTCGATGATGCCGGCGGCGTTCTCCATTTCATCGTAGGGGACAAACACTCTCATCTGGCCGTCTCTGCCCATCCTCATCCCCCGGGAGTTCATTTCGAGATCACTCAGCAGGTTCGGGATATTCATTTTCTCGAGGAAAGACTGGACGAGGACAGCATCATCCATACTGTAACAGATGAATATTGTTTTGAAATCCCTGAACGGATCCCGCTGGTCCGCCTGTGGAAAAATATCGACCAGCTCCACCCGGCATTCGGGGCAGGTTGCCATCCCTTCTTCAAAATCCAGTCCGCAGTCCGGACAGAAAGACATGTGGATACTCCTCATCTGACGTGTAAGAAGAAAAATATAGCTCGGAAAAGCGCATGTCAATGAGGCTAGCTGTGATCGATATGGCCTGAACCGGGGGACTTCCTTTTAGGGGAGGGCATGTGGTGACCTTTGAGAAGGAAGCCCCACCGATTCAAGAGGGCACAACTTTTAGAAACATTCTGAGTATGCACAGCTCCTGCAAAACGAACAACCGCTCTCATATTCAAGGGGAGAACCACACTCCGGGCATGTCCCCCCTTCGATCTCGTGACCGTATTTCTGTTTGTCCTTGTAAAGATAGAGCTGAATTGCACTGGCGATCGCATCAGAACAGGATAACATCCGCGATTCACCAAGACCGGTCGGTTTGTGACACCTGATACCGATCAATTGCTTGATAATAGAGCCTTCATCAATCCCGCTCCGCCAGGCGAGTGACACGAGTCGACCGATGGCCTCTGATTGACTTGCCGCACAACCCCCTGCTTTTCCCATCGTGTTAAAAAGCTCGAATATCCCATATTCATCCTCATTGATGGTTACGTATAACGGACCGCAACCCGTTTCCATCTGGATCGTCTCCCCGGCGAGTCTCTTGGGTCTATCCCGTTTTACCATGGAACTTTTTCTATCTTCGTCTTCCTTTGTGATTCGGTCACTCCCGAGCCCTTTGTTGAGAACCTGCACATCTCTGCTGCCGTCACGGTAGATAGTCACTCCCTTGCACCCGAGTTCATAGGCCAGCATGTAGACCTTTTTCACATCTTCAACATCCGCGCCGTGAGGAAAGTTTACTGTCTTCGAGACTGCATTGTCCGTGTGTCCCTGAAAGGCTGCCTGCATCTTGATGTGCCACTCAGGTGTGACATCATGAGCAGTAACGAAGAGCCTCTTCACGTCATCGGGTACTTCAGGCAGGTCCTGGAGCGACCCGGTTTCACTGATCCGGTCGATGAACTCCTGCGAATAAAAGCCTCGCTTCTCTGCTATTTGTTTGAGGTATCCGTTCACCTCGACGAGTTTGTCGTTGTCGAGAACGTTCCGGTAGTAGACCAGGGCAAACAGCGGCTCGATACCGCTCGAACAGTTGGCGATTATGCTGAGCGTGCCTGTGGGGGCGATCGTAGTTCTCGTAGTATTTCTTATCGGCGGCTCGCCATTCTGGTCATAGACACTGCCTAAGAAATTGGGGAAAGGTCCCCTCTCCACTGCGAGCCTCCTCGATTTATCCCGAGCAGTCTCGTTGATGAAACGCATCACCTCACCCGACATGAGCGTTGCCTCCTCTGAATTGTACGGTATGCCGAGGAGAATTAGCATATCGGCAAATCCCATAACGCCGAGACCGATCTTCCTGTTGCCCTTGGTCATTTTCTCGATGGCAGGAAGCGGATATTTGTTGACCTCGATAACATTATCCAGGAAGTGCACCGCTTTCTGCACAGTGGTCGAGAGTTTTTCGAAATCCACATCGTATCCATCCCCGTTTCTTTTCACCATCTTCGCGAGATTGATGGAGCCGAGATTGCATGATTCGTAGGGAAGCAGGGGCTGCTCACCACATGGGTTTGTGCTCGCTATGTGACCGACATGCGGCGTAGGATTGTCGGCGTTGATCCGGTCGAGAAAGACGATCCCCGGATCTCCGTTGTTCCATGCGAGGGTGGTCATGAGATCGAAGATATTTTTCGCGTTCAACGTACCGGTCTTCTCGCCGTTACGCGGATTGATCAGGTCATAATCCCGGTCTTCCATGACGGCCTTCATGAACTCATCGGTGACGGCAACGGACAGGTTGAAATTAGTCAGTCGGCTTCCATCCTTCTTGGCGGTGATGAAATCGATTATATCAGGATGATCAACCTGCATGATCGCCATGTTGGCTCCCCTGCGCGTGCCCCCCTGCTTGACCGTTTCGGTTGCAGCATCGAAGACGTTGAGGAATGAGAGAGGACCACTCGATATCCCCTTCGTCGAATGAACCATGTCGCTTTTGGGTCTGATATTGGAAAAACTGAATCCTGTCCCGCCGCCACTCTTCTGTACGAGTGCCGCGTTCTTGATCGCCTCGAAAATACTGTCCATGGAATCGTGGATCGGGATCACGAAGCAGCCGGATAGCTGCCCGAGCTCACGCCCGGCATTCATCAGTGTCGGTGAGTTTGGAAGGAATTCCAGATTGGAAAGCATTGAATGGAATATCTCTTCGGTCTCGGACGCATCCGCTTCGATGTCGAAAAGAAGGTCGGCACTCGCGACCGTACTTGCCACCCGCCGGAACATCTCTTCGGGTGTTTCGATGACAACACCATCCTCATCCTTCTTGAGGTAACGTTTGTGAAGAACCTTCTGTGCGTTTTCGGTGAGGAACGGTACTGATTCGGATGCCGTATTCTTCAGACGGTCACCGTTTCCACCACCTGATGAGTCCACTTCTTCAAAAAGTCTCCTCCCGTTTTCCAGGACAGGATCGGCGCTATTCTGTTTCTCACTACCCCCCATGCGCCCTCCTTGTGTCTATAGTATGATGAAGATATTGTACCCTCAACAAACATACGGTAAGAAGATATCGATATGATCGATATCTCGTATTGCACAAATCTAAAACACGATATCTGGTATGTCAAGGAAAAAATACACACGATTTTCCGTGTTTTTCAGCCTCATTGTGTGAACAAATCGGCCAACACTAACGCAGTACTGGTCCCGTTCGCTTCAAATCCGGGGCACATTGTAACAAATTTAATCAGTATTTTACCCGTACCCGATAACTCACCACCGTCTCACTTCCTGCTCCTACACGCACGGTGAACCGTGCTTCCCTCGATGAAGCTACTTCATAGGGATGAGAGGAAGTGATAATTTTCCAGTCACCCGTCATCGGTTCGATGAGCGTCACTTCGATGTCTTCTTCCTTGTGATTTCTGATACTGATCTCCATCGCCCGCTCGGTCACTCTCTTCGACACCTTCTCATAGGATGTCTGCGTCCGTTCGGCCACGACATCAAACGCTTCACCTGTTTTTATCGTCAGCCTCTCATCCTTTGGTGTGTGATCGATGAGATCCTCACCGATGAACTGAAGGGCTCCCTTCCTGTCCTTCTTGTACACCCGGACCTTGCCTTCCGGGAGCGGGATGCCGAGCTTGTTTTCTTTACTGTTCACAAACTCCAGGAACACCCCAACGTGGTCAGGCGGATTTTCCCGGGCGGACCTCCCGGAGTTGTATCGCGATGATCCACGGTACATGAATTTCTTCACGACCGGTACTCCCGTCGCTTCGACAAGGGAGAGCTGTTTGGTCTCCCGGTCCTTGATCGTGGTCTTTCTGTCGAGTGTGTAGAGATGATATTCGAAAAAGGCTTCCTCCTCGAACTGCGGTGCTTTCGCGGCATATACCGCATCGGCTGTCAACCGCCGTTCAGGTAGATACCCTCTGTCGGTTACACGCTGCACATCACCTGCAACGAGCTTGAGTTCCGTGTTACGATATGTCGCGCCGCTGCCGTTGTTGATCGTCACCCAGGCGTTCAGGTCCGATGCGTCATCCTTCTCGCTCAGAACCATGACGTAGTCCGCTTTCCAGTTGATCTCCTCTGCGAGGTAAGATGCTTCCACAGTCTGTGTCGTTTCCCGGTCACCGTCGAGCATCCAGACGAGTGTGGGGCGTGCTCTGAGATCTACCGGAATGTCCGGGAAGATGATCCTCCGGTCATCGAGATTCCCTTCCTTGAGAAAATCGAACGTGATCTTTCCGTCGACCTCGTACACGAGACCTCCCTGGGTACTCAGGATCTTCGCCCTCCTCGAGACGAGTTTACCCGTATCGGTATCCTTCTCCTCGATGATGACTTCTCTCCCGACATACTTGTCCAGAAGTTTCGCGGGACTCAGAAGATCGTATTCGAAATTCTGTTCGAGAACGGTGAACACCGGCCCGGCTTCGAGTGATCTTATGTGGACGCTGGTTGGATCGATGGATGATGCGACATCCATGAACTGCAGGTGGTTGACACCATGTTTGATTGGAATCTCCCTCACATCCTTCACCAGAGCGAGATTGACATTGTAGATGGTGAGAGCAACGGATTTTTGATCGTCGATCGTACTCATTGTCTCCTTCCCTTCGGCGGCACAAACAGACGAAGCTGCAAAAACGATTGTCAGAATCACATACAGGAAATGGAAATGCTTCATGGCAGGCTCCTTTCTTCCGGCTTCCAGTCAGAGGAAGCGCCTCAGAGTTGATATGAATGTTTCCATCTCTTCCGGTGAGTTATAAAAATGTGGTGAAACTCTGATTGTCCCTTCTCTGACAGAAACGGTGATGTTCTCGAGAGCAAGTTTCCCGGCCAGCCCACAGGCATCCGGAACGAGGAACTGGAGAATCCCCGAGCGTTCGGACTGCGGGAAGGAACTCAACACCTCGACCCCCATCGTGGAGAGGTGCTCAGAGAGATAGTCCAGCAGAGAAAAGATGTGAGCTTCTATCTTCTCGACACCGACCTCGAGGATCAACCTGACCGCCTCCCTCATCCCCACGATCCCCATGAAGTTCTGTGCCGAGTACTCGAACCGGCCGGCGTCGTCCCTGAGATCCTGCTCATATCGCAGAAAATCGAACGGATTCTTCATGCTGAGCCAGCTAACATACGCCGGCCTGATGACGTCGAGGAGTTCCCTCCTGACATAGAGGAGGCCTGTCCCCAGTGGTGACATGAGCCACTTGTGACCTCCGCACGAGAGAAAATCGATCCCGCACCCCGTCACATCGATCTTCACTGCACCAACCGACTGGATGGCATCGACGGACAGGCGCACCTCGTGCTCCCTGCACAGCGAGGTGAGCCTCTGGAGATCGACCCTGAAGCCGGAGAGAAATGACACGTGACTTATGGAGAGGAGCCGTGTCCGATCACTGATGGACTTCTCGAGAGTTTCCAGTTCGATCCGGCCGTCCGCGCACTTCGCGAAATCCACCTCGACTCCCCGATCCCTCAGATTGAGGAAGGGATACACATTAACCGGGAACTCCCGGTCGTTCAGGAGCACACGATCCCCTTCGTGCCAGTCCAGTCCGTTCGCGATGACGTTGAGCCCTTCTGATGTGTTTTTCAGAAGTGCGATGTCCCTGCTGTCGGCGCCGATCAGGGAAGCAAGGAGATCCTTCGTTTCCCGAATGACCGACAGGCAGTGTTCGAAATCATCGATCCAGCCGCTCGACCTCGCATCGAGAAAGGCATTAATGCCATCCGTGACACGGCGTGAGAGCGGTGACACCGCAGCGTGGTTGAAGTAAATTCGTTTTGCAGCGTGCGGGAACAGAGCACGCAATTCCTTCAATTCGTCCCTGTCGATATGATTCAAAACATCCTCCCCTCTCAGAGAATCGAACCGATCGAAGCTTTGAACCGGCCGATGAATTCCTGATATACAGTATTACCCCGTATGAGCTGAAAGAGATCTCCGGCTATCTCTTTTTTTTTCTTCATAACGAGGAATGACAATCTCGGAAAAGTGTAGACATATCTCGCCAGTGTACCTGCGGAATCGAATGCAGTATAAAAAACATCTCTGGCTGCCGTATCATACAGACTCAAGTCCCCATCTCCCCGTTCACAGGCACTCACGATGATCGGCGCCGCAAGCATGGCACTTTGCACCGCATACGAAATCCCTTCGGCGAGGAACGGATCGACGAAACCACCGGAATCCCCCACTAGAACTATCCGTTTAAGTGATAATCTGTGCAGCTTCCCCTTCCGGTGAAGGGGGATCAGGCCGCCTCTCACCTCAACCGATCCTGTGCGGTCCAGACCTATCGTCTCACGGAGGAACCCGTCGAGGAGATCACGGGTCTTTGCACCCTTTACCGTGGATGTGACGATGCCCAAGGAGGTGTATCCGTTTTTCGGAAACGCCCAGCCGTAACCTCCCGGTACGCTCCCGAAATAGATCCTCAGCATATCCCGGGGACTGTCGAACGGCCACCCGTCGATCCTCACGTCGTAGGCAATCATGGCGGGCGCTTCACCTCGCACCATTCTCGACACGGTCCCGCCCGCTCCGTCGGCTCCCACCAGGTATCGTACACGGTACGATCTTTCATTTGTGCGAACTTCGATAAAATTTTCTTCAACTACAGCCGTCAGAAAACGTTCGCCGAGGTTTACTTCGACACCGGCTCTGCGTGCCCGGCCGAGTAATAGAGAATCGAGGACTTCCCTGCCGATACCATAGGCCACGGGTGAATCCGACCTGAAAGCAAGTTCCTCCCCGTCTCTATAAACGAGTACTGATCCATAGTACTCCCTCTCCACTGCATCTTCGACCGCCGGTCCCATCATTTTCCTCAACCTGTCGCTGATACAGCCGCCGCACGGCTTGATCCGTGGGAAACCGCTGCGATCGATGCCGATGACCGAGAGCCCCATGATCGCAAGAAGCCACGCGCAGGTCGATCCCGCCGGCCCGAGTCCTACGACGAAGGCATCTGTCTCAGTGCAACCCTTCATAATTATATCCTGGTGAATCCACGGAGCTGATGAGAATATACCAACTGCTTTGCTGTTTTTCAACCACAGTCTGAACCTCGGGACGGTGCCTGTTTCTACTTCAGATCTCCGGCCTGGATGACCATCCCGTCAAAGATTTGCCGGTGTCTCGGTACAGCTCGGACGAAGATGTGTTCCCAGACGGAAGTTCTGTTTCAAGATTTTGACTTGAACCGGTGATGGCGGCATTCACAGGAAAGATGAGAGAGGCAGAGGTGAAATGTCAGACTGCCGGGTCTCCCGACGGCCCTTTCTTCATCTTCTCCTCCCCCACCAGGTCGTATTTTTCCAGGCGGTAGAGGAGAGTCGGCCGTGAGAGGCCGAGGAGACGAGCGGCTCGGGATCTGTTCCCGCCAGTCTTGTGGAGAGCCTGGAGGATGAGGCTTTTTTCGAGTTCTTCGAGCTCGACCCCTCCCTCCGGTATTTCGAACAGGTTCGCACACCAGAGCTTCGATTCCGTGAGCTTCTCCGGGAGGTGAGCGACACCGATCGCCTCTCCCCTGGAAAGGATGAGTGAACGTTCGATCACATTTTCGAGTTCTCTGACATTTCCCGGCCAGTCATAACGGGAGAGTACTTCCTCGGTTTCCCTGTCGATCCGGGGAGCGGTGTCCCCGCTGGAATACTTCTTCAAAAAAAAGTCCGTTAGGAGGGGGATGTCGTCTCTTCTCTCTCTGAGCGGGGGGAGCTGTATCGGGAACACAGATACCCGGTAGTACAGATCTTCACGGAAAGTCCCCGTTTTTTCCATCTCCTCGATATGCCTGTTCGTCGCGGCGATCACCCGAACATCCACCTGCACCGGCTTTCCCTCACCGAGCCGCTCAAATTCGCCTTCCTGCAGGACCCTCAGAAGCTTTGCCTGGAGATCGAGCTTGAGATCCCCGATCTCGTCGAGGAATATGGTCCCCCCGTCGGCTGTCTGGAACTTTCCCTTTCTGTCCTTAA
Organism: uncultured Gemmatimonadota bacterium; assembly: GCA_964654825.1. GTDB lineage: Bacteria > Gemmatimonadota > CAZMKB01 > CAZMKB01 > CAZMKB01 > CAZZKG01. The sequence goes on along the minus strand of CAZZKG010000003.1, from coordinate 88,369 downwards.
GTGCTCCTGTGAAGGCGCCCCTCACGTGGCCGAAGAGTTCGGACTCGATCAGAGTGTCGGGGATGGAGGCACAGTTAACGACGATGAACGGCATGTGCTTTCTGATGCCGTTGTAATGGATCGCTCTCGCGACGAGCTCCTTGCCTGTGCCGCTCTCGCCGGTGATGAGAACGGTGACGTTATTGTCGAGCGCTTTCTCCATCAGACTGAAGACCTTCGTGAGGGCAGCGCTTCTCCCGACAATCGAAGAAAAATCATAGCGGCCCGAAAGGTCCCGCCTGAGACGCCGGTTCTCCTCTCTGAGGTTGAAGTGATCGACGGCGTTTCCCACGATGTGGAGGAATTCCTCCCGCGAAAACGGCTTGGTGATGTAGTCGTAAGCCCCGAGTTTCATGGATTGCACGGCGTTCTTTACCGTGGCGTGCCCGGTGATCATGATCACCGGTACATCGGGATTGATTCTTTTCGCTTCGGCGAGAACCGTAAGGCCATCCACCGGTTCCATTTTCATGTCACTTATGACAAGAGAGTACCCGTCCGTTCTCAACTGCTTCATTCCCTCAATCGGATTGGTGAAGGAGTACACCTCATAGTCGCCGTCTCTCAGATGAGCGGACAGTATCTCGTTCAGGTTCCTGTCATCATCGATGAGTATCACTTGCGTCTTCACTGCACTTGTCTCCATTCCATGCGGGGAGTTCTATGATCACTTCGGTCCCTTCGCCCGGAGTACTCCGGATCTCTATACGCCCGCCGTGTTCTTCGACGATCCTTCTGGAAATAGCCAGACCGAACCCCGTCCCCCCCTCCCTCGTGGTGTAGAAAAGATCAAAGATCTTCTCCTGTATATCCGCTGGAATCCCCTTGCCGGTGTCGTGAAACACGACCCGGACTCCTGTGAGGCTCGAACTCGCACTGACAGAGACCTCACCACTTCCGGTCACCGCCTCCACGGCATTCAGAAGAATGTTGATGAACACCTGTCTCAGCATGTCCTCGTTCGCGAGAACAGCTGGGAGCCCATCCTGGTACCACTCCTTCACTCTGACGCCTTTCTTCAGCGCAGACCGGGAATATAGATAGACGACATCACGGAGGACTCCGCTGACGTCAACCCTCTCTCGAATACTCTCATTCTTTCTCGCCGAGTCGATGAAGCCGGTGACGACACCGTTGAGTCTCCTGACTTCATCGATGAGGATTGAGGAGTACTTTTTCGCCTCTTCATCATCCCGGGACCGGTGAGTGAGGAGTTCGGCCGCACCCTGAATTGAGCCAAGAGGATTTCTCACTTCATGTGCCATTATCGCCGCCATCTCCCCCAGGAGTGCCAGTTTCTCATGAGCACGCAGACTTTCCTCGACCTGCAGAAGCCTTTCTCCTCTCTCCTCGAGTTCCTTGAAGGATTCCTGTAACCGGCTCTGGGCGAGTTCCAGCTCGATGCGCCTCTTTCGTTCCGATGAGACGAGGAAGCCGGTCAGAAGACCCACGATGTTGTACAGAACAACCTCGATGATCATATTGAGGTTCCGGAGCATCAGGCCGCCCCAGTCGATAAGGATATGAGGAAAAATGACGATGCTGATCACTACTCCTGAGATGACACCCCCGGCGAGCCCGAAGGTGAATGCAGCGAGGATGATAGGAATGTAGTATAGACGGTAGTAGATATCGTGCCTTATCGGCAGGGCTGTAGGTGTTGTGTAGTGGAGGACGGTGATGATAACGATGAGAAATACGATGACGGTGACCGATGTTAATTTTCGAACATCGGGTTCCCTGTTTGTTCCATTATCCATGTATACCGGACTCCTGCTGAGATTAAACTAGCCCGCCGCCGGATGAGTGTCAAGACGTTCAACAGCAGTGGAGGTGTTTCTCTTTATCTTAGAGTTGTACTTACTACACTCCTTGCCCATTATCCCAATCCTGTTGAAATTGAGAGAAACGAACGTATATTTATATCACGGGAGGATATCCTATGGTCAAGATGCTGGCCATCGTCGGCACGAAAAAAAGTGGAAAGACACGCCTCATAACCCGCCTCGTCGAAGTTTTCATCGCCCGGGGTGTGAGGGTCGGAGTGATCAAGAGCTCACACCACAAGATCGATCTCGACACTTCCGGGACGGACACGTGGCGGTTCCGCGAATCGGGGGCTTCCCGTGTCATGCTCGTCGGGCCGGAAGGCGCCGCGCTGCCCCATTTCTCAACCGATCTCAACCTTAAACCGCAGTACCTCGCCGAGCTGTGCATGAACGATCTGGACCTGGTCCTGCTCGAGGGATTTAAACATTCACCGCTCAAAAAGATCTACCTCTCGGGAGAGGAAGACGAGCCGGATTTCAACCGGAGGGGGCTCATCGCGACTGTGGGTAGAGGATCACCCGCGGAAAACACCCCTGACTTTGAACCCGACGATATCGAAGGTCTCGTGACTTTTATCGATAGAAAGCTCCTCAAGAGAAAGGGAGGAACGAAAATGGACATAGAAGTCCGAGTTGACGGAAAAAAAATCGGCCTCAAGGGATTCGTGAAGGACATCCTCACCAACGCGATCGTCGGGATGATCAGCGCCCTGAAAGGGTGCCATGCCCCCGGGAAGATCGAAATACTGGTGGACACGGCCGCCGGAGAAGAAGCCTCGGAGACAGACGAGTAAAACTCCCGGCAAGCACGCACTGCCGGGCGCACAACTGAAAAAAGCCCCTCACTGAACCGGTGAAGGGCTTTCTCGTCTGGATGACAACTTCTCTATGACGTTATTTCGCAGGAATCGGGTGCGCGATCTTTGCAAAATACGTGTCGAACGCGAATTCCTTGTAAGTCGGGCTCTTTTCGTTGTGACATCCCTTGCAGGTTTCTTCGGTCGGAATATTCAACCCCGCCGCGACCGCTTTCTCCTTGTCTTTCATGACGATCATCTTCTGATAATCACTCCCGGGTCCATGACATGCTTCGCAACCAACCCCTTCGGTCTTGTCGAATGTGCCCGCGAAGAGCTCCGCGGCCTTCCCGAATCCCGTCGAGTGACATGCGAGACACTCATCCGATTCCGCCGGATTCCCGGTACCATCGGGAACCGCTTTCGCGTAGATTTCTTTCGCTTTATCCGAGGTCAGGGTCTGATATGCACCGGCATGCCGGCTTCCCTCCCAGACGGAAAACTGAGCACCCTTGGATTTGGACATGTGACACATCCTGCATTTTTTCGTACCGACGTACTGGGCTGCGCTGGCGACACTTTGAGAGAGAAACATAGCAGCGACAAATCCCGCTGCCAGGAAAACAAGTAGACTCTTCTTCATACTACCTCCCACGGTGAAGAGTGCGTGTTTAGAGAGAGAGTGAAGCACGCCTCCCTACCCATGAATTACACTTAAGCCAAAATCGCCCTAAATATATCCTCCTTCCCAACTCTCCGCAATATCATCCTTCTTCGGCAGATGGATGCGGATTTCCGGCAGATTTTTCTCGAGTTATCGAGTCTGAAATCCTCTCCTGTTGACAACTCCGCTCAACGGAATCTCATCAACCTGAGCGAGGTAGTGACACTGGTCACAACCGACATAGTTCACCACATCCTCGATCGGCCAGGTGAGCGCGAACGGTTCGGTCGAACCGTGCACGTAATGGCACGACAGACAGAACACACCGTTCGTCGACGCGTCGACAACGAGGGCAGCATCATAGTCGGATGCCCCGCTGACTACGAACTTCACTCTCTCTGTACCGTCGAAACCGGATCCAGATCCGTCTTCCCAGTGATCAGGATTGGTCGAGCCCCGGGCCTCACCCTGCTGGATATTGTTGGGCGAACTTCGCTCACTGTCGTATGTCGGGTGTCTGGAATGGATCCCATCACCGTCGGGATCGATGTATGTACCTCCCGAAAATATGTGGTGACAGTCCAGGCAGATGTTTGTGACTTCCCTCAGTGATTCCGAGTTGAGTGTACCGTATGACACCCTCGACCTTTCATACCTGTCCATATCACCCGCTGCAGGATCGACAAACAGGCCGACCGGAGGTGTCGCATCGGGATCAGACGCCCACTGGAGGTTGCGCGGGTTCCCGTTTCCGTGAGGGTTGTGACAGTCGATACAGGTCACTTTCTGGTCCTCGGGATCACCCCAGTGGCATCGCATACAGAACTCCCAGCCATCCGGCAGATCTCTGCCGAGGTCATGTCCGTTCGGTGTTTCGACTTCGGGTTCATCGAAAAATCCACCGGCACGCTGAACAAGGCCATTGACATCCTCCCCGACGACATCGGGAATCCCCGTCACTCCGTCGTGACACACCAGACAGAGATCGAGCGGATCAGGCGCTTTGAGCAGTGTGGGTGCGGGATCAGGTTCCCATGGAAACCCGTCGACTCCACCCTCTGGCCCGGTGCCGCCGGCGTAATTATGCTGCATGCTGGCGTGCATGACGTGGCAATCGGTGCAGACGAGGGTCTCACCGTTGTGATACGGCCCCTCACCGGGCGGCAGCAGATTGGGAGCCCGGAGGTCGGGATTGACCCCTCCGATGTGAATCTTCGCCCCCCTGAACGAATCCCGGCTTCTCTGCGCCAGGAGCATCACCGGCAGCGAGATCACGAGCAGCAGGACAGTGACACCCGCGAAAATACTAGTTTTCTTGATGTTCATCCAGACTTCTCTCCTTACTCCCCCTGTTTCGTTAAACTCTTTCCTCTGATAGAACGGTTTACTGAAAATTTTTATCCAGGTAGTGACATCCCAGACACAGCTCCTTTTTCGGATCAGCACGGAGCAGGGTCTGCACATCACTCGAGTGAGCGTCATGACAGCTCGCACAGGTGAGCGCTTCCCCGGTCCTCGGATCCTTCGCACTCCCTCCCGACGGATGGCTGTGCATCTGGAGCTCCGCCTCGTGGCAGGTACCACAGAGCTCGTTCACAGGCGACGGGAGCAGGAACTCTTCACCCGCACTGTGTGCTGAATGACAATTGAGACATCCGTCAGGAACTGGTTCATGTACAACTCTTCTTCCGGTTTTACTTTTTTCATCGTGGCAGGTGAAGCAGATATCATCACCTTCCTTTTTCAGTAATTCCTTCCCGTACCCCCGGTGTGGATTATGGCAGTTCGTGCACCCCCCTCTCTTCTGCAAAGCCTGATGCACGTATCTGTCGGTATCTTCTACGATTCTGTCATGGCAGCCGAGGCACAGGTCTTCCGGCTTCTCCGTCCCGGCGAGGATACCCCTCGGATGACACACGTCACATCCGGAATTGAGAGGTTCATGAACCACCGGATAGAGTAGCGACTGTGAACCGGGCGGAGTCCAGTGAGCATCATGACACACTGCGCAGTTGCCCCCATCGACATGGTGACCGCCGTGTTTTCTCCTGAGGCCAGGGATATCTCCTCCATGACATGACAGGCAGAGACCGGGAACGTCATTAGTCAGAAGTTTCACTGATTGAGAGGTGTGCGGACTGTGACAATCCGTGCACATACCTCCGGCGAACGGGGCATGCATGTTGTAGTTCTTATCAGCTTCGACACTCGCGTGGCATTCGAAACAGAGACCCGGCTGATTCGACACGAGTAATTTGTTATTGTCTGCGGAATGAGGTACGTGACATGTCTCACACTCACCGCGGGTGATCATGGGATGACTCGATGTGAACTCCTGATCTGCCGAGTGATCGGGATGGCACTCTATGCATATGGAATTTCTGTTGTCGATCAGGAGGAAATCCCTCGATGAAGCGTGTGGGCTGTGGCAAGCCGTACAACCGACATCTTCGATTGCGTTGTGGATATGAGTGCCGGTGAGGATGTCTTCGTGACAGTCAGTGCAGATCTCGACCTGATCATCGGTGAGCGCGGCCTGACCCGTAGCAGGGTCGAATTCGTGGCAGGCTTCACACACACCGGATTCGAATGGTTCGTGAACATTCCTTGCAATAAGCCCCTCCTTCTCGGAACTGTGGGGATCATGACAGGATGTACAGGTGGAGGATTCCATATCCAGATCCCTGTGTGCCATCCCGGCTCCTTCGTCGCTCAAATCATGGCAGTTGCCGCACAGGGCTGAGACCTCATCAACAAGATTCCATTTCACCGTAGAACCGTGAGGAAGATGACATTTATTACACTCCCCGTCTTTCACCGGTTGATGTACGATTGGGTCCTCTTCCTTTTTCCGGAATTCGGAGTGACAGCTGTAACACAGCTCTTTCCCCTCGGCTTTCAGGAAATGCTCTGTTTCACCGCCGTGAGGATCATGACAGCCGCTGCACTTCCCTTCCTCGAGCGCCCCATGAACGTGGCTTATTCCTTCCAGCCCCATGTCATGACAGGTGCCGCATATCTCACTCTGGCCCGAGACGAGAAGCTCATCACCCTGAGCGGCATGAGGGACATGACAGCTCAGGCAGGCCCCTTCCATCACAGGAGGATGTGGATGAGTCGCATTCACCCTTGCCGCTATGTCGGCGTGGCACGTGATGCATAATTCCTCGGGAGACCGTCTGAGCATAACGTCCTGTTCGGAGGCGTGAGGCTCGTGACATGCCCCACAATCACCCCCGTCGAAGGGCACATGCTGAAGGGAAAATCTCCCCTGAGCTCTCGCATCTTCGTGACACTCGAAACAGAGGTTTTTTGGATAATCGGTGAGAAGGTGCTTCATCTTCGAGTCATGCGGTTGGTGACAGTGTTCACAACCCGGATCCGATGCCGGCGGATGACTGTGTGGTGCCGAATCCAGCTTCTCCACAAGGTCGGCATGACACGTGGAACAGAGTTCCCTGCCGGATGTATCGAGAAGAGCCTGGTTGTCGGAGCCGTGAGGATCGTGGCATCCGGTACAATTGCCCGTCTCGAAAGGATCGTGTACCGATTGTGCGCCTCCTCTCCCGGCAGCCTCTTCATGACATTCTGCACAGAGCATCTTCTGGTTGTCGGTGAGCAGCTTCTCTCTGTCACTCCTGTGCGGATTATGGCACATGAGACATTCACCTGATGCGACCGGAGCATGAGGTACGGCCAGTCCGATCTTCTCCGAGATGGTATCGTGACACATCATACAGAGGCCGGGGACTTCCTCCACGAGTTCGGAAGAGAATTTTCCTCCCTCTTCGATATGACATATATCGCATTCCGAATTACGGAACGGCTCGTGGGCGTGAGTGTCGATCAATGATTTAACCGGTGAGAAATGAGGAGAGTGACAATCGGTACAGGTGGCGATCCCGGCCGCGAGAATAGAGTGGCCTTGTTTTTTAAGTATCTTCTCCTCTTCGTGACAGCCGTAGCAGAGCTGTGGCTCATCCTGGACCAGCAGTCCTTCGGCATCGGAGGAATGTGGTTGATGACAATCCATGCACCGACCTTCCTCGAAGGGTTTGTGGATCCGGCTACCCTCGGGTGGCGATCCGAGTTCGGTATGGCACGTAAAACAGAGACCGGCGATATCCTCACTTCGGACGAGAGCATCCGCGTCAGAGGCATGGGGATCATGACATGCATTGCACTGGCCGGTCTCGAGCGGATCGTGTATCACATTCTTGCTCAATTCATCTTCGATGCCCGGATGGCACTCCGTGCACAACGCCCTGCCCTCACGTTTGAGCAGAAGGGTCTGGGCGAAACCGTGCCTTCGATGGCAATCTTCGCAGTCCTCATTCTTCACGGGTTTGTGGACGTTCGGATGCGACAGAAACTCACTCTTCTTTTCTTTGTGACAGTCATAACATTTTTTACGGCCCTCGAGAGACCCTGCAAGAATCAGAACTGCGAGAGAGAAGAATATGACTGCAAAAATGAAACCCGTTCTCCTCATTGCCCCTCCTCCGTTTCACCAGAGGTGTCCCCTGAATCGAACTCGAGGATCTCGAAATATATGAATGAATTCCTCGAAAAATGAGGCGCTCCCCTGACAGAAAACGCCCACACACTGTCTACCGCCGCACTGTCCTTGTACACGACGATCCAGAATGCCGGATTGTTGGCCTCTGTCGATTTGGAGAATATCTTCTTCCCCTCATCGGTGATCTGGATGGCGAAATCAGGGAGATACCTGGTGATGACCGCTTCGTACCCCTCATCGGATATGGCGAATCTCTGGTTCATGGCGACGGTGTGTTGTTCGGAAAAATCGGGGTAGAGCCGGTGCTTCGCCAGAAGGGTAATCGACCCGGGGTCAGCGGGGGGTGTCTCTTCACTCAGCACATCCGAATACCCCGTCATTGTTGTCAAACAGAGAAGGAAAACAATCATCACGAACCTGGACATAGTAACAACCCTCATTTCTGTGCCGATACTGTCAGCTCTAATGATTCGAGCATCTCTTTGACGATCTCTCTACTGAGTCTGCTGTGATCCCTGATCCTCCCGATCCCAAACACCTTTTCCGCATCATCACCGGTCCTCGAGTGTGAGGACGCCCACCGGACCTGTCCGTTTTTGACATCCACCAGTCTGAGTACAATGGTGATACTGGGGACCTGTCCACCGCCGATTGATCTCGATTCTTTTCTACCGTATTCGAGCACCGACCCCACAAGGAGAGCATCCGCATTCAACCGCTGGGAGACCGCAGTCATATCTTCCAGAGAAAGCTCGGAGGTCCTCCGGATCCTCAGTTCCAGGAGCACCCTTTCGACTTCCCCGGGTTCGATGACCTGGAAAGAGCCGGTCCTCAGCAGCTCGACGAGAAGAAGCTCATCGATCTTCTCGGTGGCACCGTCCACTCCACTAAGGTTGTCGAGTGGCAAGAGCGCTACACGGTACCCCTGAAGTGTATTGATATCATCGTTCAGGTAAGTCCGCGGTGTCGGTCCGCAACCGGAACAGATCAACAAGAGGAGCGCGAAGATCAGGATCGGGTACCTGATTCGTCTTATTTCGGGATTTTCGATACGATATCGTGACATATTTCCTGCAACAGTTCTCCAAGGGTGAACGTTTCTCCAACACTGACGAAGGGCAGGTTGGGACCTCCCTTTTTCGTATGACTGATAACCCAGACGGTGGTCCCGGTCGCTACGTCCAGCAATTCGATGTCGAGGGTGACCAGCGGGTACTGTGTCTGCCCGATGCGTACCATCTCATATTCACGAACCACACCCCTCAAAAGCGCCTCGACCCCGAGTTGCTCACCCAGTTCCTTGACCTCCTCGGGCGTGAGCTCGCCGCCTATGAGTGGAGAAGGAAGCCCGAGCTCTCTCGAGGCCCTGTTGACCCTGCCTGGCTCCACGACCTCGAACCGCTTCGAGATCAACAGTTCCGTGAGGAACGCGTTGGTGACTTTTTCACCTGCGACCCGGTCAGTGGCGAGGTTCTCGAACGACAGCAGGCCAAGCCGCTCGTAGTACGAGACATCGGCCTCGGGGTGCACGAACCTCCGGGGACCTCCACACTGCTGTACTGACAGGATAAGTACAAGAAAAACTGCAACTTTCAGGCCTCTCAAATCGATTTTCGAAAATATTCTCTCCATTAAAACCTCTTGATGAAAGTTATTCCCAGCACGGTGCTGATGCTGCCCTGGGAGAGATCCCTGATATCATATTTCACGCTGAGCCTCGTCTGCCGTGCCATCAGGATCACCAGTTCGAGGAGATAGTTATTGGGATAGGTACCCTGCGCACTGACGCCGGGAGTCTGGATAATAGCACCGCTCACATCGCGGCGGATGTAAATGAAGCTCAGGTGACTTCCACCGGCCAGTGAATATGTCGTCGTGGAGCTCAGAAACAACCCCGCTCCACCGAGCACACGCCTGTCGACGCTCCGGGTGAGGGTGAGAATTGTTGAAAATCTCGGTTTCGGCCGGTAGTTCAGATCTAATTCGACATCGTACGTCTTCGAACCGAGCAGATCGAGAGAGTTGCCGAACTGGAGGGTCCGGTACGCGAAATTGATCGACAGGTCGGATCTCGGGAAGCCTCTCAGATCAACCACTTTTCTGACCTGGTAGGTGCCGATCTGTGCATTGGGATTCTCGCTCTTCGTCACATTGAGATCGAATGCCAGTATCGCTCCGGGCATCAAGTCGGTGTCCAGGTTGAAAAAATAACCGTTCGACGGAAATGCTCCCTCTTCACTTTTGATGACGAATGTCCTCTGGATCGACGCTCTGCCCCGGATGCCGTCCCTCAGATAACCCTGAATCGTACTCTGGGCCCTCGCATAATCCGAGAGTGTCGTCGTGCCGTCTTCTTCTGTTTCCCTGATGTCTCTCGCAAACTGGAACTGAAGGTATTCCCTCGGCTGATACGTTGCCGCGGTATAGAGCTCCTGCGATAGAGTCCTGTTGGCGGTCTCGTTTTCCCTGTCAATGATTGACCCGAGGAAGTTGGCCGAGAGAGTGAGCCACCTGGCAGGATTCGAAGAGAAGAGTCCCCGCACATTGTCGATTCTCACGCGGGCCCTGTCCCTCCCCCCAAATTTTTCCTTTGAGAGCAGACCGTCATAGCTGGCCATGAAACTCCCGATTGGGCCAAGCCTGCTTTCCAGTGTCACGCCGCCGGTGCCTTCACTCAATCTTCGGTTGAGACCCGTGTCCAGGTGGTTGGTGGTCTTCCTCTCCCTGAACGTCGCGCGTGCGCCGGCAAATCGGTAGTCATAACTGGTCGCAGCGAGTGAGTTCTCGTTCACAGAATCCACTCTGAAATTGCCGGCTCCGCCGTGGCGGTCGGATCGGTCGTAGGAGAGTGAGAATACCGGGTAATCCTCGGGATTCACTCCCAGAAGGAATCTCTTCCTGTCCGATTTCTGAGAAGTTTCCCCGATTGTCCCCCTCAGCGTGTGAGGGGGTGAATACTCGGAAGTAAAGACGAAGGCTCTGCCGGTGATGGTCGATCTGATCCTGTGCCTCAGGAAATCCTGCGGCTGGGAGGATCCTGTTTTTCGTTCCATGAGATATGACAGGGAAATCATGTTCTTCGCAAAGAGATCATCGTAGATCGTTAGATCCAGATTCTGGTTGGAATTCCTGGAGTACAGGTCTCCCAGCCTCGATTCCTGATAAAACAGGTTCAATCTTCCTCCCAATCTCGCCTGCCCGCTCGCTCTTCCTAATACTCCCGATCCCGCGATCAGAGCGAAGAGCAGGCAGATCCCGGTACTAACGGATCTGTTTTTCCTTCTCGATGGCAACCGCACCTCCAGCCGGGTGATGCACATTGAATGAGTTGGAGGTCGAATAATCACCACCATGACAGGTATGACACGACGCCCCGGATGAGGACAAGTGGCCTTTTCGACTCGAAATCGTATTCATGATAATGCCTTCCACTGACCGTGAACCCGCTTCGCCATCAGAGGAGATGTGGCAGCCGAGGCAGAATCTCCGTGACTGTCCTGGATCATCCAGAGTGTCGGTCAGGCCGCTCCAATCCGGCCTCTCATCGCTGATCAGATAACCGTTCGGATTCGTTCCATCATTTCCCCAGGAACCGTGGGGGTTGTGACAGTCATAACATGGCAACTTGTCCCCCAGCTCCACGTTGCTCGGCCATGACAGGGCTACACGGGGATTGAAGCGTATCTGGTGGCCGGTGGTCAGATCCTCGTTGATCGATGAATCATAGTAGTCACGGATCCATTTGTTCTCGATGTCCATACCCACCGGCCCCTCGAACGAATGACAGCCCAGGCAGAGATCGTACGCTGCCGGGGCTTTGATTTCACCGGCACCGCTCACCGGACCGTATTCCATCACCAGAAGATCATGTGATCCATCACCCTCGTGAGGATCGTGGCAGTTCCGGCAGGCCCCCTGTCCGGATTCATCCACTATCGGCATGTCCTGATCGAATGCGTGCGGGGAGAACAACTTCCCGCCTTTGTACGTCAGAGGGTTCTCGTAGGCCTGCTCTCCGGGCCAGCGGTTGCGTTTGTTGACCCCGGGAATGCGAACGGCGCCGTTGTTGAACTCGAAGTAACCGGGATTATCCGCATACTCCGGCATTCGATCGCTTTCCCGCGCCGGATAATTGAACGGCCTGTCACGGTGACATCCTCCGGCATCGCCTCCTCCGTAGCAGAGATTGTTGCCGTTTTCGGTAAAGAGGAGATAGGGGAACGCCTCACCGCCTGTAACACCGCTCTCGACCGCGCCATGCATAATGTGACATTGACTGCACTCACCCCGCTCGTCGGGTGAACCTGTCCTCTGGACGCCGTTCTCAGGATCACCGTGAAGAGTGTGTTCAAACGGCTCGTGACCGAACCGGTGGCACTGCCGGCAGCTCTGACTCAATCGCCGACCGTCTCTTTCGAGCACTGTTTCGGCGTCGTCGTAAATGAGGGAGAAACGAAAACCGCTGCCGTGGGCGGCGTGGCAGGTGAGGCATGTAATCTCGTTGTCGCTCGCAGCCGGAGTGCCCGGGACTTCTCCCGAAGAAGCAACCGAGAGTCTCGAAGCGTAATCTTCGAACCAGCCCCTGTTCTCATCGTGTCCGTTTTTGACGGAGAGAGACATCGGGATACCTTTTACCGGATGCTGCAGCCAGACAGTCTTCGCTTCCCGGTGCCCGTACAACGAACCACCCATTTCCGGATCTCCTCCATCGCCGTGCATCATGGTGTGACAGCCCCCGCACCATGCAGAAATGTGCGCGCCCTGACCCGTCTGTAACGATCCATGAAACCGTACACTCTCCGGGGCATACCTAGAGGCACCCGAGGCATCCAGCATCAGCACGCTCGTGTTACTCGATCCGGCTGTTTCTCTCCCGGATGTCAGGCCGGGTCCTTCCCCTCCCCCGGGAGCCGGGCGTAGATTCCGGTAATATTTATTCCCGTGCGGATCGTGGCAGGAGATGCATCGCAATCGCGTATCGACTCGGTCGCGTGTCGACCCCGGTGGAAGCTCGCGGCTTCCCAGTGTATGTCCGTTCTCATCAGAACCGGATCCCAGCGTGAACCACCCTCCGGACAACTCCGCCCCTTCTCCTGAGACAACGTTCGGAGCGGAGGGATCTGTACCATCGTGGCAACTGAGGCAGAGTTCGTCCTCCGGCGCCAGCAGGAGGTGCTCGAAAGGACCTCCTGGGCGCAGCGGTTCTCTGTCGAACGTGACGTCACCGTAATGCATGGTGTGACAGTCGGAGCATGGAATCTCATTACTGTCATGATGTTCATCGGCGGTCAGGTTCCCCGCCGAAAGAACGAGTACCAGGCCGAAATAAACGCTTTTTCTTTCGAACCATCCTGTCATACGATCACCGTCAGGAGCTTTCCACCTCGAAGAACTTTATACTCGATGATCCCTTGTCCAGTAAGGCAACCCGGTCCCTCGAGATGAATACGATGTCCACCGGGAAGTAGAGACCTTTCCCGGACGCGGCCATATCGAGCAGAGCGTAGAGAAAATCACCAGTCTGTGAGTACAATTTTACAGTGTGCTGGAAGGAGTCGACTATCCAGAGATTACCATCAGGTCCCCTTGTGATCGCACTCGGCAGCGAGAATGCGCTCTTGTCCGTACTGTGGATCCCGAACCCTCCCAGATACGTTCCAGAACCATCGAACTTCCGGAGTACCTGGCCTTTCGAAGAAAGAGCCAGAATCGTCCCGCCTTCACCGAATGTCAGATCCACGACCGTAAGGGTGTCGGACGGGGATCCCAGGTGAACAATCTCCATGGACTCGAGCTTGTTATCAAAAATAAAAATCCTGTCCCCGGAACGCTCGACGGCATAGATCCTGCCCTCAGGGCCTGTCCTTATCCTGCCGAGACAGGTACCGGGAGCCTCTTCCGTGCCCACATCGATTCTCGTAACGATATCCCCAGCGGGTGTGATCTTGGTCACGCCGGACCCGCGGAGGTCAGTGACGAACAGAAAATCCTCATCCCCGACGGTGAGAGCGTATGCTTTGAGCTCCCCTCGCACTTCCAGCTTATCGAACCTTAGAGATTTCATTTTGCTCACCAGGATATCCCCGGTAAGCATATCCACGGCGTAGATCTCATCCCAGACATCGGAGTAAGCGACCGAAGAAAGCCTGGCTCCCGGTGCCGTGAGCATTGCCGCGGGCTTCAGTTGCAGGCGCACCTCAGCGATTCCCTCTCCGACATCTGTAAAGACGGAGACCAGGAGCAGTGGTATCATCACAACAGGAAAGAATTTATTTTTCACTGTAATTCCATCGAGAAACAGCGTACCCGGTTCGATCCCCGTTCGAGGATAAGTAAATCGCCCATCGGGGTGATCTCGATATCAGCCGGGGAAAAAAGTCCGCCGGGTATCTCCGAGCTCCCGATCTCGTCCAGAAGCGTTCCGGTTTCATCGAACACCCTGACGAGACCATCCACGGGGTATGTGAGCCACACCCTCCCCTGGGCATCGAATGCGACACCTCCGATCTCGGATCTCGACATATCCGTCGCGAGATCCCTGATCTCGATATTCCTCAAAAAAGAACCCGAACCATCGAACAGTCGGAGGGGGATCAATCCACGGGTCGCGGCGATGATCCTCCCACGGTCATCGACATCGATCGCGATGAGCCTCCCGAGCCTCACTCCCCGGTCACTCATCCCGCGGTAATGCCCCTCCCCATCACACATGATGATCTGTTTCCCGTCATCGGTAACAAGGTAAAGAACACCCGCCCGGCTTCTCACCAGACCGCTCACACGGACCTCATCCATGATTTTTTCACCGGTTATTCGAAATGGAACAACTTGTTCTCCTTCAACACGATTCAGCGTAAAAAGCTTGCCCGTCCGGGCCTCGACGATATAGACCTTCCCATCCCCACCAGGAACCGTCGCAGACGGCGGCGGGATATCGGTGGCGACTCCCAGAGCCTGCTCGGGAGTGCCGTCCGATTTGAAGGTGAAAATTCTCCTCCTCACCTCATCAGCCACCAGAATCTCGTCGAGATCGAGACTGTAGGAAACGTCGGAAATCCTCCCGAAGCCACCCTCCCCGGGGAAGGTGGAGAGCGCGTACCGTTCGGTGAGGGAGAAGTGAAGTATCTGAGATTCGGCACCCGTGTTCACCACGAGGAGGAGGAGAAGCGAAAACATTGTAATACATCTCATCATTTAAATTGTCCGAAAAATCCTTACAAAGGAAGGGGGTGCGATCACCACCAGCACCCCCCTCGATCAACAGGGATTACTAACCCTGCACGTGGCACTGTTGACAGAGTGTTACATACACTCCGTCGCCCGTGCCCTCTTCCGTAATGGGGAGGGTTGTCCCCAGGAAGATAAGCCCGAAGGGATTCTGGTTCCCGTGGGCTTTGTGGCACGAGAAGCACGATGGCGTGTGATCCGTCACATCAGCCGGGTCAGTTGGTGCCCAGTTCTCTGTAGCGGTCATCACCTTCGGATAGACATCATCAGCCACAAAAACATCAGCGCTTGAATGTCCACCACCGACATCACCGACGTCGGCATCCGCCTGAGGGTGCCTCAACCACTCTTCGCCTGTGGCACCGCCGACCTCGCTGCCGCCCTTGTCACCGTGGAACAGTGTGTGACAGGTCTTACACCAGGCGGCGTAACCGGACCCCGTGGGATCAGGCTCGTTGAAGTCTACGTTGTCGAAGGAATAGTGATCCGACCCTGAATTCACCCTTTCGTAGGTGTCCATGGCGAGATCATTCGTTCCGACAGCGTAGGTGACGGACGCGTGGAAACCGCCGCCCGAGTTCGGGCTGAGGTTCCTGTATGGATCATCCGTCGGACCGCCGTAACCGTGAGGTTGATGGCAGTCTGTACATGTCAGACCCTGGTCCGGATCCGGTGTCCAGCCTGCATCATTTCCAGGAGGAGCATCCGTCGTCCCGAGAGTGTGACCGTTTGTCTCCTCGTAGGGCGAAGGTCCACCCACCTCACTCAGCGCACCGGCTTGCCTGACCAGTCCAACCTGCGTGCCTGCTTCAAAGACGTCCGGAGCGAATGTCTGTCCGTCGTGGCAGGTGAGACACAGGTCGTTTATCTCATTTCTCAAGAGATATTCGTATGGACCGTCAGGGCCCAGCGGAGTGAATACTCCACCACCATCATAACCGTGAGACTGACTGTAGTGCATAACATGACATTCGGAGCAGTTGAGTGTACTACCATGATGGTAGTCACCCGCGAAGGCAAAACTTGCAAGAGCGAGTACAGCCACTGCTCCGACGACCCCAGTTGTGAATCTCCTCAATCTACTTCACCTCCTTTCGTGGTAACGTTCCCAGGCACCGCCCGAGTCCATTTTCTGCGGACAGAACACTAGTGAGCCCGCAGTATTTGAAACCTGCGACCAACTTTCTCTGCGACAAAAATCCTGTCTTTCTGATCCGAGTCTATCCCGATCGGATACTGCTGATCACCGGGCCTGAATCCGAACCCACCGACCATTTCCTTGAACGTACCATCACGTGTAAATCTTTTGACGACCTGCCGGAACGAGTCGACGACCCAGATGTCTCCCTCCGAGGTGACGGCGAGACCGTGAGGATGGGAAAAATTCTCATCACCTATTGCTTTGACGCCGAAACCGAAGAGAAACTCGCCGGCCCGGGAGTAAACCTGCACGCATTCGGGCCCTTCGATGTCTGTGACCAGCACCCTGCCCGACTCATCGAGCGCTATCCCGGTGAGGACCCCGAATCCGCCTCCGGTGCCTGTGATCGATCTCACGAACCTCAGCTCGGGATCCAGAACGAGGACCTCTTTGACATCTCCATCAATGGTGACATACAATGTGTCAGCCGGGTCGATCGCCATGTACTGCGGATACACTACTTTGTCACGGTAAGGTTTGTAATCTCCGGGATCGATCGTCTCTATCTTCTCACCCCTCACGCTGATGATGTCGATCTCCCGGGAGAGAGCATCGGTGAGGTACATGTACCCGCGTCCTGACACGACGATATCTCTGGGCTCGCCGGGTATCACTCTGCCGTCCCGCTTCACCCAGTGTCTGAAACTGAAGAGAAAACTGCCCTGGCTATTAAAAATGAGAACAGAAGCGTTGCCCGAGTCGGTGACATAGATCTCGGCTTTTCTGGTATCATAATAGATGCTGCTCGGGGCCTGAAAGATGAGGTTCTGTGACTTACCGTAGGTGACATTTTCGACTGTGACGTCAGGTTCGGCAAAAAGGTCCGCCCCGACAGTCCCGATAACCAGTAGAAATGCGGAAATAATCAGTCTGTGAGATACAGAGAAAATCAACGTGTTGACCCCTTGATGATATTCACTGAGAGAGAAGCAACCATCGTGCCAGGAATCAACACTGTCGAGGCTGTGAGTATATTCTCTAACTACTTATATCCCAAGTTATTACATAAGCGATTCTCGATCGGGAGGATATTCCTCAGCAACTCCAACTTCAGTCTGACAGAAGTGAGGTGAGAAAACCTCCGGATGCGACATTCAGGCAAAATCAACTCTCATGAGGAGATTTCGCCTGACATTTTGTCTTTCATTTTCTGGGTTTTCGCCGCTTGGGGACAGGAGATTCTCTCGAGGAGATCCTTCAAACCGACCGGTTTCCTCATAAATATAACGTTTTCAATGGAATAACGATCAGAACCGCCATTCGGTATCAGCTCGGGAAAGGCGGTGAGGATGATCACCTGAGAATCCGGTGATACGTCGAGGAGCCGGTCAATCGTCTCCGGTCCCTCCGAGTCCGGGAGTTTTAACTCCGTGGTGATCAGGGACACGTTCGACCCGAGAATCAGGGGGAGGGCCTCACCCAGACAACATGCCTCGAGAACCTTAAACCCTTCTCTCTCAAGAACTTTCTTCAGTGCTTCTCTGAAGAGGGCATCGGGTTCGATGAGGATTGCCCGGGAGAGTTTCTCCATGAGATGTAATCCGCATGGGAAGTGTTCAGTATGCCCACCGGGGAGAAGAAGAAAAAATCAGCGAGATCCCGGCAGGAGGACACGTTATATTTAGGCGGAGAGCAACTATTGTGCCAGATGAAAATCGGAGGTGGGAGTATCAGTTCTTCTTTTTGTCTTTCTCTTCTTCCAGGAGACGGTAGATGGTCCTGGTCGCCACGCCGAGGATTTTTGCCGATGTCCCCTTGTCGCCGTTTGTGTGCTTCAGAGTTTCGAGGATGAGCAGTTTCTTCGTCTCTCTCAGACTCGTACCGATCGGGATATGGAGCACTTTATCGGTCGGTATCCTCCGCCTCCTGAGCTCATCGGGCAGATCGGCAACATCGATGTACTCGTCCTGGCTGATAACGACGGCGCGTTCGATTACATTTTCGAGTTCCCTGATGTTGCCGGGCCATATGTAGTCGTTGAACAGGTCGAGCACATCCTGGGATACCCCTTTCACCCGTTTGCCGTTCTTCCTCGCGTAGTGGCTGAGGAAGTGATGCGCCAGAAGCGGTATGTCTTCCGTCCTCTCACTGAGAGTGGGAAGGGTGATGGTGATCACATTGAGCCGGTAATAGAGATCTTCCCTGAACATATTGGCCTGCATCGCTTCGAGGAGATTCCGATTCGTCGCGGCGATGACACGCGCATCGGATTTCAAGGTCCTCTTGCCGCCGAGGCGTTCGAATTCTCCCTCCTGAAGGACCCTCAGGAGTTTCACCTGCGTGGAAGGTGGCGCTTCGCCCACCTCGTCGAGAAAGATCGAGCCACCGGCCGCCATTTCGAACCGGCCTTCCTTCCGTGCGATCGCTCCGGTAAAGGCACCCCTCTCGTATCCGAAGAGTTCCGCTTCGAGGAGCGTTTCGGGAATGGCGGCACAGCTGATGTGCACGAACGGTCCTCCCCTCCGGTCGCTCAGTTCATGAATGAGTTTCGCGACCAGACCCTTCCCCGTCCCGCTTTTCCCCTGGATGAGCACGGTTGCTTTACTGGCTGCGACCTGCTCGGCCAGCCTCAGAACTCCTCTCGAAGCCCTGGATTTTCCGATGAACAGCGGCTTGTCCTCGAGCCCCTCGAGTTTTTTCCTGAGCAACCTGTTCTCGACGACGAGTGACTGTTTCTCGAGAGCTTTTCTCACGAGTGCCAGGAGCGTCTGGCGGTTGAACGGTTTCTCTATAAAATCGTACGCGCCGACTTTCATCGCCTCGACCGCGGTCTCGATTGTTCCATACGCGGTCATCACGATGACCTCGGCCTCCGGTCTGATCACTTTCGCGGCTCTCAGCAGTTCGAGCCCGTCGGTTTTGGGCATCCTGAGATCCGTAAGGACAAGGTGGACATACCTGTTCCTCAACGCAGTGATCGCCTGGTCACCATTCTCTGCGATCAGGGTCCCGTATCCGGCCCGCTTCAAGGAAATATCGATGCTTCTTCTGACACTGTCGTCATCCTCGACGATCAGTACGACCTTGTGATCATTTCCGGTTTTATCACTCTTTTTCTTCACCTGGCTTCTCCGGGAGCAGGTTCCATGACAGGAAAACGAAGCGTAAAACCGGTTCCCTTTCCCGGGGTACTCTCACATTCGATCTTTCCACCATGCAGTTCGATAATCTGTTTCACGATGGACAAGCCCAGACCGGTACCCTTCTCCTTGGTCGTAAAAAAAGGATCGAAAATCATGTTCAGATCCGTGGAGCGTATCCCAACACCGGTATCAGATACCTGAATGACAGCGATATCTTCATGTCTTGCGTACTTTATGGTGATTGTGCCGGGTTCGGGCATGGCCTCCGATGCGTTGATAATCAGATTCCTCAGTGCCTGGACGATCTGATATTCATCAACTGAGATCACACCTGTCCCATCCTCCGGAACAATCTCGAGGTCGATGCCCCTCGACTCGAGGTGGGCCCTCAGCGGCCCGACAGCCCCGGCAATGAGGTCGTCGAACGCAATCATGGCGAGGTTCACTTTTGGATACCTCGTGAAACGGAGATAGTCATCGGATATCAGCGAGAGCCGTTTGAGCTCGGATCTGATCGAGGACAAGAGCTCGGGGATGATGGGGTCCTGCTTCTCCCCGGCTGCACCGATTTCCTCCTCCAGAATATCCAGGTTGAGTGTAATGGAACCCAGGGGATTTCTGATCTCGTGTGCCACGGTGGCCGACATCTTACCGAGAACTGCAAGCTTTTCCACATGAATAAGCTCACGGCCCATCTCTTTCAGACGGGAGATGTCCTTAATCACGATGGAGCTCCCCACGACATTTCCATCGGCATCGGTGAGGGTAGTTCGCGTAAAAATGATTTCCACTTCACGCCCGTCCTTCGTCTGCCAGCGGGCTTCGACGTTTCTGACGAAACCCTCCCGGTACAGTATCGTCCGAATCTCTTCGAACTGCTTCTTCCCCTCCTCGGGGATGAGTAATTCGATGTTCTTCCCGACGACCTCCTTCTCCTCGTACCCGAACATTTTCTGGGCACCTTTGTTCCAGGAGGTGATGATGTCATCGTCGTCCAGGCTGAAAATCGCATCAGCGGAGTCGGAGCTGATGTTCGCAAGCAGAGCTTCCCTGTCCCTGTATTTGCGTTCGAGCAGCTTCCTCTCCGTGACATCGCGGATGTACATGATTACATGTGAGATGTTGCCATCCTGATCGAATGAGGGGTAGGTGAACAGATCAGCGTATAACTTCTGGTTCGCTATCTCGAGCAGACAGTCAGAGAGTGTGAGCGGGTGGCCGGTTTTGAATGTTTTCTCGGCAGGGCAATCGAGAAACCCTCCACCGCTCCCTCTTATGACATCGAGACATTTTTTCCCGATGATGTCATCCGTTCTCAGGTGGTAGAGGAGGCCGCTTCCGCTGTTGGCTTTGATGATCTTCAAATCCCGGTCTATTACCATGATGGAATCGGTAATACCTTCGAACACTGCTCTCAATTCCTCCCTGGTCTTCTCCCTCTCGACCTCGAGAACCAGCCTCTCCGTGATATCCTGAGCGACGATGATGACATTAACAACTTCACCCTCCGAGTCCTTCAGGGGAGTGTAGGTGACCTCGACCGACCTCGGTCCGTGTTTCCCCTGATGACGGTGAATCATCGTCCGTGTCCTACCATCAGCGAAGACGTTACTCACCGGGCACTCCCTGTTTTCGAGTGTACATGGCTCCTTTTTTCCGTGACTCACGTAGTAGCACTTCATGCCGATGAGAGAAGAGCTTTCCAGATTGTAATTTCTGATATAGGCGTTGTTCACGAGCTGAATCGTGTGGTTTCGATCGACGACGATGATCTCATTGTCGATACTGTTAATGATGTTTTCGAGATGATCACGGGAATTCCTGAGCTCCTCTTCGAGCCATGCCTTTTCGGTCACATTGTTGATCAGAACGATACCGCCCTCTATCTTTCCCTCGCTACCGATCAGGGGAACACCCCGGACATCCACAAAGACATTTTTCTTCATGAACATGGTCGTGTAAGGGTGATTGAAGAGCTCGAACGGTTCGCCCCCGAGGAGTTTTTTGAAATAATTCAGAAGTCCCGCCTGTTTGATTGATTCATCATGTAACACGTTTGTGGTCCGGATGAGATCTTTACCCCGGTGGGCAGGAAGTCCGGATGTGTGGAACGGGTTGATCGAAGTCAGCTTGCCGCTGTGGTCGAAAATCAATATACCGATCGGTGCTTTCTCGATCACCCGTTTGTACTCTTCGTATCTCCTGTGCATCATCTCGGCCTGACATCTGGACACGATCTGGTAACCGATGAGCCGGACAAGTGTCTCCATCGAGCCGGTATTATTATCGATCGATGAGACGGACCTACTCCGGTAGTCAAGGGCAACAAACCCGGTCTGCGTTTCATTCTCACAGAAGAGAAATATGAGGACTTTTCCCGTCGAAGTACTCATGACCCCGGCTTTGACCTTGCCGTTTTGATACTCCGGTTTGTTCACCATTTGAAAGGCTTCGCGGGAGAAATGTTTTCTGACAGTCTTCCCCTCCCCTGCCGCATCGACAACCCGAAGATACCCTCCACTGGCTCGGGACACTTTGATAAGGAGGTCGAGTGAAGCAACCATGAGGGAATCCAGGTTCGAGCTATCTGCCATAACCGTGACGAGAGATTCAAGGATCTCATCAGGCTTGATCATAAATTTTTCTCCTCCACAATCACCTGTTCGTCAACCATTTTGACAAAATGATAGCACACATGTTGCCATTTTGTCAAGCCTGTCGACTCCTGTCGGTGTCGTGTTCGCCTTTATCCGGGAGAATGCTCCGAGGACATTTTCACGCCGAAATGGGTCGAAAAAACAGATCGAGGAACAATCACTACCTAAGAGTCAGTCATACGTCCAGGAGGAACCTGGTATAGGTAGAGCTGAACAATGAGATGGTCGAAATTGTGGCCGAGAAAAAAAGAGGCAGGCTTCAGGAGCCTGCCTCGTGCTTGTGGTCGAAAAGTGAAAAGCGAGAAGATTTACACCACTCCCTGATCGATCATGGTGTCAGCGATTTTGATAAAACCGGCGATATTGGCACCATCGACGTAATTGACATAATCACCGACTTTCCCGTGTTCCACGCACTGCGCATGGATCGCCTTCATGATACCATGCAGACGCTGGTCGACCTCCTCACGGGTCCATGAAAGCCTGAGGGAGTTCTGTGACATCTCGAGACCCGAGACGGCAACACCTCCGGCGTTTGCCGCTTTTCCGGGACCGTAGAGGATCTTCTCCTGCAGGTAGATGTCAATCCCGTCCGGGGTCGTGGGCATGTTTGCCCCTTCGCTGACGACACTCACTCCGTTATTCACCAGGTTCCGGGCATCCTCCCCGTTGATTTCGTTTTGAGTGGCGCAGGGGAATGCACAATCCGCTTTGTGGTTCCAGAGCGGATTGTGATCTAGACCGGAATCGACCGGCGTGAAAGGTACCTTGTACTTATCGGCGTACTCCTTTATCCTGCCGCGGCGTGCGTTTTTGAGATCCATGACGAAAGCCAGTTTGTCAGAATCAACTCCGGACTCATCATAGATATACCCGCTCGAGTCCGAAAGGGTAACCACCTTCCCGCCGAGCTCATGGATCTTCTCGGTGGTGTACTGTGCCACATTTCCGCTTCCTGAGACCAGGCAGGTCTTGCCTTCGAGTGTGTCGCCACGGGAACTCAGCATCTCGGCCGCGAAGTAGACGGCACCGTATCCGGTTGCTTCCGGCCGTATCAGCGAGCCGCCCCAGTTGCGGCCTTTCCCGGTGAGAACGCCGGTAAATTCGTTGCGAATCCTTTTATACTGGCCGAAGAGGTAACCGATCTCTCTGCCACCGACACCGATATCACCGGCCGGTACATCCGTATTCGGCCCGATGTGGCGGCACAGTTCCGTCATGAAACTCTGGCAGAACCGCATCACTTCATTGTCACTCTTCCCCTTCGGATCGAAATCTGAACCACCCTTGCCCCCACCCATCGGGAGTGTGGTGAGGCTGTTCTTGAAAACCTGTTCGAAGGCCAGGAACTTGAGGATGCCCAGATTGACTGATGGGTGGAAACGAAGTCCGCCCTTGTAGGGACCGATCGCGCTGTTCATCTCGATACGGAATCCCCTGTTGACCTGGACATCACCCCTGTCATCGAGCCAGGGTACCCGGAACATGATGACACGCTCGGGCTCGACGATACGTTCGAGGATCTTTGCTTTCTGATATTTTGGATTTTTTTCGATAAACGGCAAAAGTGAGTTGACCACCTCGAACACGGCCTGGTGAAACGCAGGCTGGGCGGGATCTTTTGCCTTGACCATCGCCATGAAGGCATCAACGGCTTCCGACATCTTCTCCTCCGTAAAAAAAGAAACTGCAAGGACTTACGAAACAGCCCCAGAGACAGGGAAATACCTACCTGAGAATAGCGTGAAATATATCAGCTAAAATATAAAAGTCAACTATTTATCGACTTAGTGGCCCTGTTCATAAATACTAATGTCTCAGGCCATCGATGCGTCACCGTATTTATGAACAGATCAATTTACCTGAAGGGGTTTAGTAAGCTGGCCGGAATTGTGCGTTTCCAGGCGGTTGACCGCATCCCCCGTCATCCATATATTCTTGGAACGAACACACGCACAGGTATTGGGGCATCGGAGGAATCATTTTTCATGATAAAACGGAATAACAACTTCGAGGGGGATTACGAGCAGCTCAGTAAAATGTTTCACACGCTCATGCCGTTCAAGCTGAGGGATATTCTCCTCGTATCGAGTTACTACGACGCATTCATCATCGAAGAAGAAGGGCTCATCTCCGAACTTCTCATCGGCCAGTACCGTCACCTGCTGCTCAGTTCCCCACCACGGGTGATCCGGGTAAATTCCGCGAAAAAGGCGCTTTCGAAACTTGAAGAACAACGCTACGATCTGGTTATCACCATGTCCAAAAACATTGGGATGGATCCGTTCAATTTCGGTAAAAAGGTCAAAGAACTTTACCCGACCCTTCCTGTCATTCTCCTCGCGATAGATTCGGCGGATATCCGGCTCGTCCAGAAGAAATATGACGTAAAGAGAGTCGACAAGGCCTTCTTCTGGACCGGTGATCCGACGTTGTTCCTCGCCATCATCAAGTACGTCGAAGATATGATGAACGCGAAAAACGACACTCAGAACGGAAACGTGCGTGTTCTCATAATGCTCGAAGATTCGATCCGTTACTACTCGCTGTTTCTCCCGATCTTCTATATCGAGATCGTGAAACAAACCCAGCGGGCGATCTCGGAGGACATGAACGAAATGCAGCAGCTCTTAACGAGGCGGGCTCGTCCGAAGATCCTCCTCGCGGAAACATTCGAGGAAGGAGTCGCGCTCTTCGAACAGTACAAGGAATACGTACAGGGTATAATCAGCGACGTCACATTCAAACGGAACGGTAAGGAAGATTCCGAAGCTGGATTCGAGTTTTGCAGACTGATCAAGAAAGAGTCCGAGAACATTCCTGTCCTTATGCAGTCTTCTGATCCAAAGAATCGGGAAAAAGCGGAAGCGATAGGCACGTATTTTCTCGACAAGCACTCCTCCGGTCTCCTGCAGGATTTTCAGCACTTCCTCCTGAACCACATCGGTTTCGGTGATTTTATATTCCTTGTGCCGAAGAAAAAGAAATCAGGGAAGGGCAGAAAGAAAAAGATCAAACCGACTGAAACCGTGCACGAAGAAACCATCGAGATCGCACGTGCTTCCACGATACACGAATTCGTGAAGAAAATCCAGGAGGTGCCACTCGAATCGATACAGTTCCACGCGGAGAGGAACCATTTTTCGAACTGGCTGTTTGCGCGATGTGAGTTCAAACCGGCCCTGAAAATGCGGCCGAAGAAAGCCGGGGACTTCACTGATCTACATGAAGTCAGAAAATACCTCCTCGAAGTATTCAGAGAGAGCAGAAGAGAGAAGCAGCTCGGAGTCATCACTAACTTCGCTCAGCAGAAATACGAGTTCGAGTCCTCTTTCACGAGACTGACGGGAGACTCACTCGGCGGGAAGGGCCGGGGGATCGCTTTTATGAGATCCCTTCTCGGGAGGTACAACCTCGAAAAGAAATACAAGGGGATCAATATCACGATTCCGAGCACAGTCGTAATAGGCACACTCGAGTTCGATAGATTCATCAAGGACAACAACCTCCTGAGATTCGCCGAGCGGACGGACATGTCCGACCGGGAGATCGCGAAAGCGTTTCTCAAGGGTAAACTGCACAAGGAGTTGAAAGACAAGCTTTCGCTGGTACTGCAGCATTTCAGGACACCTCTCGCGATCAGGTCCTCCGGGCTTCTCGAAGACTCCCACCACCATCCTTTCGCTGGACTCTACTCGACGTACATGCTGCCCAATAATCACAGGAACTCGAGGGTCCGCCTGAAGCATCTCAGCCGGGCTATCAAGCTCGTTTATGCATCAGTCTTCTTCAATGAACCCAGGGAATACATCACGTCGACATCTTCCAATGTAGAAGAGGAGAAGATGGCGGTGATCGTCCAGGAGCTCGTCGGCACGGATTTCGGAGGTCGATTCTACCCGACCTTCTCCGGAGTGGCTCAGTCGTATAATTTCTACCCGGTGTCGCATCAGACGTTCGAAGACGGGGTGGCGTGCCTCGCGGTCGGACTCGGAAGAGCGGTAGTCGGCGGTGAGAAAGTGCTCAGATTCTCACCGGAATATCCTGAGATCATCCCCGAGTTCTCCTCTAAAGAGCTCATTCTCGAGAATGCACAGACCGACCTGTATGTGCTGAACACCGCCAGGGACGATTTCGAGCTGACAGAGCGGGATGATTCGACGCTGAAAAAGCTGAATATCAACAGCATCAAAAGTGATGGTACGCTCGATCTCATCGCCAGTACATATGACAGTACCGACGGGGTGATACGAGATGGTTTCTCCGGTACGGGAGCGCCCCTCGTCACGTTCGCCGGGATTTTGAAATATAAGACTTTCCCTCTGGCGGACATACTCAAGGACGTTCTGCGAATCGGTCAGAGAGGCATGGGATGCCCTGTCGAATTGGAGTTCGCCGTGCATTTCGATCCTGAGAAACAAAAAAATCCCACGTTCTCCATTCTGCAGGTGCGCCCTCTCATCCCTTCGATGGAGCTCTGTGAGATCTCAGCCAGCGAATTCACCAGCGCGAACAATGTGTTCATTCACTCGGACAAGGCCCTGGGGATCGGAGCGATCGACTCGATCAGAGACATCGTGTATGTTTCTCAGAAAACCTTCGATGTGTCGAAGACCGTTCGCATCGCAGAGGAGATCGGCAAGGTGAACCGGAAACTTGCAGCGTCCTCGACACCTTATGTGCTCATTGGGCCGGGCCGATGGGGCACTCAGGACAGGTGGCTGGGTATACCGGTTAAATGGAGTCAGATATCAGGTGTTTTTGTGATGATCGAGACTGCCTTTGAAGGATTTATGATCGAGCCGTCACAGGGGACACACTTCTTCCAGAATATCGTTTCGAAAGGTATTGGTTACATCTACACGACACAGGGTTCGAAAAACAGCTTCATAGATTGGGACTGGCTCGAGAGCCTTCATGAGGTCAAAGCATTGAACTACGTGAAACACGTGCACCTCGAGTCACCGCTCTTGATCCGAATCGACGGAAAATGCGGTCGCGCACTTATCGAAAAACCAGCCGAATAGCACCCGACGAAGGAGATGGAACCATTTCAGGAAGAGTATCCGGATGAAGGACAATACAGGTCGAATCCTGATATCTACGGCCGAATGTGTAACCCTTCCGGCGGTATCGGCGGTATCGTGTCAGTTTCGGAGATCCACGCAAGTATGTAACCATCCTTGGGATCGATTCTCAGCGTATCACGGATCACCAGGCCGTTATTGTGTACCGGATCCTGGATACCGCTGATCTTTTGATACACCTTTTGACCGAGCCCGTAGACGAGAGCAGAATTGTCCGTCGGATTAACGAGAGCCGTCCCGTTTTCGAAATCTCTTCGCCAGACCCGGGAGTTGATGTTCTCTGCTTCATCTTCATCGGCACTCCAGCCGGCGGCCTCTAACAAATCATCGAGTTTGACCAGGGGATCACTCGCGTCAAATGCCGGACCGTAGGCCCTGCCGAGATAGTGCCTGTTATCCGCATTGTGCTGGATGACCAGACTTCCGTTGGGGTGCGGAACTCTCAAATCATACTTCGTCCTTCTGGGATATCCCCGGTAACAATTCATGAGATGGTAAGGATCCTTGTATTCGTAGTAGATCTGTTCCCCATCGATTTGGACAATACCGCTCGGCTCGAATCCCTGGGTACTCAGAACCGAAATGTTTGTCTGTTCACCATCGATAGGTCCGCTGAGATGGGTAGTCCGGGCATTGACGGTGCCATCGGGCTGAAGTGAGTACTCGTCGTACCAGAGAGCTTCTCCGTGATACTGTGTACCGTAATCAAGACTGTAATAATTATCGGTCATCAGCGTCGCACAGAATGTGAAACGCATCACCTTGTAGGCGGTCATATCCGGACCCGAGAGACTTCCGTTGATGATGCTGATCTTTGGGGTCTGTGATCCCTGGGTGAGATACCTGTGGTTGGAACAGAAGGAGTGAATGTTCTTACTCGGGCTCGGTCTGAAACCCTCGAGAAGTCTACCGTTGAGTCCATCGAGTGCACCCTTGTGCAGGCCGTTGCCGACAATGATAACATCTTCGTCCAGCTGGCGGGTGTAGTTGAGGAGAGTCAGCGCCCCTTCGGCCCAGATACTCGCAAACTTCGGCTCGTCGCCGTTCTCTTCGTTGTCGAATTCGGGAATTCCGTTCCTGTTGGCATCCTTGATATCCTCGTGCATCCAGGATAGGTTGTCTGCGAATGTATCGTAAAAGATGCCATCCCAGTAAGAATACAGTGCGAGATGATCGTTGATGGCGAAGTCGGCGAGAAATTGATTCGGTTTCATCCCTTCGGGGTGATTACCGGAGGCGGCTTCCATGTTGGTCATGTTGATAAGCAGGCTCCAGGGGAAATTCTCATATTCCAGTTTGTTCCCCTCGTAATCACGGAGCCACCAGTCATACAGGTCGCAGGCTTCGGCGATGGGACTGGGGGGGGACTCGGTAATGTTTGCATTCGCAGATTGTGTATACATCAGCAGTACGATTTCGGGATTGTGGGCTTCGATGGACTTGATCCTTTCCCGGACCTCCTGCCAGGTATCGAGTTTCTTCTCGATAATGAGGATGTCCCATCTCGAAAGGATCTCAACATCCCTGTCGTCGATCTGGTGGGGAAGGAAATAATTCGCAAGTCGGGGAAATACGGGATCATCCCACCCGAACGTGAGGCCGGCTGAAAGAATAACACCGCATAGAGAGAGCACAATAATATGGAAAGCTCTTGATCTTTTATTATCCATAAGGCAACCTCCAAAAAATTATGGCTTTCTTGTAAAAATCGCAAAATCTATGCCATCCGGGGAGGCCCTGTCGTGATAAATCCTCTTTTTTGCGGGCAGTCAGAAATTCCCTGCATCGGGGGAAAACGAACCACGCCAAACTGTTAATATTATTGGGACTACCCGGACCGACCGGTTGGTACGGGACATGGATACTACTCTTCATTTCTCGGGGAATCGACCACAGCGGTTCATTCCTGTATATTGGTACCATTGGAGAACCCGGAAAGTTCACTCCCGGAGTTGCAAAAAATACCAGGCAGCGTTCTATCGGTGATTCACTATTGCAACATAAGAACATTACGGTTGACATCCCTCCTGGAGGCGGATATTATCGAATGAGGTCGCCTGTAACTCTCGGAACAACATTTGCGTGCAGAGAGTGCCGTACAGGTATGTCGGGGAGGGGTATCAGCGACATGAAAAAAATTCTGCTGGTGAAAACCACCATTCCATCGTTGGGGAAGACGGGTTCGGACATCGTGTCCTCCCACCTTCTCGAACTGCTGTCCCGGGATCACAGTGTGAGTTTTCTGGGGATGGCGCACTCCGATGCAGAAAAAAAATCGGCGGATGCCCTGCGTGCCATGTGTGAAGATGTCCATGTCATTCTCGCACCACACAAACAATCCCCACTGCACCGGATTTTCTTCAAGGTTCTTAATATTCTCAAGCTGATATTTCTACTGCAGTCGATAGAGGTCAGTTATCACACACCCCGCCTCTTCAGAAAGACGCTGAGTAGACTCGTGAAGATCGGACGGTACGATTTAGTCATCATCGAATACTGGCACAACTCTCTGCTCGAGCGCGCGGTGGGCGGGAGGTCGCGGACAATTCTGTTCATCCACGATGCCGCATTCATCAACAATGACCGTCGGCTGCAGGTCGAGAGTAGCCGTCTGAAACGAGCGCTGATGCGGCCTTACTTCGCTTTGAAGAAACGGGAAGAACTCCGGTCGATCGCCCGATTCACAGATGTCTTTGCGATCTCCTCCGCCGATGTTCGGCACATTCAGGCGGAAGGACGGAAAATGGGATACGTCAATTTTCGGGTCGTCCCTCTGTCCATAATATCCACTCCTGACGTGATCAAAACACACTCTGATAGTGATGAGATCGAAAACTCACTCTACTTCATCGGCAGCCTCAACCGGTATAACAATTTCGATGCTGTTTTTTATTTTCTGGAAGAAATATATCAGACTCTGGTGAATGCTCTGGGCGATGTGAAGCTCTTTGTTGTAGGAGAGTGTAAGCCTTCCCTGAAGCGAGCCCTACTGAAGCGTGCACAGATCCACTTCATCGGATTTCTCGAAAATCCGGCGAAAGAGCTGAGCAGATACAGGGTTTGCATTGCTCCCATCCGGGTTGGAAGCGGGATCAAGATCAAGATTCTCGAGGCTTTTCTCCTGGGTAAGCCCGTTGTCACGACCGCAGTCGGCGCCGAGGGCATCGATTTCTTCGACGATAACACGGCCGCCGTACAGGATGATCCGCGAAAATTCTCGGAAGAAATCGTTCACCTTCTGACTGATGAATCCTACTACAACCGGGTGAGGGATAAGCAGATGGATTTCGCCCGAAGTAATCTGACGGTAGAAGCGAACAGGCCGCGTTTTCTGGAAATTCTGAATGAACTCGACTCGCTAAGAACCTGACAAATGAAAATGAGACCATTTTCTGTTGCATATCTCGTCCCTTCTCTGGATTACGGCGGATCGGAGACGCTTCTCCTCTCTTTTCTGAAATTCCTCGACAACGAACGATTCACGCCAGAGGTCCACTGCTTCTACCACGCCGGGAAGCTATCACAGGAATTCAGGGATGAAGGTATAACCGTGCACGAGTGGAATGCTCCGAAAAGAGATCCCTTAACCTTCTTTCGGATGATTTCCTGCCTGCGGCGAAAGCGATTCGATATTCTGCATACTCATCTTTTCGACCGCCAGGGACGGGTGGCCGGATATCTGGGAGGGATCCCTGTCATCGTTACCACCTATCATCTCGTCACGGACTGGGATACCGGCGGGGGGTTATCCGAACGGATCAAGGTTTCGATCGACTCTCTGACGTCCCGCCTGAACGACCGAATCATAGCGGTGAGTGATGAGGTACGGAAGAACGCCATCGAGAAAGGTGGGATACAGGCGGATAAGATCGTCACCATCCCGAACGGTATCGACACCTCATTCTACAGGTCGGTACCCATTAATGAAACACTGCGGGATGAACTCGGTCTCAGGGGGAAACGTGTTATCCTCGCCATCGGGAGACTCGTCGAACAGAAGGGGCACTCATACCTCATCCGGGCAGCCGGTAAATTGAAACAACAGTACCCCGACATTTCCGTACTCATCATCGGTGAGGGGCCCCTCGAGCTCACCCTGAAATCTCAGATCGGACAGGAAGGACTGACTGACGAGATCCGGTTACTCGGAGTTCGAAGGGATATACCGGAGCTCATGGCACTGTCGGACATTTACGTCATGCCATCCATCTACGAGGGATTACCCATCACCCTGCTTGAAGCGATGGCCTCTGAGAAACCAATCGTCGCGACATCAGTCGACGGCATCCGCGGTGTCATCGAAGATGATGTACACGGTCTCCTCGTCCCGCCCAGGGATGAATCCACCCTGGCGGAGGCTCTCTCGATGCTTCTCGGCAACCGGGGGCTCGCCGCACTTCTTGCAGAAAATTCCCGAAAGACTGCCGAAGAGAACTTCGACATCCGCCTCCACGTGAGGCGAATCGAAGATATCTACCTTCAACTTGCTGCGGAAAAAGGGATCGTTCCATGAACTCCAGTCCTCTCTGCTTATGAAGATACTGCAGATCAACAAGGCCCATCACCACCATGGCGGCGCGAATCGCTACTACCTGGAATTGTCCCGGATCCTCGAGGAGAAGGGCCATGAAGTCGCTTGCTTCTCCATGAAGGACGGGAAGAACCTTCCGACCGTCTATGCGGACTACTTCGTCGATCATTTAGATTTTCAGAATCCGGGAGGCCTGTTCGATCGTGTCAGGGCTTCAGCGAGAATCGTCTACTCCACCCAGGCCAGACAAAGGATAGGAAAACTCATCGACCGGTTTCGACCGGAAATCGCGCATTTCCACAATATTTACCATCATATTTCACCCTCTGTTCTCCTCGAACTCGAGAAAAAGGGGATCCCGGTCGTCATGACCGCTCACGATTACAAACTCATCTGCCCGAATTACACGCTCTTCAATGGAGTGGACATCTGTGAAAAGTGCCGCGGAGGAAAATCGTACCAGGTCCTACTCACAAGTTGCCACGGCGGATCTGTTTTTTCGGGATTGATTCTGGCAACTGAAGCGTACCTTCACCGGATGCTGGGATCGTATGAGAAGGGCCTCGATCTGATCATCACTCCGAGTGAGTTCATGAAGAAAATCCTGATAGAGTTCGGGATACCGGCTGAAAAGATCCAATTTGTTCCCAATTTCGTCGATCCGATCCCCGAGGATTTGGGACCGGATACCGGTGACTACGTTCTCTACTTCGGAAGACTGTCACTCGAGAAGGGGCTCGCGACCCTCATTCGTGCAATGAGCCGACTCCCCGATCTCTCACTCGTTCTGGCCGGGGACGGCCCCCAGAGAAGTGAGCTGGAATATCTTTCAGGGAAAGAACAGGTATCGAACGTTCGTTTTGTGGGCCAGAAGGACCATGTGGAGATCGAGGGGCTGATCAGAGGGTGTTTGTTTACGGTGCTTCCCTCGATATGGTATGAAAACTGTCCGCTGTCGATCCTCGAATCCATGGCGTTTGGTAAACCGGTGATCGGCTCCCGGATCGGTGGTATCCCGGATCTCATCGATGATGGGAAGGACGGACTACTCTTCCCTGCAGGTGATGAAGAGAAACTCAGTGAGAAGATCCGCCTTCTGGCAGATGACTCGAACCTTCTTCGCCTTTTCGGGGGAAACGGATACAAGAAAGTGAAGGAGAAATATAACAGGGAAGTACACTACCGGTCCGTTCTCTCCGTGTACAACACGCTTCTCGGAAAATGAGGCCCGTTGACAGGGCCTCCGGAGGTGGATATTATCGGCACGAGAAGTGCGGTGTACCGGAGGGGTTGATAATCAAAATTGCGAGATGCCGAACATCGGCGGCTCCCTCGTCGCCGAGCTCCTGATTTGCCGGCAGGCGAGTACTTTCCCAGACAGGACAACAGGATGAAGGAGAGAAGAGGGCCGAACTTTCTCTGCATCGGCCCGGAGAAGACCGGGACATCGTGGCTCTGGGTCAATCTGAAGAAACACCCGGAGATCTGGCTGCCTCCGGTGAAGGAGCT
This sequence comes from uncultured Gemmatimonadota bacterium, assembly GCA_964654825.1. Lineage (GTDB taxonomy): Bacteria > Gemmatimonadota > CAZMKB01 > CAZMKB01 > CAZMKB01 > CAZZKG01. Next base: position 55,226 of record CAZZKG010000003.1, on the reverse strand, counting down.
GCGTTACTTCTGGGTGAAGCAGTTTTTGCCGGAAGACACCCTTCTGAAGAGAGTTACCGGGTCACACTGGCATTACCGTAGCACGAGGAATGAAATACAGGGCTTTCTGCGGGAACTCTATCATCTGAACATCTGTTCGGTCCCGTGGTATTTCAGATTCTTCCTCCTGCCGCGGACGGACTCGTGGTACGAAAAACTTTTCGAACGGGGGAGCAAGAGAGACAGGGTGACCGGAGACATCACACCGCTCTACTATCAGCTCCCCGAGGCGGCTCTGTCGGATATAGCCGCACAATATCCCGAAACCAGGATACTGATACTGCTCAGGAACCCCGTCGACCGGGCGTGGTCTCTCGCCGTCATGAATCTTTGCATGCATCGCAAAAAACGGATGGATGAGGTCCCGAAGGCCGATTTTCTCCATCATTTCGACAACGAATTCACGAACCTCGGGAGCTTCGTTCAGCTTATTTCGAGGTGGTCCCGGTATTTCGGCGAGAAGAATGTACTGGTGAAATATTACGATGAGATGATAGAAGAACCGAGACGCTACCTGGCCTCAGTCGCCGACTTTCTCGGAGTCGATCCCGAAGGGTACCGTCTGGATTGGAATACAGTTTCGAAGATCATCAACGTCGGCATGCGAGTGAAGAGGGACCCTGAGCTCATCACGTACCTTGCAGATAGATACCGGGCATGTGTCGAGGAGATGATCGAGCACGGCTCACCCTACGCGAAAAGCTGGAAGGAGGAAATTGAGAAGGTCCTGACGGGACAGAAGTCCTAGTCGGCGAAAAGTGGGGATTCTCCAGTCACGATGTTCCGTTTTCCGTTCTCGAGGTCTCTGAGCCAGCCGTGGATCTCGCGATATTTCGGAAGGAGATCTTCCGTTCGCTCACATCCGGGGCAGGCCCAGTGGAAAAGGATTTTCTGATCTTCGGGGTTGAGATGATTCCGGTCGTATGGTTTCGTAATGAAGTGTTTGGTGCAGCACTCCGGATAACCGAAGAGTAATCCTTCCTTTCTCCGGGTCGCAGCGGATTTATCGACGGGCGTACCAGCAAACTCCTCGTAGTAGGACATCACCTGTTCCTCCGAAAGGCTGAAGACGATCTCTTCCACCTTCCTCCCGGATTTGACGGATCGTGGGATCTTCCTGACATAAAGGCCGGTTTCCTCGATGAGGTCCACGAACTCTCGATTCAGCCCCTTTTCCCAGCGGCTCAGCGGTTTCAACCCGTGGAGAGTCAGAGTAACGAGGTAAGCAAGCTGGAAATCAAATTTGATGAACGGCAAGATTATTCTCTCGATGTCTCTCACTCTCCCTCGAGCACTTCTTTGAGCGTGACCAGGTCGATCCTTCCTTCGTGGATGCTGCCCTCGTAGTCGAAGCTCTCGTGCTCCATCGAATGCAACGCGATATAGTCGAGCTGAAATGAGGTGTCTCTCATCGGATTGTGGATCTCGACATAGCCCATATTCACGTCTTCACCGCAGATCTCGCAGATTTCGAAGCCGTAGGCCATGTTCTCGATCCTGTATACCTGATCGGGCAGCGGACCCACGGGGAGAGCGTTTATGTCCTGAGCCATCTGATGCGCCAGGTCGGCACCATCGGTGATCCAGTTGCCGTCTTCGTCGGGATCTTCTGCATCAGATCCGATCGATTCTTCCTCAGCGTCGGTGAGATAATCGGAATCGGTGTCGCCGGTGACAGGGATCAGATGAGGATCATGCAGAACACCGGCGAGAGCAACCACGTCAACGCGACCATCGTGGTATCCACCGTCATACGTGAATGAACCGTGTTTCATATAGTGGAAACCCATCTTCTGGACATCCACCTCTTCACCGGTAACCGGGTTGACGATCGTGTAATAGCCCATGTTCACCAGCTCACCGCACACCATGCAGTACTCAAATCCGTAGGCGACGTAATCGATCTTATAGATCCCAAACGGCTCCGGCTCTCCCATCTCACGGACCGGCAGGTTCTCAATTATATTCTTGTAGAGTTTTCCCAGTTCAACGCCGTCTCGCCACCAGTTCTCATTCATGTCCCTGTCATTCTCATCGTACCCGAGTGCGATCTCTTCCTCATCGGCAAGGAGATCCCCGTCGGTGTCGTTCTCTACATAGAGCCAGTGAGGATTTTCGATGTCAGGGACAGCCTCCCGGTTCTTCCTCCGAGTATCGTAGCCTTGAGGGAAGGCAAGCGTAGTCGAAAAGGCACCCACGACGGTCGCTATAAGGAGTTTTTTCCAGAAACGAAGTTTCTCGATCATTGTTCCACCCCCTTCGAAGGAAAATGAATAGTGAATAAATCAGTTAATCATAAGAGCGGTACGATCTCCGCAGGGACAGGCAGCATGAAAATGTATGTGTGGAAAAAGAAGTGTGGTTGTGGGAAGAACGTTCCTCTCCTAAAATATTAACAGATCGCCCCCTCTCCGTCAAATGCAGTAATTTCATCTGTACCAGTGTGTGAGAATACTGTCATTCGCCAACGCTGAAACTGAAACTGTCCCGGTCATACAATGCCCCGGGAGGTAGTCCGATGAGAGCACGGTATTCGCAGTACCTCGGAGGAGCTACTGTAGGTATATCATGTTCCAGATGGACTTGAAATACATACTCGGCCGGCACGGTGTATTCGGTCGTCTCGATAACCGGGAATGTTCTCCCCCCCTGCAGGTGAATCCGGGAGGTAAACCAGCACTGTTCCGGCTCACTCCATCGGTTAATGAGCGTATAGGTAACTCCGAGTTGGCCACCCGGTGACACCTCACTCGTATCGGGTGTCATGTAGAGCGTGAGGTAGTCATCCTGGTCGAAGGAGTGGGCGCCCATGTCACTCCTGGTTCCATCGGCATCAAGCGAGTCGGGAAATCCTGCATCGATACAGGGTGAACCCCAGAGGAGGCGGTAGTCCCCTTTTTCTGAGAGGACGAAGAGCGGGTCTGTATTGATATTCCCGATACCCGGCCAGCTTCCCTTGACATCGGAATAGAGAATGGTCGGATAATTTCCCAGTACCTGGTCCGGCTGGTTATCCCAGATGATGCAGTTTGCCATTATGGGGAAATTGGAATAGAACTCGCAGAATATTCCTCCTCCCCGACGTGAGGCGATGTTGTCCGCGATGGTAGAACTGATTATGGTTGGTGATGCCATATCGAGGTATATTCCTGCCCCCTTCCCATCAACAGTGTTTTGTGTAATCGTAGTTGTACAAATTGTTGGAGAGGCATTTAGAATAAAAAGCCCACCTCCGTATACTGCAGATGAATTACCGGAGATGGTATTATCGACGATCAAAGCGTTGGCGTTATTCTTACACCTTATTCCTCCCCCTTCCCCACCCGCACTGTTATTGAGTATGAGATTCCCTTCTATGATTGATGAACCCGAGGAAATCCCCCCTCCACCACCGTGCGAATCGATCTGGATGTTTCCTGCGATGATGTTACCGCTGATCAATGAGGATGGTCCTCCGCCGTAAATTCCGCCACCATACCATTCTCCTGTATTCCCCATGATGGTATTATCCGCAACTACGACGGAATCACAGTCCAGGTAGAGTCCGCCGCCATGTGTAGCTGTATTTTCATTGATTTGATTACCGATGATTGTTGGAGAAGACTCCGTGCAGGAGATTCCACCGCCGTAGGAAGCGCTGTCCTGGCTGATGGTGTTTCCCTCGATGATCGGAGATGAATTCCAGGCACAGTAAATCCCTCCGCCGTAATATTCTGCGATGTTCCCCGTAATCGTGTTGTCGGTTATGAATGGATGAGATTGATTGTCGCAGAATACTGCTCCGCCAGATGAGGTCCGGTTGCTTCCGAAGGTGTTGTCCTCGATGATTGGGGAAGAATCCCAGCAATAGATGCCGCCTCCTAAGGAGCCGGCTGTGTTCGAGAGAACCGTGTTTTCTTTGAACACAGGAGAGGCCTGGTTGCACAAGATCGTAGCGCCGGAAGTTGCGACATTCCCCTCAATCGTGTTCCCGGTGACTATCGGTGAAGCATCCTCGCAGTAGAGGACGCTGCCGTATGAAGCACGATTTTCAACGAACCTGTTGTTCTTGATTGTCGGAGATGACATGAGGCAGTAGATCGCCCCACCCTCCTCGTCAGGATATGCTCCCACATACCCCGCCCGTATCGTAAATCCCTGAAGCACCGCAGTGGAGTCCTCATAACTCGTGAACAAAAATCCCCTGTGCTGGTTCAGGGAATCGCCCTCACAATCGATAATGGTAGAGTCAGGTCCATTGAAAGATGTTACGATGATGGCCTTGCCTGAAAAATCGATATCCCTGTTGCCCTCGCCCGAATACAGACCATCGGCAACAAGCACGGTATCCCCGTGCTCAGCTGCATCGATCCCTCCCTGGATCGTCGCATGGTCCTCCGGGACACGTATCGTCCCAGGCAGCGTCACTGATGGAAAACTCAGAAGGACAAGGAGGGTAATAAGATACCTCATCGGAAACCTCTGCGTAAACCTGGGAGAGACAACCGGTTCTCACTAATGAGTATTATATTACAGATAAAATTATATGTCAACAAGAACCGGCCGAAAAGAACTATCACTGCTACTGTGGAACAGCCGATTACCCCACAGGATCGGGAAGAGGTCCCCGCGTGCTAACCATGGACCAGGCCGGGACTCTTCACGCGCGGCCATCGACCGTTTTCGGAGATATATGGCGTCTGAGACGCACCGGCGGCTGGACACGTCTGCTCCGCACCCGTAGATTCAGCATCTCCACGAAAACCGAAAATCCCATGGCGAAGTAGAGGTATCCCTTGGAGATGTGCTGGCCGAATCCCTCGGCGACGAGCGACATGCCTACCAGCAGGAGAAAGCTCATTGCGAGCATCTTCACCGTGGGGTGATCCTCGACGAAATCGGATATCGGACCGGCTGCGGCGATCATCACGAAAACAGCAACTACGATGGCGGTTATCATCACCGCGAGATGTTCCGCCATACCGATGGCGGTAATGACCGAATCGAGAGAAAAAATGACATCGAGCAGCATTATCTGCACAATCACCGAGAAGAAAGTAGCCGCACTCCTCTGCTTGCCTGTGTCATCGGCGCCTTCGAGATTGTGATGAATCTCGAACGTGGCTTTTCCGAGCAGGAACAGGCCACCAACGAAGAGGATCAGGTCACGGGCGGAGACCGGGTGATCGAGTACAGTGAACAGAGTGGTCGTGAGGCTCGACAGCCAGGCCAGAGAAATGAGCAGCAGGATTCTGGTGAGCATGGCGAGGAGGAGACCGGTCGTTCTCGACTGTGCCCGCTGTCTCCCGTGAAGCCGACCGGACAGCACGGAAATAAAGATGATGTTGTCGATACCGAGAATGATCTCCAGTGCGGTCAGTGTTGCCAGGGCGATCCATGCCTGGGGGTCGAAAATCCAATCCATGAATACTCCTCCCGTGATGCATGATTCATATCTACCTTTCCATGAGATTGCGTAAACATCCGGATAATACCCTGTCACCGTGATCATGTCAACCGGAAGGTCTGCCTACCTCGAGATAGTTACATATTTTCTCCTGTGGATTATCGTTTACGAAGCTCAGCCAGACGCTCTCCCTCCGCATCGGAATTGTCTTCTGCCACAATCCAGCCTAATTCGCTGACTTTTGCCATATTGAGCTTCCCGTCTTCCGAGAGAATACCGTTCGAGATGAGCATTGACCGCATTGCCCTTGTGGTCATGTCGTCTCGGCTGAAGCGCTTTTCGAACTCCTTTGCACTTTCATCGTCTCCGGGCTTGAAATGAGTGTTTGCAGTTACAGGTTCGTGTTCTTGGAAACCATCACGGATTGCAGTGATGAAATAGTCGAATTTTGCATTATGCTTCCCACTCATGAGTTCCTTGACTTCGATCCGTTCACGGCTTTTGTTTGCTACGAACATTCCGTTACAATCCTCAACGGGTGTAACCTGGACCTGTACTCCTTCTTCAGCAGCAACGATCTGAAAATGTTCGGGCAATTCGATTACAGCCTTGCCATCTTTAAGCTGTGCCGAACCTCTCAGGAACACCGCATGTTCAGGGCCCTCAAAAAACGCATAATTGATTTCCCTGGAAGGGTCCTTGGCATGAGGCTGGACGAAAGAACCTGATCCTTTGGTTAGACTGCCTGAAATATAGACATCACCAGTGAAGTATCCAGCCCAGTAGGCTGTACCAAGGGCTCCATAATTGCCAGTAGGCGAATGTTCACCGCTCACACCGGTACCTTGATCAGCCACGCCTTTGAAGCCATACCAATGGCCCTCGCTTATGACCCCGTTTCCTACATCTGTCCAGAAATATCCTGCATAGCTCTGAGAATTGGTCGTTTTACCATAAACTCCGCAGGCCCCGGAACCGGCTGCGACACCGGTCACACCTGTGCCGAAGTTGATTGGGCTATATCCATACACTCCATCTGAATCATAACCGATAATGCCTAAGTTCCCGTTGTCTTCACGATAGCCGTAGATTGCTGAATATCCGCCTTCGGCCCGAACATCGAGTTGGGCAACCGGGTTTGTCGTGTTGACGCCAATACGGCCGGATATAAAGTCAACCGTCAAAATATCAGCAGATAAATTTCGCCAGCGCATTTGATCGTCATTGTCGTCATAGTAGATACCCCAATCCGCGTAGCCCGGGCTGTGGGCCCAGATCATGCGGTTCCCGTAGGTGCAGCAATTCTCACTGTTCATCAGCAAGGGTGTCGTTCCATCCTCGAACCCGATTGTACCGCTCATGGTCAGGGCCTGGTAAGGACTATCAGTCCCGATGCCGATCTGGCCGTTTTCTTTAATCCGCATCCTCTCATACCAGTCACCAGGAACCATAAAATTTCCAACATTTGTTGAAAATATCATATCATCGGATATCAAACCACTGCCGGGAAGATAGTTACCTAAACACCAATCGATCCACTCACCCGGTATGTCTCTCTCTCCATCCCCACCATAAAAACCACCACTCGTATAGTTGCTCTCAGGTATAATAACCCTGTCCGACCATTGAATTTGTGTGAAGGCGGAAGATGGGACAACGATAAATCCCCACGCCAGAATCATGATAATAATCAAATTTCTCATTTCTCTCCCCTTTCTCGTAGTAAAATTAATCTGTTGTACGAGGTGCCACTGTTATTTGATCATGTTTATCACCTCCTCATGCTCAACAATCGGAATAACAGTTCAAACCCACCTCGCGAAAAGACTGAAGCAGGGTCATAAGGTTTTGTCGCAATCCTATTTCAGAAGTTCTTTAAAATCAGGATCTTGCTTTTGAGATGGGATGAATGGTCTGAAAAGACCATTATATCGCCAGTAGCTCCTGGTAGCTCTCTGCGATCATGTGAAAGGAAAAAAAGAACCCCGAACTAATGCAATAAATATTGTAAACATTAAGTTAGGCGTCAGTATTTCCAATAAACCGATTATATCCGATTCGGAATATGAACATACCCTTTCACCATCCGTCAGTGAGCTATGGAGAAAGGAGATACCGGGCATGGTTCCGGTCGCACCTGACAACTCACCGGAGGAAATCTAAGGAACTCTTTCTGTTGACACGAATCGACTGGAGAGATATAATCAAAAGAAGTAGACCGAAAACAATCGCGCCCCTGCGTTTTCAGTAGAGAAGGACCTTTTTCCCGTTTGAAACGGAAGAGAGGAGTGAGGTATGAATAACAAGGTAAAACTGAAGGATGGTACCGAGATAATCATACGGAACATGAGAGAAGATGATCTCGACCGCTCGTTCAAGTTCTTCGACGACCTCCCGGAGAAGGACAGGAAGTATCTTCGAGTTGACGTGACGAAACGGGAGGTGGTCAAAGAGCGGATCAAACGTCAGCTGGCCGAGGAGGTTGTTCGATTAGTTGCAGTCCGTGACGATGAGATAGTCGGAGACGGCGCTCTTGAACTGGAAGGGCACGGCTGGACCAAACACGTAGGGGAGATGCGTCTGATCATCGCCCGCTCATACCAGAATCAGGGACTGGGGATGCTCATGGCAAGAGAGCTTTACATCATCGCGACCCGGATGAATCTCGAGAAGATAGTCGTCCAGATGATGAGACCGCAGGTGGATGCCCAGAAGATTTTCCGCAAGCTGGGTTTTCACGAGGAATTGATTATTCCGGAGTTCGTAAAGGACACGACCGGCCATTCCCAGGACCTTCTTCACATGTCGTGTAACCTCGAGGAGCTGAAAGAGCAGCTCGAACGCCTCTTCCACGACTCCGACTGGCGTGCCGCTCATCGATAGATGACACCGGTGACAGAAATGTCCCTCACCTCACGGAAAGATCGATGATAGAAAAGTCTTCTCGGGTCCCGGTGAAGTGGACTGACGGTCATCCCCGGTTTTCAGTATCTCTACGGTTTCCTGCCCGTGCCGCATGAGCCCCAGGACATCCACGATCCCCTTCCCGTAGTATTCGGAGACTGAATCGGGATGCGGATCGTTGATGTCGTAATCTTCCGGCTTGAAGAAATGCTGCCGGAGGGCGGTCATCACGTCCTCGTTGGTGAATTCCGCATGCTGTGACCAGAAGTTGGCGATCGAAGCAGCCACGAGCGGAGCCGAGAAGGAGGTCCCCGATTCTCTGATATACGAGAGGTTCACATCGCCGGGGCTGACATCCATTTCCATTACAAGGACATCTTTACCAGGTGCGGCGAGACCATCAGGATACATCCAGGGCCCGTAGCTCGACCACACGGCCCGGACGTTGTCTTTAGTCGAGGCGGTTAGAATCGGGCCGTAATGATAAGCAGCAGGGTAGACGGTCCAGGATGAACCGAAATTACCGGCAGCGAAAACCGGTATCCCACCGTAGGCGGTGAAACAATCGAGCATGGACTCGATCAGTCTGGACTCGAACAAACCACCCCAGGACATATTGACGACCACCGGCACGGGTCCTCTGTCAGTTCCGCCATGAAGCGTCGTCCAGACGGCATAGTTGAGTGCCCGAACGGCAGCCCAGGAATCGATGGTATTGGCGTTGCCGCACTTCACCGGTTGGATCTTCACTACTCCGGGGACAGCTGCCCCGGACATGCCGGACCAGTTGCCGGTGACCGCTCCGGCCACGGAAGCCACCATTGTGCCATGGCATCGATGATCGAAAACGGGCGCAGGATCGTTGTGGACGGGGGGATAGGCGTTGATCCCGATGAAATCATCCACCAGGCCGTTGCCGTCATCGTCGATCCCGTTGATGTCATACGCATCGAAGTACCAGATCCCTTCGTCGGGGTACCAGTGGATCGTGCTCCCGTCGTTGTTGAGATCCTCACCGAGGTTCTGCCAGAGGTTCGGACCGAAATCCTTGTGGTACCACCAGACACCCGTGTCATTTATCTGGAGCACAACTTCCTGGAAGTCCTCCGTGTCGACCTCGCCCCAGGACTCGACGATCTTCGTGTACCGGAAACCGGTCTCGGGATCTGTCCCACCCAGCGGGTACGGCACCTGTTTCAGAAAGAGGGAATCCGGTATGGTCACCGGCTCCCGGTGAGAAAATTTCATGCGGGGAGACTGAAACGTCTCGTACATGTACCGCGGCTCCGCGTGAAGACCGACGGATTCGTATGCGGCGATCACCTCCGGCACCGTCGGGCCCGTCCCTGCGAGGCCCTGGAATTCGAACTCGTGCAGCTCGATCGCGTTTATTTCATCCCCTTCTACGTACCAGGCGCAGAAGATTTCGATGGCATCTTCGGGTGTGATCAGTATGTTCAGGTCCTCTTCTATCTGACCGATCGCTTCCTGAAACGGATCGAATCCGTCGGGGACACCGACAATCACGCTGTTGTCGAACCAGCTCTCCTGGGCGGATATTGTACTCGTGCCCGCGAGGAACAACACGCAGAGAAGAACCGCCGCATTTCTCATCATTCCCCCCCTCATTTTGAATAGATTACTTCAGAAGAACCATTTTCCTGATTCTGACATCGTCACCGGTCTCGAGCCGGTAGAAGTAGATACCCGATTCAACGCTGCGACCGCCTGCGTCCGTACCATCCCAGACGATACTGTGGCGGCCGGCGTCGAGATACACGCCGTCGAACAGATGTTTTACGATGACACCGCGCATGTTGTAGATGGAGAGGTTCACCACCTCTCCTTCTTTCGTGTCTAAGGTGATCGTCGTCTGCGGGTTGAACGGGTTGGGATAGTTCTGGTGGAGAGAAATCGTCCTGGGAAGGTTGTCCGGTTCCGGATCCGGCTCGATACCGACGGCTTCGTACTCGATGAGGAGCCCCACGGACCAATCGTCTATGTCGGAATACCAGGCTCCGGTCGCTTTCGATCTGATCATGGTTCGGCCAGTCGGGGGCTCTTGCGCTGAGACGAAGAAAGGCACACCGTCAATTTCGTGGTCGATCACGATCCATAAAGTCATGTCATTCCGGATATCGATCCCGCCGATCGAGACGGTATCAGGAGAGATCCCGCCCGGATCAAGGTACGTCACGGTAGTAAGCGTATCGCCCGAGGGAAAATGCTCCCAGGGAGAGTTGGTTGTGTCATCCTCGCACAGCGAGATGACGACCATGCCGTACATCGCTGAGTAGACCCACACACCGGTGATCCGTATCTCGGCTGGAAGATCGAAATCCTGAAGTTCATAGTAGAGAGCATAGCCGCTGTTCCGTGGCATAACATGGTAGTGACCGGGGACGTGCGGATCATAGTAAGTGAGGATTTCTTCGACCGGTTCTGAGAATAGAGCTGCTGGGAGAATCAGAAAGAGGAAGAGAATTAAAATAATCCTTTTCATCGGACACCATCCTTGCCAGGGCCGTCTCTGAATCCTATAGCAAAGATTATACCCGGAATCAGGATTTCTGTCAAGCAGATCGTCAAAATTCTCGAAAAATCCTTCGGAGTGATCCTGGAAACTCATTTCATGTCAAAATATCTCAAAAAGATTTCCGAAAATATTCCTCGGAGCGAATCACCGGGCTCCGGGTACTACTCCTGGTGAAGTGAGCGACTTGAGATATGAAATGCACAGGCCAGCGCAGGGTGTCCGGTGAACGAGTGTGAGAGATATCAGGCGAGGAGGGACTTCAGCAGAATTACGGCTCTTCCTTGATGGGGAGGTAGACCATGAAGTTGGTACCGACCCCTTCCTGGCTGGACACATCGATGTAGCCATCGTGATCTTTGAGAATCTGGTGGCTCACGGGCAGTCCCAGCCCGGACCCATCGTGTTTCGTCGTGAAGAACGGAAGAAAGAGCTTTGACATGTTCTCCTGGGGGATCCCCATCCCGGTATCCATCACACTCACACAGACCCACCGGTCGGTCCTCTGGCTCTCGATCCTCAGCTTGCCGTTACTATCCATGGCCTGGATGGCATTCTTGAAGAGATTGATGAATACCTGTTTGAGCTGCCTGGAATCATACCACACATCGGGAAGATCGGGCAGAAGGTGAAGGTCCAGCTCGATCATGTTTCTGTCCACTTCTCCGGAGAGTACAAGGATGCTTTTCTCTATGATTTCGTTGATGTTCCGCTTCATCTTCTCCGGCGGCGAGGGATGGGCGAAGGAGAGCAGATCATGGAGAATACCTTCTAGCCTTTCGACCTCCTGAAGGATCACCTCGAGGTATTTCCTGTTCGGGTCGTCCTCACCGACACCCTTGTAGATGGAGCGGGTAAACCCCCCTATGGAGGTTAACGGATTCTTTATCTCGTGAGCGACCTTGGCTGTAATCTCTCCAACAGCTGCTAGTTTTTCCGCCCTCACCAACCTCTCCTGATTATCCTGGAGTATGCGATATGCCTCTTCGAGTTCCTGCACCTTCTCAGAAAGACTCGTATAGAGACCCGCATCGTGGATGGCGATACTCGCCTGGTGAACGAAGGTCTCGAGCAAGTTCATATCATCTTTGGTGATGGGGCGTCGCGAGTAGATATTGTCCGCCACCAGAACCCCCAGCCCCCGCTCCTTCACAGTGAGAGGAACGACTGCGAACGCATCCGTACCCAGCGTCTCGATCATCTCCATACTGCCATTCAGTTCATCCGATGTCCTGTTGATATTGAAAGACTTCTTTTCCTTCATGGCTTTGATGAGAATGTTGTCTTCGTTGTCGAGAGAGACCGAGATCTGTTTCACGAGAGTGTTGACGAACCGGTCGGCACCATTGGCGATCTTCCTCTTCGTCTCGATCATCTCTTTGATGGAAAGTGGTTCAGATGAGAGCTCGGTCCATATACGGTGAGCTTCTTTCTCGTCAGCCGGACCCACGGCGAGTCTTCCGTCGAGTTGACGCCGGGGCTCATTCACGAGAAAGAGAAAGGCCCTGTTGAATCCCAGGACATCGCCGAAGGTGATCCCGGTGAGAATGATCTGTAATATCTCATCGAGCTCTTTTGTACTTGCCAGATCGGCGGAGACCTCGCCGAAGAAAGTAAGCCCTCTCACTCTCCTGATCAGGCTTTCGTTCGTCCGTTTGAGCTCGTAGTGCCTGAACCCCAGCTCGTTGATGAGTTTCTGTAGCGTCTCGTTAATTGCGTAGTCATCTATCCTTCGACCCAGTGCCCGCTCGAGCCTCTTTTCGAACACATCGCAGTCGCTGCAGACCTCGATGAACTTGTCTTCGGGTTTGACACCCGGCCTGTTGGCGCACGCAGCGTCCTCGAGGAGCCAGCACACCCGGTCAGGCTCGCCAAAAGCGGAACATGACTCGTACTCGCACTCGAGGATTTCCCAGCACTTGACTTCCGGTACCTCCTTTTGTACTTCCTCGCTCAAACTGCCCTCCAGGTCACTGGAAACGATAACCCTTGGGAACAATGGTGATTCCCCCGGGTGAGATCATGAATCGCTTTCTGTCCTCTTCCTTTCGGTACCCTATCGAGAAGTTGTCGGGGATGATGACATTCTTGTCAACGATCGTTTTCTTGATCCGCACACCTCTACCGATGACCACCCCTGCCATGATGATAGAATCGGTGATCCTCGAATTCGGGTTGGTTGTCACTCCGGGCGAGAGTATTGATCGCTTCACCACGGCTCCCTGGATTTTACAGCCGTTTGCGATGATGGAGTCGATAACACCGGTCACTTTTCCGTTTTTCGTTTCACACTTCACGATTGACGGTGGAGCCATCCTGTTGGCCGTGAAGATCGGCCAGTGGCTGTTATAGAGGTCTAGCGGTGGATCTTTCTTCAGGAGATCCATGTTGGCTTCCCAGTAGCTGTCGATGGTACCGATATCTCTCCAGTACATCGGAATTCCCTTCGACTCGTCGATAAAATTGTAGGCGAATATCTTGTGAGTGGATAGCATCTCCGGAATGATGTTTCTCCCGAAATCGTGCGAAGAATCTTTTTTTGCATCTCTGATAACGGCACGGACGAGGGTTTCGGTTTCGAAAAGGTAGACTCCCATCGAAACGAGAGATCTATTCGACTTTGTCGGATGAGACAGCGGAGTCTTCGATTTCTCTTTGAAACCGATTACCCTGAAATCCGTATCCGCGTTCACCGTCCCGAATCTCTCGATACCGATTTTCGGCATCTCCAGACATGCCAGAGTGAGGTTGGCACCTCTGTCGAGATGGCACTCGAGCATCCGTTTATAATTCATGCGATAGATGTGATCACCCGAGAGAATGAAAATACGCTTCGGACGTTCCTCGTTCAGTATGTTAATATTCTGGAAAATCGCGTCCGCCGTTCCCTGGTACCACTTTTGTGAACTTCTCAACTGCGGGGGGATTGTCTCGATGAATTCGCCGAGCTCCCTCCTCCTCAGGAAAAACCAGCCCTGTTTGATGTGTGTATCCAGAGAGAATGATTTGTACTGGGTGAGGACGAGGATTTTTCTGAGACCTGAGTTTACGCAATTGGAAAGAGTAAAGTCGATGATCCGGTAGGCGCCACCGAAAGGAACAGCAGGTTTTGTCCTGTCCTTTGTTAGGGGATATAATCTTTCACCATGACCCCCGGCGAGGACAATCACGAGACTATCTCTCATATATCCGCTGTCCAGTATATTGACGAGCTGCATACTCCGGTCTTTTTGGGGAGTAGTGCTACTTATTGTAGTTTTCGAGAACCTCCCTGATGGTAGATTTCAACTCATCGAGGTTCGACGATTTCACTACATAGGCATCGGCCGCCCAACTCATGAAATTGCTCTTGTAGCTTGAATACGCAGTGTTGATAATGACTGGAATTTTGTTATGCTTCCCGAGTATCCTCCCCATGGCCTCGAGACCGTCCATCTCAGGCATCTGGATGTCGAGAATGACCAGGTCCGGTGTTTCCTCCTCGATCTTTTCGACCGCTTCCCTGCCATCTCCTGCAATGACAACTTCGTATCCCTCCTCGGTAAACTCCTTCTCGTAGAGGAGCCGCAGAGGTCCTTCATCATCTACGATCAATAGTTTAGTCATCCTTTACCCACATGTTAAGGGAGATAACTGCTGTGAATCCCTCCGGTTGTTCTGATCCTCTCCTCGGCGAGAAGGTCTGCCGCTCTGTAGGTGGGAACGTTCTGCTTATTCTTTATCTCAAAGATCTTCAGCAGTGTGTCATAGATCTGGGAGGTTTTCATGAGAGCTCTTTCCTTCACATAACCCTCGAGCTCGATAGAGACATTGATCAGGCCACCGGCATTGATGACATAGTCGGGTGCGTAAAGGACTTGCTTTTCTGAGAGAATGTCGCCGTGTTTTTCTGTGGCGAGCTGGTTGTTTGCACCCCCGGCGACGATCTGGCACTTGAGCATCGGGATTGTCTTGTCGTTGATGACTGCCCCCAGAGCACATGGTGCAAAAATTTCGGCATCGACCCCGTAGATGTCATCCGGTTCGACTCTCACGGCCTCAAACTCATCGACCACACGATTGATTTTCTCGTTATCGATATCGGTGACGACGCATTTCGCACCGGCCTCGGTGAGATTTTTCACCAGATAATACCCAACGTGGCCAAGCCCCTGAACAGCGACAGTGAGACCCTCCAGATCATCTCTGTTCATCTTCTCCTTCACACATGCCCTGATACCGTGAAACACACCCCAGGCGGTAACCGGTGAAGGGTCACCACTCCCGCCGTGTGCCTGTGTAACACCGGTGACGTGTTTGGTTTCCATGTATACGTAGTCCATGTCCTGCACAGCGGTACCAACATCTTCAGCCGTGATGTATCGACCACCCAGGGTCTGGACAAACCTGCCGAAAGCCCGGAATAGTTTTTCCGTCTTGTCTTTCTTTGGATCGCCGATGATGACGGCTTTTCCACCACCGAGGTTCAGTCCCGCCAGTGAGGCCTTATAAGTCATACCCCTGGACAACCGGAGTACATCAATCAAGGCTTCATCTTCACTTTCGAAAGGCCACATCCTCGTCCCGCCGAGAGCCGGGCCGAGTGTCGTGTTATGGATCGCAATTATTGCCTTAAGACCGGCTTCTTTGTTGTGGCAATACACCACCTGTTCATGATCCAGTTCACTCATTTTCTCAAACAAGGTCATCTCGTACTCCTTCAATTACTTCCATGATAACGGTAAAACAAACCCCTGCACACGACTCCATCTGTTTCATAAATTTACATGGGAGGATGCAAAAATCAAGGAAAACCAAAGAAGCAGAGTGGGACTCCACCGATCTGATGCTTATCTTTTGAGACCGATAACACAGAATGGTCACAGGGAGAGGTCGTCGACCCAGACTTTCCCATCAAGGATATCCTGGATCGGATTACAGCCTATCCCGAAGGCCTGGGAGAGTCCAGCTTTGACGCACCGACCCTTGTAAAAATACACTCCTCTCGCCAGTGTGAGATTCTGTTGTACGGCTTCCTCGATGCCGATCTCGGCGATTTGAGAAATGAACGGGAGTACAACATTGCTGAGGGCTCGAGTGGCAGTCCTGCTCACCACGGAGGGGATGTAGGGAACACAGTAGTGGACTACTCCTTCCTCGACGAAAACAGGCGATTCGGTAGTTGTTGGCCTGCTCGTTTCGATACAGCCTCCCTGGTCTATCGACACATCAACGATTACCGCACCCTTTTTCATAGAATGGAGCATCTCACGGGTGACGAGAATCGGGGTCTTCTCTCCGTGGATCAGGACCGACCCGATGAATACATCGGCAAATTTCACGACACGATCGAGATTGTACTTTGTGGCAACGGCTGTTGCGATTCTTTTTCCAAAAAGTTCGTCGATACGTCTCAGTTTTTCCACTTCCTTGTCGAGAACAACCACCTGAGCACCGAGGCCGAGTGCAGCCCTGGCAGCCTCGGTCCCCACAACACCGGCTCCCGCGATTACGAATACTGCCGGTGGTACTCCCGGCATGCCCCCCACGAGAAGCCCTCTCCCGCCCTGATCACCCTGGAGATAATGAGCGGCAATCTGCACACAGACCTGACCTGCTATCTCGCTCATGGGAATGAGAATGGGGAGCCGGCCGCGCGTGTCCTCGATGATCTCATATCCGATGACGGTCACCTTCTTGTTGATGATCTCCCGGATCGATGGTTCGGTAGCTATGGCTATGTGCATGAAACCGAGGACAATCTGATTCGGTACCAGCCGTTCATATTCCTGTGGTGCGAGGGGAGAGACTTTGATAACGATCTTCGAACGGCCGATGAGTTCGTCGGCACCCTTTACCACTCTGGCACCGGCCGATTCATAATCCTGGTCTTCGAAGAAAGACCTGATGCCGGCCCCCTCTTCGACGAATACACTGTGACCCTGCCTCACCAGCGAGTTGACCACAGAAGGGGTAAGCCCTACCCTTCTCTCACCTTCCGTTTTTTCTTTGAGAATCCCGATGTTCATCGTGTGCCGACCGCTTCTCCTCATGTTCTGTCAAAAGGGGACCAGGTTCTTCAGGTCAGGTTTTTGAATCTGATGAAGAGGTGCTCTTCCATTATTCGGAAGAGCTGACCCAACCGGTCATACACCGGTTCCACGTTTTCCCCGAACTTTTTCACCAGGCCTTTCCCGATCTCTTCGACAGTCTTCTCACCATCGCAGTTCAACCACACCCAGCTTCCGACGGCATCCAGGTTGACGCGGTAGCTGGGGCTCTTCATCCTCGGGACGAGCATCTTCAGCAACCACTTATTGGTGAATCGTGGTGCCAGGATCACGACTTGAGCCTGCTCGTCCTTTTCCCATTCCCTGTTCCGGAATGGTACTAGTTCGAGGAGATTTACTTCTTTCTTACTCATATTAAGAGGCCTCTTTGCTCACCTTCAGCGGAATATTGATCAGAACATACGCCAGGACCGCAAACACGAGCAATCCCAGCCAGGGGGAACCGCCCGGGATGATCTGATAAATCGGATTCCCGGTAGTGACAACATAAAATGCAATGAGGATCCCCATGAGCGCTTCACCGGCAATCAGTCCGGAGGCGACCAGAATACCCGTATTCTCAACTGTCTCCTTTTCACTTGCCGGAGTATTGCGTTTTTCAATGATAGTAGTGACGATATACTTCACAATCCCACCGCAGAATATTGCTGCGGTCGTATTGAAAGGAAGATACATCCCCACCGCGATGAGCATCGGCGAGGGTGCTTTGATGAGTATCAGACCCACTGAGAAGAGAATACCCACGAGGACGAGAGGCCATGCCATGCCTCCCCCGATGATTCCCTGGGAGAGCATCGCCATCAGACCTGCCTGCGGAGCGGGGAGTGCATCACCGCCGATACCTCCCGTTGCGAGATTGGCTTCATGTAACATCTGCAGGGGAAAAACCATCACGAGTGCAGCGGCAACCACACCTATCATACACCCCAATTCCATCTTCCATGGTGTTCCGCCGAGGATGTGGCCCACCTTGAGATCCTGGATAATGTCACCTGCGACACCCGAAGAGCAGCAAACTACGGCCGCGACACCCAGAACAGCGGCGATACCGGCTGCCCCCTTTACGCCGATGAGCACCATCAGGAGAGCAGCAACGATCAGCGTTGACAATGTCAGGCCCGAGATGGGATTGTTCGAGCTTCCGATTGTGCCGACGAGGTATCCGGCAACAGCTGCGAAGAGAAAGCCGGCCAGAGTCATCACCAGAGCGGCGAGCAATGCGCCGCCAAGGCTCCCGCTGAAGTGATAGTAGATTATTGTTATGGGGATAACGAGGAAAATGACACCGATAACAACCCATTTGTATGGAATATCCTGATCGAGTCTGTTCGTTTTTTCAATATCCTTACTCACCTTGCTCATATCCCGGAAAGCCCTGGCAATGCCGGCACCGAGGGAACTCCGCATCGTGAAGAGCGTGTAGAACGCACCGACCAGCATAGCGCCTACAGCCAGCGGTCGCACCTGGGAGTTCCAGACGGCGTTACAGATCTCGACCCAGGTGGTCTGGCCGCTGTCGACCATACCACTGTAACTGTTGTCGATGAAGACCAGGAGCGGCACGAGGAGAAGCCAGCCGAAGACTCCACCGCTGAAAACGATCGCCGAGAGCCTGGGCCCGATGATATAGCCTACACCCACCATAGCGGGAGATGCAGCTGGTGTCTCGAGAAAAACCCCGCCTGTCGTTGTAAACGTCTCCTTGATTTGTTTGAGCTGCGTGGTCACCAGTTTGAAGTTGAGGACTTTCATGGGGATAAATGTTCGGACATAAGCCGTGATCATTTCGAGACCGTAATTATTCTTTAAGAGCTCGATAACAGCCGCAAGACCGATGGACCCGAAGACGTACTTCGCGCCTGATTGCCCCTTCTGACCCGCCTTGACGATCTCCGAGCAGGCGACACTTTCGGGAAAAGGAAGTGTTTTGTCCTCTAGCAGAATCCTCCTGAGAAACACGACGAACAGAACACCGAGAATGCCGCCGACGAGCATGAGAGCAGTACTCTCCGACCACTTGATACTGGTCCATAGCTTCTCACCGGTCGCCGGGTCCTCTGCAATGAGAAACGCAGGTATGGTGAAAATGGCACCCGCAACGAGCGCTTCACCAACCGCGGCGGTTGTCCTGCATATATTCTCTTCGAGGATGCTCCCCCCGAAGACTTTGAGGATCGCCATGGCCATCACGGCAGCAGGAAAAGTAGCAGCAACGGTCATACCCGCCTTGAGACCGAGATATGCATTTGCTGAGCCGAGGATGATGGCAAAGATGGCACCAACCAGTACCGCTTTAAAGGTGAACTCCAGCATATCGGTGTCTGCAGGGACATAGGTCTTGAACTCCTTATCTGCCATGAGGGCCTCCTTCTCCAATAGCAGTGAGCGAGTTGAGGGTCCAGCCGAGGGGATCAGGAGTCCTGCAGAAACACATGCGCGAACACCTTCGCGTCCTCAACCATATTACTGATTTTACAGTACTCATTCGGCTGGTGAGCTGATTCATCCATCGTGCCCCAGACCGCAGCCTGGTACCCTCTTCTCCTGAAGTACGATGCGACCGTTCCGCCTCCGATACCCATCGGCTGCGCCTCCTTATCACGCAGTTCCTTGATAGCTTTCTGGAGAGCCTTCACCACCGGCGCATCATCAGGTGTGGGATCGGTTGCCACTTCCATTTGCACAGTTTCGAATTGTATTTTCACCCCGAACAGATCCTCTATCTCTCCGGTCATGCTCCTGATCTTCTCCATAACTTCATCGACGTCGTAGGCTGGCAGTATCCTCGAATCGAGATAGAAGATGTCCTCACCGGGAATAGTATTGATATTCGGGACATTCGAATCTTTTTTCGTCGGTTCGAAAGTCGAAATCGGGGGATCGAAGATTTCGTTACTGATCCCGAAAATATCGTAGAGTGAAGAGAGTTTTACGATGAGGTTGCTCGCCGCACGGAATGCATTTGCCCCTTTCTCCGGTGTGGAAGCATGGCACTGGGCCCCCTTTGTCGTAAACTTGAGCCACACGATACTCTTCTCTGCCACTTCGATCATCGTACCGTCTTCATTACCGGCATCAGGAATGATAATCAGATCATTATCCCTGAAAAGATCGCGCTTCGCCTCGAGCAGATAATCGATACCGTACACACTCGCTGTCTCTTCGTCAGCGACGAGAACCAGCCCCACATCCAGAGACGGTTCTATCTGCAGCTCAACGAGAGCCCGTAGAGCGAAGAGGGAGGAAACCAGCCCCTGCTGATTGTCTTCGACTCCTCTCCCATAGAGCAAACCGTCTTCCTCCCAGGCATCGAAGGGGTCTCCCCTCCAGAGACTCGGTTCTCCCGCCGGCACCACATCGGTGTGCGCCATGACCCAGACAGTCCTATCGTGTTTTTCCCCGGGCAGCCTCGCTATCAGATTCGGCCTGTAGCCGCAGGGTACTCTCCTGTCTTCAGCCCGAATTTCCTCGACGCTCACGTTATCCATATTCTCGAGATACGTTTTCAGAAATGTTGCTTTTTCAATCTCGCCGATACCGCCGTTTTCCGGAGAGAGGGCTTTCATGGATGTGAGCTTCTTCTGAAAATCAATCATCTCGTCCCGGTACGTGCCTATTTTCTGGATTGTCTTCTCGAGCGCCCGGGAATCCATCTGAATCCTCTTTCGAGGGGTGATCAATGAAAGTGCATTAAAAGTATCAATTCCGCCCTGCAGTGTCAACTTTTTAATATGGTGTTATTCAACCGGATTCAGATATATGGAATGGCTCCACGCACCCGGCGGGTCATCCGGACTCCCCCAGATACAAAGAGGGGGAAGGCGCCCGGGTCAATCCCCGACGCTTTCCCCCTGGAGAAATCCGTAATCGATCAGTTCCCATCTCCCGGAAGCTTGAGTGCGACGAAAAACGTTCCGGATCCTCTCTCAACGAGGAACAGGACCGAATCACCCGGATCCATCGCCGAAAGGACCGTTCTCAATTCCGATACGGATTCGACGGCCTTCTGATTGATCTCCACGATAAAATCTCCGCTCCTGAATCCGGCCTCCTGTGAAACGCTGCCGGGAAGCACTTCGACCACTACTACCCCTGTCTCACCGGAGAGACCGTACCTTCGCTGGAGATCAGGCGTGACGTCGTGGAGCCTCAACCCGAGCTTATTGAGGATGTCGGATCTGCTGCCGGCCATCGGCTGCTCACCTGACGGCAGTTCACCGAGTTTCACGCCGATCTTCTTCTTCTTACCTTCACGTCGAACGGTGAGATCCACCTTCGTGCCGGGCGAAGTTGAAGCGACGGTGTTCCTCAGTTCAGTCCCATCTTTCAACTTTTTCCCGTCGAGCTCCAGAATGACGTCATATCGTTTCAGTCCCGCTTCCTCGCTCGGCCCTCCGTCGACCACGTCAGTCACAAGAACACCTTCCTTGTCGGGAAGATCCAGAGCTTCAGCCACCGTGGGAGTGACATCCTGGATGTAGACGCCGAGCCAGCCCCTGACGACTCTCCCACTGCTGATGAGCTCCTCCATGATCCTCTTGGCGAGACTTATGGGGATGGCAAAGCCGACTCCCTGGTAGGCACCTGAATTACTGGCAATGGCGGTATTTATACCGACAACCTCGCCGTCCAGATTAACCAGCGGTCCACCGCTGTTCCCGGGATTTATCGCGGCATCAGTCTGAATAAAATCTTCATAGTCGGCTATCCGGACATTGGACCTGCCCTTGTAACTGATGATTCCGGCGGTGACCGAGTGCTCCAGACCGAACGGATTACCGATGGCGACGACCCACTCGCCCACCTTGATAGTATCCGAATCACCGAGCTTCGCGGCTTTCAATCCGTCTTTGACGACTTTGATGACGGCTATGTCAGTCGCTCTATCATTCCCGATGATTTCACCCTCCACCGGCTCCCCTTCTCCGAAACCGACCTTGATCTTATCCGCACCTTCAACAACGTGATTGTTGGTTAGAATGTATCCATCACTGCTGACGATGACACCGGAACCAAGCCCCCGCTGCCGGAACTCCTGATCATGTTCAGGTACACCGAAGAAGCGCCGTGCGAAATCGTCACCGAAGAACTCCCTCAGGGGGGAATCCTGAAAACTCGAGCCGGATCTCCTCACCGTCTTCTCGCTGAATATCGTCACCACGGTGGGGTTCACACTCTCCGACACCTCTATGAGCGCATCACTGAAGGATCGAACCGCTTCGAGATCGCCGGTATCGGGCGAGGGGAGAGCAACCAGATCGGACGCCGGCAACCTGGAAAAGATTCCGGCATCGGTGCTCGTTCCGAGATAAAACCCTGCTACCAGCATCAACAACGGCACCAGAATCATACCTGCAAACTTCATCTTCTTCATTTACAGACCTCCAAAGTAAAGACGACGATTACGATAAATCCCGATTACCGGGACCGGAATCCGGTGGTCCCGGAAATCTTTTCAATCTTTATACATCATTCGTGGTATCGTGTTCCCTCAACTCCCCCTCATCCGTGAGAGCGCCTGCTGAAAATCACCTTCGTTCTGGAGCCAGTACAATCCCGTAAAACCCCTGTCGACAAAATAGAGTATGAGCTGAAAACCAAGAGTCCGGTCATATATCCAGATTTCATACTTCTCCAGTCTCTGCGCACCATCCTGGAGATATATTTCCTCCGGTGGTCCCAGGAGTATATACACCCTGCCCCGGTCGCTCTTCCATCCCTCCATGATAGGAGTCGAGAAACGGGCGTCTGCCACCTGTATCCTCCTGAAGTATTCGATCAGACGCTCGTTCTGGGACGTGGCGGGTATCGGGTCCCTCTCCTTCCAGAACGATCTCCACAGTTTTCTTCGCTCTTCCCCCTTCTGCGACTGATCGAACGATTTCTTTTCCTGGGGTGTCAATAGAAGATCGAGGTATTCGATTGCACCGTCATATTCTGTGAGAATCCATGTTTCCGTTAGTGAACAGAAGAAAAACGTGGAGTCGCTCGTGAGCAGTTTCCCCTCCCGGTCCAGGACATCGACTCTGAGAATCCCCTCTCCGAGGTCGAGTTTTTCGAGTCCGGGCCGGACGAAGAAGGAGCCGGTACCCGATACCGACACATCAGTCAGATCACCGATCTCTTTCCAGTCCTTCTCCTGATAACGGAGCCTCGTCCGGACCGTGAGACGTTCCGAACCAGTCGTGTCGGATCTACTCAATTCGAAGTAGAAACCGACCCCATCCACTCCATAACCATAATCTTTGCCGGGATTGAAAAGCTGGTCCTGGTAATTCGATCCCGGTGTAAACCTGATCCTGTCTTCTCCTTCTCCCGCCGACTTCGCGTAAGTTGTATAGGGTCCAGAGAGATTGAGCGGTTTCTCCGGTTTTTTCAGAAGTATTTTCGTTGGACCGAGGATACCGGTGTTAGTCGCATGTTTGTCGGCAATTTCATGAGAAAAAATAGTAGCGGTGGAGCCGGCGGGGCAGCTCAAAACCGCCTGGAAGACGCTCTTCATGGGAGAGCGTGTCTCTGATTCGGTTTTTACGGTGAGGGATTCCTCCCACGTGCGGGAGAGAACGAATCCGGTTTCCTCGTTTCTCAAATAGAGTGAAAATTCGAGTTCCGAAATCATCCTCGTGTCCATTTTTACGAAGAGGAGATCCTGATTCTCGACCTGAGTGGCGAGTACGAGACTGAGGCTGTCGGCAGTCCTCCCGAAGGGAAAAACAGCTGACGTGTACGTAACCCCTTCCCGGCATTCGAGGACACCTGCCCTTTTTGAAAAGTCCGCCCCTGGATAGAAGGAGGCTTTCTTCGCCTGTGGACGGGAGGAGAGGAGGAGGAGAAGAAGAAATGCGAGAAAAACAGATCTAAGGACTTTTGAATTCATGATCCGGTCTCTTTACGGTGAGCACGGGGCACGGGGCCTTCCTCACCACTTTTTCCGCAGTACTGCCAAGCAGAGCGTGGGCGATACCGGTGAGTCCGTGGGTCCCCATAATGATGAGGCTCGCTTTCATCTCCCGCGCAGTGGTGATGATTTCAACGAACGGTTTACCGCTTTCTACGATCGACTTCACCGTCAGGCGAGATCTCTTCACCCTCGAGGTAAACTTTCGGAGTTTCTCCGACGATTCCTGTACAAGGGCTTCCTCCAGCTTCTCCGGATCGAGTGAGAGGTGATGCAGGGTGAGATCGGGAGGAAACTGATTCATATCGATCACATGCAGGAGTGTGATCTTTGCATTACACTTCTTCGCAAGAGAGATCGCATATTCGAGCGCATACCGGGAAAAATCGGAAAAATCCGTCGGGACGAGAAACCTGCTGAGACTGATCATGTATCCTCACCTCGCTTTCTGACAATCACCAGTTGTCAAACCCTCGCGGAATAACAACGATACCTTCTTCCGAGACATGAAAGCGCTTACCATCTGATTCGGGATCGAATCCCACTACGGTACCGGGCGGGATACGCACCATACCGTCCACGATGGTATTCCTGATCTCGGAATTTCTTCCGATATCGACATCGTGGAAAATGATCGAACGTTCCACGCGGGAATAGCTGTGGACGAAAACGTTTCTGCCGAGAACAGAGTCGGCGACGTAGCCGCCGGAGATGATACTCCCTTCGGAGATAAGGCTGTTTACTGCCATCCCCCTTCTGCCCTGTTCGTCGAAGATGAACTTGGCCGGGGGGAAACCGGAGGGTGCGGTTTTTATGGGCCACGATTTGTTGTAGAGATTGAAGAGAGGATCCACGGCCTTGAGTTCCATGTTGGCTTCATAATAAGCCTTGATGGTCCCGATGTCCTTCCAGTACGAATGTTCCTCGCCTTTCGCAGGAGCCGGGATCCTGTTTTTTCTGAAATCATACACATGGACGTCCCTCCTCATTGGCAGAGAGGGTATGATGCTCTGCCCGAAATCGTGGGCAGTGTCCAGATTGTTATCGCGTTCGAGTTCCTTGATGAGGACCTGAGTGTTGATCAGGTAATTACCCAACGAGCTCAAAGCGAGGGTCGGATCATCGGGCAGCGGCGCGGGGTGTCGGGGCTTTTCCTCGAATCGTACCATCTTCCACTTCGAGTCCACTTCGATGATCCCGAAACAGTGTGACTCTTCTATCGGTATGGGGAGAGCGGCGATGGTCACATCCGCGTTTCTCGACATGTGGAAATCGATCATACGCCTGACATCCATCCGATACACATGATCCGCACCGAATATCGCCACGATGTCCGGGTTGAAGGATTCGATCAGATGCAGGTTCTGGAATACAGCATCCGAGGTCCCCTGGTACCAGCTGCCGTTGATCTGCATCTGCGCCGGAACGGGTGTGACGAAATAATCCTGAAGTAAACTGCCAAACTGCCAGCCCCTCGACAGGTGGTCGTTGAGGGATTGGGATTTAAACTGCGTCAGTACATAGATGGAGTGGATACCGGAGTTCACCAGGTTACTGAGAACAAAATCGATGATCCTGTATCTCCCTCCAAAATGCACGGCAGGTTTACTTCGATACTTCGTAAGAGGGAACAACCGTGTCCCCCGTCCGCCCGCCATGACGATCGCCAGTATTCTCATCTGTGATTCCTCACTCCCTCATCGGGAGCTTTGTTCCAAGCAAAAGGCCATCTCCACCTGCAGTATGCCCCCGGAGATCCATGGCTCACTGCAAGAGCGGAAACGGCCTCGGTGCATCACCGTATTCATGAACAGGACCTTCGTGGCCCTATTCACAGGGAAACCGGTGCTTTACCAGGAGACTATTTTAAATTCAGCCCTCCTGTTTTTCTTCCAGGCCTCCTTCGTATGACCCATGTCCAGAGGTTTCTCTTCCCCGAAGGAAACAGTGGTAATCCTGTCAGCAGATACTCCGGCACCAATCAGGTATTCTTTTACAGCGTCCGCTCTCCTCTCACCAAGGGCGAGGTTGTACTCGTTGGTCCCCCACTCATCGCAGTGGCCTTCGACCTTTAGCATGACGGTAGACCACTCCCTGAGCAACTGAGCTTTCTCGGAGAGGACGTCCTTATACTCGTCCTTTATGGTGTACCGGTCGAAATCGAAATGGATCATCACTGAGATCTTTTCCTCGACTACCCTTTTCCTCTCCTCCAGTTGTCTTCTCGCCTCTTCCTCTCTGCGGAGTCTTTCTTCTTCTTCCTGCCTTCTGAGAGCATCTTCGTCCACAACCGGCTCTTCGATTTTCGGAGGCGGTTGCTCCTTGCCACATCCACTGATGGCAATGGAGAGGAGGAGGAATGCCATGACGTATCCCTTGCGTGAGAAAGTTAGTTTCATATTCTGCTCCTTCTATTCTGAATTATCCCAGTACTCACCTCTTCTTCACCAGTGTTACCGCACGGTAAACCTTCCATCATCGATTTTGACTGGACCTCCTATAATCACCTCCTTCACTGGCAGCAAGCCCGATGTTTACATTAGCGTATGTGTACTCTACGATCAAAATGTATCTGTATGTCACTCAAGGAACGATTTTAATATTTCCGCTCTCGACTTCTGCCTCAATTTTTTCAATGCATGTTTCTTAATCTGCCTCACCCTCTCACGTGTTATCCCCTCTCCCCTCCCAATCTCTTCGAGAGTGTGGTTCTTCTCCCCGTTAAGGCCGAAGTACAACCTGAGCACTTTTGCTTCTCGTTCGTTCAATCTCGAGAGAGCTCTGTCGATGGCAGTTGCTCTCATCTTCTCGAAGGTAATTTCCTCGGGGTTCGGATGGATATCATCTGGAATATAGTTTCTGAGTTCGGTTTCATCACCCGAGGTTACCGGTGCATCCAGGGAGAGTGAAGACCGCGTCAGAACAAGCAGGGAATCGATTTCTTCCAGAGGCAGACCCATTTCTCTCGACATTTCTTCATCGGTCGGCTCTCTGCCGAGCTGCTGGGTGAGGCTGCCGGATTTTCTGCTGAGCTTGTGGAAGAGATCGGCCCTGTTGAGGGGAACTCGGAACAGCCGTGACTGTTCTGCCAGAGCCTGCAGAATCGCCTGCCTGATCCACCAGATTGCATAGGAAATGAATTTTATGTTTTTCGTCTCGTCGAACTTGATGGCCGCTCTCATAAGACCCATGTTGCCCTCGGCGATCAGATCCGACAGCGAGAGCCCCCTGTTCTGGTATTTCTTGGCAACCCTGATGACGAAGCGAAGGTTGGCTCTCACGAGTTTCTCCAGTGCGTTTGCATCCCCTTTCCTGGCATTTCGGGCGAGGCTCTTTTCTTCCTCACGGGGAAGAGGGGAATACTTCCCTATTTCTTTGAAATAAATTTTCAGAAGTGCATCATCTGGTTGATACCGGGTGTCGGACATGAGATTCCTATTCGACTGTTGATTGAAAAGGAGTTGTACCGGTCTTTTTTATGGATTCGAAAAGCAATCCGATTTCCATCAATAATGTATAACACGGGGAATATCAATATCAAGCTTTTTTTCTATATAAGAGTAAAGTGATACCTTCTCCCCCTCATAGAATTACTGCTCCTCCCTGCACCTTCTTCTCCATAATGTGTGCATCCACGGACCGCACCAACGAAACGGTGTAAAAAATGATCACACGTGCCGATCAGTGACAGGCTTTACAAAGGAACGGGAAAAATGTAAATTGCTCATAGAAAATGGAGGTACGTTTGAGCACAAAAAAGACAAAGGTACCTTACCTGTATATATTGATCGCTATTCTTCTCCTTACCGTTCTCATTCTGATCATCCCCTTCACCGGAAGAAGAGAAGAGCCGGATGCGATACGTCAAACTCAGGAGGAAACATCCGGCCCGGAAACTCAACCCACGGCGCGGAGTATCCTCCTTACAGCACTTGATGCTCACGGTGGGATGAAGTCAATCTCATCTTTGAATTCTCTGAAGATGACAACCACTTCGAGTCTCGGCCCGGATGGAAGAGAATCAGCCCGGGAAACCGCATTCTACTCTTTCCCCGGAAAAATGAAGAGCGAGGCCAGTATCGGCGATAACACCTACGTCCAGAGTTACAACGAGGGGTCTGCCTGGTATGTGGAAAACGGGGTAGCCAGCCCCGGGGATCGGAGAATGATCGAGTTCTTGAGGAGATCGCTCAAACATTTTCCGAACTTCCTCATCCAGGCTACTGACTCGACTGCAATCACCATGATCAAGGGTAAATCTTTCATCGACGGTAAACCGCATTATATTGTCTACGTTATCGACGGGGAGTCGGACGAGACGACGCTGTGGATAGACCTCGACGAACTCCACGTGAGCAGGATGGATTACCCCGTCTTCGCCGGAGAAGTGGAAGAGCATGTGCGGCTCGATCTCCTCGACTATCGGAAAACGGATGGCATTCTGCTCCCTTACCGGGTAAGGTTGTACATGAACGGTCTTTTCGCCCAGGAAACGACCATCCTCACCTACGAGATAAACCCGGGTCTGAACGACTCACTGTTTGTAAGCCCTCTCCCGCCACATGACAACTAGTGCCCTGTCATGCAACAACTGACACATCTCACTTGTCCTTTTATCTGCCTGCAGCGTTGCTCCCTCAGTCGAGCCTTGCAGGCAGACAAAATTACTTCGTGATCTTGTGCCACTTCCTACATGACAAAACACTGGTGTTCCGTCCCTGATTACTCGACGGTGAAATTGAAGTTTGTCACATCCACTACTTCTTCGTTCTGAATGATAACGGCCTGGTACAGGTAATCCCACGGCGGCGCCCCGTTGGGGATCGAGTGCGTCAGGTTTCCACCGACACTTCCGCCCGGCTGAATGGTGAGGGTAACAGGTCCCACCAGCGGATTTCCCGGATACGGATTACCGTTCGGCAGGTAGATGTCGACATGAAAATCGAACGTCTGCGGTGATCCCGTGTGGTTGAGCAGGCTCCCGCCGACGATGAGTTCGCCGCCCGCCGGAACAGTGGTTGATTCCGGAGACAGTGCGATACTCACGGTTTTGTTGCCGGGTTCGATCTGGTAAAGCATATTCGCCCCTCCCCCGATCACCACCCAGAGGTAGTGCCCGTCGTACGCGAGGTCGTGGGGAGAATCATCCGGCGAGGGAAAGGATACGAGTACATCCCCGGTCTCCGGGTCGAGTTGATGGATCATTCCGTTCACCCAATCGGCATTCCAGAGCGAGGTGCCGTCCCAGGCGATCCCCATCCCCCTCTCCTGGGGAGCCGGAAAATCGAGTAGAACATCTCCGGTCGTGTGGTCGAGGTAATAGATGTGACTCGGACTGTAATAGTTCGAATGCCAGAGCTCCCACCCATCCCATCCGAGACCTCCCGGCCAGCTTTCCGGAGCGGTCAGCGTCGCGAGGGTCTGACCGGTTTCCGGATCAACCCTTCTGATGACATCGTCGTTCCTGTCGGATACCCAGAGCGCGTGCCAGTCCCAGCCAAGACCGCTTGCAACACCTCCGGGAGATGCCATCTGATTTATTATGTTCCCGTTACTCGAGTCGACCTGGTAGAGTACACCACTATACGATCCGACCCACAGATACTCACCATCCCAGGTCAGGCCGAACGGTGATGACGGTGAAGGGACGGAGCTGACAACCTCCCCGGCTATCTGTGCGTGAAGTGGTAATAGACAGATCAGAAGAATAACCGGAAGAAAAATCCAGGTGAGAGACTTTGCCATGAGAACCCCCTTGCCTGTTTCATCTGTGTGCGTGGACTGAAGAGCGGTACCACACTCGATACGCCCTGGCCAACTGTACCACAAACACACACCATTGTCAAGCGGGGGTACGGTGTTTATGGACGCCTTCTATCCTGCGGGAAAGGGCGCTTCGGGAATTTTGGTGGTGTCCCCTGCACATCTCGAATGATGTTTCTCAATTCCCTTTCGAAGTTTTCCTTGAACACTATGTAACGTCCCTGCTGAACCGGAGTGAGAATGTCGGCGATCTCCTTTCTTTCCTCTTTGTCCAGTGCTTCGAGAGAATCGTGATTCTTCTCCAGGCGGCGCATCATGTCCACGACTGCTGATTCATCGGGGTTTTCACCGCGGACGGTTTCTCTGAGCTCTTTCATCGTTTTGACCCGCTCTTGGAAGATCTCCCTTCTCCTGTTCTCGATCTCCTCGAGAGCGGGCAGGAATTTTTCGCTTTGCTCCCGTGACAGATCGAGCACATCCATCATTTTCCACATCCGGATCATTTCGATTCTCTCCTTCACCTTTTCCCTCTCTTCACCTACCTGCTGGGAAAAGAGAGGTGCAGCTGTGAGAAGAACGATACAACCCAGTATCACTGACAACTGTATTTTCATAAACGGATCTCCTTCCAAACTCCAATCAACTGGTTTCCCACTTATCTATTGCTTCAATGAGCAAGTCGAGTTCTTCATCACCCATGAGGTCGATCTCAGTATAGATCTGGTATGATCCATGCTTCTCATATTCGAGAAGGGTCTCCTCGTGTTCTATGGACACTCCCACAGCCAACCCGGTGACAGCACTAGAAACGACTGCGAGTTCATCGTCGGTCATCGAGTCGAGGTAATCGGTGTACGGGATATTATCCTCGACAAGACTCTGATAAGACAACACGGAGGGAGAGAACCCCTCGAGCGGATTGCTGTACCTGAGGTGGGCCCTCCAGGTAAAGAGGCCCCCCAGAAGCACGACACAGACGATGGACGCTGTATACGCAAAAGTCCGGGTGAAACCGAGATCCCGAAAAACTGGAAACACACTACAGATGAGGTCACCGATGGATCTCCGATTGTTCTCCTCCAGGTGACCGACACGTCCCATAACAGACATCTCGAATCGTTCCCAGAACTTCTCTCCCGGATCAGGCACTCCTGCGGCTCTGACATTTTCGATGACTTCCCGGAGGACTTTGACTTCACCGCGGCAGTCGCTGCAGTCCGCGATGTGGCGCTCGACGAGGTCTTTCTCGCCATCTGCAAGATCATTCATAACATAGAGAGAGAGGAGATGATGTATGTTTTCACAAGTCATTTTTTCCTCCTTTCTTTCCGGGAACCATGCGCTTCCTCAGGTTATTGACAGCATGATGGAAATTCACCTTCACCGTGCCCTCGGAACAATCGAGAATCTCTCCGATCTCCCGATGAGACAGGCCGTCATATATTCGCAGGGTGAGTGTCATCCGCTGTTTGTATGGCAACTCAAGAATAGTTTTTCTCAAAAGGTCTGACATTTCTTTCCTCTCGAGGATTTCGATCCCGTCGCCGTCTATCGGGATCTCGCGCTCATCCAGCGGTACCATCGTACGACGACTCTGACTTCGGTACTGGTTCTTGATGAGATTCGTTGCAATCGTGTACAGCCATGTCTTGAAGGTTGAACCACCCCTGAATTTTTTGATTCCCCGGTACGCTCTGAGAAACGCTTCCTGGGAGATATCCCATGCCTCATCACGATCCCCGATAAGCCGTAATGCAAGGTAGTACACCTGCTTCTGGTATCTTCGGACAAGCTCACCGAATGCATCCCTGTCGCCTGCCTGGCACAGTGTGACAAGGGTCTGATCATCCTTCAATCTTTTTCCCTTCCTTCACCCTGGTTAGACACGCCTGTGGCAAATTGGTTAAATTCTGAAAGGACCTGCTGCATCCACACCTCCACCTCGCTTTTCAGACTGTTCCTCTCGTCAATAGCTAATCCTCTGGTAGATATTGGCTTACCGAGATGGACATTCATGTCCGCTTTTCCCATTCGCAGGGTCCCCTTGGGGAGTAGCAGGAATCCGCCGTGGACCAGACAGGGGAGGATAGGAACCTGGTTCTTCAGCGCCAGGACGAAGGCTCCCTTTTTGAAGGGAAGCAGGTTCCCATCTCTGCTCCGGGTACCTTCAGGGAATATGACGATCGACCTCCCGGCCGACAGCTGATTGTCCGCTTCTGAGATGCCGCGTATCGCTTTTCGGGTATCACTGCGGTCGACCTCTATGTATCCGGCCAGTTTTATACCCCAGCCGAAAATCGGTATCCGGAAGAGTTCCTTCTTGGCCACCATCCTGAAATTGTACGGGAGCGACACGAGAAGCGCAGGAATGTCGAGATAACTCTGGTGATTGGTAATGATCACGAAGGGCCCTGTTCCGGGATCTTCCTCCATGGATAACCGAACACGGATCCGGTTCGTCCTGGTGATCATTCCGGCCCACAGAGTGGCGATCTTCTGAAGTACATCACCCTCCCTGTCGAACAGAGAGAAGAGGATCGCTATCAGACCGAAGACGATTGTGTAGACGACAACCGATACGACGAGGAGCAGAGTCCGCAGACGCCACATATCACAACACTTCCATTTCCGGTTTTCCCTGAAACGCTGCCTTTCTTGTGATGATCATGCCGGAGACAGTAGTACTAATATAAACCGACACACATCCTGTTGAAAGAAGAAAAAGGGCCATCCTTCCGGATGGCCCTCTCCTCGCTCCCCGCGCTTCGGGGGATTTCCGCGCGCTCTATTTTCTCCTGACTGTCGGTCGGGATCCTCTGGAACCGCTCGAACTCGGCCGCGACCGCGATACGGACTTCCGTGGAGTCGATGAACGGCCGCTCGAAATCGCTCTCCCTCTGGAAGCCGACGATGATCTCTTAGGCGATTTAATGATCGAAATACCGGAACTTCGCTTCGAACCGCTCGACTTGGCCCTGTCCCAACCCCTCAGCTGATACTCCTTCCTGCTCTCGGGTCGGCTTCGTTCTCTTTCCTGTACAGAGGCTTTATTCCTCACCGCTGCCCTGCTCTCGGGTCGGCTTCGTTCTCTTTCCTTTACCGAGGCTTTATTCCTCACCGCTGCCCCGCTCTCGGGTCGGCTTCGTCTGGGGTCTTCAACTCTGGTGCCTGATCTTTTGACCTGGGAACCGGCTGAAGGAGATTCCTGTCTGTCCAGGACGGAAGTCTTGCCGGTCGTCCTGGTTCTCCCCTCGGCCTCCCGGCCGCCCCGATCATAAACGGGCGTTTTAGTCTGGGGCTCTTTTCCGCTTCTGTAATCGGTACCGGAACCTCCAGCGGGGGATTTCCTGTCCACCGAGGGAGATCCCCGCGAGTCATCGACAGGAGATTTTCCATACACAGAAGAGGAGCCTCCACGGCCGTCGGATGCGGGTCCCCGTTTGGTAATACCGTTCTTGGGGACGTAGCCGACTTCATCCCTGGTCTGAGGTAACTTGTATGAGAGGACCTTGTTGTCCTCAACATTGATCGGTTTGTAGTCCACACGGTAATCGTCTTTCCCTCTGTAGTAATCGTTCACCCGTACGACACCGCCCCTGTCGCCATACCCCTTGGTTGTGTATCCGCCGCTGTGTTTCGGGGCATACCCGTATTTTCTCGTGTATCGCCTTCCGAGATACGCGGGAGGCGGGGCATAGTAGTAATAATCGTAGTAGTAGGAGTAATCGACCCACCAGTAATCGCAGTAGAACCACCGGTTGTACCACCAGTAATCGAATACGACGATGTCGATATAGTTACAGGGGTAGTAATAGGGATCGTAGTGATAATAGACCGGCTCGTGGCAGTCGTTACACAAGTATCGGGGCTGGCTCACGATCTCTTCGACATAGTAGACAGTAAAATCGTCGGCGTAGGTGACCTCCTCACCGAAAGGCAGTATCTTCGCATTGATTTCCTCGATGGCGAGGAACGGGTCCCCGGAAATCCTGTCGACCACCTCATCGCCATGATGGGGATCTCCCCCCCGTTGGGTGTAAAAAGGCCACCCTTCCAGGTAGAAAGGTTTCATGGACGCGACGGCTTCTACGTATCCCATTCCAGTCGCTTCGTCGATGATGAAGAAGTCTTCCTGGTGATTGGCCGGTATGAGATAGGTCTTTCCACCTTCGACATAGTTACCCTCACCTGGATAGCTCGGGAAGAGAATGTTGATATAACCGTCAGTATCGATGTTATAGAGGGTGACGAAGCAGTCTGCATTCGTCTTGAAATACACAGTGACTTCATCCCCGTGGTTGTATACCGCGCCGTCACCCCGATCGAGCCACACGTCGACAGTCAGCTCATCGGGCTGGATTGCACCGGCATTTCCGGGAATGATGATTGTGGCCAGAGCGATTGTGATCGTGAATAACAGATTTGCGCGTTTCATGATTATCTCCCACCTTTCGTCTGTCTTCCGGTAAGGCATAGAACGTGCCACAGGCGGCGGGTGAGAAGACACCGACTACGAAATTGTCTAACATCTTATTTGTCAGTCTGTTAGGCAAATAGCTCTACAGACTGAAAAAGGGGTTTTCATGAGTGAGGTGGGGGTAATTCACCGGTTTGTGTCTCCGGAGGAGGACAGCCGCTGTCCTTATTAGTATAATGTTATCTCCGTTCGAGTTAGCAGGGCTGTCCGAAAGCACCCGCCAAAATCGGAATCGTATGAACAAGTCGGGCTAGAGCCCGAGATCGTCACTGATTTCTCTCATGGCTCGGAGAGACATCTCCAGGAAATCTTCCAGATCGAGACCGAGCTTTTCCGACTCCCGCACCGAATCCCTGTTCACGTTTCGGGCAAACGCTTTTTCCTTCATTCGTTTTTTGAGGGAGGATATTTTCACGAATTCGAGTCTGTTCTCCTTCTCGGGACGAACGAGAGCAGCGGCGACAATCAGGCCGGTCACGCTCTCGGCGGCCGTGAGCGCGTAATCGACCGACCGGCTTCTCTCGGAGCCCTCCGCCATTTCGTTGTGCGACCTGACAGCCCTTGTAAACCCGGGAGAGAATCCCCGCTCTTCCAGCAGCCGTGTCGCTACGATGGTGTGCTGTTCAGGGGAGTCTTTCGTCTTTTCAAAGTCCAGGTCGTGGAGGAGCCCGATCATTCCCCAGAGTTCCACGTCCTCACCGAGTCTCTCGGCAAGTTTTCGCATGATCGCCTCGGTTGCAAGACAGTGCTTTTTCAGATTACGCTGAGAGATGTACTCATCGAGAAGCGCCAGGGCCCCGTTGCGGTCAACCGGTAATTCCGACATGTGAGTACCTCCTTCCGTGTCAGGCCCGGGTACTCCTGATGAGCAGGTACCCGAGAAACGTGAAGCAAACGAGGGGAGCCACTCCGGAGAGCCCCCCACCCAACCGATCCCTAAACCACGCGGGATGCCGAAAACAGTAGAGTCTGATCCGGGACAGTCACTCACTTATATAACCAAGAGCTTTCAATTGATCGGTAATGTACTGGTCTTCCCGTGCACTCTTACCTTGGTATCGCTCCCCTGCCCTTTTCTGCTCCTGTATCCGTTTCACCAGCTCGCTTCGAAGTCTGTCCCGGACAGCAGGGTATTCATTCGAGACATCGACCTTTTCTTCCGAATCATTTTCGAGATCATAGAGCTCTTCCGAATCATCCCTGAAAGATAGAATCAGCTTGAATCGCTCGTCTCTGATGGCCGCGAGCCCTCCTTCCCGGTATTCGCTGAGGATGACGGATCCCGGTTCTTGTTTTCTCTTCATGACGGATACCAGACTCCGGCCGGAAAATCCATCGCCGCCGAATCCCATTATATCGAGGATGGTCGGCATGATGTCGATGATCTTCACCACTTCACGGACCACAAACCCGGCCGCGATCGCGTGGGGAAGCCTCATGATGAGGGGGACTCTGAGCTCCTCACCGTAAAGTGTGTTCCGGTGCCCCAGTTCCCCATGTTCGAGGAACTGTTCACCGTGATCTGAAGTCACAACGAGAAGTGTCCTGTCACCTATCCCGAGCTGATCGAGTGTCTCGAGCAGGATCCCGACTTCCTCGTCCACCATTCGAATCTCACCGTCATAATGCGCTACGAGGTGCTCGAATTCATCGGGGGTCAGTGAATCGACGCTGACTTTACGAACTGGTTTCTCCGCTTCCTTGAACACCACGATATTGTGATCCAGAAAGGATATGACTTCCCCCTGACAGGCCGGATAAAAAGGTTCCACGTACCGTGCGGGGGGATTGTACGGTTTGTGAACATCATAGCAGTGTATGAAGAGGAAAAACGGCTCCCGAGAGAATGAGTGCAGCCAATCCAGGACGAGTGATCGGAACAAGCTCCAGTGTACATCGAGGAACGGGGAGTAATCACGAGTGCCGTCGGTATATTTGTCCATGTACAGCTCGAATCCCTCTCCGAGGCCGAAGTGGTGGTTCATGTAACCTCCACCGGTGAAAGCTGCTGTTCGATACCCCTCCTCCCTGAGTAGTCCCGCAAGTGTCGAGAGGTTGGGGTCGAGAACATCACTGTCACGGACGACGCTGTGCTCCGATGGATACTTCGAGGTGAGCATGCTCACGTGGGAAGGCAGCGTCCATGGAGACTGACTGACCACATCTGTGAACAGAATTCCCTCACGTGCCAGATGATCGATATTGGGGCTGGTATCTCGATTGTATCCGTAACATCCGAGGTGATCCGGTCGCAGGGTATCGATCGAAATAATGATGAGATTAAGCCGATCCTGAATGAAGGTAAGAGCGATGAAACCGACGACGACCAGAAATCCGGCTATCAGTAAAAATCGTGCTGGTTTTCGTTTTTTCATGATCGGCACAACTTCGAAAGATAGGGTTCCAGATCCAGCCTCCTGCCGGTCACCCTCTCGAGACGCTCCTGCCAGGCGAGTGTTTCCCCGTCCGCGTACAGACCGTCAGTGAGCCATGCCGCCACTCCCGTGTCCCGAATCACCCCCTCCCCGAATACCCGATCTAGCTCATCATGAACCTGAGCCGAAATCACGTCGGAGAGAATGTAGTTGTGATGATAGATCGGATAGGTTGTGTAGAGTGTGTTCGAGGCCCAGCGCCCTTCCCCTCCCTCCGGGAGACGGATAAGGAATGACTTCTCGAAAATGTCCCGTTCGAGAGAATCCAGGTCGGCATCAAGATCCCGATAAGCCTTTATCTCGAAAAGTGTCTTGGAGGCAAGAAATCTCATAGACATGATCTCACTGTATCTTTTTTTTTCCAGATATTGCTCTATGGTGTCGGAATCGAGCCGCGTGTAAGTGTTCAACCAGTCTCTCCGGGAAGTGAAGCGTGCAAGCACACCCGCCATCCCTTCAGCATAAGCCGAGTTCTGTGCACCTCCAACCCACTCGTATCCCTTTAGAATCGGACTCTGTACCCGGGTATTGATGCTCTGAAGAGCGTGACCGTACTCGTGAAAGAGCGAGTGGTAGAACCGGTGCCCACCCGCAGGATTCATGAGGATACGGAAATCATCAGGTATGCTGACAGCGAGACCGAGACCTCCGTATGGAATATCCCTGACAAGAATTTTTACATTGAGATCGTCGAAGGGGATACCTATGGCCATCGTAAAATGCCTTAATGTCTCGATCGCTTTTCCCTCGGGAAAGTACTCATCAGGAAGATTGACCATCTGCCTGACTCCGAATGACAGGTCCCAGGGTTCGAGGGTAGCCAAACCAAGCTCTCCCGCCATCCAGTGCAGGTATTCACAGTAGGGAGTCTCGGTCACCTCGAGGATTCTCTCCAGTGAGTGCTCGAGCCAGTCGGGGTCGATGTCCTCAAGGGAGAGTGCGAGTGATGCATAATTGTCGTATCCGAGAAGGTTCGCCTTCTCATTACGCAGATTCATGAGCCTGAGAAGATCGCCCCGTACCTCCTCCGCCAACTGTCCACCAGCACGATATGCCAGTTCCCTCCGGTAGCGATCAATATCTTTCTCCAGTACATTCTGCAGTGTAGTCCCGGATACTTTTTCTCCTTCCCAGTCGAAACGAAAACAGGTGAGCCGGACTTCGAGCCCGTTGCCCAGAGAGTATATGGTAAAATCCCCATCGACCCTGCTCGAAGTGAAACAGTTGCGGAGCAGAGTCACACGCCGTTCTATTTCCGGCGTACAGTGCTCCCGCGAGTCCCGGAAAAGCTCTTCCAGCCGTTTTTCCCTGTTATCATCATTAAAAACAGCTGCTAGTTTCTCCTTCGCGCCATCGAGATCGGCGGTGCCTTCCCTGGAGTAATTATTCCAGCTGGCTTTCCCCATGGTTATGGCAGCTGTTTCGTACTCGGTTTCGAG
Source organism: uncultured Gemmatimonadota bacterium (assembly GCA_964654825.1). GTDB lineage: Bacteria > Gemmatimonadota > CAZMKB01 > CAZMKB01 > CAZMKB01 > CAZZKG01. Next base: position 17,302 of record CAZZKG010000003.1, on the reverse strand, counting down.
TGAATCGAGATAGGAATGCAATGAATTCATAACCTCATCCTGTTAATCTAATGAAGTTATACAGCATGAACATTCAATTCAAGATTTACGAAATGTCAGCGCACGAGACGTCAGAGATACTTCCCGTGATGCCTGGGATCGAACACATCCCTCAGGCCATCCCCCAGGAAGTTGAAAGCGAGCACGGTGATGAATATGAAGAACCCCGGAGAAAGTATCCAGGGATAAGCCGTGAGGACCCTGATACTCTGTGCTTCACGCAGCATGAGCCCCCAGCTGGATTGGGGTTCCTGGATTCCGAAACCGAGGAAGGAGAGAGCAACTTCACCCAGGATGTAGCCGGGGATGGCCACGGTGGCTGCGACGATTACGAAACTGAATGTGTTCGGGAGAATGTGCCGTGTGATAATTCTCATACTGCCGATACCCAGTGCACGGGCAGCGAGGACATACTCCTCCTCCCTGATCGAGAGCACCATGCCCCTGATGATCCTCGAGAGACTCGCCCAGCCGATGAATGACAGTATAATAACAATGAGAAGATACAACTGTGTCGACGGGATAGAGGGCGGCAGGGTAGTCCTGAGTGCAAGAATCAGATAGAGAGACGGGACTGACATGAGGAGCTCTGTAATTCTCATCAGTATCACATCCACCACCCCGCCGAAATAACCGGAAATACCTCCGAGAAACATCCCGAGACAGAATGTGAGAGCTATCCCGACCAGGCCGATCGAAAGTGATATCTGGGAACCGAACAGGAGACGGCTGAGTACATCCCGCCCGAAGACGTCCGTCCCGAGGAGAAAGAGGCGGGCGGGCTCGTCGATACCAAGCAGGTGCAGGTTGCTCCTGAAGATGAAGAAAACCGTGTACTCATCGCCCCTTACGAGAAATCTTACCGGATAGCGTGCGCTTTCATCCTCGGCATATCGAGGGAGACTCGGATCGACCGTTACCGTCCGGTAGATGAAAGGTCTGAAATGAAAATCCCCGGTGGAATCGATGAACCGGATCTGTGATGGTGGATGGTAGTAATACGCTCTGTTCTGTCTCGATGGACTGTACGGTGAGAAGAATCCGGCAAAGACAGCGGAGATATAAAGGACGACGATAATGACCAGGCCTGCGAGGGCAACCCTGTTCTCACCGAAGCGTTCACGGAAACTACGCCCCGTCAGACCGGGGGACATACCGACTGCATTGCCGTTTTCGCTCTTCACCTTTCCCGTATCCTCGGATCGAGGGTTGCGAGCAACACGTCCGCACACAGGTTTCCCAGAATCAACATGACGGACGAGGTCAGAACAGCACCCATTGTGAGGTATAGATCCTGAGCACGGAGGGATTCGACCGTGAGCCTTCCGAGGCCGGGCCAGGACATGATGACCTCGACGAGAAGGGAGGCCGAAAGGAGATTGGCGATGGTGTATCCGAACAGCGTAACCATCGGATTGAGCGCTCCTCTCAACGCGTGTTTGAGTACCACTACCCTCTCTGGAAGTCCCTTCGCTCTTGCATAGGTGACATAGTCCGCGCTCATGGTCTCCAGGAGATTTGCCCGCATCTGACGCATCCTGCTCGCCACCGGAACGATCCCTAGAACCAGTGCCGGGAGCATCAGATGGTGGAGTATATCCAGCACCTTACCTGGAGCACTGAACATCTCATAATCGAGGCTTCTCATTCCGCCGGTCGGAAACCAGCCCGTCTTCGCGGCGAACAGGAGCAGAAGAAGCGCCGAGAGCACCTCGGGCATTGACAGACCGAAGTATGACACGAGAGAGAGTCCCCTGTCTGTATATGAATCCTTTTTCCAGGCGGCCAGAATCCCGAACGGGATGGAAATCACCCAGGTGAGCACTGCCGCCGCCACTGTGAGAATCAGTGTGTTGAGAAGACGTGTTTTGATTAGTGAGAAGACCGGAACCTTATAGGAAAAGGAGTGACCGAACTCTGCATGGAGGAGGACATTTTTCAGCCACAGGAGGTATTGGACGTACCACGGTTGGTCGAGACCGAACTTCAACCTCATCATCTCGATGGTTTTCTGGGAGACCTGAGGGTCCAGAGACATCTGGGTCAGAAAGTCTCCCGGAGCGATGTCGATGAGGAAAAAAGTGCAGAGACAGATGAGCAGGAGAAGAGGAATGGCATGAAGGAGCCTCCTCAGGATAAAGGAAAGCATCTCGCACACATCTCCGGGTGAGAGACTGTGGTGAACCCACCGTCAATTCTTCAGGAAAATCTGTTCCGCATTGTGGAGGAGAAATGGCTCCATGATCGACGGTTTTATATTCCCCAGCGCGTTGCGGGCGGCAACGTATTCATTTCTGTTGGCGATGAATATGAACGGCTGCTGTTCGCTCATGATCCTCTGGACCTTTCCGAAGAGTTCTCTCCTCAGGTCCTGATCATCGCTCTGGGCCTGTAGAATCATGAGAGAATCTATCTCGGCTTCCCAGGGTGTCCCCGGTGATTCCTGATTGGGAAACCAGAGGTGCGTGTCGCCGAAGGAAAGAAACACATTCATACCCATCACAGGATCGGGAGGCACGCCCTCTGTGAGTGCCAGAAGCATACCCTCGTAATCGTAACTATCACGCATTCTGGTTATGAGGTCATTGAAGTCGATGGGGACGAAGGTGATCTTCACACCCAGCTTCTTGAGATCATCGACAACGATGTTGGCAATCTTCACTCTGGTGTTGTTGCTCGAATTCGTGTACAGGGTAAATTCGAGTTCGCGGCCTTCTTTATCCTCGAGTATGCCATCTCCATCCTGGTCCCAGAATCCCATTCTCGCCAGGAGTTTCGAGGATTCCCCGGGATCATACGGATATTTGACCAGGTCGGGGTTGTACCATTCCCTGTTGCTCGGAGAAATGGGCCCCCACACCGGCACACCTCTACCACGGTACACGGTGTTCACGATCCCCTCCCTGTCAATCGCATAAGCTATGGCCCTTCTGAATGTAACGTCACGAAACCATTCGAGTTTGTGAGGTTCCACATAAGGCTCACCGGTCTCCGGATTTGAGCCGGTATTGAGGTTGAACCACAGGTGAGTGGAACCGAGTCTCGGGCCGATCTCATAGATCGTGTAACCACCCTCCTCCTCACCATCTCTCAACAACTGGTAACTGTCGGGGGAGAATCCATCCTGTATCATGTCGGTCTCTCCCGCCTGGAACTTGAGCAGAACCGCGTTCTCATCCTCCACACTTACATAGATAACTTCGTCGAGGTACGGGAGCCGGTTACCTTCTTTATCCATCTGCCAGAAGTGGGGATTTTTTACGAGAACCACCTTCTCATTCGGTACATAACGGCGCAGCATAAACGGTCCTGAAACAGCGATGTCCTCCGGCGGTGCGTTTACACCGAGACTCGATTCGAACTCACCCGATGAATAGGCTCCTTCGAGCTTGTGTCTGGGGAGAATTCTGAGTGAACCGATCATACCGATGAACGGGCCGTACTTTGCAGGAGGACGCAGCCTTACAGTCAGTGAGTCGATCTTCTCGACATCGATCTTTTTCCCCTCGATCATGAGGAGATCCGCCCCGGGGGGGTGGATGATGCTGTCATACAGCACCTCGAATGAGAACAGCACGTCGTCAGCCGTAATCGGGTGCCCGTCTGACCATTTCATCCCTTTCCTGAGGTGAAACGTCCAGGTGAGGCCGTCGACCTCCCAGGATTTTGCCAGACCGGGGACGAAGACCTGATCGTACTGGTCGAAATTCACGAGACCCTGGTACATCAGAGCCACGATCATCTCTGAAGAGGTTTCGCTCACGAGCATTGGATTGAAAGTCTTCGGATCACTTGTGATGGCACAGACCACACGGCCCCCGGGTCTGCCAACCTCGATATTTTCAACAACTCTCATGTCCTCGGGGAAAGGGAGCGTTTCTCCTCTCTCTGCTTCTTTCTTCTTGGAAGAACATGAGAGAAAGAGAACGAACACGCACAGTGAGAAAAACGTGAAATATTTCATGATCCGGAAATCCCCCTTTGAGTTTGAAGATGTAAAAAATCTATACTGGAGCCTGTCGGCTGTCAAATACATATGGTGATCTTTTCAGCTTGCAAGTTTGATTCCCCCGAATACGAGTATTGTGCCGAGTGCAATCTGCAGTGTAATGCCCTCATCCAGGAATACCCATCCCAGGTACGTTGCGATGATGGGAGTCGCGTAGACAAGCAGTGAGACTTTCGTCACGTGCATCTTCGTGAGGAGCCAGTAATAGAGGGAAAAAGCAAACGCAGACCCGCACAGAGAGAGGAACAGGAGTGAGAGCACCGAGGAGCGGTTGAACACGACATCTGACCACTCTTCGGTAAGCGCTGCTAGGGGCAGCAGGACCACTGCTCCGATCAGAAAGTGGATTGCGGTCAACATAATCGGGTTATAACGGTGTGAATCCCTCTTAACGAGCACGATTCCAACGGAACTTGTAATGCTTCCGAGAAGAACTGCTCCCACACCGAGAGAAGCATGGTAATCACCCACCGCGATGTCATCGAAATAGATGATCAGTATGCCGGAGAACCCGAGAGCCAGCCCAAGCCCCTTGAGCCCCGAGAGTTTCTCTTCCGGCAGGAGAAACATGGAGAAAACTGCCACAAAAATCGGCAGTGTCGAGAAGAGGACTGCAGTGAGGCCTGATGATATATACTGTGCACCCCAGTAGGTGATGGCATAGGGAACCGGTATGAGGAGGAGACCGGTGAATAAGACCATCGGAAGGCTCATTCCGATTCTACCTCTGCCGGTCTTCAACGCGAAAGGTAGGAGGACAGACGAAGCGATGACGAACCGCATGGCAGCGAAGGAAAATGGCGGCATCAAGCCGAGCCCGACCTTTATCGCAAGCCAGGTCGACCCCCAGATGAGTGTCAGGACCAGAATAGCCAGGTGGGTTTTTTTCATCAAATGTTAATGTACGCGCAGCAGCGGAGGAATTCAACATATAATTGGAGTGCCGACCTGTCTTCATGGCAGAGTCGAACAAAATGTAACCGTCGATAATGCTATCGATCGGTTGACTTTCCTCCCGGAGAAGAGTAAAATCAGACAGGAATCCGCAAACGACCGTGACACAGTGCACTCATCGACCGACAGGTGATGATGTGGAGAAGTCTCGATCAGACCTGAAACCGGTACTCATTTTTATCCTCGCAGTTGTCGTTGTAATTGTGGCGGCAGGAGTGATGACGGCACAATTACTCTATCTGGATCCGGCTGAGCTTTTGGCGGTTGCCAGAGTGGAGCTCTATTATGCCAGAGATGTCAATAATCTATGTGAGCAATACAATCTTCCACCATCGTATTTCAAGGCCCTGATCATACTCGAATCGAGCGGTTACCACAAACCACGAAAAAGATTCGAACAGACTACATTCACCAAGCTCCAACAGGTACGTGATGGTGAACGTCACCGATTCGGCAGCATTACGAAAGAGACTGTTCAGGATGCATCGGATGATGCTCTGAGAAACCTTGCCACCTCCTGGGGACCACTTCAGATCATGGGATATCACTGTGTGGGAATGGGAGTCCTCGTGAAAGACCTGAGAGATTCAGAAGCACTTAAGTGGAGCATCATCTGGGCGAAGGACACATACGGCAACATACTCACAGAGCATCGATATGAAGATGCATTTCACATTCACAATACCGGTTCCGCACACCCCGAATATGGACCGCCTCTTACTCATGATCCCACCTACGTCGACAGGGGTACGCGTTATATCCGTGCCTTTCAAAAACTGGAACGGTTTTCCTTTCTCTGATAAATCCCGCCATTTCTTCGCTGTTAGATTTCAGCAGCTGACTACACCTGTTAAGGTGGGAGAGGAATTCCCTCAATTATTCCACACTACTCCTGAAAAGAGAGGAAGAGAAAAATGTTTATCCGACAGAGAGCCGTTTTTACAATTTCCCTCATCCTCCTCCTCTGCCTGGTGTTTTCATCGCAGCAGAAGATTTACGGCAACTCAGACGTTGTACTCGGCACCTCGCAGGTAGAAATCTGTTTCGACTCCCAGACGCTGGGTATCAAGTATCTGACAAATCCATCGGACAGCGTCTCTCATGACAGTTTGTACTTCGATTCTTCCGTTCCGCTGTGGTCTGTCGCAATGCTCGACACAACCGGCACTATGGATACAACAAGCCTCTTCTACCTTGCGTGTGACGATCCCGGTGTTGATTGCCCGACTCCGGTGTATCAGTTTGAATATCATGAAGCCGACACATCTCTCGTTATGTACTGGCAGGCAGTCACTCACGAGCACGCACCCTCGGATAGCATTCACGTTACTGTTACAGCTGACATTCCTCATGGCGAGAAGGCTGTCTCGTTCCACATCAGTATCAACAACGAATCCACAGACTATGCCGTATTCAGTGTTGATTTCCCGAGATACACGATCCGGGAGCTGGATGCCGATCGAAATAACCAGGTATTGGCATTCCCCTGGAGAAGCCACGGCAATATTATCCTGAATCCCCTGGTGGAGCTGTCTCCCGAGTCGACCGCTGTGCTTGACCAGAACAGTGGCCCGAACCGGAGCCTTGGTTTTACTCCCACCGCTATCACGAACCACGGTCTCCACCCGGGTCTCCATAGTATCCAGTTCTTCGCATATTATCGAAACGACGAGCCATACGGTTTATACACAGCAACAACGGATACTCTGGGATACCTGCAAACGACGCACATCGTGGGTGATGATGAAAATGGTTCCCTGGAGTGCTTCTCCCGTCATTTCCCTGAGGACAACGATGCGACATTTCATTCACCGGATCATCCGGACTCAACTTATTCCATGCCTTATCAGTACAGGATGAGACCCTTCCGCGGTGACTGGATCGACGCGGGTAAGATATTTCGAGAATGGATGATCGCCTCTCCTATTATCACCTCTCTCGGTGGACCGCTGAAAGAGAGAGAGGACACTGTCCAGGTTCTCCACACATACGATTATACCATGATGGTAAATCCGGATACCGTCCTGCTTGCCGAGCAGCTGCAGGTATTCGACGGGCTCCGTATCGGTGCGCGTTTGAACTTCTGGGGAAACCTCACGCCATACTACTACGAGTATCCTAGAAACTCCTGTACGACGAACTACCCGATTTCACCATACGAGGTAGTGGAAAGTATCCAGAACCACGGGGGTTTCACGGCTCCGTACACGAACATGCGTGATCCTCACTGGAACATCTATCACACTACCGGTGTCGCGGTCCCGGTCCCGGGTCTGTCCAGGGCGAAGGGGATAATTCCACCTCTGAACGGAGTTGAGTGCATGTGGGGCGACGAGTGTTTCGACGACCTGAACGGGACGAGGGAGACCAGCTGGGTGGAAAACATCAACGGCGATTCACTCGTAAACGGCTGCAAGGGCGATATGTGTTCGGCTGCTCCACTCTGGCAGAGAAAATATGTGAAGGGGATATCCCAGACGATATCATCACTCGGTGTGAATTCCCTCTATACCGATACGAGGGGAGTGGCCGAGCTCTGTTATAATGGTGACCTGCACGGCCATCCGAATGGCGGAGGATATTATTTTATCCAGGGACGGAATACGGTCCTGGATACCATTAGAACCGTAGCATCCGATACATTCCCTACTGCGAATGAAGGACCGATAGATGTAAAAATCGGCTGGTATGACTTCTATGTTTCTGACGGTGGTTTCATGAGAAGACGAGATGTCAACAAACCGAACAGAATACTGGACAGGGCTGTGGATGTCCCTCTCATGCCTTGCATCACCCACGACTATCAGGCGACCATCATGGGATTGGGCAGGTTACCGTATGCGGAATACGGGGAGAATCATTTTGCATACGCTCTCAGTTACGCGTTTGTCAATGGACATATGCTTTCATTCAGGCAGGACACATCGTCAACCGATCACTGGAGTGAAACGCAATGGACTGATTATTCATATGTGAGATCCATGATCGAGAAACGCAAGGATGCGGCGGAGTATCTAGTATTAGGAGAGTGGATGCGTCCCCCGGAACTCCTGGACTGTGATGTGACGGAAGTCGACATGTTTGACAGCGTGTACGTTCTTCCTGCCATAGTATCATCCGCATTTGTGGACGACGGCAATCTGGGACTGGTCTTTGCAAACTTTTCTCAACAAAGCGCCGGCTGTACCGTTTCATTTCTGCTGAGCGAATACGGCCTGCCCCCCGGGACCTACACGACATGCATGATCGGTGATGACGGGGAAAGGATTCATTGCCATGACAGATCGTTGAGCGAGCAGGTGACCATTGACCTGATTCTGACCGAGAAGAGCGTGATGGTTTATGAATTTGTACTGAATTGATACTTCGGCCGTGACCACTCACCACAACTTTGATCAACAATCGAGACACAGTGCTGCAATTATGGGCTGCGGGACCTCGTCCTCTTCATGATGAATAAAAACAGCTCGGTAAGAGGAGGAATCGAGCCGTATTTTTCTATTTCCGCACTTGCGAAAAGTTCTCTGAAATCCTAATATCCTTATCATGCAATTCTGTATCTTCTCAGTGTTCATTGACCGTGATATCACATCATCCGGGAAGGAATATTCTTAAATCCGAGGTGAGTGTTCGACGGCCCGGCTTATCGAAGCGGAAGAACCTGAAAGGAAATCTCACTCGAGAGGAGGAACTTCATGAAAAACTTTATCACCGTACTTATTGTTGCGGCTATTCTGGGAGCATCTTCGTTGGCCGCACCCGTGGCAGCCCAGGAAAAGCCTGAGATGACACCTGAGCAGGCGGCGGAAATGGAGGCTTGGCAGAAGGTGGCCGTTCCGAATGAACATCACCAGATGCTCGCCGAATTCGCCGGATCGTGGAATTTCAGTTCGCGATGGTGGAGTGCCCCGGGTGAAAAACCACTGGAATCGACCGGTAGCGCGGAGTACGAAATGGTCATGGGGGGACGTTACCTCAAGGAGACAGTCAAGTCGGAGTGGCTCGAAGAGCAGTTCGAGGGAGTGGGCTACAGCGGCTACGACAACGTGAAGAAAGCATACGTGTCGGTCTGGTTCGACAACATGAGTACCGGCATATTGTCGAGTGATGGAACCTGGAACGCGGAGAACAAAACCCTCACATGGAAAGGTGAATACCTCGATGCGCTGACCGGGAAACCAAAAACGATGCGCACAGTCACGAAAATCATCAGCAGCGACAAACATGTGGATGAATTCTTCGATACCCAACCGGACGGCAAAGAATACAAGTCGATGGAGATAGTCTACACCCGGAAATGACCGCTCCCCTCATTGACAGAGTCGATACCGGCGAGGGTGTTTTCCGTGATTAACCGGTGAAATCCTCTTCCTGTGATACCCTCGTTCTAGATCTGGCACACTTCCGCCAAAGCCGGACGACCGGAACCGCGACAGCGGTGGATCAAAGCTTGACACAGAATGAGATAGATACTATTTAAACAGTAATTTTCACACCACACGCAAACGTTTTTCCGAAGGAGAAAATCCGCCACGGAGTCGTGATGTTTAACTCAGATAAGGAGATCCACTGCTCTATTCTCTCTCGTTTCCGTTGTATCTGCTGGGTTTTCGCCGCAGGTTTTGCGGTTCTCTCTTCCGGATTCTCTGCAGGTGGCTTCGCCCAGGAATCGGGAGCAGCTGTGGACATCGGTATCGAGGAGAAGCTGGGCAACCATGTACCGTTGAGTCTCATCTTACGTGACGAGACTGGAGTCGAAACCACCCTCGGCGAGCTCATCGATCGGCCGACGATCCTGTCGCTCGTCTACTACCGATGCCCCGGGATCTGCAGTCCTCTGATGAGCGGGATCGCCGAAGTGCTCTCCAAGCTGGACCTCGACCCGACGAAGGATTTCCTGGTGCTCACCGTGAGTTTCGACCCGACCGAGTCCTCTGATCTGGCCCGTGACAAAAAGGTGAATTACCTGAAAGCCATCGGCTCGACCGATTTTCCGGCAGAAGGGTGGCGCTTTCTGACCGGTGACAGCACCAGTATCGCAACACTCACAGATGCCGTCGGCTTCAGATACAGGAAGGAAGGGAAGGACTTTCTCCACACCGCCAGCCTCATTGTGCTCTCCCCAGAAGGAAAAGTTGCACGGTACGTCAACGGCATTACTTTTCTCCCTTTCGAGATCAAGATGGCGCTTCTCGAGGCATCGCAAGGGAGAACCGGCCCCACGATCAGTAAGGTACTCCTATACTGCTTCAGTTACGATCCCGAGGGGAGACGCTACGTGTTCAATATTCTGAAGGTGAGCGGTACCGTCATCCTCTTCTTCGCAGGCGTGTTCATCTCCTTCCTCATCTTCGGCGGAAGAAAAAAAGTGAAGGAGTGAGAAAACAGATATGGCGGATGAAGCTACGACCATCGATACCGGAATAAGCTATCTGGATGAACCGGGCAAGTACCGGGGGGTCCGGGCCTGGATTTTTTCCACGAACCACAAGCGGATCGGCCTGCTCTATCTCACATCCCTCCTGTCCTTCTTCGGAATCGGGGTTCTCCTCGGAATCCTGATGAGACTCGAGCAGCTCACACCCGGCCAGACCATCGTGAGTGCCCAGCAGTACAACTCCCTGTTCACCCTTCACGGGGTGATAATGATTTTTCTGTTCATCATACCGGGATTACCGGCCGTGTTCGGCAATTTCTTCCTGCCGATTCTGATCGGTGCAAAAGACGTCGCGTTTCCGAGGCTCAATCTCCTTTCATGGTGGGTTTATATGACAGGCGCCGTTCTTGCCGTTCTGGCACTGTTCACCGGCGGCGGTCCACCCGACACGGGGTGGACTTTTTATGCCCCTTACAGCCTGCACACCGGGACAAATGTGTCACTTGCCGTCTTCGCCGCGTTCGTGATCGGTATTTCATCCATCCTTACCGGGCTCAATTTCATTACGACGATCCATCGGATGAGAGCCCCGGGTATGAGCTGGTTTCGTATGCCGCTCTTCGTCTGGGCTCTCTATGCGACCGCGTGGATCCAGGTCCTCGCCACTCCGATCGTCGGCATAACTCTTCTTCTGGTCATATTCGAGAGATTCTTCGGGATAGGCTTTTTCGATCCCGCACTGGGGGGTGACCCGCTACTCTACCAGCACCTGTTCTGGATCTACTCACACCCTGCAGTGTACATCATGATCATTCCGGCCATGGGTGTGATTTCCGAGATCATACCGGTATTCTCGAGGAGGACCATCTTCGGATACAAAGCGATCGCATTCTCGAGCATGGCCATCGCCTTCGTGGGGTATCTCGTCTGGGGACATCACATGTACACAAGCGGGATGAGTGACACTGCGCGGTGGATATTCTCGCTGCTCACATTTCTCGTCGCCGTTCCCAGTGGAGTGAAGACCTTCAACTGGGTGGCCACCCTGTACAAAGGATCCATCGAGCTCGGGACACCGCTTCTGTATGCTCTCTCGTTCATATTTCTGTTCAGTATAGGCGGTCTTACGGGTCTCATCATCGGGTCACTCGCAACGGATGTTCACCTTCACGACACCTATTTTATCGTAGCTCATTTCCACTATACAATGTTCGGTGGTGTCGGTTTCGCCTTCTTCGGTGCGATCCATCACTGGTTTCCCAAGATGTTCGGTAGGATGTACAACGAGAGGCGGGCGAAACTGGCCTGGCTGGTACTTTTCATCGGGTTCAACACGCTCTACTTCCCGCTGTTCGTGATAGGCTGGATGGGTATGCCCCGGAGATACTACGACTACCTTCCACAGTTCCAGACGGGCCATGTGGTGTCGACGATCGGCTCCTGGATCCTCGCGCTCGGTCTGATCCTGATGATCACCAATCTCCTGAGATCGATGAGAAAGGGCGAGAGAGCACCCGGTAATCCGTGGGGTGGTACGACGCTCGAATGGCAGATAGCATCGCCACCTCCCCCGGAGAACTTCGACGAGATACCCCGTGTGGATCATGGTCCGTATGAGTTTGACAAGCTGATATAGCATGAAAGATCGATTGAACTCCCAAAATGATGAGCACAGGGATTACACGGGATCAAAAGTGGGTATGTGGCTGTTTCTCCTCACGGAGATTCTCCTCTTCGGAGCCATGTTCCTCATCTACTCCGTGTATCGGGCGCAGCACTTCGACAGTTTTCACCTGGCGGCGGAAGAGCTCAATGTCACGATCGGGACGGTGAACACTCTGATACTGATTTCGAGCAGCCTGAGCGTGGCGCTTTCGATCTCGGCAGTCAAGAAGGGGAACAATCGACTCGCGGGCATACTCATTGCTGTAACGGTGCTGCTTGCCATCCTGTTCCTGGTGAACAAGTATGTCGAGTGGGGCGCGAAGATCCACCACGGGATCTATCCCGGATCACCGGAACTGATCGCCCGCGACAAAGGAACCGTGCTTTTCTATGGTCTCTACTTCGTGATGACCGGGTTACACGGCCTCCACGTCCTGGTTGGCGCCATACTCCTTTCGGTGATGGGGTATCTTGTTTGTGCGGGGAAGATCGACCGGCATGATTATGTGAAACTGGAGAATTCGGGGCTCTACTGGCACCTCGTGGACATCATCTGGATTTACCTGTTTCCACTCTTCTATCTGATAACATGATGGAGACTCGATGGATCAGAAAGTTGAAAATCAGCATATCGTGGGTTACAGCACGTACGTGCTGGTGTGGATCGGCCTCATAGTACTCACCGGTATCACGGTGACGATAGCGGGCATGAACCTCGGCAGGATAAGCATCGTGGTGGCCTTGATCATTGCCTCGATCAAATCCGGCCTGGTTCTCTGGTACTTCATGCATCTCAAATACGAGGAAGGGCTGTTCAGAGTGATCCTGCTTGTTGCCATCGCGACGATCACGGTTATAATCGGGTTCACTTTTATCGATATCGTATTCAGGTGAAGGTGACGGATGTTCGGTGGAGCTTCAAATATCGCTGACGAAGTCGACCTGGCATTTTTGGTCATTGTATCGATCAGTGTCGTGCTGCTATGTCTCATTACCTTTCTCATGATTTTCTTCGTCATCAAGTACAGCCGGAAGAGGAATCCGACTCCTACCCAGATCAAGAGCAACGTTTTACTCGAAGTGATCTGGACGGTTATTCCCACCATCCTCGTACTGATCATGTTCTACTATGGCTGGAAAGGCTTCGATCTGATGAGAACGGTCCCCGAAAACACCATGGTTGTCAAAGTAACGGCACGAATGTGGTCATGGTTGTTCGAGTATGAAAATGGGAAGTCGGACGATACGCTGTTCGTTCCCCTGAACCAGCCGGTCAAGCTCGCTCTCGGCTCGACGGACGTCATCCACAGTCTTTTTATCCCGGCCTTCAGGATCAAAGAAGATGCCGTGCCCGGTATGGAAACCCATCTCTGGTTTACACCAACCGAAACCGGCTCGTATGACCTTTTCTGCGCCGAGTACTGCGGAGTCCAGCACTCGGCTATGCTCTCGAAAGTCGTGGTGCTGCCAACCGAGGATTTTGCCGAATGGTACGATCTTGAGGAGGGCCCCGGAGGCGAGACACAGGAAGCCGGTCCACAGGGTGCCCTTCTTCTGCAGTCGAAGGGCTGCATCGCCTGTCACTCGACGGACGGATCTCCTCTGGTTGGGCCTTCGTTGTCGAACATATTCGGAAGGAGGACGACGGTCATCACTGATGGTGAAGAAAGAGAAGTCGTCACTGACGAGGATTACCTCCGCAGATCGATCCTCGAGCCGAGTGCGGACGTTGTCAAGGACTTCCCTCCTATCATGCCGCCACAGGGTGATATGTTGACCGAAGAAGAACTGGACACCCTGATCCAGTACATCAAGGAAATCGAGTAGAGCACGCACACATGATGAGATCGATCAAAGCTCTGGTCCGGCTGACCAAACCGGGGATACCACTCCTCATCACCATGTCCACCATCACAGGTTTCGTGCTCGCCTCCGGCGGTCCCATGGACGGACTGCTTCCGACGGCGGCTGGGATCTTCCTGCTCGCCAGCGGGGCGGCATCCCTGAACCAGTATCAGGACAGGCAAATCGACGCGCTGATGGAGCGGACGAAGAGAAGGCCCGTCGCATCCGGCGAAATAGCTTCCCGAACCGCCCTTGTTTTCTCTCTCTTACTGATATGTTCGGGCGGCGCGGTCCTCTACACCAGAAGCAGTGTCCCCGCACTCATTATCGGATTCACCGCAATGGTCCTGTACAATGGGGTTTACACTTACCACAAGAGGAAGAGCGCTTTCGCTTTTCTGCCGGGGGCAGTCATCGGGGCACTTCCTCCTGTGGCTGGCTGGACAGCAGCGGGCGGGTTTATCGGAGACTCACGTATCATTGCAATTGCCGCTTTTCTTTTTATATGGCAGGTTCCACATTTCCTGATCATCCTTCTCAGGTACCAGGACGATTATGGGAAAGCCGGTCTTCCGCTGATAACAGATGTGTTTACGGTACGGCAGCTCAAACATATCCTCTCACTCTGGATCATCGCGACCGCCGTCTCCTCTTTGATCCTGCCGTTATTCGTACCCCTCACCTCACGGGTCATCATCATCTGCCTCTTCGCCGCCGCCCTCTGGCTCACCCACGACGCCGCGAAGTTTCTGAAATCAGAGGATCAGTCACCCGTTTTCAGAAAAGCCTTCCTCGAGATCAACGCTTACGCTCTTCTTGTGCTTCTTCTCCTGTCCATAGACAGTATACTCGGCTGACCCTCACATCTGTCCACAGAAGACGACGATTTTTCGAGCTATGATCCCTGCCGGGCGCACGTCATTCTCCCACGCTTCGTGTGAAGTTGTTACCCGGTTACAAACGAACTTTACGGCGATACGAGTTGTCCCATACCCATCGAGGTGCCTGAAGCAGCGATCTCCTCCCAGACGATGAACGCGTTCCCGTTCTCATCGATAGCGAAGCATGGCTTGTTCACCGATCCGCTGGCATATGTCAGCCTTTCCTCAATCGACCAGCTGCTCCCGTTGTAATAACTGTAGTATAGCTCACCCTCACCGTCACGGTAATCCGACCAGACCAGGTGCACGTCACTGCTGTTCCTGCTCCAGGCGAGGTCCGGCTGCCAGGCGCCGACCGGACTGTCAGAGACGATATTCCTCGAATACCAGGAATTGCCCCTGTTGTAGCTCTTCCGGAACTGTATCTGGAAGATCCCGGACTCGAGGTCGGCCCAGGCGATCCCGAGGCGCCGGTTGCCGTTCGAGTCGATGTTGGGATATATCGAGTAGGAGGTGTTCCGTGATAGGCGTCTCCTGGTGCCCCACCCATGACCGAGACTGCCGCTGCGTTTATAGAAGATCTCCCAGTTCCGGGAACCGGACCAGCTCCAGGCCTGGTCGCTCCAGGTGATGCCAGAGTTGGCACCCAGGCGGCATCCGTTGACATTGACCGGGAAGTAGGCGGAGTTGTCGACGAGTTCGAAGTCCCATGTGTCTCCCCCGTCGAGAGAGATGAGCGCGGCCACCGTGACGGGAGGTGCGGACACCGCGATCATGCTGCCCCCACGCTCAGCCACGATGAAGGGCTCCCACAGTCCGGCGTGGCCCTCGCCGTTCTCATCTTCCATGATACTCGAGGCCAGCTTTCGTTCATCGAGCCAGGTGCTGCCGAGATCTTCGCTCTTTCTGTAGTAGAGCTCCCAGATACCCTGGCGAAAATCGAGCCATATCACGTGCACGCCGTTATCATCAACCGTGATTGCGGGCTGTATCGCAGCGACCCCGCTCTGACTGATCGGGATGGTGTCGCCGAACGTATCTCCCCCATCGAGGGAAGCGAGGAAATAGATTTCGTCATTCCCCGTGTGATTGTCCGACCATGTGACAAAGACATTACCATCATATACGTCGGTGGCCGGGTCTTTCATCAGCAGGTGGTCCTCTCCCGCGTAACCGGTGATCGCCTCCCGGAGAACCTGGCCATCGGCGAAAGGCGTATCGAATCCATACAGCTCTCCGATAGTCGGTGCTATGTCGACCTGGTAACAGGATCTGGTTTCCTCGATCCCTGCGGGAGTGTCTGGCCCCACCATCACAAACATCACGTGCTGACAGCCGGGACAGATACCGCCGTGATTCTCGAAGCCGCCGTGGCTGTCATCGTGACGTCCGTGATCCGTTGTCACGATGAAGGTGGTATTTCCGATGTAGTAGGGGTCACTCTGGATCCGCTCCCAGACCCGCTCGACCGCCCTGTCGGCGAGCTGAATCGCTTCGGTGTAAAGGCCGTAATCCCCGTAGTGACCCAGGGCATCGACACCCTGGAGGTTAACAAAGAGTAATGACGGATGATCGGTGTCGATCACATTCATCACCTCATCAACCGTGATTGAGTCGGTGTCGAGAGTGACGGGTCCGCTCGGCTCCTGTATAAGGTTGGCCGCAAATGCTTCACCATATTCGGGATGGATGCTCCAGTTCGTCTCGAGACAGTTCTTCTTTCCGACGACACACCAGGTCTCGGATTGAGGCACACCGAGCTGCTTCCTCGCATATTCGAAAATAGTTGGATCCCACGCCCGGACCTGAAACCACTCACCACTGGCCCAGATATTCGGGAACATCTGCCAGGAACCGGTGAGTATCGTTGAATGGCCGGGAGAAGTGAATGTGCAGAACACGTTATACATCTCCATGTAAGCCGTGCCCTGAGGTTTTAACGTGTTCCAGATGAACGGCATGTACGGATGATCCTCCCCACCCTGGAACGGGTAGGAGAATGCCTCCTGGTCACGAGTCCCGTCCACACTTATCAGGACAACGTTCTCCGTCTGATATCCTGGAAGCGGTGCAATCAGAGTGAGGGACAGGAGGGCGACGAGGACAGGTACGATTCGACGGGCTAGTGGACGGTCCATGAGACCTCCTCTGTGAAGGGTTCTGAGAATGTATGTGTGATCCGCTCGAAGGGCAGCAGCCGGGTTTGCGAGGTTGTTACACTGTCTCCTTCGGCGGCAGGGTAAATCGCGACAAGTTGAAATCGGTGTAGTGATTACCTTACCACAGTCTATACAACGGTCTATAGAAAATGTAAACGATTGTACGTGGTGAGCAGCAAAAGCCGATATATCTCGTATTGACCCTCGCCGATTATACTACCATGAGAGTCAATCCATGTCAAGTTTTTTTTAGTTCCGCGGCGGGGTACGGGGGAAGAACTTCACTGGCGGCCATCGATCACCTATCACCATATCTGACAAGAACTTGGAAGTTGTTCTGGAGGAGTTGGCAAGTTCTTCCGCGTTCTGCAGA
>CAZZKG010000002.1:90534-127316 GCA_964654825.1 uncultured Gemmatimonadota bacterium | reverse complement strand
ACCACCTTCTCGCCCCAGCCGGCATCCAGTTCACCCGGTTCCAGCGGATAGTCTATCGCGATAACGTGAATAAGGCTCTGGTGCCCTTCGTAACCCAACTTGCCGGTCATTGGTCGTTCAAATTCCTTGGTCAGCGGCCCCTCCAGTGTTTTCATGGTGTCTTCCGCCAGCGTGGTCTCATCCGGCTCGGTCGCCAGGACGGTCCGGGTTGTGGCCGGCGAGAAAATTGCGGCCATTATGCAGAAGATTGGCATGTACAACTTGAAATTCACCATCATAAGACCTCCTGGCTGAAGAGAGACATTTCATATTTCCTCATTCCGGGATGAGATGATATCAGGGAAAGAGGAGGTTGTCAAGCAGAAATTGATGGAGATCGACTGAAGTAATACTAAAGACCCGGATCCGGACCGTTTCTCCCGTTACAGATCAGTACGTTTCAAACTCAGTGATATCTTTCCCCGTTCGGGATCCACGTCGAGTATCCTCACTCTGACCTGATCGCCGACGGACACCACATCCATCGGTCGTTTGACGAATGTGTCGCTCAACTCCGAGATGTGAACGAGCCCGTCCTGCTTGACGCCGATATCCACGAAGGCGCCGAAATCGACGACGTTTCTCACCGTACCGGTGAGGATCATACCCGCTTTCAGATCCTCCATCGATTGCACGTCACTTCTGAACACGGGTTTCGGCATCTCATCGCGCGGATCACGTCCCGGTTTCACAAGCTCTGCGACTATATCATCGAGTGTCGGGAACCCTGTCCCGAGTTCTTCCGCCAGTTTCCGGAGCTTCCTGTCTCTGCCCTGAAGCCTTTCTTTCCCTTCGTTCTTCCCCTGTTCCCGGTCATCCTGTCCCTCCGGGATCTCACAGGCGAGAATTCTCTCGTCCAGATCACTGAATACGCCGGCCCTGATCTTCTCCACAGGGTAACCGAGACGCTCGATGAATCTGCGAGTGATGTCATACGACTCCGGATGGACCGAAGTGTTATCGAGGGGATTCCCACCGTCGGCTATCCTCAAAAAACCGGCGCACTGTTCGAACACTTTGTCGCCGAGCCCCTTCACTTTCTTCAGCTGTTGCCTGTCCGTGAACCTTCCGTTTTTTTCGCGGTAGTGAACGATATTCTTCGCGACGCTGTTCGATATACCCGAAATGTATTTCAAGAGCGATGGGGAAGCCGTGTTCAGGTCGGCACCGACATGATTCACGCAGTCCTCGACAACGCTTTTCAACGAATCATCGAGCTTCGCCTGGTTGAGATCATGCTGGTACTGACCCACGCCGATGTGCTTCGGGTCTATTTTGACGAGTTCGGCAAGCGGATCCTGCAGCCGCCTGCCGATCGATATCGCCCCGCGGATGGAGACATCGATGTCAGGGTATTCCTCCGTCGCAAGCTCCGAGGCCGAGTAGACCGAAGCACCCGCTTCACTGACGAACGTGTAGTACACTTCTCTCTCGAGAGTTCTGAGCATGTCCGCAACGACCTGTTCCGTCTCTCTCGAAGCGGTACCGTTTCCGATCGGTATCAGATCGACATCATGCTTCTCGATCAGTTTCTTCATTACATCTACAGCTTCATCTGTCTTCCTCCCGGGCTCATGGGGATAGATGGTCGCATAGTCCAGGAGCTTTCCCGTCTCATCCAGCACCGCCAGCTTGCACCCCGTCCGGTACCCCGGGTCGATCGCCAGGATCCTCACATTCTGTACCGGAGGAGCCATCAGTAAAGGCTTCGTATTCTTCGCGAATACCAGGATCGCCTCCTCCCCGGCCCTCTCGGTCAATGAGTTTCTCACTTCCCGTTCGATAGAGGGGGATATGAACTTCTTATACGCTGTCGAGACGGCCCCGGTCAGGTACTGTATCCCGATGGATTCTGGATTTGTTATGATCTCAGACTCCAGGTATTTCAGTGCCTCTTCGTCAGGATTGTCGAGCTTGACCTTCAGGATATTCTTCTTCTCGCCCCTGTTGATCGCAAGCACCCGGTGGTTTGCAATGCTCCTGACATCCTCTGCGTATTCATAGTACATCTCAAACACCGATTTTACTTCCGGATCAAGGGCGGCGGACGTGACAACCGAATGAGCCAGGTACAGCCGCCGTATCTTCTCCCGGAAAACCGCGTCGTCGGAAATCGTTTCGACGATGATGTCGACGGCACCACTCAGAGCATCCGCCGCTGAACCGACTCCAGCTTCTTCATCGATGTACCCCGCGGCAACGGCTTCTATATCTCCCTCCACCTGCTGCTGTTCGAATAAGAGCGACGCGAGGGGCTCGAGACCCTGTTCGCGGGCCTTCGACGCTTTTGTCTTTCTCTTCTTCCTGAAAGGCCGGTACAGATCCTCCACCCTCTGGAGAATTTCCGCTTTCTCTATTTCAGCCTTCAGCTCTCCGGTTAGCTTCCCCTGCTCCTCTATGAGCCTGAGGACTTCTATTTTTCTAGCTTCGAGGTTTCTCAGGTAATCGAGCCGTTTTAGGAGACTGCGCAGAACCTCATCACTCAATCCGCCGGTTTGTTCTTTCCTGTACCGGGCGATAAAGGGTACCGTGCTACCTTCATCAAGCAATGTGATGGTTTCGGCGACCTGATTCTCTCTGATCCCCAGTTCGGCAGCCAGCGTGTTTTCGATAATGCTCATGAGTATTTCTACGAGTTGTCCCGGTGAAACGTCTCGAGACGATACCGGAGCTCCGGGATCTGCTCGAGTTTCGTCAGGGAGACACAGGCACGTATCCCTTCTTCACTCACGCTGCCTGTGGTGGTCAGGCTGATCGCGCTGATACCGTAGTAGAGGAGTTCATCCAGGAGTTCTGCGGAGTTTTTGCCGGGGTAGGAAACCGTGAAGTAGAAACCGTCGGCCAGAGTCTCACCGAGGTCGTTGTCATACACGAGAGTGAAACCGTTATCGAGGAATGCTTTCTTCATCTCCCGCGCCCGTTCGGCGTATTCCCTGATCGGTTCGGTGAACGCCAGGTCACCGCTTACCGCGGCACGGAAAAGTGCGGCTAGCCCGTACTGCACACTCGCCGCGACTCCGGCGGTTGTGGTATAAATACCACCGTGGACGAAGGCGTGGCCCAGGTTGGTGGTGCCGAAGCGGCTCTTCAGGTTTTCCGATGACTCCTCGAACAACTTCGGGGAAATGATCGAAATCGCCGCTCTCTGCCCGGCGTAAGAGAATATCTTCGAAGAGGAGATCAGGATGATGTACTGGTCGGTGTATTTCGACACGGAAGGCTGGTAGGGCGGCTCGTACGGAACGCCGTACTCCTCCCTGAAATCCATCCCGAAGTAAGCAAGGTCCTCGATCGCGATGACGCTGTACTTAGTGCAGAGCGCGCCGAGATCTTCCAGTTCCTGCTCCTTCAGGCATATCCAGGTGGGGTTGTTCGGGTTGCTGTACATGATCGCGCAGATCCGGCCTGTGGCGAACTTCTCCTCCAGAGCCGAGATGAGTTCCTGGCCCCGGAGCCCGTAGACATCGACGGAATCGCTCTCGAGCCCCCAGACCCTACACTGGAGCTTGTTGACCGGGAAGCCCGGATCGAGGAAGAGAATAGTGTCCCGGTCGCTGAATCGGTGGCCGGCGATACCCATACTGATAAAACCGCCGTGCATCGAACCGACCGTGGGCACCACGCACTGTACCGGGACATCGAGGTTCATGAATGCGCGCAGGAACTCCCGTGCCGCTTCCTTGAGCTCGGGGATCCCGTCGAAAGGAGAGTAGACACTCCCCAGGTGCAGGTCTTCCAGTGCTTTTCTCTCCGCCTCGTGCGCGAGAGGGACCGACGGCAGGCCGGGGACACCAAATTCCATTCGAATGAACTTCACACCAAGCCGCTCCTCGATCCTGTTGATCACCCGATTGACCTCACGGATAGATGCACTCGCGACCGAAATCCCGGACTCGGAGACTACGCTGTCCACCACCGCCTTGTCAAAGGGTACCGGTTGAAAAGACATCAGGAATCTCCCTTTATGTTATATTTCGGTTATGACGACTGAAGAACGGGTCCACACCGTGGTGCATGAATGATTATACCAGCATGTACCTGCCCTGTCAACAGGATTGCGTGCCGGTATGAAGTCGGCGGGATATCTTGCAGGTGGTTCATTCCGTACAGAGCGGAGTTATTTTGAGAGAATCAGATCATCCTCTCTTCTCTAAGCAACTCCATGAGCCGGTCCTCATCGAGCAGTCCTCGGGATGACTTTGCCAGGGTGAAGATCTTCGCGACTATTTCCTTCTTCGGCTCGATCCCCTTCTGCTCGAGCCAGAATACGACGTTCGACTCGCCGCTCATCGGGCCGATCTCGATGACCTGCTCCCTGCCGAAGATGTGCGCCGGGACTCCCGAATACACCCTGTCCGCAAGCCAGAAGTCCCCCTTCTTCTGCGCTTTGATGACGGCAGCCGCGTGGACGCCGGTCGCAGTACGGAAGGCATCCTCCCCCATCACCGGGTAGTTCAGACCGATCGGTACATTGCAGGCTCTGGACACCTTCCGGCAGTATTCCGGCAGCTTCGTGAGATCTTTGTCGATCCACCCCAGCAGCTTGAGGTTTACGAGAAGGATGTCCATGGGAGTGTTCCCTACCCTCTCTCCGACACCGAGGGCCGTGCCGTGAACCCGGTCGACACCGGCTTCGATAGCGGCTATCGTGTTGGGGATCGAGAGTCCCCTGTCCCGGTGTCCGTGCCAGTCTATCTTCACGTCTTCACCCGTTTTCTGGACGACCTTCCTGATGAATCCGACCAGGTTCCTGACTCCCTGCGGGATCGCGTGTCCGACGGTGTCGCAGACGCAGATCCTCCTTGCACCGCACTCGATGGCGGTCGTGTAGAGCTTATCGAGAGCATCGGGATCCGCCCGCGTCGTGTCCTCGGTCACGTACATCACCGGGAGCCCGGCACGGACTGCCAGAGTGACTGCCTCCTCGGACAACCTGAGCATGGTGTCCAGGTTCCACTCCTCGGCATAGATCCTGATCGGACTCGAACCGATGAACGCTGACACTTCGATGGAGAGTCCGGTCTCCTGCGATATCTCTATGATGGGGATGATGTCCTGCTTCACCGTCCTGGCCGCGCAGTTTGCCTGGATGCCGAGCTTAGAATCCACGATCTCCCGGGCTATTCTGAGCGCCTGTTCTCTCGCCCTCGGCCCGGCCCCAGGCAGAGCGATGTCGGCCGAGTCGATTCCCAGGTCAGTCATCAGGTGAAGGATCTCGATTTTTTCTTCAATCGATGGGTCCTGAACCGACGGTGACTGGAGACCGTCCCGCAGAGTTTCATCATCGAATTCTATCCTTTTCAACGGTTTGAAAAAATCACCGGCGGTGTTCCAGTCGTAAATAAGTTCCCGTTCTTCCATACTCATCGGACATTCTCCTCGATCTCAGATTTTCTCATCCGAAAGCAGTCCTCTCGCTTCTCATTTTTCGATTCACTACGTCAGCGGATGTATGATTCCTGCATACAGGGATACTAAATGAACAAATCACGGGTCTTCCGGAAGGGTACCAGCAGCGACCGACAGCCCGGGATCCGGAAGAAATCCCGACACAGGAGAATATTATGGAAAGAGAGAGGTTTTTACAAGAGGAATACAAGCCGGTTGTGAAAGGTGTTCACTGAGTCCGGTAACAACGAACAGTTTTTCATCGTAATGTTCCGAAGTGAGAATGCAAAAGGTTGCCTGTCCGAGACAACAGGGTGAGAGAGTTTTTAGGGGCTCATCACTTTTCGGCACGGACGAAGTGATCGGGTCCTCTCTCATGAATTTTGCTTATAGTGAATCCATGCCGTTTCAACAATACGGAAAGCTCAGCCGATGTCCTCCCGAATTGTGGGAGCTTTCCGGTGTGTACTTCACAGTAAATCAAGCGGCAGTTATCCGAATCGAGAGCCTGCTGCATCCCCCTAAGGACATTGATCTCCGCACCTTCGACATCGATTTTGATGACATCAGGAGCAGGTATAACTCCTTGTTCGATGAGTGAATCCGCGGTTGTCACACTGACCGTGATGAAATCCTTCATTTCATCTGATTTCCCCAGGGTGCCCTGAGCACCCGGGACATCATCATTGATGAGCAGCTTCATCTCACCAATACTGTCTGAGAGAGCATACCGAAAGACCCGACTCTGAAGATGATTGAGGGAGAGATTCTCCTCCAGCCGTTTCGCCGTTTGCGGATGCGGCTCGAAGGCAATCACCTGGCCGGTCTGGAGTTTTTTCGCAAGGAGGCAGGCATATAGTCCTATGTGCGCACCGACATCATAGAAGACATCTCCGGGCCGTACCTGGCTCAGGATATCGGTAACGACAGGACCTTCACCCACGGAGAGGTAGTGTTCGAGAAGCCCTCTGATTTCACGATCGTAGACAGCATGAAATTGTGCCGACACATCACCAATCGTGATCGTTTTGAAATCCGACTGGTCCCCGTGCTTCAGGACCTTCAGATAGGTATGTTCCAGGAAGGATTCCAGTCCAATCTGCTGGATGGTGTTTTTGACCCGGCCGACATAGATGTTTTTACTCAGCCAGTATAAAAACGATAGTAATTTCTGTTCACCCAATGTATCATCTCCTGTGAGGAGAAATCAGACAGTCTCACTTTTGATGATACCATGAACATATATTATTGTCAACAAAAAACCGTTTTTACAAACAATGGTGAGTATGAGCGTGATTCCCGGTTTGAGTTCACGCCTGTTTGCGCCGCGAGGAGATGATTGCTTCGATAATTCCGCCTACGATCACCAGTGCGGCGAGACTCAATCCCACAGCCTTTCCCCAGTGAAACGGCCAGTATACGCACCCTGCGTAAACCAGGGCAGCTCACGCCACTGTTCCAAGCATCTTCAGAAGAAACACGGGAGACCCCCCCTCGCAGTTATTGATCCCTAAAAAACAGGCAGAAGGCTCCTGTCGGGAGTCGATTCAACCTGTCGAGACTTTCTCTCCGTGCCCGGAAACTCTCGCCTGCTTGATGGAAAATGCCCCCGTACAACCTACTGTATATAACCCAGCGCTTTAAGTTGTTCGTCCATCGCATTGTCCACCTTAGACTTGAGAGGTCGCGCAATGGCAGTACGATCGCCATTTTCATACGTGGTGATGTAGCGAATCGGATTTCGAGCGACGAATCCCTCATCGATACAGGACAGTGCCGGCCGACCGTCCATGTCCTCAGCTATCGGGAGACCCTGTAGATAGAGCACTGTCGGCGCGATGTCGAAAATGTTCACTCCCACGAGCCGGAATCCTTTCTTGATGTACTTGCCATGGAGCAGGAGAATGCCCGGGGGAGCATAAGGGTGCCCCACCTCCCGTTCCCAACCGTGGTCTGACATGATCATCAGGGTGGTGTTGTCATCGAGCTCTCTGACAATATCGCCGACGTATGAATCGACGAATTCATAGTAATTGTCCGGAATGATGTAGAGGGAATCACCCATCTGATTCCCTTCTTCATTGACCTCATGGAACACGACATGGTTCATCGAATCCACCGCGCGGAAGTAGAGCATCATCACGTCCCAGGAATCATCCAGTGCCATCATGTGTTCTGATACCCGGAGTATCGTCAGATCCCTGGCATAGTTCTTCCGTATCGCGCCCAGGTATTGATTGAGGGTCTCCATGCACCCCTCACGCCATCTCGAGCCTCCTCCTTCAGGTGGTTCGCACAGCCAGTCGAGTGAATCCGCAGCGATGTCGGAGAATTCGATGTTGTACCTGGCAATCTGTGAGAAGAGCTCTTCGGGGTAGGTGAGTCCGGGATCGATATCTCCCCCTTCATTCGAGTAGAGAAAGGCACGTTCTGAAACCATAAAACCGTTTACCGGTTCGGACGGCCAGGTCACATACCAGCCTATCACTCCGACACGTCTTCCGTTCTCTGAGAGTATATTCCAGACGTTCTTGCACCTTCGCATGCTACTCGTGTAATGCTCGAAATCGTAGTATGACTCCGAGAGTACCTTGCTCCGGTAGAGATACCGGGTCATCAGTGAGCCGAACTCCACTCTTTTCAGGGTTGTGGAAAACGGCCGGACACCCGGCAACTTGACTGTCTTGAAATCGTGGATACCGTGCTTGCTCGCTACCTTCCCCGAGGCGATGCTCGTCCAGAGCATGGGTGAGAGAGTCGGAATGACCGTCTCGAATCGACCTGAACTCCCGTCGTCGATGAGCGCCTGCAGGTTGGGGACACGGTTGTCCCTGGAGAGACGCTCGATCGTGTCGAAACTCATTCCGTCGAGACCGACGATGAGGATCCGCGGTCTTCCATCCATCTCCATCGATGCCTGCCTGGCATGATCGAGGTCGGCCTGTGAGGCGACTGACGCGTGGTTTCCGCCGGTAAATGTACCTATCGTGAAAACAAAGAAGGTGCCGACGGTTGCGAAGAAGGCAATCCTCCCGGGTCCGAGCCTGAGATTGTGGAAGAATTCACCTAACCTGTCGTAGTTACGGAAGGTGAGGTAGGAAAGCGCTGCGAGTACAACCAGAATACTTCCGGAGAGAAGCACAACCTTCCAACGGGATGAGGGACGGGAATCGAAGTAGACTAATCTCAGGAGCCCTGAAGCGATATTGAGGGCAAAGATAAAGCCGGCCGTGGTGATCACGGCACTCTGTCGTCCTTCGAAACCTGATGATGATCCCGACCCTCCTGGCAAACCCGGATGGATGATGCGAAACAGCAGTAGAATCAAAGATGAGAATATCAGATAGGGAACAAGTAAATATACGAGCAGGACGAGGTAGTCCAGACCGACCGGTAGAAGTCGGTTGAGCGAGACCATGATACACAGTTCACCAAGTGCCGCGACGAGTGACAGAGAGAAGAGTAGCTTGTAGTGGATTTTCATCTGTTTCGCCCTCTCTGCTGAAACGGTGTGAAATACCCAGGGTGTAAATATACACTATCAGTCGACAAATATGCAATAAGCGGGCCACTGAAAATGATGAAAATACGTACTGGTGAAATACCGCGAAACCCGGTACACGTTTCTCTCTGCATGGTGTTACGGGCCCGGTTCAGCGTTGGGTATCCTTGTTGACAGGTACTTGTTTCTGCCATAGATTACAATTCCCTGACATCTGAAATACCGGACCATCGGCTTCTTCTTATAAATTGTACCTCTTCAACCCGGAGCGAACAATGAGAGTCCTCATCAGTGATCCAATTTCCCCGCTCAGCATAGAAGCCCTGAAGTCTTCCGGTGATTTCGACGTTGATCTGATCCCCGATCTTGACGAAGTTGCCCTCGTCCGAGTCATTCCTCCCTACCACGCCATCGTAGTCAGAGGCAGGACGAAGGTGACACGTCGGATCGTGGAAGCAGCTAAGAAGTTAAAAATCATCGTCCGGGGAGGCGTCGGTCTTGACAACATAGATCAGGAAGCGGCGAAAGAGAAAGGCATTGCGGTCTCGAACACTCCCGGCACCAACTCCGAATCTGTCGCCGAGCTGACCCTCGGCCTCATGCTCTGCCTGGCACGCCGGATCCCCCAGGCCCACATCGGCCTCGCTGCCGGACGCTGGGAGAAGAAGAAATTCCGGGGAGATGAGCTGGGGGGTAAAACACTCGGGATCATCGGGATGGGAAGGATAGGGCGATCCGTGGCGGGTAAAGCGACTGCTCTCGGGATGCGCGTCTTCGGATTCGATCCCAATGTGAATAATGAAGATGTGATTCGGGCAGGAGCAAAACCGGTGACTATCGAAGAACTGAGAAATTCATCCGATTACATCACCATACATGTCCCCATTCTGCCCGAGACCAAGGACCTGATAGACGCGGATTTTCTCGCCGGGGCCAGAGACGGAGTACGCATCGTCAACTGTGCGAGGGGCGGTGTGGTAGACGAAGATGCCCTGCTCGATGCTATCGATTCCGGGAAAGTCGCGGGGGCGGCACTCGATGTCTTCGAAGAGGAACCGCCGGGTGAGAGCCCGTTATTCAGGAGGGATTGTGTCATCGGAACCCCGCACATCGGGGCGGCGACGTTCGAAGCCCAGGAGAGAGTGGGTGAAGCAGTTGTAAAAGTGCTCAATGATTTTTTCTCAGAGTAAGCGAAATAGTGGAGGAAATCTTTCAACAATAAAGATTATCTATGCGAGCGATGCGCTGATATCGAGAGGCATTACTGACGAACGAATAAAACCGTAGAAAGCGGAGGTGGATAGATGAAGAGAAGACTTTTCTCACCGGGACCCACACCGGTCCCCGAAGACGTTCTGCTCCACATGGCCCGACCGATCCAGCATCACCGGCTCCCGGCTTTTGAAGAAATATTCATGAAAGCCACTGACCTCCTCGGAAAGCTCTTCAAGACCGATCAGCCTGTTCTGACGATCACATCATCCGGAACCAGTGCGATGGAAGCGGCAATCTGCAATCTCCTCTCACCGGGGGACGAAGTGATAGTGGTTCGCGGCGGCAAGTTCGGTGAGCGCTGGGGAGATATTTCTGAAAGTTACGGTATCAGTGTGCACCCAATCGATATCGAATGGGGTCAGAGCGTCCCGCCTGACCGGATCGGGAAGGAGCTCGAAAAGCACCCGGCCGCAAAAGCGGTGTGCACCACTCAATGTGAGACTTCGACCGGCGCCCTCACTGATATCCAGGCGATCGGCCAGGCGATTGAGGGTAGTGACGCTCTCCTGATCGTCGATGGGATAACCGGTATCGGGGTCCACGATTTCAGGTTCGACGAATGGGGAGTTGATGCCGCGGTCACTGGATCCCAGAAAGGCCTCATGGTGCCGCCGGGTCTCGCTTTCATAGCGCTCAGCGAGCGTGCGACGAACGCTCTGAATGATTCGAAATGCCCGAAGTACTACCTCGACCTGGATAAGTACATCAAGAGTCTCGGGAAGAGACAGACTCCGTGGACCCCCGGTATCTCCCTGATCGTCGGACTCACCCGGGCACTCGAGCTTATCTTCGAAGAGGGGCTGGAGGCGCTGTTCGCGAGACATCAGAGACTCGCCGACGCGACGAGAGCCGGCGCGCGGGCACTGGGGATGAAGATCCTGTCCGAGAACCCATCGAATGTCCTGACCGCTCTCTTCATCCCCGAATCCATCGATGGCGAAAAGTTCATGAGCTACATCAGAAACGAGATGGGTATCATGGTCGCCGGCGGGCAGGGACACCTGAAAGGGAAGATATTCCGGATCGCGCATGTAGGCTACTTCGACGATTTTGATATTCTGGTCTCTATGGCCGCACTCGAAAGATCTCTGCTTCACTGCGGTCATGACATCACGATCGGGTCAGGTCTGGCTGCCGCACACGAAGAACTCATCAGGTCCTTCTGAGTCGGCTCTCTCCCGCAAGAAAGGGAAAACATGAAGGAAACGATGAAAGCCCTTGTGAAAGAAAAAGCAGGCCCGGGCTTCAGGCTGAAAGATGTACCCGTTCCCCAGCCGGGGTTGGGTGAAGTCCTGCTCGATGTAAAAGTCATGTCCATCTGCGGGACCGATGTCCACATCTATGAATGGGATGAGTGGTCGGCCTCCCGTGTCAAACCGCCGAGGATCATAGGTCACGAGTTTGCCGCTGAGGTGGTCGGACTCGGAGAAGGCACAAAACGATTGAAACTCGGCGACTTCGTGACTGCCGAGACACACATCGCAGACTACACGTGCCGCCTTTGCCGGACAGGGAATGCCCACATCTGCGAGAACGTCCAGATCCTGGGCGTCGACCGGGATGGCAGTTACGCGGAATACGTCACCCTCCCGGAGGAGAATGCCTGGAAGGTGGGGAAAGACACACCGCTTAAGGTAGCGAGCGTGATGGAACCGCTCGGCAATGCCGTCCACACGGCGCTGGCCGGGGATGTGGCCGGCCTTTCGACCCTCGTGACCGGATGCGGGCCGATCGGGCTCTTCAGCATCGGAGTGCTGAAAGCTTCGGGCGCAAAATCCGTGATCGCCACCGATGTCCAGGACTATCGCCTGGAAATTGCGGAGGCGATGGGAGCTGATATTACCATAAACGCCACTCAGGAAGACATTGTTTCCAGCGCTAGAGAGAAATCAGGCAGAAAGTGGGTCGACGTCCACCTCGAGATGTCCGGGAACGAGAAGGCGATTCACCAAGGCCTCGAACTTCTGAGACCCGGGGGCCGCGCCTCGTTCCTCGGGATTCCCCCCGGGAAAAGTGAGATAGATCTCGCGAAAGAAGTGATCTTTAAAGGTATCACTCTCCAGGGCATCAACGGGAGGATCATGTTCAAAACCTGGTTTCAGGCTCAGAGTCTGCTCGATTCAGGGCAACTCGACATCACTCCCGTACTGACGCACGAGATGACCTTCAGCGAGTATGACAGGGGGATGGAGCTCATCGCAACCGGCAAGGTGGGGAAGATTACCCTGTACCACGGGTGAGGATAAATCAAAGGCGGCGGGCGGATTCGAACCGCCGCATAAAGGTTTTGCAGACCTCTGCCTTACCACTTGGCTACGCCGCCGACAATACAATGGAGCGGGAAACGGGACTCGAACCCGCGACATCAACCTTGGCAAGGTTGCGCTCTACCAGCTGAGCTATTCCCGCCCGAGGCATCAATATAACGTCTCTCTTTTTTGCTGTCAAGATCACTCCTGTCCTTCCAGAAAGCGCTGTCCGATCCAGGGGACAGACCAACAAAAAGTATATATGTCAGATCCTGTTGATACACGTATAGGGAAGCGAACGGTTTCGGGTTTGACGATCGTTAGAACAAAACGCCATTCTTTCCACAATGCGGACAACCTTATCCGGAACAGGCGATTCGATTTCCGGAGCTTGAGAACGGCAATCTGCTGATGCGGGGCGATGGTTGACTTGCATTCCTTGTTCGGATATAATAAATCTGATCAAGGGGTGTAACGATGAAGCTAACTGTACTATTTCTCAGGATATTCTCTCTTTTTGTTACCGCTGTCTTTCTCCTTGCCTGCTCGATTACGTTTATTTATTCCGTGAAGAATAAATATTTCTTCTATTCACTGTATTACACAGCACTTATCGTTGCGAGAGACATACTGAACACCTGTCTACCTGTGGCAATTATATTGTTTCTATTTGTCCTCTTGGTTTTTTTTCTTCTCTCGAGGATCGGTAAGCGGGAAATTTCAGAACTCATCAAAACGGTCTTTCCCGCCATTCTGGTTTTTTTCCTGTTTGTCCTTGGAGGGTATTATTTCAACACTATGGACATATTTCAACCTCTCCTTTCCCTCCACGGATTCATTTCGAATGCAGCATTCGTCGGTGTTTTTTTAATCCTCTCGGCAGTTTTGTATTTTATCCGGCACAGGATTACACACTTTCTTTCTTCTTCTAGAAGTACGTTCTCTGTCCTGAACATCCTGTGTTTCATTATCCTTGTCGCGACTTTGACACTCAACATGTTAATAACATACCTGAGAAAGAGTAACCGGGCTGATTATCCATCCGTACTACTGATATCACTTGATACTCTGAGGAGTGACCACCTTGGATGTTATGGGTATGATGCTCCTACGAGCCCTTTCCTCGACACCTTCGCCGCAGAGGCGGTACTCTTTCACAACGCTTTCAGTCAATCATCGTGGACACTCCCCGCACACATGTCACTCTTCACCTCTCAGTATCCAATAGAGCATGGAGCCACCGTCAGAAAATCAACTCAGCATACGAGCCAGGGAAGAGGAGTTATGCTCGCGGAACTATTGAGGAACAATTTCTTTACATCAGCTGCATACACCGGTGGAGGATTTCTCAGTGGTTATTTAGGCTTTAAGGAGGGATTCGACATATACTCTGACACCCCTCTCGACTACCGGAATTTGTTCGATACCAGATCTCTCCAGTTCATAGAAAAACATGCTTCTCAACCATTTTTCCTTTTTCTCCATACCTACTGCATTCACAACTATCAAACATCCCCCGAAATCCTGAACCAATTTGATCCTGACTGCAGTGGAAAGCATCACGAATGGGAAGATATCAAATCCTATATTTATCTCTTCCAGTATGCTGAGCTTGGTGAAGAAGAAGCGGCTGAGGTCCGGCACCTCGAAAAAGTGTATGATGCTTCGATCAAATATATGGATAATCAGATTGAAGAACTTTTCAAATATCTCAAGAAGCAGGGACTGTACGATAACCTGATGATAATCATCACAGCAGACCACGGTGAGGAATTTGGGGAACATCAACATACGTCGCACGGTCAAACTCTCTACGATGAGATGATCAAGGTTCCATTGATTATACGATTTCCTCATGGTGAATATGGAGGCACACAGATCGAAGAACCGGTTACGCTAATCGACGTGATGCCAACTATTCTCGATTATATGGGGATACAGAATCCTCCCGGAATGAGCGGAGTGTCGCTGAGCCCCTATCTGGAGGGGGAAATTCTCAAAGAGAGACCCGCTTTCTCTGATTTGAGAACCGATATATTCGAGTTTTCTCTCAGGACATCTCGCTATCACCTCATATATAAAACCGTGGAAAAGGGACTAACAGGCAAGATGGGTGGCCGTTTCCTGCTTTATGATATCATAGGTGATCCCGGTGAGAGGTACGATATAGCACAGTTGGATACCGAGCTAACCTTCTCCCTGCAAAAAGATCTCCTGGATTGGTTAAAACAGAAAGGGAGTGGCTTTGCCCGGGAAGACAGCCGGGTTGATATTGATAACAAGATGGAGAATGATCTCAAGTCGCTCGGATACGTCCAGTGAGAACACTCGATCGTCATTAATTCGAAGATCAACACCATGAAATGGAGGGAACCATTCGCAATCGTTAACCCTTCGAACCGGGAATCTGATCCTTCACCTCTCCAGATACGGAGCTCACGATTCATCTATTCACAATCAATCGTGGTTTGGAGAGTTCTGTTGGCGGAAATATTCGAGACGTCCCTGTTCCCTCTCTGGCAATTAAAAACCCCGGATCACCAGGTGTAAAGCATCACCTCGTACCGATTGAATTCTGCCGTCTTCATCCAGGGTGGCGTGCGTGAAACAACTGTCATAACAATCTCTCGCACAGACAGTGTTGACCGTTTTCACAGTTTGACAGTCCTCTCGATTGCTTCGAGCGTCTCTGTTGCGCATCTCGTCCAGCTGAAATCGTTGGCCTTGACCAGTCCCAGCTCTGTTAATGTATGACGTTTCCCCTCGGAGAGTATGAGATTCTTCATCGTTGTTGCCCAGAGCTGCATGTCGTGAGGATCGAGAAGTATACCGGCATCACCGACGACTTCAGGTATGGAAGCCGTGTTACTGGCAACGACCGGACATCCGCTGTACATCGCTTCAAGAGGCGTCAATCCAAATCCCTCGATCAGAGCGGGGTGAGCCAGGAACAGTGCTGACTGGTAAAGACAGGACAGGTCATCATCGGAGACTCTCCCCGTCATTACAATGTCATCCTGGATGCTAAGTTCCCTGATCCTGGATTGGAGATCGGTATCTTTCCTGGTCGATTTTAATCTATCGACATCACCGGCTATGACCAGTAAAGGTACCGGATGGTCTTCTTCCCATTTCTTTTTCAGGAGAGAGTAAGTCCTGAGAAGGAAATCCAGATTCTTGTGAAGTCGTCGGTTACCGACATAGAGAAAGAAATCGCGGTGTATCAATAGCCGGCGAAGCACCAGTTCTCTTTTATCAGATGTCTGCATCGAGGAGAAAACGGGATCTGCGGAGAGATACGTTACTGCGATTTTTTTCTGATCCTGTCCTAGGTAATGTTGGATGTCGCATCGTGAATAACAGGAGTCGGTCAGGATAAGATTGGCCTTAGAGGCTGCATGTCTGGCCAGAAATATTTCATAGAGACGTGCTTTGAAAGTTACCAGACCGGAAAACCTTCTGTTGATCATGTCCAGAATGATCAGAGCGTAAGGGTGCTTCAGAAAAATTGAATAGCCAAAAGGATTGGTAATGAGCAGGTCGATGTCGATGCTGTCAATTTCGCGGGCAAAGTTGAAGTGATGCCTGATGGTTTTGGGATATGAACCGACGGTGACCAGGTTCCAGTTACCGGGCCATGAACGGCCGGTAAGTGGATTGTCTTTGTTGACAATCAGTGTAAAAGTGTGGCTGGAATCGATGTTCAGCAAACCATGAACAAGACCGAGAAAATACCGTCCGACACCGGTAGGGATTGTTTGAACTTCTCTGATGTCTATTGCGATCTTCACAGGTGGTTACTCCTGCTGTTACAGCAGATACTAGCAGGCGATTTTGCATTTGTCAATACAGTGTTTCAGGACTTCTCCCGGAAATGATGTAGAAAGAGGCTGGATCAGAATTTTATCCTGATGAGACCCGGGGCTCGTGTCGACATCCATGAGGCTGAAGTCACCACTTCCGGTGAAAGGAATCCTTATCTCATGATCTCAATGTCGGAATTGCTGCGCAGTTCTTTGAGAAGGTTTTCAACTTGCTCGCCGGTCTTCTGTCTTGTGATGATGTCCTCGATCGATTCTTCTACCTCTTGAAAGCTCCGCTGGCCTGTCTGTCTTTTGTCGTACACCTGGATGATGACTGTATTCCTTCTTGACATCCTCATAGTACTACAATAAGAAAACCTAAATTTTCACATCTTTTTATATTTCGATTCTACCTCATCCATCAGGGGATGTCAAGTCAACAATCCAATATTCCCAGCAGAATTCCTGTTGATATTCCTCAGAGAAGGCCATTACAGAAGGCGTACAAGAGGAGAATTTCCCCTCCAGAACACACTGATCCTTCAGGGGGGCCCATGATAACTCAGGAGGGCGAGAGTGGAGAGAATCTCATGCGGCACTGTCTGCGAACGGTCCCCCCGGGCGTTGCTACCTTTCGCCTTGAGATGAGCGAAGATTATGTGGACAGGTTCAGTTTTGGTGAGAACCGAAATGATCTTCATCTCTGTCTCACAACGGGGGCAGGCAAGAACTGCTAACGGAGCGGGCCATACTCTCTCTCTTTATTCTGTCTCTGATGCTGGGTAAAGAGGTGCTTGTCCCACACCCGGCGGTTGGAGGCCGATTACTGCAGTCCTGCCAAGTGCAGGTTCGCTCGCCCAGCAATTGAACTCACCGCCATACGCGCCCATGTCGCTCCGGGCCCTACCCTTTCCCGGGGGTTTGCAGGAATCCAGGATGGATGAATCACCTGCGTCAATACATGGTGATCCGATAAGTAGATGAAAATCCCCATCAGTCGTATGAGCAAACATTGGATCATCCGTTATGTTCCCTTCGAGCCAGTTAAGCGTGGCACCCTGTTCAAGTGAAATAGAATCCGGGCCCCATGATATGTCACTATAACTAATTGTTATTTCTCCAACCCATAAAGATATTTCTCTTCCAAGTCCGGCACTATCGTTCCAGCACACTGAATTGATCAGATTAATATTCGCACCAAAGCCACGAATTGCACCCCCTTCTTCCACTGCTGTATTCAAACTGAAGGTACAATTTCTAAATGTTACATCAGTCTCTTGTCGCTGACAGTAAGCTCCCCCTCCCATTTTAAGGGCAGTGTTTTTCGCTATGACACAATTATTAATTTCAAGTATTGAACCTGATATACTGATACCCCCACCAATTTCTGCGTTATTATTGGTGAGTAAGCAATTATAAATTGATGGAGATCATCTGTTTACATGAATCCCTCCGCCTGAACTCAGGTCGCAACTATTCCCCTCAATGGTACAGTTTTTGAGAATCATGTTCGAATGAATACAGTACACCCCCCCCTCCTTGATTATTTGCATGATTCATCGTTATCAAGCAATTACGAATGACTGTCTCATCCCCGGCCTCACAGTATATTCCCCCACCATCGAATGCGATAGTTGAGTTTCCTGTGATAACACAGTTTTCCACGAGACTCGCTCCTCCTGAAATTAAAAGGCCGCCAGCATAAGCATCTCCCGTATTATTCAAAATGATACAATGCCTTATGACGGGGCTCGAATTGTCATAAACGAGTATTCCACCTCCGTTGGGAGCGACGCATCCCCTGATGATACAATCCGAAATGATGGGGGACGATTGTTTTATCTCAATACCCCCTCCGTTGACAGGGAGGGAACCATTCGCAATCGTCAATCCTTCGATCCGGGAATCTGGACCTTCACCTCTCCAGATACGGAGTCCGCGAGTCATCTTTTCACAATCAATCGTAGTTTGAAGAGCTCCGTGAGAAGACCGTACCACGATAGCCTTCCCCATAAAATCCAGCGCACGATTACCTGATCCCTGATATGTTCCAGGGGCTACGAGGACCGTGTCACCATCCACAGCTGCATTAATACCTTCCTGGATCGTCGGCTGGTCGGCCGGGACGTGGATAGTGGTGGCATAGAGGATTGGGGTGAATGAGAAACTTATCAACATGCCACAGATAAATAGATTCTTCAACCACATGGTAGGTAACTCCCTTGTAAAAGAATAGTGATCATCAGAGCCTTTTGGACATAAAGAATTTGAAGGTTGAGAGACACTTATGTTTTAATTGTACCATAACCGGAAGAAGAAAGTCAATCTATCACCCAGAGCAGAATAATTCGGAATAGAATGAGATACTTGTTAGTGTTAAGTCGTGAGTGTAACTCGTATGATTCTTAAAAGGAAACCCTATTCTACAGAGTCTGGAGAATCTTCGATTTCTTCCGGGATGGCAAGGAATGTGCAGATATTGACATGGGGGAGCTCCCGATGTTATTTATTCACATCTATCTATGAGATGGGGATCCCATGCCAGGTGAAGAACGGGTTGAGACATTCGCAGAAAGGCTTTTCACACCGGTGAAAGACGCATTCCTTGGTGTCCAGGAACTCGCCGTCCTCGTCGGTGGTGTGTTCCGACGCTTCCCGAGACCTCCCTTCTATTTCCGTGACACGATAGAACAGATGGACAAGATCGGAGTCGGTTCACTTACCATCATCATTCTGACCGGGCTTTTTACCGGGATGGTGCTGGCTCTTCAGTCCGCATACGAGCTCGAGGTCTTCGGAGCGAAGATGTATGTCGGGAGGCTCGTCGCCGTGACTATGGTCAGGGAGCTGGGTCCCGTGCTCACGGCACTCATGCTGTCCGGCAGGATCGGTTCGGGGATCGCGGCCGAGCTCGGTTCCATGGAGGTCAGCGAGCAGATCAGTGCCATGAGAGCGATGGGCACGGACCCGATAAGAAAACTGGTTATGCCGCGGGTCGTGGCGGGGACGATCATGGCACCGCTTCTCACGGTGCTGGCGGATTTCATCGCCCTCGCAGGAGGCCTCATCATCGCACTGGTTTTCCTCAATCTCGGACTCTCCTTCTACTGGAATTCGGTAATCGACGCACTCTCGTTTACGGACATGTTCACAGGGCTGACCAAACCGTTCATCTTCGGTTTCGTCGTCACCATCATCGGCTGCCACTTCGGCCTCACCACGACAGGAGGTACCGAAGGTGTCGGCAGACACACTACCAATGCAGTGGTTACTGCTTCCATTCTAGTGCTCGTGGTCGATTTCTTTATTACGAAACTGTTTTTCGCGCTGCTTTAGGGACACATGATAGAGCTGAAGGATACACGAATAGCATTCGATGAACAGGAGGTCCTCAAGGGGATCAGCCTCCATGTGGAGAAGGGCGAGACCAGGGTGATTCTCGGTCCGAGCGGCTGCGGGAAGAGTGTCACGCTGAAGATCCTCCTCGGCCTCCTCAAACCGGACTCGGGTACCATTCTCATCGATGGCCGGGACATCACGAACATGAGCGAAGATCAGCTCACCGACATCAGGGGGATCATGGGTATGGTCTTTCAGGGCGGCGCCCTGTTCGATTCTCTGACCGTGAGAGAGAACGTGGCGTTCAAATTAATCGAACAGGGTTCGATGGACCCGGACGATATCGACCGGATTGTCGAGGAAAAACTGAGATACGTCGATCTCGAAGAGGCGATCGACGCGATGCCGGCCGACCTCAGCGGCGGGATGAAGAAACGGGTCGCCATCGCCCGCGCAATCACAGGAAATCCGGCCATTCTTTTCTACGACGAGCCCACCACCGGGCTCGATCCGATTACGGCAAAACAGATCAACCGGCTCATCATCAAGCTCGCGAAGGAAGGAGTCACTTCCATCGTCGTCACCCATGAGCTCAACAGCGCATATATGGTTGCTGACACGATTTCGATGATAAGAGAAGGTAACATCATTTTCGAAGGGACCGTCGAAGAACTCAAAAACCAGCAGGATCCATGGATTCAGGAATACCTGACCTGAGGAGGCTGTAATGAGAAGAAAAAAATATATCACCTGGTCCGAGCTGAAAGTTGGTGTGATGGTGATCATCACGTTTACTCTTCTCGCAGTCGGTATCTTCTTCCTCGGTCGCGAGGGTGGTATGTTCATGAAGAGATATGTTATAAAAACGTATATGGTGAGGATAAACGGCCTCCAGGTCGGCGCTCCCGTCTGGCTCGCCGGGGTGAAAGTGGGAACGGTAACGGAAATCGAGTTCCCGCCCGACATTACGAGATCGGAGATAGAAGTCACTCTGGAAATCGATGAGGATGTACAGGAGAGGATCAGGAAAGGGTCGAGGGCACGGATAGGCACACTCGGGCTGCTCGGCGACAAATTCGTGTCCATCACTCAGGGGAATATCGGTGAGGAGAAGATCCCTCCGGGCGGCGTGATCGAAGCCGACACTCCGATCGACGTCGAACAGCTCATCGCCACCGCTTCCAGCGCCGTCGAGGGCCTCGTCATCACGCTCGAGCATGCCCAGAGTATTACCAAAAAGATCGATGAAGGCACCGGCAGCCTTGGCATACTCATCAACGAACCGACTACTATCAACACGCTTGAAGAACTGATGGCGGACACGAAGGCGCTCATGACGAAGATCAATGAGGGTAAGGGCACCATCGGACTCCTGATGAACGATCCCGCCCTCTATCACAGTCTCTTCGGGCTCGTTACGCGGGCCGACGCACTAGCCACTGACATCCAGGGTGGAATGGGTACGATCGGGAAACTCGTGAACGACCCGACACTCTACAACAACCTTGCCTCACTAACCGCGAGGCTCGACTCGATAACAGTCGAACTCAGGGCCGGCCACGGGACAGCAGGCAAGATACTCACCGACACCGAGCTGTACGAGCAGATGAACCGGGTTTCGGTCAGTCTCAGAGAGCTCCTGGAGGATGTGAAGGAGAATCCGAAGAGATATATCAATCTCAAGATATTCTGAACAACCCGGGCACACCGAACACAGTGGTAATTATGATCCGGTTGCCAGATCGAAGGAACCGAGCATGGGGACTGCATCAACAGGTCCTATAATGTTTATCTGTCCGTCTTCCCCCAATGTAACATCCTTTTCCTGGCCATGTTCCGTACGTTGGCCATACTCATATTGGCCGATGACTGAAAATTTACCAACGAAACGGCTGCTATCGAAACGCTCGATCTTCAAAGACAATGACGTGAGGTCAAACAAATCATACTCGTGTTCGTGTGTATCACAATTGATACGGTAAGTTGCTTCTCCCTTGAATTTCCCCGGATCAGGGACGTCGCCTTTCTCAAAGGTGTATTCCCCCGCTTCCCAGACATCCTCTCCCTGTGGAGAGGAAAGCAACATGTATATGTTAATGGTTGCAGTCTGCTCTCTGATTCTCTTGCTCCCAATGAACTTGAGCTCGAGCATCTCTCGACCCTCAGAAGGATATAGAACTGAAGAGATGAAAAGCTTATCAAAAACCTCATTCACTGCTCCACTGATGTGAATCCACTCATCCGGAATCAGTGCCTCCGGTCCGACGGCATTGTCACTGCAGGCTCCACAGAGACCGAAAATCAGGACGGCAAGCATGGTAGCTATCACGGGGATGTGTGCTCTGCTCAGCATGGGGTGACTCCTTTCCTGAGGAAAATCGGTTTCCCTGGTGCTTTTTCCTGAACTCGAGCAAAGCAAGAGTTATACCAGAGTGACATGAATACGTTACACGTTGTCTTTATTGCGGATACGACAAGAGATAAGGCGACCCGGGTTCTGATTTTTGTTCACTATATCGAACATGTTTATCCGGAAAAGGACAGGAAGACAGCGAGCATGCGGATACATCCGCCCGAGAGAGCGAGCACGGACGGGAGCTCGGGTGAACGGAACAGGAAATCACGCTCGACCCCTGGTTTTCTTTTTTTCGCGTTCGGGGAATCCCGGGCCGGTGAGGTTGTAGGGATCGAAGATCCTGGTGAGAAGCTCCTCGGGGAGCACCTGCTCATCCCTCAGTACTTCAAGGACCGTCTTCTTCTCCCGGAGCGATTTTTTAACGATGTGCCCGGCCTTTTCGTAACCGATGATCCGGTTGAGTACCGTCGCGATTGACGGTGAGCTGAACGCGTTCTCCCTGCTCTTCTCCACATCGACTACGAGCCCCTCCACGCACAGCTTCCGAAACTGTCCGATGCCGTTAGCGAGGGCATCCATGCCGTGAAGCAGCTCGTTGGCCATGAGCGGCATCATAACGTTAAGCTCGAGCTGTCCGGCCTGGACCGCCATCGCGATTGTGCTGTCGACACCGACGACGTGAAAGCAGACCATGTTGAGCATCTCTGCGATGACCGGATTGACCTTGCCCGGCATAATGGAGGAACCCGGCTGTACAGCCGGAAGCTGAAGCTCCGCGATACCCGTGACCGGACCGGATGAGAGAAGCCTTATGTCGTTCGCGATTCTGACGAGTTCGAGAGAAACGTTACGGAGTGAGGAGGAGAAAGACGATATGGCAATGTGGGAATTCATGGAAGCGAGGAGATCTTTCGATTGTTTCAGCGAGAGACCCGTGAATTTCGAAAGATACGAAACGACAGTCCGCTGGTACTGTCTGTGAGTGTTGAGCCCCGTCCCGGCGGCCGACCCCCCTATCGCGATTTCTTCGAGGAGCTTTCCGGATCGCTCGATAATCTTACGGCCTTTCCGGAGTGCCGTGGCATACGATCTGAACACCTGGCCCCAGCGCACCGGCACACCGTCCTGAAGATGGGTCCGGGCAGACTTCACCACCCTGGCATACCGCCTGGCTTTTTCCGCAAAAGAGCCTTCGAGGGCGGAGAGTTCATCCGTCAGGAGAGGGAGTGAGAAGAGAAGAGCAACATGCATCGAAGTTGGGAAGGTGTCGTTGGTCGACTGGGCCATGTTGACATGGTCGTTGGGGTGGATGTAATAGTAATCACCCTTTTTTTTACCTGACAACTCCAGGGCCCGGTTCGCGATGACTTCGTTGAGGTTCATATTGGTCGAGGTCCCGGCCCCCGCCTGGAAAATGTCCACCGGAAACTCATCCGTAAGCTTCCCCCCGATCACGTCATCGCAGGCAGAGGAAATCGCCCGGTACCGTTTTTTGTCGAGTAGCCCGAGCTCGTGATTGGCGGCCGCGGCGGCTTTTTTTACGTAAGAGTACGCCCTGATGAGGCCGGGATGATTCGGTCTGCCGCTTACGGGGAAGTTTTCCACAGCTCTCCTGGTCTGCGCCCCGTAGTATACCGATGCCGGGACATCGACACTCCCGAGGAGATCTTTTTCGACTCTCACGCTCCCCTTCACTTTTCTCTCCCGGCTCACACGAACTCCTTCTTGATCTTCTCGAAATCCCCGAGGACCTTGCTGTTTAAGTCCTGGGTGACTAGCGGACCTGCGGACAGGGCGGGTATTAGCTCATCCAGCGCCGGTACGCCTTCGGCCCGGTAGAATATCCCCAGCGGGATCTTCTCACCCCACTCACCGGCCCTGGTCATGGCTGATTCCCAGCTCGAGCTGTCGTGTCCCGAGTCTTCGAGCTTATACACCCGCTGATTGAACCATTTATATGTATTGATGTAATTGAAGGTCACACAGGGCTGCAGTGTATCGATGAGAGCGTACCCACGGTGCCGCGCGGCTTCGGTGATGAGCCGGGTCAGGTGCTTCAATTCACCGGAGTAGCCCCGGGCGACGAACGTCGCACCCGCTGAAAGAGCGATTCGAAGTGGATTGAGCGGCCTGTCGGTGCTCCCCTCCGGCGAGGTCTTCGTTTTAAAACCGGATTGGCTGGTGGGCGAGAACTGGCCCTTGGTGAGGCCGTAGACCTGGTTGTCATGTACGATGTGAACGATATCGATGTTCCTTCTCGCCGCATGGATGAAGTGGTTGCCGCCAATGCCGTATCCGTCCCCGTCTCCGGTCACTGTGAGGATGAGGAGCGCCTGGTTAGCCAGCTTCGCACCGGTTGCGACAGGCAGCGCCCGCCCGTGAATCCCCTGGAAGCCGTTCGCCCGTATGTAGCCGGGAAACTTGCCGGAACATCCGATCCCCGACACGATGAGGACCTGATGAGGCTCCCTGCCCAGGGAGACGAGAGCATCTTTTACCGCATTGAGGATGCCGTAGTTACCGCAGCCGGGACACCAGGTAGGGGAAATGGGATGACTGAAATCCTTCTTCTCTACCATCTTTCCCTCCTCACAGGTCCCGGATACCGGATAGGATGAATTCGGATGACAGGGGTCTCCCGTCGTACTTGAGTACTGACCGGGTGATGGGAATGCACGTCTGTGCTTTGATCAGTGCAGTCAGCTGCCCGGTATAATTACCTTCAACAACTACGATCTTCTTCGCTTTCCCGAGTACCCGTTCAACCGCCTTCACCGGGAACGGCCAGATATTGACGAGGTGGAGGAAATTCGATTTGACCCCTTCTGCTTTGAGCTTCTGGACCGTTTCCATAGTCGGACACGAAGATGATCCCCAGCCGACGAATGTTATATCGGCATTCCGGTGACCATACAGGCGGGGATTGTCGAGATCTCCGGCCGCACCTTTGAGCTTCCTCATGCGTTTTTCCATCATCCTGTTTCTGTTCTCGATCCCCTCCTCTATGTTTCCGGATTCATCGTGCTCATCGCTCGTAGTGGTGTACACAGCATTGGGATTTCCGGGCACCGCACGTGGAGAAATCCCCGACCGGGTGAACATATGTCTCCTGTACTGCTGCGTTTTCAGCTCAGGAGTGCTGCCAGCGAGAAGCTCGCCCCGGTCTACGCTGAAATCATCCAGATTGATATCGGCACAGTCAACGCTGCGGAGAGAGTTGGACAGGAAGTTGTCGAGAAGCACGATTACCGGGCACTGATACCGGTCAGCGAGGTTGAAGGCTCGATACGCGATAGTGAAACACTGTTCCGGTGTACCGGGCGCCAGGACGATACGCGGAAACTCGCCGTGAGAGGCACCGAGGACGAACTGCAGATCTTCCTGCCCGGTCCTTGTCGGGAGACCGGTCGAGGGTCCGGGCCGCTGGGAGATGACAATGACGAGCGGTGTTTCAGTTATCGCTGCCAGCCCGAGGCTCTCCACCATGAGAGAGAATCCGCCGCCGGAAGTGGCTGTCATGGCCCTGACACCTGCATGTGAAGCGCCGATCGCCATGTTCACAGCCGCGATCTCATCCTCGGTCTGGAGAGCAATGAGACTGTAAGAAACGGCTTTCTTCGCCATGAATTCGAGGATCGAAGTGGCCGGCGTCATAGGGTACGCCGATATGAACTTGCAGCCTCCGACGAGTGCGCCGAAGGCGAAAGCCCTGTTGCCATCTATGATCATCATCTCACGGGACAGGGTGGGTGTGAGCTCGAACGGGAAGGTATCTCTGTACTT
Organism: uncultured Gemmatimonadota bacterium; assembly: GCA_964654825.1. Taxonomy (GTDB): domain Bacteria; phylum Gemmatimonadota; class CAZMKB01; order CAZMKB01; family CAZMKB01; genus CAZZKG01. The sequence goes on along the minus strand of CAZZKG010000002.1, from coordinate 101,582 downwards.
CCCGGCATATTCGAAGCCGCCCCTGGCAGCACTGATATTACTTTCCGCGACATCTTCACCTTTGGGCACCAGGTTCTCACGCAGGATATCTTCCAGGAGGTTCAGGGGGAATCCGGTGAGAGCGCAGACGACCCCAAGACTCACACTGTTCGCCATCAGTTTACCGCTGCCCTTCTCCTCGGCGATCCGTATCAGCGGGATCGGGACAGCCGTGATTCCCCTCCTCTTCAGATTGAACGCTCCTGTATCGAAGGATTCATCATAGATGACGGCACCACCCCGATTGAGTTTATCCAGATGTTCCCCGATCGTATCCCGGGTCAGGGCGACGAGGAGATCGGCACGCTCGGCATAACAGAAGACGGGGCCTCCCGTCACCCGAACCTGGAAAAAATTGTGTCCTCCCCTGATCCTGCTCCTGTAGTCCAGGATACCGAACACCCGCAGCCCTCCCCGGCACAGCGCCCTGGCGAGCCTTTCTGCGCTGGAATGGATACCCTGGCCCGCGTCACCCCCGATCGTGATTGCGATTTCATTCCTCTTCATCATCGTGTCTTTAATTTTCAGTCCTTCGGATTGATTACGACGTCCACTCGTCGATTCAAGGCCCGGCCCTGATTCGTGTCATTCGTTGCAATGGGCTTACGCTCACCGTATCCGACAGCAATGATCCTTGCCGGATTTAAACCGAGGTTTGCCACCAGGTAGGTTCTGATTGCATCGGCACGCGTCTGCGAGAGTTTTTCATTGAAAGAGTCATCACCCTTGGCATCTGTGTGCCCTTCGATAACGATATCGGACAGGGGGAATTGCTCTATCGAGCGCTGCACCTTCGTCAGCAGAGGGAAAAACTGAGGTTCGATCACGGATGTACCGCTCGGGAAAGTGAAACTTGTCAATCTGATGAGGACCTTCTTCCCTTCCTGAAGAACCTGCGCTTCGTCATCTTCGAAGTATGCGGCCACCCGCTCGATCCTCTCTCTCCTGATACGCTCCTCTTTCAACTGTTCGTCGATAACCCGGCGGTCCTCCTGCGTAGTGACATACTTCTGCCGGAGATCCGTGAGTTCGGCTCCGATCCTGTCACGTTCTTCTCGTAATTCCGCCAGCTTTTCCCCGAGGAGATCCGCCTGGCCGGTGATACCCTTGTCGAACTGGAGACTCACACCGAGTTCTTTCCCGATTTTCATGAGATCGTCCTCGAATTCGAGGTAGATCGCCTCCTGGCTCCGTTTTTCATCTTCATCGCGCTCTATCCTGGTCGCCAGATTAAGAGAGTGTTCCGCCTCGTACCGAGCTACCCTGTCGAGTGCCTCGGCATCTTCACGCATGTACCGGTCTCTGTTGAGTACCTCATCGGCCTGTTTCAGATGATGGCGTGCTTTCTCAAGTGTCACTCCGGCAAGCTTATCAACACCCTCGTCTTCGAGATGTTCGATATATCGCCCTGTCTCACCGATGATATCCTCCTTGATCGCGAGGAGCTCAGTTGTTTTATACAGATCGAGCGCTTCTCTTGCCTTCTTCTTCGCTGCACTTGCATCTCCACGTTCGAGTGACTTAGCAGCTTTATTGAACTCCGCTTCGGTCTCAGACCACGCATCGGGAACGAATTTCTGAGCTCCGGCTTTGATTGCCTTCTCCCTCGCAGGCAGCACATCAACAAAGGTCACTTTTGCCAGCTCGGTGTTCCGGATGGCAAGATTCGCATACTCCAGGGCCTCATCGACATATTTCCTGATGCGATCAAGGGATTTTCCCTTCTCCGTCTCTTTCAGGGCATTATTGTACGCTTCCTGCGCCCGACTGAATGAATCCGGAGAGAGAATACCGGCCTGCCCTGCTTTCGCCTCATCCAGGGTATGCCGGACTTCCTCCATCTTGTCCTGTCCAAAAACAGGATAGGAAAAACAGGCAATAAACAGGATACAACTCAACAGGCAGACACCCGGGACGCGGAACAGTCCTCTTGTCATCGAAAACCTCCTTCACAGAATTCACCGGTTTGTTTTCTTTGTACTCCTATCGTGCAGGGCTGATTCGCAATATTGTGTATAAAGCTAGCTGGTTGGGATATTAATATCAAGGAGAAATCCCTGAGAAGATTCATCCGGTCATAGGCGTGGAGAAATCGGTGTAACCCGTGTAAACAGGCGAGTCGACGAAATTTGTATTAGGAGAATGTGTTGATGCGCAGGATCTCATCGGACCGGGAGGAGAATAACCGTCAGAGAAAGAGGTCCGTGAACTCCCAGTACCAGCCGTTTCTCGATATCAGCTGTTCTGCTGGGTCCGGATATGAGAATGAACGAGCTTCTCTCCCTGTTTGTCCCGAACGAGATACTCTCCATCAGGTCGTCGAGTCGCGGTACGACATCAGTTCGCCTCGCGACGACGATGTGGTGGGGCGGCAGGAGTGAAGCGAGCCTGCCGGATTCCGATGAGGAATCTATAGCACACACACCGCCCTCGGCAACAATCATATTACACCCCGTCACACACACGTCAATAGAGTCGAGAAATCCGCCTACCCCTCCCTCCTTCACAACTTTCGTATCTATTCCGAAGAAAACTTCACAGGAAAGCGATTCTGCTGTATCACCGGACCAGCTATCCCGGATCAGGTCCCCACCGGGAATTTCTTCTGAGAAAATGACAGCTCTGCGGGCCCCGAGTTCGTCAAAGGCCCGGAAAAGAGTTTCTCCGAGTTCACTCCTGTCCCTGAGAAGACATAGCGCGGTACTCGTCGATTTGAGGTTCTTCTCCAGGCGGTCGAGGAGCTCGGATTCATCACAGGAACCTGTATCCGGCAACGGGTACGGCAGGTCATCACTCTTCACCCCGTGGGGTTTGGCCGCCCTGATCCGCTCGAGAATATAATTTCTGCTTCCCCGGCTCACCCGGTACCACCTCCTCTCTGCCTCCACATCCTGTGAAAAGAACGCGGGGACGGCGGCGGGAATGCCGTCAGGGATGACCCACCTCCCCTTCCGAGGAATCTCGCCACAGCCAGAGGGATCCTGACGAGTCGTTCGAGGTTCCTGTACACACCCGGACGTGAGGCTGCAAAGGCATACAACCGGAATATAAGTCTTTCGATGATGCCGCCTGTTCCATTCTCTTCGACCGCTTTTCTCCTGAGCCGTATTAGCAGGTGCTCCAGTTCGATCTTCACCGGACAGGTTTCGCGGCACCGGCCACAGAGCGTTGAGAGAAACGGGAGTTCAAAAAAAGCAGGTGAACCGTTCAATAGAGGTGTGAGTATGGATCCCAGCGGACCCGGATAGGTCCACCCGTAGGGATGTCCACCGATACGCTGATACACCGGGCAGATATTCAAACAGGCCCCGCACCGAATGCAGAAGAGGATCTCTCTCAGCCGGGGATCGTCATAGATACGGGTCCTGCCATTATCGACGAGAATGAGATGGACTTCTTCGGGGCCATCGATTTCCTCCACGAGTTTTGGTGACCTGACAAGGGAAACGTAGTTGGTGATGTACTGGCCCGTGGCACTCATGGCCAGCAGTTTCAGGAAAATGGGCAGTTCCCTTGTTGACGGGATCAACCGTTCTATTCCCATCAGGATGATGTGGATCCTGGGAAGGGTCGAACAGAGCCTCACGTTTCCCTCGTTTTCGACGATCGCGACGGCCCCCTCCTCGACAAGTCCGAAATTGGCACCGGTAATCCCGACGTCCGCCGCCAGAAACTTCTCACGGAGGAGCTTTCGTGTGTACGCGGTGATTTCCTCAGCGGTTTCGAGACGCGGTGCACCGAGTTTCTCCACGTAGAGATCGACAACTTCGGATTTGCTCTTGTGAATAATCGGTGCGACGATGTGACTCGGCCGCTCGCCTGCAATCTGGGCCACGAACTCACCGAGATCGGTCTCGACCACCTCGATCCCTTTCGCTTCCAGATGGGGATTGAGGTCCACTTCTTCCGAGAGCATCGACTTTGACTTCACAACCTGGTTAGCACCGTTCGCTTCTGCGATGTTATACACCGTCTGTCGGGCTTCCAGAGCGTCGGTGGCCCAGTGTACCGTGATACCGTTCTCACGGGCGGTATCTGCGAAGGTTTCGAGGTGAACGTCCCAGTTACTAAGGATCCGCTCTTTGATTGCCCGGGCAGAAGAGCGCCACTCTTCCCATTCGGGAGTCTGACCGACTATCTTCATACGCTTGGTATTGGAAGTCAGCAGGGCCTTATCCAGATTCCGCCGTAATTGGGTTTTTAAAAGTGCCTTTTCTATTCTGTTCTTCATCGGGCTGGTAATCCGGCTCACATACCGTCTCCGGGCCTGAGGATCGAAACAATGTGGATCGGTTTGATCTTTTTACCGGTCTTCCGGGCAGCAGTCTCCATGTGCTGGATGCATCCGGCATCACACGCGGCAACAAATTCGGCTCCGGTCTCCGACGCCTTACAGAGCTTCGACGCGGCAACGTCAGAGGCCAGATGCCGGTGTTTCAGCGAAAACACACCACCGAAACCGCAGCATTCCTCACTCCCGTCCATTTCAACAAAATCGATTCCTTCGACTCTTTTCAGTATTTCACGCGGCTCTTCCCTCACACCGAGTTCTCTAAGCAGGTGACACGAATCATGGTACGTGACTCTGTGGTTGAACACGGCTCCGAGTGAGGTAATTTTCAGAATACGGACCAGAAACTCGGTTAGCTCATAGACTCTGCCTTCAAGAGTTTCCAGGATCTTCATCGAGTCTTCATTCAGCGGTAGTGTTCGATAGAAATTTCTTACCATGCTCACACATGAACCCGAGGGGGATACGACGTACTCCGAGTGACGGAATACCTGCAGAAAGTGCTCGGCGGGAGGAACAGCCTCTTTCCAGTGACCCGCGTTGTAGGCCGGCTGGCCGCAACATGTCTGTGTATCCGGATACACGACGTTGACATCAAGATCACGGAGCAGCTTGAAGGTAGAGAAAGCAACCTCTGGATACAACTGATCTACCAGGCACGGTACGAAGAGAGATACCCTCACGATCTGTAAATCCCCTTGTGGAGGCATTCACCTCTGGGCAATATCAAAGATACCTGCACCACAATAATACCATCATTCAGCAAAATCAAGTAAGACAGGTGTGATGACCTCGACAGGTGGAGATTCACCCTTTGATCGGATAACAGAAATGAGCCCGGAGATTATGGCGGGGCCGACGAGACTCGAACTCGTGACCTCCGGCGTGACAGGCCGGCGTTCTATCCAGCTGAACTACGACCCCGCTGAAAGAGTAAGGAATATTGTACCTGAATCAGGTAATGTCAAGACCTTTGGACAGCTTTCAACCGCCCAGTTCTTTCTTCTTGATGATGAGTTCAGCCCGTTTGATGAGTTCTTTGTTTCTATCTATATTGTCTTTTGCGTACTTACCGAATTTTTGATCCTGAAGCACATTTGAATACGCTTCGGTAGATTTGTTATAGTAATCGATTGCTTCACGATACTTCTCGATCGTGTCAGTGGACTCGAGTGATTCACCCCAATCCTGGTATGCATCTCCGATGATCATGTAACACCTTCTGACATTCGCACCGCGCTTCACCGCCTGATTGGCGGCGCTGATCGCCTCCCCGTACCGGGAGCTTTTGTCCAGAGTATTAGCCAGTGCAAGGTAGATTTCCCCCTTGTCTTCTTCGGGCGAGTGTTCTGCTCCCATCTTGAATGCCTCGATCGCCTTCGCATTCTGTTTGAGTTTCTGATAGAAGAGGCCGAGGTTGAGATATGCTTTCGGATATGCGGGGTTGATAGCGACGAGTCTCTCGTAAGCCGATACTGCACCGCTGTAGTCGTTCATCTTGTGGTAAGAAGCCACCAGATAAATGAGGTTGTTGATATCGGAGCCGTTGAGATTACTGGCCTTCTCGAGCGGCTCGATGGCCGCCTGCCAGTCCTCCATTTTGTAATATGCGAGCCCCTTCCCCATCCAGATACTTGCTCTCGTCGAATCGAGCTTCAGAGCTTCGTCATACTGTGCTATGGCATCCGGAAAACGTGCTGCCTGAAAGAGAACTGAAGCATAATTGAGACGGTAGCTCAGGTTGTCTGGATCGATTTCTAGGAGTCGGGAAAATACCTCGCTTGCTTTCTCGATGTCGTTTTTTCTCTGATAGACGGTAGCAAGTTTCGCATGAGCATCGGTGTACTCGGGATCGTATCTGAGTGCGGTGTTGTACTGATCAACAGCCTTCGCTGTATCTCCCATCTCGAGATATGCATTCCCGAGATAGTAGTGACATGCAACATGAGTCGAGTCCAGCTGAAACACCTTGAGAAAGTTGTCTTCTGCTCTCTCGTAGTTCTTGTTATTCAGGTACTGCAGACCGAATGCGGCGTATTTGTCAACATCAATCTGCAAGAAGATGTTGTTGATAAGCGAACGCGCGAGCATAGACACATCCGTGCCTGCCGGAATGGAGGTATCAGAGATGTTTTTTTCCTTTTTTGATGCGACTTCGAGGAGATGGGCGTTTATGGAGATCCCGCCGTCGCCCGTCCTGTCCATGACTCCTTTAACGACGAGCTTCACGCCGAGCGAATGTGCGATGTCCTCGATGAGACTGTCCGGTACCGACTCCCAGTGAGGAAGTTTGTTCTCTCTCATGACTTCCTTGAAGGTTTCGAACGAAACCACTTCATATCGCCCGGTTTCGATAAACTGGTCGCGAACTGATTCGGTAAATTTTTCCATCTCGCCTCTGGATATGTCACCTTCCCTCTCAAAAGGGAAAACAGCTATGCGATACCGCATATCCCCCTGCGCCTGAAGATTTACGCAGCAAGCGAGTGATATCAGAATCCCGATACAGAGAACTGTATTGTTTTTCCACATAGCACTACCGTCCTGAATTACCCGGTGTGATCAAAGGAAACCATACCAGGGTGTGATGAAACTGATAACTTCTTGTAGCTCACTAAAATAACTTTCTTCGTGTTTTCTGTCAAGCAACTCGGGCAAAGTGGCCCTACTAATAAATACGATTGTCTCAGGCCTCCGATGCATCACCGTATCTATAAACAGAACCACTCAGTTTAAAACCTGAACTTATATTTGAAATCGAGACTGAACTGATCACTGAACTGATCACCTCCTGTTCTGGTCTGACCGACGATGAACATTCTCCTCCTGAGACCATATTCGATAGAAATGTTGTAAATCGATGGTTCCATGATATCCTGTGAGTAGAGCAGGAAAAATCTCTTGGCAAAATACTTCCCGACGGACACCTGAGCACTTCCGGCGGCATCCTGGGCAAACAGGTCCGTCTCGATTGTAATAACATCAAGCGGAGAGGCATCCTGCAGGAGTGAGGCCGCCTGTTGTCCCAGGAGGGTAGCGACCTGGTTTTGAACCCGCTCTGTGTAGAATCCCCTTCTCACATCGTATTCTTTCTTCGTCATATCCAGGAGCAGAAGCGTGAACGCCTCTTCCCGTGTCACAGGCAGCACGGAACCCGTTTCGTCCAGGACCTCGATGTCGAATTCAACCTCGTCAAAGAATCCACCGACGTGCAGGTTGATCACATTTTCGGTAGCTTCCAGCGACCCGGTGAGATTATCCCGAACACGCCCCCGGATCACTCTCGAGGCATTGACATCGAGTATCGGATTGATGATAGTCGAACCTACGAAGCTGATCGCCCCCTCATCCACCTGAAACCTCCGGCCGTTGAAGAGATAAAATCCCCGAACCGGTCTCATCTCGCCGGAGACTTTGACACCTTCCGGCCCCCCTCTCACCGCCAGATCGATCTCCATCTCGACGTTCGCCTGTTTATTTCGAAACCACACATTATCCCTGCTGTCTGCAATGATATCTACATTGATGGGGAAAGTGAGCATCTCCCTTCCCTCCAGGTCACCGGGACCCCGACCGAAGGGAAGGCTGAATTCTCCCTCACTTAACTGGAGGTTCCCACGGAGAAGCGGTGATCGGACACTCCCTTCGACTACGAGATCTCCATCCAGAGTGAGTTGTGCCACGTGTTTCACCTGATTGATCTCAAATCCCTTGAGGTGAACGGCAAAATCGAGATCCTGTGGATCGAATCCCTCGAAATCAATTCTCCCCGATGAATCGACCCCCCCTTTCCTGGATCCTGCCCTGAGATAATCCACAACGAGCGAGCTCTCTTCCATGTGAAAGGCGGCATCGATAACATCGAAGTAGGAATTCGTCGGGATATAGAGACCGCTTCCCGATGAAATCGTACCCTGCCCCGCCCAGCGGGGGCTCCCTGCCTTGCCGGTGAGGGATAAAGATGCATTGAACTCACCACCGGAAGCCCGGAAATTCCCGATCAGCATGTTGACAAAATTGAGCGGCACGTTGACAGTAACTTCACCATACAGATTCCCTCCCGGGTCGAGCCGCTCGGCTCTCTCGGCAAGGGCGAGGTCAAGGGGGAGATTCAGGCTCCCACGTGCAAGGTACTCATTTTTCCACAGTTCGAATTTGTCGATGAAAAAGATTTTACTTGCATAGGATGCCCCGAAAACAACGGAATCGAGCTGTGCACCTTCGTAGAGAATCCTGTCTCCCTTCATCGAAAGAGTCATAAGCGGCTGATCCAGTGTACCAGAAACGAGGAGTTCGGCGCCAAATTGTCCCTCGAGATTCTTCCCGATCCGCAGAAATCGATCGGCCTCGTGAAGGTCGATGGAATCTGCCTTTGCGCTCAGGACAATCACGCCGTCGGATCCAAGCTCTCCACCGACCATCAGTCGTCCGCCTGCAAAGGAGATCGTACTCTCATCGAGAAGCCACGAGTCGGCTTTTCTGTGAAGGACAAGGGTACCTGAGCTGGTCGATGCGCTCCCCTGGTGATGAATGGTTATATCCGACAGTGCAAACGAATATTCTTCGTCTTCGCGGTCAACCCTGGCTGAGAACTCCAGGAACTCGGTTGAATCGACCTTCACGAAGACATCATTCATCACCGCGGAGTTTTCATTCAGCTGAATTCTCCCATCGAATGAATCAAGTTCGATGCCGCCGGCTTCGATACCGTCAGCCCGGAGCTGCACCTCTCCTTCCGGTTCGTAGGACAGGTCCTCGATTCGGCACGACCCCTCTATTCTCTGAACTTTGAACACATCTCCCATACCCAGATACCCGAGCAGGAATGTACCGTCTATATTCGTCCTGCGATAATTTCCTCCGACGGTACCACTGTATGTAAAAAGTCCTCTAATATTCCCGGCCGGGAGGATTTGTGGAAATTGCACGATGTCGACGTTCCTCGCTTCGACAGAAAGCGAATAACGATCCACCAGGATGGAGCCATTCACTCCTATGGATCCTTCTTTCAACCGCAGTTTCCCATCAACAATCCTGAGCCCCTCTCCTGAGAGGGTACACACCGCGTCGAGAGTCTGAAAACCCATATCCCCGACCTTGCTCTCGGTGAGAGAGACGATCGAGCTGGCGTTGAACTGCTGCTTGTTGAATCCCACTCCCTCGAACATCAGTTCACCATCTATGGCACTCGACATGCCCTGCGGTATCGGGTACGGGAGCCCGATGAGGTTGAAATCATCGAGCGTCACTGCCGCGCTGTAGGACGCGGGTGATTCCGTGAAGTCAAAATCAAAATCTCCGGACAGAATCCCCCCGCAGAACGTACTCGCGAGATCCCTCACTTCCACCTTCCCGCCGGAATAGTTCACCTCACCGGACAGACCCTCGAACTCGTACCCCAGAAGCTCTCCCCTGCAGTTTTGTACCGTAGCGATAACATCCGGATTCAGTAATCGTCCATTTAGTTCGGCTTCTATCTGGACCGATCCCGTGAGGTATTTCCTCGTACCGACTCCCGGTGGTATATGTGCGAAATCGAAATAATCGGAGCTTACATCGAAATGACACATGGCAGGTCCGAAGAACTCCATAAAACCCGATCCCGCCACCTTCGTATCCGCCTTCTCGAGAAGGAAATCATCGAGGGATAAACGTTTCCCCTCTATCGTGAGATCCCCTTCGAATGAGAATTCTCCAAATGAGACAAAACCGGTGTTGAGGTCGCTTTTCCCCATCCCGATGATCACTTTCCCGTCTCCGACATCCAGGGAACCGTTAAAATCCATATCCGTTTCGAACGGATCTCTCGTAAGCCCGCTGATTCTGGTCCAGGACCTCCGCAATACCAGACGATCTATCTTCATGCTGAAAGGCCGACTCCTTTTTTTCTTCTCCGATTCAGACCGTGGTTTACCAAAGGATTTCAGGTTCCAGCGATCAGACACTTTTGCTATATCGATTCGGGGATCATCGAGTGCGATCAGCCTGAACTCGATATCACCTTCGATCATCCTGAGAGGCTTCAGTCGCACTTCGATCCTGGGAGAGGAAAAAAACTCTTCGTCTTTCCTCAGGGGATCCATGATAGTCAATCCCCGCACTTCGATTCCCGCCCATCTGGTTAGCCTTATCGATTCGATTCTAACCTCGGTATTGAGCGTCTCAGACGCTTTCTCCTGTGCCCACCGGACAAACCTGTCCTGGAGCATGGGGATAGCGCTCCTCAGGATCCAGTAGGAAGACAAAATGATCAGGATGAACAATACTGCGAATACTATTTTGTCACGTTTCATCAGAACGGATTCCCGATGCTTATGTGAAGTCTGCCCTTCATGATGCTCGACCCGAAGTTACGGTCGAGCCGGGCCGCCTGCTCCACCCTCACCGGACCGATCGGTGTGCGATACCGCAGTCCTATACCTGCTGAATTGAGGAGGAACGGCTTCCTCGGAAAGAAATTCTTGTCATAGATATTGGCACTGTCGAAGAACAGTACCCCGCCCAGCCCCCTCCAGATATGAAATCTTCCCTCCAAGTTAAGCTGAAGGAGATAGTTTCCCGGTCTTGGATCCTCCTCCGAAATGAGTCCGATGGAAAGTTCTTTGTATCCTCGCAGGCTGTTTGCACCGCCGATAGCGAATTGCTCTTCGGGCGGCACAGGTTCGGACGTTCCGAAATCCCTGACAACACCGGCTTTGATATGTCCCGCGAAGGTCAC
>CAZZKG010000002.1:0-90434 GCA_964654825.1 uncultured Gemmatimonadota bacterium | reverse complement strand
AGCATCGACATTCGAGATCTCAGATGACTCGACTAGAAACTGGAGACTGATCCTCTTTTTCCTTCCGTAGAATCTCGAGAGCAGCAGCCCTCCCGATATCCCGACCTTGTCAAAAGGTCGATAATCATAGTCCTGATAGGAAGCTGTCCACCGGGATCTCGCATTGGTGAACAGGAAGACCGGCTCGGTAAGCGACAGAGCATATGAACTCGTCCGTTTAAATGCCGACACTTCCGATGGCTGGTAAGTCCACTCGGCGCCTGCGACTATCTTTTCCGCCCGGTCGAGAACGTTCGCATACCCCCACTCCCCTGAGGCCCTGATTCCCTGTGCAGATCCATAACCAAGACCGAAACCGATCAACCGAAAATCGTCCTCCCGGACCTCGATGACGAGATCGAGAGTGTCTCTCTCCTCTTCAATACCCTGGACATCAAAAAAGACGCTTTTGAACAACCCTATCTGATAGACATTTTCCTGGCTCTCCTGCAGTTTTGCAGGGTTGAAGACATCACCGCTCTTAATCGTCAGCATCCTGAGTATCAGATTTTCCCGGATATGATCATTACCGATGACGTTGACATCGCCGAGCCTGGTGAGCTTCCCTTCCTCGATACCAATAACCAGGTCGATGGAATCTCTGTTACTGTTGAAAACCAGATCCGGTGTCATCACCATATAAGGATGGCCCTTCCGTGCGTACGCGTCCTTCATGAAGATTGTGAAATCATCGATCCGGCTGACGCTAAAAGGGCTCCCATTCTTTAATTTTAGTTTGCTACGGACGTAATCGATCGAGAAGAGGGAGACCCCGCGAATCTCGATGTCATTTACGAATGCTATCTGCCCCTCGTAGATGACGAATTCGATGTCGACTTTTCTCTCTTCGACTCTGACCTGTCTCTCCTCACTCACCCGTACATCAACGTATCCCCTGCTCGCATAGTATGTTCTGATCCCATCAATATCATCCTGCAGCTGCCACTCGAGGAAAGCTTTGCCTGTCTCGAGTTCGATTACCTCTTCGAGTTTATTCTCGGATATCGATCTGTTTCCTGTGAGAGTAATTTCTCCCACCCTCCAATCCAGAGCACCGTCATACTCCTGAGCACAAAGCGGGCATGACCACACACAGATGGTCAGGAGAGCTAACAGAACAGGCCTGCCGAATCCGCCCGCTCGAGTTAATCCGAGACCTGATGAAAACAATCCTTTCATGCTCTTCTCGAGAACCGGCACGTCTTCCCTCGAACCATCCTGAATAGAAAACAGGGGTCCCCACTGAAGTGGAACCCCCGAAGCTTACTATATTCATCATCATGGTGGGCGAAACAGGATTCGAACCTGTGACCTCCTGCTTGTAAGGCAGGTGCTCTAAACCAACTGAGCCATTCGCCCACCGAGATCCCTTATATTCTGTTGCGGCGAATCAGATCCTCTCCGTAGCAGGACTTGTCGCCTCTGTTGAGATGTTCACGGTGAATTTGCCAGTCAGCCCTCCCATCTAAATTTACAACTGGTGCGGGAAACTGTCAACTCGTTATTTCTCCTGCGTTCAGATGTCCAATCCATTTATTTTCAAAGTGGTGCAGCTCAAAGCTCAACCTGCACTCCCAGCTTGTTCGTTGCTCCATCCTCGAGCTCATCAGCCGATATCGCATAGTCCAGCCGGAGTCTGTCCCGCTTCACAGAGATCCCGAAATGCAGATTGTCCCCATCGACACCGGCTCGAAGAGCGATCTTCCCGTACAGCCAGGCTTCTCCCCCACCGCGGAACACCAGAGACTCTCCCATGGTCCTGGAAACGTCGACGGCCACGAGAAACCCGATGTCCCGAAAGACAAAATCGATCCCGGTGCCGACACGAATTGTCGATGGTATCTCATCTTCACGTGATGACGAGGTATCCCACGACAGGGTCGACATGAGGTCAACAACAGCAAAACCGAACCTCACCGACCTGATCGGAGAATTTTCAACCGGGACCGTGACATGCGCTCCGGCGTCGAAGCCGATACCGGTTGCCTTGTTATCTTTCAACGAGTGATTGAGGTACTTGATCGCTCCGCCGGCACCCAGATGAAGTATCAGTTCCTTTCCGTAACCTGCTCTCAGTGCAAGCTCCGAGTCGTCAAAACTGCCGGTCGGATTGCCCACTTCATCCCTTCCATCGATGTCACTAACGCCGAATCTGGTGAACATGAGAGAAAACGTGCCGAACTCATCGAAGCTGTGCACCAGGCTGCCATTATAAAACGTACGATCCATCGACATCAGAGAGTACGTGGCACCGAAGACGGAACCGTCGGCCTGATAAAGACCGCCGGGGTTATAATAGAGCACGCTGGCGTCATCCGCCACACCCACGAAGGCATTCCCCATCCCTGCCTGCCGGGCACCGACAGGCATCCGGAGAAAAGCACCTCCCTGCCCGCCTTTGTCTCCTACTGCCGCCCCACGCCCGGTACTGAGGAGCAGGCACATTCCGACAATCATAAAAACAAGTCCTTTCCGCATCGATGAGCCCCTTTCAGGATATGGATCTTACCTCAAGACTGCGACCTTCCCGACGGCTCTTCCGCCGGAACCGGATTCTATCACATAGAAATACACACCATTTGCGACTGCGATACCCCGCCCATTCCTGCCGTTCCAGGTCACCTGAAGCTCCTCCCCCGCAACCATGGGAGAACCGGTGTTGATGGTGTTTACGAGAGTACTGGACACATCGTACACTTTGACGGTCACACTGCCGTCCCTGGCGAGCCGGAATCTGAAGTTGACCGATTCAATCTCGGGATTAAAGGGATTCGGATAGGCGTACACATTCTCGTTGCCGAGAGGACCGCCGACGGGAGGGGTGTCCCCGGCGAGAGGTTCCGGAAATCCATCATCGCTGATAGTTGCGCCGGTAACCTCTCCTCCTCTGGTGACTTCAGTCGTACCCTGCTGAGCATATGCAAGAGACAAAGGTACTACCAGAAGAGTCAGCAGGATGAGAAGTGCTTGATTCGTTCTCGACATATTTGCGCCTCGATCGTGGAAGTTGAATTTGGTTTACCCGCATCAGTATATGGTATCGATTTTCCCGGGAAAATGTTTCCCCGGGACGGTACCTGGAACAGCCGGCAACCTCGTATGGAATAGAGTATAACACTTTTCAACCTTATTCAAGAACCATGAATAACACCCCTGGGGGGTTGGGAATTGGAGAATTGGGAGCGTATCTTCACTCCCGATCCTCTCCCGGATTCTCACGGCTGCGGCCAGTATTCCAATTGGTTCATGATTTTCAGCCACTTCGAAAGTATTCGCGATTCTTTCACAAACTTCTTGACATTTAACCGGTTTTCTTATTTTTTACATTTAATCGGTTTTGAAACGTAATGGCCACACTACCGGAGAAGGGAAACGGGATGAGCAAGCGAACCATCGTTACGATACCGGGAGATGGAATCGGAAAGAATGTGTTGGAGGAATCCCTCAGAGTCCTCGAGGCGGTGAAATTCGAGGCCGACTACGTCCATGCCGATATCGGGTGGGAGTTCTGGGTGAGGGAGGGTGACCCCCTGCCACAGAGGACACTCGACCTCCTGGCTGAGCACCGCCTGGGGCTATTCGGTGCGATCACGTCGAAACCCAAGGATAAGGCGGCCGCCGAAATATCTCCTGAGTTGCGCGACAAGGGTTTCGTCTACTACAGCCCGATCGTTGGACTGCGGCAGCACTTCAACCTGCAGCTTTGCATACGTCCCTGCCGGACCTTCCCCGGCAACCCGCTCAACTTCATCCGCCGCACTTCCGATGGCGGCTTCGAGGAGCCGGTCATCGACGTGGTCATCTTCCGGCAGAACACCGAAGGCCTCTACTCGGGTGTGGAATGGACCGATCCGCCGCCGGATGTGCGCCAGGCGCTCGAGACCCACAAGAAGATGGCCGCATTCAAGGATGTGCCGTCCAGGGATCTCGCCATCTCCTGCCGCATCTTCACCAGACAGGCCTGCGACTACCTGTGCCGCAAGGCTTTCGAGTACGCCGACAAGCACGGGTACAAGTCGGTTACGGTCTGCGAGAAGCCAAACGTGATCCGCGAGACATCCGGCATGATGGAGCAGGTTGCCAGGGAGGTCAGTGAGGGCTTCCCGAACATCCAGCTGTGGTCGACCAACATCGATGCCCAGATGATGTGGCTGACCAAGAACCCCGAGGACTACGGGGTGATCATTGCCGGCAACATGTTCGGTGACATTGTCTCCGACGGTTTTGCGGGTCTCGTAGGTGGACTGGGCTTCGCAAACAGTGCCAACATGGGCGAGGACTGCGCCATCTTCGAGCCGACCCATGGCTCAGCACCCAAGTATGCCGACTACGCAACCTCGATCGTCAACCCGATCGCAATGATCCTGAGTGCCTGCATGATGCTCGAATATGTCGATGAGACTGAGAAGGCCAGCCGGATCAGGAACGCTATTGCAGAAGTGATCAGGGAAGGCAGGGTACGGACCTACGACATGATGAAGATGACCGGTTCTCCGGAGGTAATACAGAAGGGTGCCGCTGGCACGACCCGGGTCGCCGACGCCATTATCGAGAGACTGTAAGCCACAGGAGTGAGGGACCCGGTGCTTGTAGCTTGCCGGGATAGACGAAGACCAGAAACAGGTGGGAAGCGAGAAGATGATTTCAAGAGATGAGATTGCGGTGCTCTTCTCCGCGCAGTTGGCCAGGATCGGTGACAAGACACTTCGCGAGAAGGTGGTGGATGTCTGGCAGAAGGGTTGCGAGCGGGGTGGCTGGGAGAGTGTGACGGACCTGAAGAAAATACCTTTCACGCTCCTGACCGAGACCAGGGGGATCAATTTTATCGAACATACCATCGCGGTAACCGAGGGTGCCGTGGCTCTGGCCAGGGCCCAGATGGAAACCTATCAGAACATGCCCTACAAGATCGACATGGACCGCCTGGTGGCGGGGGGGATCTTGCACGATGTGGGCAAGCTCCTCGAGATCGAGCCGGACGGCTCCGGGGGCTTCCGAAAGAGTTACAACGGCAAGTGTGCCCGCCACCCTATCTCGGGAGCCATACTGGCCGCCGAAGTGGGAGCCGCCGAAGAGGTCGTCAACACTATCGCCTGCCATGCCAGGGAAGGTGATGGGCGGCCGCAGGTGATCGAGACGATCCTCATCCACCAGGCGGATTTCGCAACCTTCAACCCGCTGGTCATGCTCAACGAGGGAAAGCTGATACAATCGGGGGATGTTGGTCGCCCGGGAAGGGAGTGAGGTAATGGGCAAGACGTTGATCGAGAAAATCCTCGGTCAACATGCCGGGCGTGAGGTTTCCCCCGGGGAGATCGTTGACCTCACCATCGATGTCCGCGTGGCGCGGGACTTCGGTGGTGCCAACGTCGTCAAGAACCTGCGCGAGAACAACCTGGGGATCGACGATCCCGGCAAGACCTTCTTCACCTTCGACTGCAATCCCGGCGGGTCGGATCAGAAGTACGCCACCAATCAACAGACCTGCCGTGTCTTCGCCAGGGAGCGATCCATCCGGATCTATGACATCAACAGGGGCATCGGAACTCATCTGGCCATCGACGAAGGCCTGGCGGTGCCCGGAGCCACGCTGGTCTCCACCGACTCGCACGCCAATATCCTGGGGGCTATCGGAGCCTTCGGGCAGGGGATGGGTGACGTCGACATCGCCCACGCCTTTGCCCACGGCCGGGTCTGGTTCAAGGTACCACCGACGGTCAAGGTGGTGATGAAGGGGACCCCTTCGGCCGAGGCCACTCCGAAGGATCTGGTCCTCGCTGCGCTCCGGGAGTTGGGGGCCAATGGGCTACTCGGCTACGCGGCTGAGTTCTCGGGGCCGGCGGTGGACGTGTTGAGTCTTTCCGGACGCATTACGATGTCTTCCATGGCGACCGAGATGGGGGGCATCATTGCTCTCTTTACACCCAACGCAGCGGTCATCGAGCACGCTCAGAAGGCCAGCGGAAAAACGGTTGCCGCACTGGCAGCCGATCCGCATGCCAGCTATTCCCACACCATCGAGATCGACATAGCGGGGCTCGAGCCGCTGATTTCACGGCCGGGTCACCCGGAGGACGTGATCCCCGTCGCCGATGTCTCCGGCACCAAGATCGGCTCGGCCTTCATCGGCTCCTGCTCTAATGGTCGTTACGAGGATCTGCAAGCGGCCGCTGATATTCTCAAGGGTCGCAAGGTCGCTCCCGGTGTGGTGCTCAAGATCGTGCCGGCTACAGACATGATCTGGCGCCAGTGCCTCGAAACCGGTCTGATGGAAATCTTCAAAGAGGCCGGAGCACTGGTGAGTAACGCCGGTTGCGCCGGTTGCGCGGCCGGACAGATCGGCCAAAATGGGCCGGGCGAGGTAACCGTCAGCACCGGCAATCGTAATTTCGCAGGCAAGCAGGGAAAGGGTGAGGTATACCTGGCCTCCCCGGCGGTAACCGCAGCGTCTGCTGTTGCCGGCGCCATCGCGCTTCCGGGTCAGATACCCGAGACGCCGGCCCTCTTTGCCACCGGTACCGCGACTGTTGCGATCCCGACCATCAAATCGGCCGGGGCTGCGGCAGCCGCACCGACAGAGTTCAGCAGCCGCGTGTGGGTGATCCGCGAGGACAACATCGACACCGACATGATCTACCACAACAGGCACCTGGCCATCACCGAACTTGCCGAGATGGGGCAGTACACCTTCGGGAATCTGAAGGGCTTCGAAGACTTTGCCGGGAAGGCCCGTCCCGGTGATCTCATTGTAGTGGGCAAGAACTTCGGAGCCGGATCCTCCCGGCAACAGGCCGTGGACTGTTTTATAAGCCTCGGGATCTCGTTGATCATCGCCGAGTCTTTCGGTGCCATCTACGAGCGCAATGCGATCAACGCCGGCTTCCCGATCATGGTGGCGGATCTCGTTTCGACCGACCTTCAGGATGGTCAGGTGATCGAAGTTGATCTGACCACCGGAAGGATCGAGCTGCCTTCCGGGAAGGAAGTCTTCGGGCAGCCGTTCGCGGATGTCCAGATGGACATCTACAAGAAAGGTGGTCTGTTGAGAGATTGAGAGGCTGAGGTTGGTCGAAACTCGCACAATGGAGCAAAACCGTGGGAAAGACTTTCGCTGAAAAGGCTCTGGCCAGGAAATCCGGCCACGCCGAGGTAATTCCAGGACAGATCGTCATTGTTGAGCCGGACCACCTGCTCACACATGACAACACCGCGGCCATCATCGACAAGATCGGTGCCGAGCTCAGCGAATTCGGTGTGGCGCGCCCGGAGATGCCGGTGATTGTCCTGGATCACGTGATTCCGGCGGCCAGTGAGAAGACCGCAACCAACCACCAGAAGACGCGCGAGTTTGTGACCGCCCACAAGATCCCCAACTTCTTCGACGTTGGAGCAGGCGTCTGTCACCAGGTCGTGGTGGAGAAGGGTCTCGCCCTGCCGGCCGATGTGGTCGTTGGCAGTGACTCGCACACTTGCTCCTACGGCGCCGTGGGGACCTTCGCCACCGGCGTTGACCGGACCGAGGCGGCCTCCCTCAAGCTGCGCGGTCAGATGTGGCTCAAAGTTCCCGAGACCATCAAGATCATTCTCAGCGGTGAGCTCCGTCCGCCGGTATCGGCCAAGGACCTGGTGCTGAGCATCATCGGCGATATCGGGGCAGATGGAGCGAACTACCGTGCAGTCGAGTTCCACGGTAATGTTACAAGTCTGTCGATGGAAGAGCGCTTCACGATCGCCAACATGGGCGTCGAGATGGGCGCCAAGATAGCGGTCTTCCCGGTGGACACTGTCACCCGGACCTACCTGTCATCGATCGGCGTCGCTGAAGAATCCTACGAGCCCGTCTGGGCCGATGCTGACGCCGCCTATGTGCTCGAGCTGAACTACGATATGGCCGAAATCGAGCCGGTGGTGGCCTGCCCGCACAAAGTGGATAATGTGAAACCGATCGGTGAGGTGGAAGGCGTCGAGATCGACCAGTGCCTTCTGGGTACCTGCACCAATGGGCGACTCGGTGATCTGGAAATCGCGGCCGACATCCTGGAAGGAAAAACGGTCGCCCCGGGGATGCGCCTGCTGGTTCTCCCGGCCTCGAAACAGATCTTCGAGGAAGCACTCGATCGCGGCATCATCGCGCGCCTCTCGCGGGCGGGCGGCATAATTCTACCGCCGGGTTGCGGTCCATGTCTGGGTGCACACCAGGGGGTCCTGGCACCCGGTGAACGGTGTCTGAGCACCGCCAACCGCAATTTCAAGGGACGGATGGGCTGCAAGGAGGCCGAGATCTATCTGGCAAGCCCGGCATCGATCGCGGCATCGGCGCTCCGCGGCAAGATCACTGATCCACGGAAAGGGGATTGAGGAGACTCACAGATGAAAGTCTGGAAGTACGGCGACGACATCAATACCGATATGCTCTTCCCGGGGAAGTACACCTACACCTGCAGCAACGCCCTGGAGATCAAACCGCACCTGCTCGAGGACCTGGACCCCGAATTCGCCGGCCAGGTCCAGAGGGGTGACATGGTTTTCGCCGGGAAGAACTTCGGCTGCGGCAGCTCCCGGGAGCAGCCGGTCATCGGCCTGAAGGCCGTGGGTGTCCAGGCTGTGGTTGCCAAGAGCTACGCTCGCATCTTCTACCGGTCGGCTATCAACCAGGGTCTCCTCCTGGTGGAATGCGCCGAGGCCGTCGACGCCTACCGGGATGGTGACCGGGTAGCGCTTGATGCCGAAGAGGGTAAGATCACCGTCGGGACGCGAACGTTTTCATTTCCCAGGCTGCCTTCCGAGATCCTGGCGATCCGCGATGCGGGTGGCCTGCTGCCCTATACGGTACGAGCCCTGAGAGAGAAATAGTACCGGCAGGAGGAGACGAGCGGACGCCCTCTTCGGAGCGTCTCCCGCGGTCTGATGTCCCTGCGCCCCGATTCGAAAGGAGTGAGACACCGTGCGACTCTACGAGCACGAAGCCAAGAAAGTCTTCGCAACCAAGGGACTCCTTGTTCCCCGGCAGTACGGAGTCATCCACTCCCCCGCCGACCTGGATGGGCTCGACCTGCAGTTCCCGGTCATGCTCAAGTCACTGGTCATGATCGGCGGCCGCGGGAAGGCGGGTGGGATCAGGAAAGCGGTCGATCTGGCGGAGGCCAGGGCGACCGCCGAGAAGATGTTTGGCCTGGTCATCAATGGCTACACTGTTGATGCGTTGCTGGTCGAGGAAGTGGTTTCCGAGGCCGGGGCCTGTTACGTAGGCGTGACCACTAACCCCGGCACATTCAACGTGATCGCCATGGTGAGTGCCGCAGGGGGCGTGGACATCGAGAAGGTTGCCCTGGCCAGGCCGGAGGCCATCCTGAAGAAGGAGATCCCTGAAAACGATCTCGAGTTGCCTGCAGAGGTGGCGAAGGAGCTTGCAACCTTCCTCAGTAAGGGCCTCGGCGGCAACGGTGCTCTGGAGACCGTCCTGGAAGATGCAGTATCCAAGCTCTACGCCATCTACCAGGCATTCGACTGCAAAGTGACCGAGGTCAATCCGCTGATCGTCACTACCGACAAGACAGCCATTGCCGCGGACGCCAAAGTCGTCATCGATGACAATGCGCTCTATCGCCAGGATGCTCTTCTCGAGTTGCTGGGGATCAAGGAAAGCCGGCACGATGTATCCGAGCTGACAAAGGACGAACAACGGGCGCGGGATGCGGGCTTCCTATTTGTTGATCTTCTGCCGGAGGATGACAGGAAGGATCCCGACAAGCTCTATGTCGGTCTGATCCCCGGCGGTGCCGGCTACGGGATCTTCTCTATAGACGAAGTGGCCAACGTCGGTGACCGCTACTTCGATGGCAAAGTGATCCCGGTCAACTTCATGGATTCGGGCGGTGGACCTACGCTGGCGCGGGTGGAGGAGATGTTCCACCTCCTGATGGACAAGGAGCTGGTGGATGTCATCATCACCTCACGCTTTGGCGGCATCTCCAGCTGTGATGTGTTCATCCGCGGCCTGATCCGGTGCCTGCGTGACCGTCACGAGAAGGGCCGACGAATGCTTCCGGTGTACGGAAGGATGGTCGGCACCGATCTGCCCAGCGCGCGGGAGTACCTGGAAAAGGCCAGGACCTCGACCCCTGAAGCTCTGAAGGATCTGGAGATCATCATCGGCAACCAGAAGATCATGGCCGACGTGATCCGGGAGGGTATCGCCAGGGGGTTCGAGTTCAAAACTCGGCAGTCGCAGTAGCGACCGCCGGGAGATGCTCAGTCAATGACGGCCGGAGAGAGGAGAAGCACAATGGGAAGAGTCCCCGCTGACAAGGGAATGCTCTGCCACCTGATAAAGCATGCCCGTCCCGATCTCGTCAAGACGATCGCCGAAACCCAGCAGGTCGAGACGGTCGTCGTTGGGCTCGGCCGTCAAGGAACGCGGCACGCGGGCTTGATGCGTGACTTCGGCACGACGGTTACCGCCGGTGTGGCGGTGGGACGTGGCGGCCAGCGCGTGCACGAGACCATCCCGGTCTATGACAACGTCGCTGACTGCCTGGAGGAACATCCCTACATTACCGCAGCATCGATCTGGCGCCACTACTCGAGTGCCCGAGACGCGGCCCTCGAAGTGATCGAAGCCGACATACCGCTGGTGATGCTGATCACCGAGGGCATCCCGCTGCGCGATGTGCGCGACATCCTCGTCGCGGCCCGCAAGCACAAGACGGTCCTCTTTGGCGGCAACACTCCGGGAGTGATCTTCCCGCCGGAGGGAATCAAGATCGGTATGCTGCCGGATGTCTTCTACCCGGAGGAAATTTCCCCGGGCGAGTTCGGACCTCACGGCGTGACGATCATCTCACGCTCAGGGGCTATCCTCTATCACATGTCAGACGCACTGGCCAGCGTTGGGATCGCCCAGAATGCGGTTCTGGGTATCGGCGGTGATGGGGCCAACGGCTCAACCTTCCAGGATCTGGTCCCAGTAACGATGGACTACGAGAACACCGACCTGGTCGTCATTGCCGGGGAGATCGGGGGCTCGAAGGAAGAGCTGCTGGCCGACGACATCAGGGCACATCCCGAAAAGTACCACAAGCCGCTGGTGGCCCTGATCTCCGGGGCGCACGCCCCCGAGGGCAAGACCATGGGGCACGCCGGTGCGGTCGTAGCCCCCGGCCAGGAATTTGGCACCTTCCACTCCAAGAAGAAGGCGCTCGAAAGCGCAGGGGTGACTGTGGTCAACAGTCAGCATGATCTGATCGATGCAGTCAAGAAGAAGCTGAAGGGAAAGACCTACTTCGAGGTTCCACGCTACTATGAGAAGATGAAGCGGACCTGGGAAGCCACCCCCCGAGCCACCGATTGGGGGACAATGGTCACCAGGGTCGCACCAAACAGCCTCCTCATTTCCGGATATCCTCTCGAAGAGATCATTGCCCATGCGACCCTCCTGGAGACCGCTCACCTGCTGATCAAGCTCGAACTGCCGTCCGGGGAGGCCATGACCGGCCATGCCAAGGCGGCGATCGGTGCCGCCCGGTTGCCGGCCCCGCCCGTTGAGAGGTTCGAGGACGAGGACATCTCCGCGACGTTCGCCAGGTGTTTACTGATGGACAAAGAGCTGGCCTTGGTTCCCCAGACTGGCAGGGACGGTCCCGTCAACAAAACGGTTTTTGCGCTGGGACGCTTTGCCCGCTACCTGTCCAGGATCATCGGAACCGAAGCGGCCCTCGATGCCGCTGGAGCCGACGAGCCCTTCTCGGGTATCATCTACCGGGCGGTCGCCGGGGAAGCCACGTTTGATGCCAAGCGGGCCCGGATGATCGAAGCGATGATCGTAGCCTCCGTCGACCACGGGGTCACACCGCCGTCGGCGCAGGCCACCTGCATCGCAGCCTCGGTACGAGCGGCGTACAGGGTAGCGATCGCCAGTGGAGTGGGAGCTATCACCGATGTACATGGAGGTGCCGGGGCCAGGGCGGCGGCCTTCTTCAGACAGTGTGCGGCAAAGGCCGAAGCCGAGGGCATCGATCAGGCCGCGGCGACCCATGTCGTGCTCACCGAATACATGCGCGAGGGCAAGCGGATCGAAGGGCTCGGCCATCGCGTGCACACCAGGGACCCGCGCCGTAATGTGCTCTGGGAAATGGCAACCGACTCGGTTCTGGCCGGCACCTGCGTCGCGATCTCCAGGATCGTCGGCGACATCTTTGAGAAGGTGCGTGGCATGAGCCTGCCGATCAACGTGGATGGAGTCATCGGGGCCATTGTGGCCGATATGGGCTTGCGGACGAATCTGGCCAAGGCCCTATTCATTTACGGACGCGTGGCGGGCCTGTCGGCTCACTACTTCGAGGAGATCGCCAGCCAGACACAGATGCGGCGGATCAATTTTGCCGAGGCGGTCTACAAGGGGAAGGAACTGCGGAAGTTCCCCGGGTAGGTCCTTAGCCGAACAGTGAGGTTACCTATCCTCGCGGGCGGGCGGTACCCGGCGCGGGGCGTTTTCCGACCAGACTTCACGATACTGCCCGCTTCCATGTACCCCGCTTTCAAAACCCGCCTTATGTGCCCGCTCCATCGTATCTACGAATTGGGCCGCTTTGGTTTGTAGATGATCGAAATGGGGACCAGAACACAGTATCCGAGTACGAGGAGTATCGGGGCCAGGGTTATCGACCCGCGGGACAGAAAGATGAACCCGAGAACGATCACGACGAGAGAAACGATCAGGAGCTTGATATTGTGCGAGGTGAATCCGATCGCGGAGGGAACGTCTTCCCTTGGTCGTCTCCCACCCTCGCCCGCCGAGGACTTCTTCTTCTCAACCTTCTGCTTTGTCTGTCTGGCCATTGAAATCCGTCCTCCGTTCCGGTATCGAAAATATATCCCATCACTATCCTTGAGTCAAGTCAACCTCGTGCTGCAGGATATGTTGAAGATCCACGAGACTCTTTCCGGTTTCTCTGGCGATCCTGGAGAGGTCATCAAACTCGATTTTCCTCCGTCTGCCCGCCCCCGGGATGTCCACCTCCTTCACCCGGACCTCTCCGAGTGAAGTTTTCACCCTCAGCATCTTCCTCGTGGATACCCGCCGCCGTACCTCCCAGTATCTCATACCGATGGTCGTGGTTTCAGCCAACAGCAGTCCGGTGATCCGATCGAGTCGCGCCTCATCGCACATCACGGTGAGGAGGATACCCGGTCGCCCTTTCTTCATTTGAACGGGAGTGAGATACACATCGAGAGCGCCGCCGGCGTGAAGTTTCCGAAAGAGATATGTGTAGATCTGAGGATCCATGTCATCGATGTTGGCCTCGATGACATACACCCGCTGCCGGATATCCGAATCAGGTTCACTGCCGAGAAAAACCCTCAGGAGATTGGGAATATCCCCACCTGCCCTCGTTCCGGCACCGTATCCTATTTTAACCACCTGCATGTTTATACTTTCTGTGAATCCTTCGGAGAGGGTTTTTACCAGCGCGGCGCCGGTCGGAGTCGTGAGTTCAGTTGCCCTGTCGGTAATCCTGAGCGGCACTCCCTTCAGGATCTCCGCCGTTGCGGGGGCAGGGCCCGCAAGCTTGCCGTGATCAGACATTATTATTCCTCTTCCGAGGGGCAACGATGATGAGTAGACCTTCTCCACTCCGAGGTGGGAGAGACCAGAGACCGTACCAACGAGATCGAGTATGGTGTCGAAATCACCTAGTTCGTGAAAGTGGACATTGGATCGCTTCCGCCCGTGAACTCTGGCTTCGGCGGTAGCGAGGCACTTGAGCACCTCGACAACCTTATTCTTGATCTCTTCGCCGAGTGTGCTCCCGCCTATAACCGCTTCAGCATCGGCGAGATGTGGGAACGCAGGAGATCGGGACACATCGATGTCGAGTTGTGTCGCACTGATGCCGTTTCTTCTCACCTTTTTCTTTGATATCCTGTATCCCTTCACCTTGAGTTTGGAAAGTTCCGCTTTCAGGTCTTTCAGTGTAAACCCGCAGTCCAGTAATGCTGACAGGAACATGTCCCCGCTCACACCGGAGAACGCATCGACATAGAGTATCTTTCGTTCACTCATCATTCGCCCCGGATTTTTGGTCCTCATCGAGCACCACCACCGCCGCTGCCGCGATGACAGGGTGGGGCAGAAGGGAAACGAGTCCTTCCAGGCTCTTGGCTTTCACACTCACGGCGCTGTCTTCTACACAGAACGCCTGAGCGATCTCAGAGCTCATTCCGGAAAGCCATGGAGAGAGCGCGGGCAGGTCGGCAAAAACGGTGGAGTCGAGATTCGAAAGGTGATATCCTCTCTCCTTCATCATACGGATAACGGCCGCCAGCAGGTGTTTGCTGTCGGCGTCTTTCCACCTGGGATCATCCGACGGGAAGTGGGTCCCGATGTTGCCGAGGGCCAGGCCTCCAAGTACCGCGTCGATCACTGCGTGCAGCAGCGCATCTCCATCGGAGTATCCTTTGAGACCCATCTCGAACGGAATGTTGACACCTCCGAGTACGAGCTCTCTCCCCTCGACCAGAATGTGAAGATCAAACCCCTGCCCTATCCGCATTTTCACACCTCTTTCTGAGAAGAAAAGAAGCGAGTTCGAGGTCGTGCTGCGTCGTGATCTTGATATTATCGCGATCGCCCGGGACCACCCGGATCTCGGAACCGAGCAGCTCGACGAGTCTGGCGTCATCTGTTGACACGATTCCGTTCTCCCGTGCCTTCTCATGAGCTGCTCGTAACAGATCAACAGGGAACGCCTGCGGCGTCTGGATATAACTCAGCCGGTTCCGGTCGAGCGTGACCTGCACCCGGCCATCGACGACCTCCTTGAGGGTATCGGTCACGGCCACGGCGGGAATGATCGATTTCCCTTTTCTCGCTTCTTCTATAATGACATCCAGGAGTTCTTTCCGAAGAAGCGGACGCACACCATCGTGAACGAGGACGATGCCGTCCTCGCCGGCACAGGAAACCGCCCCAAGCCCGTTACAGACCGAATCCTGTCTCCGTTCACCACCCGGGATGATGATTACGTTCCCGGTATCGGAGAATCCGAGATCTCCGGGCAACATGTCCTTCTCCCTCGGAGGAACGACGACAACGATCTCGGAGACCGCCTCGTTGAGAAGAAACGGCCGGGCAGCATACCAGACGACCGGTTTCCCCGCAAGGAGAGCGAACTGCTTGTCTCCGCCGAATCTCTTCCCGCTCCCCGCGGCTACGATAACTGCAGAGATCATCGGTGTCCTATCTTTTCAGCTGCGCGAAAATGAGCGTGCCGGCTTTCGTCTGGTGGATTCCCGTGACGTTCACTCTCACTGTTTTCCCGATCTCTGACCGGGCATTCTCGACGACAACCATGTTCCCGTCGTTCAGATAACCCACCGCCTGATCCATCTCTTTGCCGGGTTTGATGAGTTTGATCACAAACTCATCACCGGTAGCCACATCAGGAGACAGGAGGCTCGAGACCTCGTTGAAATCGATGAGCGGTATGTCGGATCTGTTCGCCGATTTCTTGATATCGTCCCTCTTGGAAATGAGAATCGCATTGTGTTCGTGCGCATACTTGAGAAGAGACCTGTCTTCCGAACCTTCCTTCACCTCGATGTCCCTTATGAACAATCTGATATCTTTTTGACTCTCGAGACTTTTCAGGTTGTCGAGGCCGCGCTGTCCCCTGCTCTTCTGCAGGGCATCCTTCGAAGCGCTGAGGCTCTCGAGATCTTCGACTACATATCGCGGAACGACCATCTCACCTCGCAAAAGCGGCGAAGCTGACAGCCTGACGAGCCGCCCATCGACAAGAGCATCCTGATCGAGGATGTAGAGCGTCCTTCTCTCGGATTTGGGACCATCATCTGAGAATATCCTCAATTCACCGGAACAGTTTTTCCCGATAAGAAATCCGAAATACCCGAATACGATGGAAAGGAGGAATAGAGAATATGTCGAGAAGAAACCGAGTTCCGCCTGTCCTTCAGGGAAAACAGCCGAGAGGAGCGGGCCGACGATTTGAGATTCTATCAGCCTGGCGACGAGGAACCCGACGATCAGCCCGAGGCTGCCGACGGTGAGATCTCTCAATTTCCGCCTCTGTAATCTGAAGTCTATCAGAAAAAAGAACAGCACGACCACGAGAAGTGCCGAAGCCGTGAGCAGGGTATTCAGCGTTGTATGAAAATTACCAAAAATAAACGCACACAGAGCAAGCAAAAGCACGAAAATAAACCTCATGATATTCAAGGTATCTCCTCCCTGTTATGGATCAATCATGATCAGGCTCTTCTCGAGAGCCGCTGTTCGTATAATTGGATGAAAAAAACAATACAGCTGGTCCTCCTTTCTGGGGATTGTTATAATTCCGCACGTCTGGTGAGATTCTCGAACGTAGTTGACTCTTTCCTGAAAAACAGTTCGATCGTTCCTGTTGGTCCGTTTCTCTGTTTTCCGATAATGATCTCCGCAATGTCCTCATTTCCTGTTCTGTCGTATTGTTCGGACCGGTAGATGAAAACGACGACGTCCGAATCCTGCTCGATGGCACCTGACTCCCGGAGATCGGCCAGAGTCGGCCTCCGGTCCTTGCGCATCTCGGGAGCTCTGGAAAGCTGTGAAAGGGCGACGACAGGTATTTTCAGCTCCTTCGCGAGGGCCTTCAGGGACCGTGATATCGAAGAAATTTCCTGTTGTCTGTTTTCGGAACCTCGTGGTCCCTGAATAAGCTGCAGATAATCGACAATGATGAGTCCGAGATTGACCTCACTCTTCAACCGCCGGGACTTGGCCTTCATTTCGAGGATTGTCGTCGATGGAGAATCGTCGATATAGATCGGAGCGTCAGCCAGGATCCCCGCCGCCGTTGCAAGTTTAGGCCAGTCGGCCTCGGAGAGAAATCCCGTCCTGAGTTTGGAGCCATCTATCCTCGCTTCGGAACAGAGGAGCCTCTGTACGACCTGATCTTTGGACATCTCGAGACTGAATACGGCGACAGGAATCCCCCGCTCGACAGCCGCGAACTGGCTGATGTTCAGGGCAAAACTGGTCTTTCCCATCGAAGGCCTCCCCGCGATGACGATGAGCTCGGAATCCTGCAGTCCGGCCGTCATTTTGTCGAGCTCTACAAATCCGGTCTCGATGCCTGTCACCCCGCCCTTTCGCTGATGAAGGGTTTCGATGAGCTCAAAAGCCGATTTCAGGATGTGCTTCACTGAGATAAACCCTTCTTTGACTCGATGCTGGGATATCTCGAATATTTTACTTTCCGCGCGATCGAGGATGTCATTCACATCCCCCTTCGCTTCATACCCTTCAGAAATGATCCCCGTTGCAGACTCTATCAGCTTTCTCAGGAGTGCTTTTTCGAGCACGATCTTGATGTGGTATTCGACGTTTGCAGCCGTGGGCACCGACTCGAGAAGTTCGGTTATATAGACCTGTCCGCCGGCTTTTTCGAGGTCGTTCCTTCTCCTGAGCTCTTCGGTGAGTGTGATCGGATCGATTATCTTGTTATCATCGAAAAGTTGAGACATCGCACGGAATATAATCCTGTGGCTGTAACGATGGAAGCAGCTCTCATCCAGATGCTCGAGTGCTTTGGTGACTGCCACTTTTTCGAGGAGCATCGCACCGAGCACCGATGTTTCTGCTTCAGACGAGTGTGGAGGAGTTCTGTCATAAATCGTTTTTCCCGGGGGTTTTACGCTTACTCCCTCCATATTTTAATCTCTCCTTCCTTCTGTGTCACCATATCCGTTGTTATGATATCGTACCCGCCGCCCGAGCAGACGATGGCGGAGTCCTGTCCCGGGATCCCGAAGATACATTCATGGTTCAATCTCGAGTTTCGCCTGATGACACCGGCCTGGAGAGATTCGAGGTCATAGAGAATCTATGACATCGAAGATCTTCTCTGCCAGTTCATCCTTCGTCAGGAGTGGGAGGGGGATTTCTTTTCTCTTCCGGGTGAGTATGGTAGCAATATTGGTATCACATTCGAACCCTGCACCTTCAACACCTGGATTATTCACCACTATCATATCGAGACCCTTTTCCTCGAGCTTCTTCCATGCTCTGTCCAACTCAGCTTCCAACTCGAGAGCAAAACCAACCATAACCGTGTCCGAGGTGGCCAGCTCCCGAGTCTTCTTCAGTATATCTTCCGTCGGCAGAAGCTTCAGGGTAAGCGGCTCTTTGCCTCGTACAAGTTTTTTCTCCGAGTATTCAACGGGCGAATAATCTCCTACCGCAGCTACCATCACAAGGATATCTGCATTGCCGATACGATTCATCACTTCCTTATGCATATCCCCTGCAGTTCTCACGCTGATGACATCCACACCATATGGCTTCTTCAATTGGGTCGGTCCACTCACAACGGTTACCTGCGCTTCACGCCTTTTTGCTGCCCGTGCAACGGCGAATCCCATCTTCCCGCTCGACCTGTTGGTAATGAACCTGACAGGATCGATCGGCTCCTCGGTCCTTCCCGAAGTGACGAGTACTCTTTTCCCCGAGAGAGTCTTCGGTGTGTGGACGCCGGATGCCAGGATCTCGAGTATGTCACCGATCTCCGCTAGCCTTCCCGGACCCGTCTCCCCGCAGGCGAGATGCCCTTCCCCGGGCGGTATCAGTGTGATCCCCCTAGAATCGAGCCGTTCCAGATTCTCCTGCACTATTGGATTGAGATACAGCCTGCTGTTCATTGCAGGCGCGAGCAGGACAGGACACTCGACTCCCAGGAAAAGTGTCGAGAGCAAATCATCAGCGATACCATGAGCCATCTTCCCGATCATATTGGCTGTTGCGGGAGCTACGAGCATCACATCCGGGAATGAAGCAAGATCCAGATGCGTGTGTGCACTTTTCCCGATCCTCCCGAACATATCGATGAACACGCTGCTGCCGGATAGTGATTCGAATGTCAGGGCGCTGACAAAGCGTGTGGCATTCTCTGTCATCACTACTTTTACCTCGGCTCCCGCTTTTATCAGTTCACTGACAAGTTCGCAGATCTTAAAGGCTGCGATACTTCCAGTCACCCCGACAAGTATCTTTTTACCAGCGAAGACATGCTTCATGATAACCTAAATCGCTGCATTGCTTTTCAATTGATGAAGCCAGTTGGATAGATTCTCCAACCTCCCAATCCTCTGTTCTTCTGCTTTCATTATGGCCATGATAGTATCGAGGGTGTCCCCGAGTTTATCGTTCACGACGATATACGTATAATCGGAGGCCTCCTCCATTTCTCTCGCCGCACTTTCTATCCTTTCCTTTCTCACCTCCTTTGTTTCGGTCCCGCGACCGTACAATCTCTCCGTCAGTATCTCGATCGACGGTGGGAGGAGGAATATGAAAACACCATCCTCGAAAATAGTCCTCAGCTGTGCTCCTCCCTGAGTATCCGTATCGAGGAGTACATACTTCCCCTCCGCTAGTGATCTGTTGATAAAGGTCTTCGGCGTACCGTAGAATTCACCGTACACTTCAGCCCACTCGATCAGTTCGCCGGCGTCGATCAGCTCTTTGAATTTTTCCCTGCTCAAAAACAAGTAATCCTTCCCCTCCACCTCACCCTCTCTCTGCCTCCGGGTAGTGACGGAAATCGAATAAACGAGATCGGCCTTCTGCTTCAACAGTTCTCCCGCGACTGTACTCTTGCCGACTCCCGAAGGACCGGTCAAAACAACAATGTAGGGTTTAGACACCGGGTGATTCAATACGCTACTCCAGATTCTCGAGCTGTTCCCTGATTTTTTCGATCTCCTCCTTCACCAGAACGACTTTCTGAACGATTTGCGAGTCATTCGCTTTAGAAGAGATCGTGTTGGCTTCTCTGTGGAGCTCCTGGCAGAGGAAAGTCAACCGTCTGCCGAGCACGCCGCCTTCCCCGATGTACGTCCTGAACAATGAGATATGTGAATTGATCCTGTCGAACTCCTCGGTAATGTCCCATCGCTCAGACACCAGGGAGACTTCATACAGAAGACGGCTTTCCTCGATATCGGTTCCTTCTGCCACCGAAAAAACCGCCTTCCTGAGTCTCTCCCTGATTCGATCGATGCGCTCTGGCACAAGCTGCTCGACATCCTTCAGGAGAGCTTCCACTGCCGTCAGTCGATCAACGATGGCCTTCCCGATCCGTTCCCCCTCCCTTTCTCTCATGTTTACACAATCTGTCAGTGCACCGGACAGGATCGGTTCGAGAGTGAGCCAGAACTTCTCTTCGTCTATTGAAGGGACTGTATGGGTAAAAATTTCAGGGAACCCTGATATGAGCCGGAGATCTAT
The DNA here is from genome assembly GCA_964654825.1 of uncultured Gemmatimonadota bacterium. Lineage (GTDB taxonomy): Bacteria > Gemmatimonadota > CAZMKB01 > CAZMKB01 > CAZMKB01 > CAZZKG01. Next base: position 70,111 of record CAZZKG010000002.1, on the reverse strand, counting down.
CTCCCCGGACACTTTGTAGAAACACTTCAATTCTTCAAGAGCCTTGAGATAATTTTTCAAAATTTCTTCATCTATACTCACCCTGGAGTATTGATCCGCACCGGGATCGAGAGCGATGTTGACATTCACTCTTCCCCGTGAGATCTTCCCGGTTATGAGAGATTTGATCCGGTCTTCGATTCCCTGGATGTCCCTGGGGATTCTGACGACGAGATCAACATACCGATGATTGACAGTCCTGATTTCCACATCGACGGCCCCGTATTCCGTATCCTGCCTATTGCGGCCGTAACCGGTCATGCTGAAGAGAGACATAGTACTCCGATCGTGTCTGATTGAGCGCTCTGCTCAATAAAAAAACAGTTCATAGATGCCCCGGATGAGCAGCGGTTGACCCAGCGAGCCCTCTCGCTGGGACGGCAGTCTGATCCATCCACGGCCCGATGGCGCGGCTCGTCCGCACCATCAAGTAATATACTATGATTCGCAAAGAAAACTCAAGTGCTCACCTCAGGAATTTTATTGATCAGGCTGGCTGCATAACCAGCACCGAATCCATTATCGATATTTACCACCAGGACTCCGACGGCGCAGCTGTTGAGCATCGCTAGAAGTGCTGCTACTCCGCCAAAACTGGCACCGTATCCCGAGCTCACTGGAACTGCAATGACAGGACAGGAAACGATACCCCCGACGACCGAGGCCAGGGCCCCCTCCATACCTGCAACGACGATAACCACCCGTGCTTCCTGAATCGCCGCGGCATGGTGCAGGAGTCTGTGTATACCGGCGACTCCCACGTCGTAGATTGCTTCGACGCTGCTCCCCAGTGTAAGGGCAGTAACGCGTGCTTCCTCTGCTACCGGGATGTCAGATGTCCCCGCGGAAAGGATAAAAACCTTCCCGGTCTGTTTTCTCTTTTTCTTTTGAATAGTAACGATTCGTGCCTGTTCATGGTAAAGAGCATCCTTATCCAGACCCAGCAGACCATCGAAGACCTCAGGTCCTGCGCGGGTGGCCATCAATTCTCCGTCTCGTTCAAGGATTCTGCCTGCGATCTCGGTGATCTGGTCGACGGATTTTCCTTCACAGTAGATCACTTCAGGAAATCCTTTTCTCATAACCCTGTGGTGGTCGATCTTCGCAAATCCCAATTCTTCGAAAGGCAGGGCTCTGAGGACACCCAGAGCTTCCCCGACGCTTTTCTTTCCGCTCTTGACATCGGTAAGTAATTTTTCTATCCGATCACCCATCTCCCTCACCTTTGTGAGATTGTATCAGGTTAAAATAAACCCCGGGCCGTTCAGAGGCAATCCCCTTGCCATGGCAACCTGTCGAAATCAACATTTCCTCCGCTCAGGATGATACCTATCCTGTCCAGTCCCTGAATGCTCCGGAACTCATCCTTCAGCACCGCGGCAAGAGGAACGGCGGCACTTGGTTCGACAACGATCTTCATACGCTCCAGGATAAGCCGCATGGATTGTACGATTTCTTCATCGGTCACGGTGATAACCTGCTCGACGTGGTCTCTTAAAATCGGCCAGGTAAACTCACCGAGACTCGTCAATAAACCGTCCGCAATTGTCCTGGGGTCCTTCTGTGGAATCAGTCTGCCGGCACACTTCGAGCGAGCAGCATCATCGGCACCGGACGGTTCGGCCGCAAACACCCGGACAGAGGGATCTTCACCCCTCACCGCAACACAGATACCGGAGATCAGACCCCCGCCACCCACAGGAGCGACTATGGCATCGAGCTCCGGCACCTGATCGGACAACTCGAGGGCGACGGTCCCCTGGCCCGCGATGATATCAGGATGGTCATAGGGATGAATGAAGGTCCCGCCGGTTTCTGCGAGTACTTCAGACGCCGTTTCCTCCCTGGCCTGGAGAGTCGATGCACAGCGGATTACGCGACCGCCGTAGCCCTCTACGGCACGGATTTTCACCGGGCTGGCATTAACCGGCATGACGATGTGGGCAGGGATACCCCTCAGCCGTGCAGCCAGAGAAAGGGCTTGGGCATGGTTTCCCGAACTGTGCGTGACGACTCCAAGCGAAGCTGTCTCTTCAGGCAGCTTCTTCACGAAGTTCGAGGCTCCACGAAACTTGAAGGCGCCTACCTTTTGGAAATTTTCACACTTGAAATAAAGTGATCGGCCGGAGACACGGTCCAGTGTCTCGCTCGTTAATACGGGAGTACGGTGAACATCCTCCGCGATCCTCTCCCGGGCCGCTCGTACCGCTTCTATATCGACTCCATATCCTGACATGAAATCCTCTAGACCTCTTTCATGATGATAATACCACGGTGACCATAGTGAGTCAAGCATTGGTCATTGGTTCAAAGTTATGAGATTCACCGAAATGTCCCCTCCTAGCTCAGGCCCACATGATAGGGGCAGGCAGGATATCACTTTCACTCTACCTCCGGGTTGACCGTTCAATGCTCGTTTGTGGGCCCGGTTTTCTATCTCTCCAGATTACCCTCGTGGAATGCCAGCGCCGGGCGTCCGGAACCCGCTAAGACGGTTCCCAACCCATCCAGACTCGTTCAAGCAATACCCTGCCCGCCCGCTCCGAAAGATACGGAAGAGGAACTTGTCAAGAGATCACGATAAAATCGATTGACAATGGAGACAACTCCGGGTACTATCGTCTTTCGGAGGTTCAAATACCCCCGAAGTCCGCGGAATGCGAATTTCTGATAATCGGTACGGTGAACAATGCCAGAATCTATCAGCAGAACCCGACTTGTGATTACCATGGTGATCGGACTCATAGCGATCTCTTTCGCATCGATCTTCATCAAGTTGTGTACGGCCCCTACACTGGTTATTGCAGCCTATCGCCTGGTCATCGCATCCTCCTTCTATTACATCTACACCCGAATCAGGATCGGTCCGACCTGGAAGTATTTCAGCTGGTCACAGCGGCGGGTGGCTGTCATCTCCGGCGTGTTCCTGACCATTCACTTCATCACATGGATAGCATCACTCAAATTCACTTCCGTAGCCAGTTCGGTGGTACTCGTTCAGAGCGCACCTGTATTCGTGGCGATAGGGAGTTGGATCGTTCTTCGTGAAAAACCGTCACCGATGATGATTATCGGTATTATTATCGCCCTCTCGGGAAGTACCGCGATCAGCGCCTTCGATGTCACTCCCGATAGAAGAGCAGTCACGGGGAACCTGCTGGCCGTGTGCGGAGCAATTGGAGCGGCAGGCTACATGATCGCAGGGAGACATCTGCGAACCCGGGTCGACACGTTTAGATATGTGACCGTCGTCTATACCACTTCTGCCGTGCTGCTTCTTATTCTGGCCGTGATGAGCAGGAGTCCACTGACCGGATACAATCCCACGAATTACCTCCTCCTCGTTGCGATTGCTGTTGTTCCGCAGATCATTGGACACACCATGTTCAACTGGGGCCTGAAGTTTTTCTCTGCGACGTCCATCTCGATTATTCTGCTCGGGGAACCTATCGGAGCTTCGATACTCGCACTGTTCATACTCGATGAGAATCTACCGGCGATGACGGTGGCAGGAGGGCTGATCATCATTCTTGGAGTGATTCTTGTTCTCCTCGCAGAATCGAAACAGAATCCCGAGAAGCGCTGAGCTCCCACGGGTACCGAGTAGGTATTCGCCCTCACCACGCCTGCTGGTTCGGTCGCATAGCTGTCCCCCGGTGCAGCACCACATTTATGAGTATGACCGCTGAGGATACCCTGCGAAAGAAATGTGAGTAACCGGGGAAAACCATGGTGATCTGCGTGTTGACAGCCGGCGGAAGAGGTGTTATACTGCTACCGATATTGTATATGCAACCATTATTTGAGAAGTCCCGTGAATTATAGTACTATCAAGCACTGATATGATGTCAAGACAGGGTATGGGTATTCTCTCAATCGATGTTTCTTTTTTCTACTTCTCAAAAAAGTACTTCCAAGTATTGATTCTCGCCGTTTTGTTCGCTTTGACTGCGGGAGGGGATGGCTTCTGCTCCGGTTTTCCGGTCGATGACGGTCTGCCCTTTCAGCCGGTTGACTCGGAAGAGGGCCGGGGGTGCAGGCTGTACACCGACCTGAAAGGCTTCAAAGGATTCAGCGTACGCGAATTCAACAGGGTCGACGGATTCGCTCCCTCATTCGCCTTGACCATAGGCGGCACGTACGCGGAAACTGATCCCCAGCTCGATGCGACAGTCATCTACTATACCGAACGTGAGAAATTCGGCTGGGAGCTCGATTTCCACAAATCCTTTCAGAAGTGGGGTTATCTCACCACCGGATTCGTGTACCGCCGTATCACCGATACGTATGACCGATGGCGGATGGGAGATGTCGAAAGCAGCCTGGCTTCCTTTCTCCTGAAAGAATCATTCAGAAATTACTTCGAACGTGAAGGGATATCGATCTACTTCACAACCGAGTTCGCAGACAACTTTCTTCTCAAAAGCAGTTACACCCGCGAAGATAACCGGTCCCTGGATGCAGAGGATCCTTTTACCATTCCCGGAGATGCCAAAGAGTTCGGGGAAAATCTCTCTATCGATGATGGGGAACTCGGTTCCCTCAGTCTAAGCCTGACATATGATTCCCGGGACAACATCCGACTGCCCCACTCCGGCTGGTATCATGAAGCCTCTCTCGAGGTAGCCAGAGACTGGACAGGAGGCGATTTTTCTTTTACGAGATGGTTCATCAATCTGAGAAGATATCACCCGGTACACTTCGGACATTTCGTCAATTTGAGATTTGCCTTCGCCGGTTCAGCCGGCGATATACCGGCGCAGCGAGTCCTCACCGCAGGCGGAGTAGGCACCCTGAGAGGATACCGGGACGTCAGCCTGGCGGGGGACTATATGGTACTCGCGAATGCCGAATACCGTTTCCCCATGGGACTCTCGAGGCTGAAACCGGCTCTCATTCTTTTTAATGAAATCAATGGCATGGTGTTCTTCGACACGGGGGAAGCCTGGTTTAGAGATCAGCAGGAGGAATCGAAACTCCTCTCCGACGTGGGAATAGGTCTCAGTGGAGCAAATCTGATGTCATATTTCGGCTTATACATCGCCTGGCCGATTAGTGACTCGAATGGGGGAACAAGGGTAACAATCAAGATTCAGAGAGATTTCTAACTTTTTACTTGACGGCGAGTTTGTCAGATTCTACTATTACCATGGGTCCAGGACAAAAGGTGGGGTGACAATGAAGATGTTGAAACTGGAAGATTTTTTCAGCGAAGATGTGATCAAGCTCGGCATAACAAGAGAATCAGCCGATGGTGTTCTCAAAGAGCTGATCAAGCTGCTTGATCTGGACAAGCGTACGAACCAGATGTTGCTTCAGAATCTCACGAAGAGGGAACACCTGGGCTCGACAGGTGTTGGAAAAGGTGTTGCCATCCCTCACTGCCGTTCTCTCCTCGTCAACAGAGTGAGGGTTGCTTTCGGCAGGACAAAAAAGGGGATTGATTTCAATGCCATCGACAAGAAGAAGGTGAATCTGTTTTTCCTGATCGTTGCCCCGCCCATCGAGGTGTCCAATCTCTATCTGCCACTCCTGGGTAAAGTAGCAGGATTGATCAAGGATGAGAAAAGCCTGGCGAAGATGAAAAAGATCAAGACACCTCAGGATTTTCTCAAGATACTCAAAGACATAACACTTTAGAAGGAAACACGATATGAGTAAAACCCTGGACACACTTATCAGGATCCATGACCTGACACTGATGAAAAAGGAATTTGAAAACGAGGCGACGGCTTCGATATACAAAGAGATCGGTTTTGATATCAGCCACGTCCATCTGATCCAGCAGGCGATCGATGGTCTCGAAAAGAAAATCGATCCGAATGTTCTCAAGCTGTATAAAAGAGTATCAGCAAAATATGATAGACCGCTCGTCCCCACAAAAGCCGGTATATGCTACGGCTGTTTTGTCGCCATCCCGACCGCGGAAGCATTCGGTATGTTCAAAGACAAGGAATTCGCCACCTGCAGTAATTGCGGGCGTCTGCTCTATCCATTGGAATAGAACTGCTGCTTCATCACCCGGAAATCACCCTCCCGCCTGGTCAACCCTGTTCTGTCAAAATACTCAAGCAGCGGGATCACATACTTCCTGGACCCGCCCAGCATACTTCGCAGCTCACTGGCAGACGCCTTCTTATTCTCGAGCAGATAGTGTTGCACACTCTGCCGGGCATCTTCGACTGTGGCTCGGGAGAACAGGATCTCGCGTGTCACCGGGATGAGTTCCCCTCTGTCTTTCAGTATGGTGATGATTTCCATAAGTTTCGACTCTTCGATAGCCATGTCTATCTTTATCCGGGATAAAGATGGAGGAGCGAGTCCGGCTTCATCGTAACATCTCAGCAGATTATCATGGATCTCCATCTCCCGGCTGTCGAGTAAAATCTCATGGGATGAGAGTCGTACCAGACCACTCTTCAGTCCGATGATCTTTAGAGCGGTCAGGTTATCGAGTACTTCCTCGACGAGTGATTCGGAACTCGTCGGAAAGAGTCGGTTGCGCATTTCCTCGAGAGGGAATCCTGTCTTAATTGGATTGACCCGATGTTGCCTCTCGAGATAACCGGTAACCAGTTTTCTCGCTTCTTCGAGTGCTTCGACGTGAAAGATCATGTCGCCCAGAACACTGATCCTCCCGCGGGACTGAAGAGAGTCAGTGATCTCAGCCGCTATGGAAGGCGAGGTACCCGTCAGGAGGGGGATTTGTAATCGTTCGACTCCGGACGATCCCTGCGATTGAGCAAGGGCCAATATTTCTTCTTCGACACTGCCTGTCTTCAGAACATCGAAGATCCTGCGCAGCTCCGGGGTGATCTTCGTTCTTCTTCTGGAGAAGGGGCGAAGAACGCTCCCGCCTCCGATCGTCCTGATTGGAGAGTACGATCGCAGGACGAACCTGTCTCCATTTCTGGCGACAATAGAATTTTCCAGGCGGATCTGTGCATATGCCTCACCGCCGGGCTCCAGCAGATCACTCTCCAGGAGGACTACCCGCCCCATCACTTCGCAGGTCGCAAGATGAAATCTTACTCTTCTCCTGTTCTGAATTCCGCGACCTTCGGTTTTCAGACATTCGAGGCTCACTTCGATGATATCTGTCACCTGCCAGACCGGATCCGAGACGATGGTATCACCTCTGGTAATCTCATCCTTACTGACCCCGGTTACAGCCAGGGCCGTGCGGCAGCCGGCAGTCGATTCATCAATTTTATTGTCATGCACTTCAAGGCTCTTCACACGGGTTTCGACTCCTGTCGGCAGGATCCTCACCTTGTGATCCTTTCGGATGCTGCCGGACCAGATCGTACCGGTGACGATAGTCCCCACCCCCTTCAGTGTGAATGTCCTGTCGATGGGCATTCTGAAGAGATCATCCTTGATTTTCTCACCCAGTTCAGACGCGACACTGATGACAGCTTCCCGCAGATCATCCAGACCAGCTCCCGTTTTTGATGAAACTCTGATGATCGGTGAATGTTCGAGGAATGTGCCGATTATCTGATCACTCACTTCTTCTTCGACGAGATCGAGCCAGTCCTCGTCCACGAGATCGGATTTTGTGATGGCGATTATACCTCGATGTGTCCTCAGAAGCTCGAGTATTTCGAGATGTTCTTCTGTCTGAGGCATGATGCCTTCATCAGCGGCAATAACGAACAGGACAAGATCTATTCCACTGACGCCGGCAAGCATATTCCTGATGAAGGATTCATGTCCGGGGACATCAACTACACCGAGAAGAACATCATCACTGATTTTGTATTCGGCAAAACCGAGATCAATCGAGATCCCTCGCTCCTTTTCCTCTTTCAGCCTGTCGGTATCTTTCCCCGTGAGCGCCCGTATCAACTCGGTTTTTCCGTGGTCTATGTGACCTGCTGTCCCGACTATGAGATGCTTCATCCTTTCTCCCCTCTCACCTGTATATTATTCTGTGCCCCGGAATGAACATATGCAAGGAATGTATTAAATGTTGACAGATCGCGTTCATGAAATAAATGTGATTTTATATATAAAGTTGTAAAATTCCAGACTTCCATGGGCAGGGGTCCCTGCTGCCTGATCAACGTATCCTTCCCCTCACCTGTTATCGATTCTATAAGCTCACCGTACTCCCAATCGATAGTCCGGGTGGCAGAGAGTGTGCTCGAGCAGTGTTCACAACAGGCGCCTATTGCCATCTCATATATCACCAGGGAGGACGGTGTCTTCATTGCTTTCCCGCACGATACACAGCTTTGAAAGTCGGGTTTGAAACCAAGCAGCGTGATGAATCGCCACACGAAGAAGAAGAGAGCGAATTCCGTCCGGTCATGATCAGACGTACTGATTGCCCGGAGGGAGCTGGTGAGGAGGTGGTAGAGTTCCCTGCTCGACTCTTCAGGTAATATGAATCTCTTGACCAGCTCGAGGCACACAGAACCGGCATAGAACCTCGAAAGATCAAATGGCATTCCCGGGAAAGCTTCGATCAGTGAGCATTCCGTCAGCGTGTAAAGAGAACTCGAGTCCTTCTTGAAGTACAGAAGCTCGAGCCTGGTGAATGTCTCGAGCAAACCTCCGAACTTACTCTTCGGTCTTCTGGCGCCTCTCGCCATCAACGATTGTGGTCCATAATCAATGGTGTAGGAGTGCACGACCTTGCTGGTTTCACTGAAAGGGTAGGTCCGTAGGATGACCCCCTCTGTCCTCACTATCCCCATATTTACCCTGTTTCTATATGTACACCAGGAACAAGGTCCCGAGCCCGAGGAGTACGACAAAGCTGATGATATCGGTGAGTGTCGTGACGAAGCTCGTGGACGCAATGGCCGGATCGTATCCAATCTTCTTCAGAGTGAGCGGAATGAGTGCTCCCAGAGTAGTTGCTACTGTAGTCATCAACCACACAACCAGTCCGATCATCAGGCCAAAGGAGAGTTTCTGCTGCCAGATAACAGAGATAATCGTCACAACAACGGCAAGACCTATCCCGTTGAGCATCCCAATGAGGATTTCTTTTCTGATCAATCGAAAAGCCTTCCCGGCATTGATCTCACCAAGAGCAATGCTCCTCACGGTTACGGCCAATGTCTGCGTTGCGGAACTCCCGGCCATGCCTGCCACCAGAGGCATAAAAACCGCCAGTACAACCTTTTTGCTGATGATCTCGGAGAACAGATTGATGACGGAAGCTGCGACGAAGGCAGAAAACAGGTTGATGTAAAGCCACGGCAGACGGCTGCGAACGGCCTGTTTCGGGCCACCGGTTATTTCTTCCTCCTCATCGACACCGGCAAAAAGGAGGATATCTTCGGTGGTTTCGTCTTCGATAATATCCATGACGTCGTCGAAGGTAATCCTGCCGATGAGCTCTCTCCGACTGTCTACGACCGGTATCACAACGAGGTTATACTTCACCATGATTCTAGCCACCTCCTCGCGATCGACTTCCGAGGTAACGTGGATGACATCCTGTTCCATTATTTCGTAAACTCTCGCTGTGATATCTGCGAGGATCAGATTGTGCAGGGAAATGCTGCCCTTCAACCTCCGTTTTTCATCTACGACAAAAACGGTATACACTTCTTCGAACTCTTTTGCCTTCTCCCTCACTTCGACAATGGCCTCGTCGACTGTCCTGTCCTGGTCGATGAAGAGGATCTCGGGAGTCATGATTCCACCGGCAGATTCTTCGTCGTACTGCAGAAGTTCCTTGAGCTCCTCGACTTCCTCTTTTTCGAAAGAGCTGAGCACCTTCTCTGCATCTTCTTCAGGCAGGTCACCGATAATGTCGACCGCATCGTCGGTGGCCATCTCCTCGAAGATGGCACCGATTGTCTTCTCGTCACTCCTGTGTATCAGCTGTTCCTGCATCTCCTCGTCGAGCTCGGTGAGGATTTCGGACGCCAGCTCAGCAGGCAGTAATCTGAAAACTCTGAATCTGTCAGGCTCTTCGAGATTCTTCAGGATTTCTGCAACATCTGCAGGATGCAGTTTCTCGAGATCTCGTCTCAGACCGTTTATATCTCCCGATTCGAGATAGGAACTCACGATTACTGATTTCGGTTCATGGGACACCGATTTATCCTCACTCAGATTTTCGAACCCGGCGGCTCCGGGATCACAGCTCCTCCTGAGATGACCATCTTGATGCCATCCTCAACACTCATCTTAAGAAAGATAATATCCTTTTTGGGAATGAAAAGGAGAAATCCACTCGTGGGATTTGGAGTAGTGGGGAGAAAGATGTTGATGAAATCTTCGCCAACCGAGTCTTCGACTTCTCCGGAACACTTCGAGGTGACAAAACCAATCACGTACGATCCCTTCCGTGGATATTCGAATAATACAACCTGTTGGAAAAGGGTCTTTCTCTCCCCGAAAAAGACCTGTGTTATCTGCTGAATGGCTGTGTAGATCTTGCTTACGATCGGGATGCGGACGAGGATGATGTTTCCGAGGGCTATCAATTTTCCCCCGATAAAGTTTCTGGCGAATGTCCCGGTGAGCAGGATGAGGATCACGAGTGCGATGAAACCGGATCCGGGGATGTGTCGCCCGAGAGCCTTTTGAATGACCACGGCGAGCAGTCCGTCGAGCTTCACGAAAAGTGTGTAGAATATCCAGATCGTCAGTGCCAGGGGGGTAAGGACGATGATTCCGGTTAAGAACCTTGTCTTGATCCAGCTTACGGGTTTCGCCATCACGTGATCATTCTCCATCTTTCGGTAAATACGGGATCACTGACCGGATCACATGATCCGGGGAACGATCTTGTCGATATCACCGCTCTCAACTCTTACGATTCTCATCTTACTGATGGATGTAAGATTGGCTCTCAGCACTTCTATACGAAGATTCCCCATCCGAAAAACTTCACCGGTGGATGGGATTCGACCAAGCTTTGACATGAGGAGTCCTCCCATGGTCTCTACTTCAGTCGACGCAAGATTGAGATCGAGACTTTCGTTGACTTCATCGATCTCGGTCGAACCATCGATCATGATCTCCTTACCGGATTTCACTTTTATTGCGGTGGGCTCATTGTCATACTCATCCTGGATATCTCCAATGAGTTCTTCGACCAGATCTTCGAGTGTGACGATACCCGCTGTCCCGCCGTATTCATCCACTACGACCGCCATGTGTTTTCGCTCGGCCCTCATCTCATAAAGCAGCTCATCGCACTTTTTCGTCTCGGGTACGAAGTGAACGGGTCGTTGAGTCAACCCATTCTCTTCGTCATATTTCAATAGATCGAAAACATGGTACATCCCGATTATCCTGTCGATACTCTCATCCTGGATAGGAAGTCGGGAAAAGCCCGAGTCACGTGCAAGATTCACCACCTCCTTGATCCCGGAATCCTTCAGGGCCGATACGATCTCAGTGCGGGGAGTCATTACTTCTTTCGCGGTTTTCTCGCCAAATGTAAACACTCCGGTTATGATCTCCCTTTCACTTTCCTCAACGAGTCCGACCTTCTCGCTTTCCCGGAGGAGAAGCTCGATATTACGCCTCGAGAAGAACTCCCGGTTCTGATCATCCTCCCTGCCGGTGAGGCGGATCATAACCCTGCTGATACCATTGGTAATCCACAAGAGCGGAGCCAGAATGATACTGCTCACTCTCAGTGGCCCTTCGAGATACGGGAGTATCATCGATGAACTTTCCTTGAACACAGCCTTCGGGACAACCTCTCCGATGATGAGGAGAGGCGGGGTGAGAAGAGCGGGGACGAGAAGCGCCGACACGATAGGATTTTCAGCTGCATTATTCAGCCGATCGAGAAGAAACTTGGAAGTCAGGACCGACGCCGCGATGTTCACCAGGTTGTTCCCAACGAGAATCGTATTGATCATTCGGTAGGGTTTTTCGAGGTAATCTTCAGCAAGAGCAGCTCCCCGGAATCGTTTCTCCACCCAGTGTTTGAGGCGCACTCTACTGATGGAAATCAGAGCAATTTCAGATCCGGAGAAGAATGCTGATCCGATTACGCACAGTATAATGAGGGTGAGCGTCATGAGCGGTTGCCCTCCTGCTCTCCTTCCGTCTCCCCCGTGCTTTCATTTTCCTCGAGCTTCTTGACGATCACCTTCGACACCCGCTTCCCGACAACACGGTAGATCCTGATCGATAGAGAATTCTCGGTAATCTCATCACCCTGTTTGGGAATCTTGCCCATCAGTGAAAAAATATAACCCCCGAGAGTATCAAAACCCTCCCCCTCTATCGTTACGCCTAACGATTCCTGAAAATCATCGATATTCATAAGACCATCGACCAGGAAGACACCTTCCCTGATCTGAATCATCTCAGGCTCTTCGACATCGTACTCATCCTGAATCTCACCAACGATCTCCTCGATTACGTCTTCGAGTGTGACCAGTCCCGCCGTACCGCCATATTCATCCACAACAATGGCAATGTGAACCTTCATCATTTGAAACTCGCGGAGGAGGTCCTTCACTTTTTTGAATTCCGGGACGAAGTGGGCGGGTTTTCTGATCTGATACAGAGCATCGATCTTCTGGAAGTCAAATGCATAACCGAGAAGATCTTTCGCGTATAGTATTCCGGTTATACTGTCCAGATTCTCCTGGTATATGGGAATCCTCGAATGCTCGATCTCCTTAACCTGCCGATACACCTCATCGATCGGTGTACCTTCTTCGATGCATAGCATGTTCGTACGTGGGACCATTATTTCATTGACCATGGTGTCACCGAAGTTGAATATCTTCTGGATCATGCTGGTATCCACATTGCCATTATCCATGGCCGTGGAGACAGTGGTGAACAGCTCCTCCTCGGTGAACCTTGAAGTCTTTGTGGATGTCCCGAACACCCGCTTCGCAGCCCTTGTGAGGATAGACAGGATTCTGATGAAAGGCTTGATCACAATAATCCACACGTTGAGATACGGGGCTACTCTCGAACTGAAATTCTCCGGGTGATCTACTGCATACACTTTGGGGGTAATCTCACCGAAGAGAAGAATCAACAGCGTTATCGCCAGAATATCAACCATATAGAGAGTTCCCTCAGAAAGGAGGCGGGTTTCCGGGAAAAGAAAATGGCTCAGAAAAGTGGCAGACGATGCGGCTGCTATTGACACGATCAGATTTCCCAGCAGAATTCCGTTGAGGAGGTCGTCACTCCGTTCGAGTAGTTTCTCGACTAACCTGACGTTTTTTCGCCTGTCCTCCTCCATTTTCGAAATCTGCCATTTAGAAAGGGAGAAAAAGGCGGTTTCGGACCCGGAGAATGCGGCTGAGAGGGAAAGACAGCCGATGAATATGACAGCGAGTATGACGAATGATAAAGGCATCTACAATTCACCGCTCAGAAAACCCCGAACCATTGCTTCCTGTCTTTTGATCATCGCTTCTTCGCTATCCGAAATATCATCACGGTAACCGCAGAGATGCAGGACCCCGTGGACAAGAAGACGCAGTAACTCCTCCCGTCTGCTCACGGAATGACTTCCGGCCTGATGGATTACTCTCTCCATTGAAATGTAGATATCCCCAACCAGTATCGAATCGGGGGGATCGGTGAGCTCGAATGCAAGGACATCCGTATACCTGTCGATATGCCTGTATGTTTTATTGAGATGTCTGATGTGATCGTCATCAATGAGAGTAACACTCACCTCTGCTTCATCCACATCCGCCTGTCGTAGCAACTCGAGCACACAGCGTTTAAGCTCTTTCATCGACAGCGGAAGTCGATGTCTTGTTATCCTGTTTATGTAGATTCTCTTTGTCGTGTTCACTGGCATTTTTGTTCGTTTCATCCTGGCTGTTGAATTGACCGGGATACTCGATCCTGTGATGAAGGGTCGAAATGATAACTTTGACGAACTCCTCTTCCATGATTCTCAGGTCATTGAAAGTGATGTCTGACTCGTCCAGTTGCCCGGCGTTCACCTTCGACTTGATGATGCCCCTGATCATATCACTGATCCGTTGCGGTACCGGATCTTTAATCGTACGGCTGGCGGACTCTACAGAATCAGCTATCATCAGTATTGCGGTCTCTTTGGTCTGAGGTTTTGGTCCGGGGTATTTATATTGATACGGGTCGACATCGCTGTTCATCGTCAATTCTTTCGCTTTGTCATAGAAAAAGGAGATCATCGACGTACCGTGGTGCTGTGGTATGAAATCGATGATACACTGAGGGAGTTTGTATTTCTGCCCCATCTCTATACCTTTTTTTACATGGGACTCGATAATGAGTGCACTCATACTGGGAGAGGTGAAATCATGGGGATTGTAGTCCGACCTTTGATTTTCGACGAAGTACAGAGGCTTGGTCATCTTTCCGATGTCGTGATAATAGGCTCCAACCCTGGCAAGGAGGGAATTGGCGCCGACCCGCTCGGCAACCGTTTCGGAAAGATTACTGACCGCAAGGGAATGTGCCCAGGTGCCTGGTGCCCTCAACGCAAGTTCTTTCATGAGCGGATGATTGAAATCCGATAGTTCGAGAAGTGTTATATCGGTCGTGACATTGAAGATGTATTCGACGAGCGGGAGAAGCCCCATCGCAAAGAATGTCGAGAACACACTGTTGATGATCCCCCAGCCGCACGATTGCAGGGTTTCAGCCCACGGGACGAGTCGGATCATGCTGACGGCTGTAATCGAAATGACATAACCTGTGGCAAGGTAGAGTATTGATCGGTAAAACTGTCCGCGTCTCCTTATCAGTCGCGTCGAAAGTGTAGCCGATACCCCACCGACGAAAGAGACGAAGAGCACCTGATAACCAAAATTCTCCTGTCCTCCGATCAGGATAGCGAGCACGAGCGTCGCCACGAGAGCGAGCCTCCCATCGAACAAAACAGCGATGAGGATCGAACCGATTGCAATCGGGACGAGATAAACCGGGACCTGTGGAAACCGTGCGATTATCGAAGACAGGCCCATCACGATGAAGAACGTGAACCCGAAGAGGGCAAGTTTAGAAAATGACGCATACACCGGCTTGCGGTAGTAGAGCAGATAGAGAACAAATATCCCGAGAACGAACAGGTTGATGAGTATACCGCCGGCGATCGGGAGATAGATCTGGCTCCAGGTAACACCTTGCTGCCGTCTTACCAGTTCCTCCTGGAGGGCGACGTATTTGTCGAGAGCAGTGTTGTTGATGCGATAACCCTCGGTGATGATCTTCTCCCCTTCGAGGACCTGTGCCTTGATGGGGGGAACCTGGTTACGTGCGTGTTCCTTCCTTCTCGCGGTTTCAATTTCATTGTATATCACATTCGGTTTGAAAAACTGGTTTACGACAGCGAGAAAAATGGACTTCGTCACATCTTTTTCTGATCCGATATCCGAACGAAGGGCGACATCATAGACCTGCTCGATCGTGTAGAAGTCATCGACGTTGTTCAGTACCTCCGTCTCATTTCGAACGCTTGCAACCTGATCATCACCAAGACGATCAGCAATCTCACTGGTTATTACACCTCTCCTCAGATGCTCCTCGAAAAAATTATCTGTTTTTTTCTCGAGATTTTTCTGAATTTCAGAAGTGAGGATAAACGGCAGATCACTTTCATCCACAGCGACACCCATCTCCTGCAGGTATACCGTGACTGTCATTCGAAGAGTGTCCAATTCGGCATCGAGTTTTGCCTTCCGGGTATTGTTCCTGTATTTTTTTCTGGCCTGTTCTATTTCACGGTATCTGCGGGACATGCTGTCGAGATTGCCGAAAAACACATCGACCTTCGCTCTGACTGAATCGAAAGCACTCGGAATATACTCGAGGACAGGATGAACACCCGCTGCTCTCTCTTCCCTCTCTCTCGCCAGTTCCTTCGGGTTCTTGTACACGGAGTAGGAGAACGGTGCAGTCACGTCCTCAGGAGCGACCATACCAACCTCGTAATCGGACATCTCGTAATGCGTGGCGAAGGGGAAGATAAGCCGGAACAGCACTGCGAGGAGAGCGATGAACAGGATCCGTGTTGCATGGTACGTGAGAGGATGCTTCGGGGCGATATTACTTTTGGGATCATAGGACACGTAGGCCGGGATACACTTCACCCATTTGAAGTTACTACTCAATATCTTCGAGATCCTGCCCATTGAATCAGGATTCCTCCTCCTGGCTCCTCTCGTATGCTCGAATGATATCCTGTACCAGTCGGTGCCTCACGACATCTCTCTCAGAGAGGTAGACGAATTCGATCCCATCAACAGCCGCGAGTACCCTCTCGATGTCGAGAAGGCCTGATTCGGCCGGCCTCACCAGGTCGATCTGCGTCTTGTCGCCCGTAATCACCGCCCGTGAATTCAGTCCAAGTCTTGTCAAGAACATCTTCATCTGCATCCGGGTTGAATTCTGAGCTTCATCCAGGATTACGAAAGCGTCATTCAGAGTGCGTCCCCTCATGTAAGCGAGCGGTGCAACCTCTATCACACGGGAGTTAAGAGCTCTCCTGATCTTATCCGGTGGAAGCATGTCATACAAGGCATCGTAGAGCGGCCTGAGATAAGGATCCACTTTCTCCTGTATGTCGCCGGGTAAAAAACCCAGGCTCTCCCCGGCCTCGACCGCCGGACGGGCGAGTATCAATCGTTTTACTTTCTTCTTGTTCATGAAATCAAGCGCCATAGCCACAGCCAGGTAGGTTTTCCCGGTCCCGGCCGGGCCGATGCCTATGACAATCTCCTGTTCGTCCATCGCTCTGATGTAACTACGCTGTCCCTCACTTTTCGCCCGAATTATCCGCTGCCTGCCGGAGAGATATATGAGCCTGTCCTCTTCCGGTGAACTACCTTGATTATGTTTCTCGGCATAGATCCGTGTGATATCATCTATACTGAAAGACCGGCCGGTTTCGACCAGCTCGATGAGTTTGAGAAGAATTCGTCTCGCCTGCCGTGCCCCGGCCTCATCCCCTTTGAAGAGAACCCGGCCATCTCTGACCACCATGGTAGTACCGGTGTACTTTTCGATTGTTCTCAAGTTCTCATCAGCAGGGCCAAAGAGGATGAGCTGGTCCACGCCCTCCAGTGGAACCGGCTTCTGTTCCTTCTTCACCTTTATATCCTTATTCGCCATTCTCGCGTTCTCCACAATTCTTCTTTTTCGTGGTATCGGTAAGCGTTATCCTGAGTTCCTTCAGAGCCTCCCGGCTCACCTGGGAGGGAGATCCTTCACAGAGAGCATATGCACTCGTCGTCTTCGGAAACGCGATGACTTCGCGGATAGAGTCCTCACCCGTCACCAGCATGACCAGCCGATCGAGTCCGAA
The DNA here is from genome assembly GCA_964654825.1 of uncultured Gemmatimonadota bacterium. GTDB lineage: Bacteria > Gemmatimonadota > CAZMKB01 > CAZMKB01 > CAZMKB01 > CAZZKG01. The sequence goes on along the minus strand of CAZZKG010000002.1, from coordinate 52,812 downwards.
GGCAATGCCCCCATGAGGCGGTGTTCCATATTCGAGGGCTTCCAGAAAAAATCCGAACCGTTCCTTTGCCTGTACTTCACCGATGCCCAGGACTCTGAATATTTTCTCCTGCAACGCGCAATCGGATATCCTGATGCTGCCGCCGCCGATCTCGTTGCCGTTGAGTACCAGGTCATATGCTCTGGCCATAACAGCGAGTGGATTTTCTCCGAGGCGATCGACATCCTCCAGCCGGGGACTGGTGAATGGATGATGTTGAGAGGATATTGCCTTACTCTCTTCCTCGAGCCCGAACAGAGGATAGTCCACCACCCAGGTGAATTTGTACGAATCATCATCTCGGAGTTCGAACTTTTTTGCGAGATGGAGCCTGATTTCCGCAAGGCATGGACCCGTCACCTCATCACTCCCCGCCATCATCAGCAGGATGTCGTCCGCACTCAACCCATTCTCCTCCCATATTCTCTCGAAGACTTCCTCACCGGTGTACTTGACCGGCATCCCCTCCCACCGCTCGTTCTTCTTCCTGACCCAGAGAAGCCCCTTACCACCATGAACGGAAACCAGTCCGCTGAGTGCATCGAGCTCCTTCCTGGAAAAAGTATTTCCCTGAGGTGCGGCAACGCCCCTTACCCTCCCCCCGCTCCCGATCACTGTTTTGAAGACACCGAAATCCGTGTCCGTGAGCGATGCGGTAAGATCCCTGATGAGAAGATCGAATCTCAAGTCCGGTCTGTCGGTGCCATAGTGCTCCATCGCATCCTGGAAGGTCATTCTCCTGAACGGAGTTTCGATCTGGAGCCCGGCTACGTCATGGAAAATGGAGGCAACGAGGATCTCCGAGATTCTCATGACGTCTTCTTCAGCCACGTAGGACATTTCGATATCGATCTGAGTAAACTCCGGCTGCCTGTCGGCCCGGAGGTCTTCATCCCTGAAACAGCGCGCTATCTGATAGTATCGGTCCAGCCCCGATATCATCAATAGTTGTTTGTAAAGCTGTGGGGACTGGGGAAGCGCGTAAAACTTATGGGGGTGCACTCTCGAAGGAACGAGATAGTCTCTGGCACCTTCAGGTGTGCTCTTCGTGAGAATGGGTGTCTCGATCTCTAGGAACCCGAGATCATTGAGAGCCCGCCTCGAGGCCTGAACAACGCCGTGCCTCACCTCGAGATTCCGCTGCAGCTCAGGCCGCCGCAAATCGAGATACCGGTACCTGTATCTGAGATCCTCCTGAACTTCGCCGGGTGAAGCGATCACGAACGGCGTTGTTCTGGCTCTCGAGAGGATTTCGATTGAATCACCCCGGACTTCGATTTCTCCTGTCGGGAGATCGGGATTCTTCATCCCGTCCGGCCTGCTCTGGACTTCCCCCCCGGCACGGATCACATCCTCCATCCTCACCGATTTCACCTGTTCGAGAACGCCGGCGGAAACGGCCTCAGGATTGAACACGACCTGGGACTTCCCGTACCGATCTCTGAGATCTATGAAGATGAGACCGCCGTGGTTCCTCCTCCTGTTCACCCAACCGGAGAGGACAACCTTTTTCCCCGAATCGGCAGGCCTGAGTTCGTTACAGGTGTGAGTCCGATAGTGTGTAGACAGACTGGAGTTACCATCACTCATAACAAACCGTCTTTCGTTGTAACAAGGTGATCCACCAGTTCACTCAACGGGATATCGGTTTCGTCGCCGCTTTCCATATTCTTCACTCTTACCTTGCCGTCTTTCATCTCTTCGCTTCCGAAGATGACGACCATACCGGCGCCGAGCCTGTCTGCCTTTCTGAACTGGGCCTTCACACTTTTGCCGGTGAAGTCCATATCAACACTGAGCGATTTTCTCGCTTTCAGCAGTTCATTGAATGCTGCTTCTCGAGTGGTATCATCGGTGGCGACAAAGAATACTTCTACGACCCGGGCACCTCGTGATGTTTCACTTTGACTTGCTTTCATATTCGTTTCGTGTGCAATGATCAGGCGTTCGACACCCGCGGAAAAACCGACTGCCGGTGTCGGAGCACCGCCGAGTACCTCCACGAGATCATCGTATCGTCCACCTCCACCAAGACTGCTCTGTACCCCGAGTGAATTGTCGATCAGCTCGAATGCTGTTTTGGTATAGTAATCGAGTCCTCTGACCAGCTGCGGATCGTGGATGAAGGGAATTTGTGCTGATGTGAGAATGGATTTCACCTCATCGAAATGTGTACTGCATTCCTCGCACAGGTGATTGTGAATCATCGGCATCCCCTTCAGGAGCTTGCTCCAACCTTCCTTCTTGCAATCGAGCATCCTGAGGGGATTCGTCTCGAACCTCGTCTGACAGTCCGAACACATCGAGGACAGACCACTCGAGAGGAACTCTTTCAAAGCGACAATGTATGACGGTCGACATCTTTTGCATCCGACGCTGTTGATCAAAATTTCTACGTCATTGATACCGAGAAGAATTGCCAGGTCTCGCAGAACGGCGATACACTCCACGTCGAAATACGGTGACAGACTTCCTATCGCCTCGATCCCGACCTGGTAGAACTGCCTGTATCTTCCCGCGGCGGGACGATCGTATCTGAACATCGGGCCGGTATAGTAAAGCTTCTGCACATCGGATCTCCCGTGGAGACCGTGTTGCAGATATGACCTGATCACGGATGCAGTGCCTTCAGGTCTCAGAGCCAGAGTCCTGCCAGCCCTGTCATTGAACACGTACATCTCTTTCTGAACGATGTCCGTATCGGAGCCGACACTCCTGGCGAACAGATCATTCTCTTCGAATACGGGGGTAACGATTTCCCGGTAGCCACATCGCTCGAAGAGCCGGCGTGAGGTTTCCATCACCTTCCGGAAAGTCACTACCTGGTCAGGCAGGATATCATGTGTGCCTCTGGGTGACCTGAACTTCATCTCTTTTTCTCTTTCTCGGTTCGAAAGTGAAATAGAATAAGGCGAAAAACACAACCGCCCCGAAGGCATCTGCGAGAAAATCATTCGCGTCGCAACACCTTCCCGGAACAAACTTCTGGTGAATTTCATCCAGAAATCCGTACATGATAACCGCAAGGAGACCGATTCCTCTCCCGAGATCAGCATCAGGCAAAGTCCCCGCACCATAGAGAACCAGTGCACAAAAAAACCAGTAAGCGAAAAAATGTGCGACTTTGTCTTTGAACATGAATTCACTCCCCGGCAGGCTTACATCCGACCGGGAGGAGAGGTAAAAAATCAGGCTCGCCCAGAGAATAGTGGGGAGCCAGCGGATGAATGGATGCTTACTCCGGGACGCTGTCATTTTTCTCTGAGTTTGATATGATCAAGCTGTCTTCGGGGAATCGTTCATGCAGCCTGCCCAACACATCCTCGGCCTCTTCAGGCATATCCAGGGCCTCGTAAAGTCTGTACAGCTGATGATACCCCGTCCGATAGGATGGGTCCTGATTTATGGACTCCTCGAGATAGTTAACAGCTCTCTGCGTGTCGCCTTCACTGAATGCCAGAGCCGCGCGCTGCAGAAAAAGTGACGGATCGCTGTTTCCCTCGGAACCCAGATTGTCCATATACTGTCCGAGGAAGCTATCAGCCATACTGTAGTCTCCCTGCTGAGCATAGAGCGTTGAGATGAGATAGTCGAACCGGGCCGGCCTCTGGGCGAACCCCCTCGCCTCTTCATAACACTGGATGGCTTTGTCCATCTTGTTTTTTCCAATGTATGCCCGTCCGAGAAAACTGAATGCCGCAGCAAAATTGTTGAGGAGTTTATGGGTATTTGGATCCTTGTACACTTCCGGATCGTGGATGCTGCGAAATTGGTAGACAGAGTTGAGCAGAGCAGCTGATCTCGAAATGTCGATAAAAACACTTGCTTCCGGAACCTCGCCGATGTTGTCATTTTCTTTTGCAAGGCTCGCCACTTTGACCGGAAGGATCTTGTAAAGCAATCCCTGCATGAGGAAGTAGTCCTCCAGTCCTACTTTGTTCTCGCCGGATACGGTAACTGCAAAATAAATCGGCCTCTTCCAGTCATTCACTTTGAGGAGGTGAAGGACCATTAGGTCCTGCACCCTGAATATCCTGTTTTTCTCATAGGTAACCTCGAGCCCTCCGGCTCTAAACATTCTGCTGCTGCCGATCTGAACAGGGACAAGTCCTTCGATTTCCTCGTCACGGTAGCTCACGATGGGATCGGGAGTGCTCGCAGGGATTTCCAGGTTCTGGCTTCTCCAGAATTCCACCAGCTCCTCCGGGAAACTCTCAGGCGGCGGTGGAACCCAATCCCTGAGCTGTCTGATATACCAGGGTGTGTTGATGAGGCTCAGGTTCGCCACCAGCACATCCTTCCTCACCCCCTCGACTTCCTGGAGGAACCAGAGAGGAAACGTGTCGTTGTCGCCGTTTGTGAAAATCACACCGTATGGTTCGGCCGATATCAGGATGTCGTATGCGTAATCCCACGCTATGAAGTTTCCGGACCGGTCGCTCTCGAAATAATTGAGCCTGGACGGCAGGAGTGAGGTCGCGAGAACCAGGATAGACAGACATGAGACGGTTATAGTCCGCAGATTTATTTCGAGAAGGAATTTCCTGATGAGACTGGAGATGAAGGCCAGGCCGATACCGACCCACAACCCGAAAAATGTGAATGAGACCTCGAAAAAGTAATCTCGTTCCCGGACCTCGTGGAGTTCGGGATCAGGAAATTTTGTGAGTGCCTGTGTGTGACCGAGCTTGAAATTGAGGTAAAATACAAGCCCCAGGCTGGTCATCAGGAATATACTGAAGAAGAACCAGAAGCTGTCCCGATCCAGCTTGAAGTGCGCGTATAGACCTGTCACTCCGATCAATACGTAGAGGAGTGTCACGAGGATGTGACCGTACTGCATCGCAAAGTAATCGAAATAAAGCGGGATCTGGTACTTGAAGAAATCCACCGTTCTCGGTATGGGCGGACGTGCGCCGTACTGTTTTCTGAGCAGTACATCCCAGAAAGCGTGCCATGTGGTGGGATCGGCCTCGTTGATACCGGGATTGAGAGCAGCACGAATTGGAAGATAGAAGTGCACGGAGAGGCCCAGTGTAAAAAATGCGAGAAGGAGAAGGAAAAGACTGATCGATTTGAGCTGTACCATCCACCACACGGAAACACCGAAGGCCGCGAGAAAAACAATAAACGGGATCCAGTTGATCACTTCACCGATGAGGGTGAAGTTGTCGATGAATTTCCCCATACCGAATTTGTCGAGGTCTACCCCCATGAAGATCAGCAGAGTGGCCGAGAGGAGACCGGCCGTGAGTGAGAGATAGTATTTTAATTCGGATCCCTCCGTCGACAGGATGAAAAACAGGAGCAACCCCGGTCCTGAGAGAAGTGCCATCAGATGGTTGCCAACCGAGAGGCCCGCAATGTAGGCCATCAGGATCAGTATCACTTTCTCACCGTTCGTCCCTCTCCATTCTCGCCACAGGAAGGCGAGCCAGGTCAGCAGAGCGATCATGAGGAGAGCGACGGAATACACTTCGGTCTCCACTGCATTACCCCATACCGTGATGGCGGTGACCGACAGGATAGATGCGGCCAGGGCTCCTCCGTACACAATCACCTTCGCCGAGCCATCGACTTTGTCAGCCATCAGCTTCCAGAGAACTTTCGCTACAACGACGAACAGGAAAAAAGCGGCGAGGGCGGTACTTACCGATGAGAGGAGATTCAATTTGTACGGTACTGAGAACGGCAGAGGGATGAGCGACCAGACCCTTCCGATCAGAACGAAGAGAGGTGTCCCGGGCGGGTGCGGGACCCCGAGAATGTGAGAAGTTGAAATAAACTCCCCGGCATCCCAGAATGTCACGGTCGGAGCGAGAGTGAGAATGTACAATCCCAGAATATATATGAATGAAACCGCTCCCGTTATCCAGAAAACTCTGTCACGATGCAGTACGACTTCGTGTGTATTATTCTTCTTCATATGTGATGATCTCCGATGTGAGTTCCTTCACCCGTTTCCGCAGTGTTTCGATTGATATATTCCTCTCGAGAAAACCATCATAGGTGAGTGAGACCTGCTGTGTCTCCTCGGAAACGACGATCACTACGGCATCTGTTTCTTCCGAAAGACCGATCGCCGCTCTGTGCCTTGTTCCAAGCTCCTTGTCGTAAACCGGCTGTTCCGTAAGCGGTAGAATGCATCCGGCCGCTCTGATGATGTATTGTCCAATAATCACCGCACCGTCGTGAAGGGGGCTCCTGTAAGTGAAGATTGCCACTATGAGCTCCGCACTCACGGTCGCCCCGAGTTTGGTGCCTGTTTCGATAAAAGTCTTCAGCCCGGATCCCCTCTCGAGCACGATGAGTGCACCCAGTTTCTGGGAGACCAGTTTCTCAACAGCCTTGATTATCTCCTCGATAACCTTCTGTTCTCTGGTGTGCATGAAGAACCTGAAGAACCGGGACCTGCCGAGCTCAGCCAGTCCACGCCTCAGCTCCGGTTGGAATACGATAATGAATCCCAGCACCCAGACCGCCTCGAGAGTTGAAATCATGAGGGTCAGAGCATTCAGATGAAACCACTGGGCGACGATCGAACATATAAGAAGGAGCAGGAGACCAAGAAGCATCTGGGTCGCCCTGGTCCCCCTGATTACGAGCAGTATCCTGTAGATGATGTAAGAGACGATACTGATGTCCAGGACGTCTGTTATGCTGGGTTCGAGAAACTTCATACCAGGTTTTGACACTCCTCCAGAATTGCCGTTGCCACCTCGACCGCCCTTTTCACCGCCTTCACATCATGCACGCGGAGAACGTGGGCACCTTTTACCAGTGATACGATGCCGGCGGCGATCGTACCTTCGATCCGCTGGTCGACCGGCAGGTCGAGTATCTTTCCGATGAATGATTTTCTGGACAGCCCTACCAGGAGCGGCCTGTCCATAATCGACAGCTGTTGGAGCCTGTTGAGGAGAACAGTACTCTGCACATGATTCTTCGCGAACCCGATACCGGGATCGAAGACAATCCTTACCGGGAGGATACCGGCGCTCTCCGCGATCCGCGCCGATTCCTCGAGCTCGGCCCGAACCTCGGAGACGAGATCACCGTAGCTCGCCAGGGATTGCATCGTGCCGGGATTGCCGCGCATGTGCATGATGACGAGACCGGCCCTGTGGCGGGCGACTACGTGTGCCATATCAGGATCTATCCTGAGACCACTGACGTCATTTATGATTTCCGCACCTGAAGCCAGTACTCTATCCGCAACATCTGATTTATATGTGTCGACGGAAACAGGTATCGGGAAATTGGTACCCAGTCCTTCGATGACGGGACTTAATCTTTCAAGCTCGATTTCCGCGGTGACAGGCTCCGCGCCTGGCCTCGTCGATTCGGCACCCACATCGATGATGTCCGCCCCCTCGTCCACCATAGCCCATGCTCTTTCAACAGCTGCTTCAGAAGCCAGAAACCTCCCACCATCAGAAAAAGAATCGGGAGTGACATTGAGGACACCCATGATATGGGGTCTGTCGGAAAGAGAAAGTTTTCTCTTCGAGGTGAGCCAGATGATTTTGTCCTTCACTCTGTCTCATCCCTTTCACTGCTGCTCCCCTCGGTATACTGATCAGCTCCGGATCCGTTTTCCACGGGTAGAGCCCTCTCCACACCCGGAGTTTCCTCATCTTCATCACGAGTACCGGTAACTTTCGTCTCCACACCATCCATGATCTGCTGAATCTCTTCACCGTCGAGGATCTCTTTGTCGAGAAGTGCTTCCGCCATGGCATGGAGCTTGTCGATATTTTCCCTGAGAAGATTCAGGGCAATTTCGTACGCGCCTTCGATGATCTTCTTCACTTCCGAATCGATGACCTGCGCGGTCTGTTCACTGAAATCCCTGGGATGAGATATCTCTCTCCCGAGGAAAATCATCTCCTCCTTCTTTCCGAAGGTGATCGGCCCCAGTTTCTCACTCATGCCCCAGTTGGAAACCATCTTCCTTGCCAGTTCGGTTGCTCTGTCGAGATCGTTACCTGCTCCGGTAGTGGGATCACCAAGAACGATTTCTTCTGCAGCTCTGCCGCCCAGGAGTGCGATGAGACTGTTCTCACACCATGTCTTGGAATAAATACGCCTGTCATCCAGTGGCAGGAAGTGGGTGATGCCCAGGGCCTGACCCCTTGGAATGATGGTAACTTTGTGGACGGGGTCGGCCGCCGGCGTGAGAACCCTGACAAGAGTGTGACCTGATTCGTGATATGCGATAGCCTTCTTCTCCTCGTCGGATATGACAAGACTTCTCCGTTCGGCCCCCATCATGACCTTGTCCTTCGCATCCTCGAAATCATCCATATTGACACTATCTTTATTTCTCCGGGCGGCGAGGAGAGCCGCCTCGTTTACGATATTCTCGAGATCAGCTCCCGACAGACCTGGCGTTGATTTGGCGAGGATCTCGAGATCGACGTCATCGCCGAGAGGAATATTACGAGTGTGTACCTTGAGAATCCCCTCTCGCCCCCTGACATCCGGGCTGTCCACAACAATTTGCCTGTCGAATCTACCCGGTCGCAGGAGAGCAGGATCGAGAACATCCGGCCTGTTTGTCGCTGCGAGAAGGATCACGCCTTCCTTGGATTCAAATCCGTCCATCTCGACGAGAAGCTGGTTGAGCGTCTGCTCTCTCTCGTCATGCCCCCCGCCGAGACCGGCACCTCTGTGCCTTCCCACTGCATCGATCTCATCGATGAAAATGATACAGGGTGCATGCGCTTTGCCCTGTTCGAACAAATCCCTCACCCGGGATGCACCGACACCAACGAACATTTCGACGAAGTCCGAGCCGCTCATGCTGAAAAACGGTACAACCGCTTCACCTGCGACCGCCTTGGCAAGCAGGGTCTTACCCGTACCGGGTGCGCCCAGGAGAAGCGCCCCTTTTGGAATACGGCCACCGAGTCGCTGAAACTTCCGGGGATCCTTGAGAAATTCGATGATCTCCTCGAGTTCCTGTTTCGCCTCGTCACACCCGGCGACGTCATCGAAGGTCACTTTTGGAGTGTCACCGGTCAGGAGTCGCGCCTTGCTCTTGCCGAACGAAAAAGCTTTACTCCCACCACCCTGGACCTGTCTGAGAAAGAAGATCCAGAGACCGAGGAGGAATATCCATGGAAGCCAGGAGAGGAGCTGAAGCCACCATTTCACCTGCGGGGGGTGTGATGCGATGGGTGAGACACCGTTCTCCTCGAGCTCCTTGACGATAGCGGCATCTTCGAATGGTATGTAGGTCCTGAACTTGCTGTATTCTCTCAATCCCCCATCAACTGTGACACTGCTCTGATCCTTCAGCTGTCCGGTGATCTCCTTTTCGACGATCGTTACCGATTCGATGTTACCCGTGGTGAGCTCCCTTCTGAAATCGGAGTAACTTATATCTACGATCTCGGATTCACCCAAGGAGTAAAATTTGTATATCATGATGGGCATGAGGAACAGGAGAATCCAGAATGCCACAGTCTTGGACAGGGTGGAAACCTTTTTGGGACCCCCCGGTACGGGTGATCTTCTCCGTGGAGGCTTGCGGCCCGGTTGAGGACGAGGAGGTCTCTTCTCTCGCTCTTTTTTCTCTTTCATCAGGAAAAAACCTCTCTTTCTATTCGATCAGACGTCTGTATCGCTATAAACCCCAATATAGGGAAGGTTCCGGAACCCTCCCCGGTAATCCAACCCGTAACCGACGACATATACATCGGGTATACGAAAACCGACATATTTGAGTTCCTCCCCGGGTAAACGACTGTTCTTCTTGTCGAGAAGAGTACAGAGTTCCAGAGAGGCCGGGTTTTTTGCTCTCAGGAGACCGGTGAGATGCTGCATCGTGTGACCTGTGTCCACAATATCATCTACGAGAAGGACATTTCTCCCGGTTATATCCAGGGACAGATCACGCATTATCGTTACGTTACTCGCCCGGCGAGCAGCGGTATAACTTTTTGCCATTACAAAATCCATGGTCACAGGAATATCGATCCTCCGTATCAGGTCAGCCAGGAACACGAAACTGCCCTTGAGAACCCCCACCAGCACAGGTGAAAGATCCCGATATGCCATCGAGATCTCATGGCCCAGTTCAGCTACCCTCTTGCGTATTGTCTCTTCAGGTATCAGTACCAGTTCAAGGGAACCCTTATTTTTTGTATCGAGCGGACCGGTGATTTCCACGGGTCTGGACATACTGTACTTTACCTCTGATATCCTCCACAGAAAACTGAATGATGATTACGTTTCGAGTCTTTCCGTTCATAATTGCATGAGACGAGCGACGTACACCTACCACCCAGAGGATGTGTTCTCTGTCCATCAGGACCGGTACGCCCCCGCGCCTCGACCGGGGGATTCTTGTTTCCAGAAGGAGATCACTGACTTTCTTGGTCCCCTCGAGTCCGAATGGATGGAGACGGTCACCTTCGACCCAGCCACGGAGCCGGAGTGGCAGTCTGAGCTGATCGAGATCGAAACATCCGAGGTATTTACCGCCTTCATCGAGAACTTCCCGTTTTAATCTCTCGTAATCCGATATTTCCTCCTGTCTCACGGTAACCCGGAAGGAACTGCCGCCAAACGAGTAGATTGTATCGGTCCCGGGTCGGAGTGTTACCGGATCGTGCTCAGCTTCGATCGTGTTTTTCTGCGTCCTTATGAAAGTAATCGAGTTGAAATCTCTGAAAACCGTAACATCACCGGGAAGTTGCATCTGCCTGCCGCTCGGGCATTGCTCACAGAACTTTGTAAGCACCTCGGTTGTGTTCCTCGAGAGATCACTGTGTTGATCATTCAACATCCTGAAAGAATAACGATAAACCTGAGCTCTCAAGAAGTAATGATAACCTTTCAATTTTTCCAAATCAAGCTTAATTTCTCGGGTGCTCGAGTACTGCAGTGATTTTGTATATACCTTCTCAGTTATATCATCGAGAAAACGCGAGACAGACAGCGCTGTTTCTGAAAGCGTGACGATGTTTTTTCTGAGAATTTCCCTCTCGTGATCCGGGACGTGTGCCAGGAGATCATTCCTGATGAGATTTCTGAGTGTAATCGGTAACCTGTTCGTCGGGTCGTCACGGTAGGCAATGCTTCTTTCCCGGGCATACTCCAGTATCTCATTTTTATCAAGACAGAGTAAAGGTCTCGTAAGTCCGCGAGGATCGGTCGATCTGATACCGGAGAGACCTTTTACGCCGGTCCCCCGCATGATCCGCATGATAATTGTCTCGACCTGGTCATCCTGGTGATGAGCTGTTGCAATCCTGTGAGCTTTCTCACATTTTTTAAGCTCGAAGAGAAATCGATACCGCATGATCCGTGCAGCTTCTTCGAGACCGTGTCGTTCATTTTCCATGAAGCTTTCGACGTCGCCTTTCCCGAGGAAAAACGGGAGTCCCCGCTTCGCTGCTTCGGCCCTCACCAGCTCAGCATCTAGAGCGCTTTCAGGCCCTCTAAGACCATGATCGAAATGGGCGATCAACAATCGAAATCCGATTGATGGAGAAAGTTCACAGAGGGCATCCATCATCACCATGGAATCCACTCCCCCCGAGATGGCACCGATAATGAGTTCACCCGGCTCGAAGAGCCCTTTTTCGCTGATGAAGTCCTGTATTTTTTCCCGGGTGCGATCACTGAGATATGAACGTTTCATATCCATCCTCATAGGTGATACAATGTATCATAAGTGTCTTCTGCCACCAAATCTAAATTAATTTTGAAATACCTCCGTTGCAAGACGAGTTCTGTATAAAAATCGAGCCCTCCCTGGTCGAGAAGGGCTCAAAGATTTAGCGGTGCAGGGACTTGAACCCCGAACACGAGGATTATGATTCCTCTGCTCTGCCAATTGAGCTACACCGCCCTGAATTCCTCGGATGTATTGGGGTAACCCGTGTAAATCAAGAATTTATTGTGGATGAGTACCCATGTCAAGCACCCATACATGGGGGATGGGGCTCGTTTTATATCATCGGCGCGGGGCGGTGTGCGGAGGCTGTCGCCGTTTTTCGAGATTGACAAGGTGGGAGGGAAGAGCTAAATTGTATCCCGTTACGGACCAGACAGACGATGTACACGAAGGAGGAACAGATGAACCAGCCTGGACAGGGGAGAGAAGATTTTATAAAAATGGCGATAGAGCGGGAAGAGAGAGCATACAATTTCTTCACGAATGCTGTCCTCAGGATGATCTATAAAGGCACACAGGTGATGCTCAAAGATCTCGCGAAGGAAGAACTGAGACACAAGGAAATGCTCGAAAAAGCGCTCGAAGAAGGAGTGGAAGAACATATAGGCCCGGATGAATCCCCGACCGACTTCAAGATCGGTGAAATACTCTCCATCCCCGAACTCACGGAGGAGAGCACTCCACAGGACCTCATGATAGTGGCTATGAAGATGGAAGATGTTTCAGTTGAGTTCTACCGCAGCATCCTTCCGTACTTCAAGGCTTCAGGTTTCGAAGAGCTCATCACCAGGCTCATACGGGAAGAGCAGAAGCACAAAGAACGTCTCGAGCGAGAGTACGACGAGCACTATCTCTCTGAGATGTAAGTTTACTGATGGGATATAAAAACTACTCTGGCCGGCTTATGTCGCAGGTGAGAAAGACAAGACCTGCTTTCCCATCATCTATTTCCCCGACGAACGTAAAACCGATCTTGCGGTAAAAATCCACCGCTCTGGTCCAATCCTTCTTCACGCTCACTTTGTATTTCGTCACTCCCTCTTCACGGAGAATCTTCTTTACCTCATCCATCAGTCGGCTCCCAACACCCCTGCCCCGTGCATCCTCACGTGTGATAAGAGTCAATAACTCCGCTCTGGTCTCAGTTGAGAACGATCCCGGATAAAAAAGCGCCCTGGTCACATTTCTGAAAAGGAACGGATTTCTGATTATGGCCCGGACGACCTCCACTCCCATGGCGATGCCTTTTTTCTTCAGTATTTCACGGAAAAACCTGCCACCGTCGAACATGATGGTAGCGAATCCGATTGTCTCATCATGGATCTGGTAGATGATGGTCTTTCCGTACCTGGCTCCGATCATCCCCTGATACGCGGCACGGAGGAATCTCTCCCCGAACACCGCGATGATAGAAGGCCCGAAATACTTCATGTGGAGAGAGGCAAGATAGGCGCAATCTTCGAGCTGGATTTCCCGGATAGAGTACTCTTTTTTTCCCTCACCCATGAACTTTTCCCAGCAGGTTCAGATAGAGCCGTCTCACTTTAGTTTTCAGAATCCTCTGGGATTTCGTCTCCTGAAACTGCGAGAAAAGGTTCAGGATCGTACGGAAAAATTTACGCGGATGATACACATAACTGATGAGAAAGAAGAACATGTACGCGACAAGCCGAAGCCGGGTAAGCTGCGAGTCGGTTATGTGCTCAGACCACGAGATGGCTTTGAAGAGATCGTCAGTCGCAATGTCCCTGAAAAATTCGTCAGTGAGCTTGAGGTTACCGCTTTCGTAGAATTCCTTGAAGAGTCGGCTGCCGGGAAGAGGGACGAAGGTGGAAATGGCAATCTCGTCGAGCCCCAGCTTTGCGAGTTTGACCATATACCGTGCGGATTCTTTTGCCTCTTCGTATCGCTCCCCGGGAACACCTACCAGGAAGAATCCGCAGGTCGAGATGCCGAGTTCATCAGACCACTTCACCGCCTTCTCGATCACGGCGAGATCGAGCTCCTTGTCCACAAGTTTCAGTACCCGAGGTGAGCCGCTCTCAGGAGCGTAGGTGATATTGGTGCATCCGGTCCGCTTCATCATGGACAGAAGCTCACGATCGAGATGCTCGGATCTTGTCCCGTTGGGGATCTGCCAGGTGAACTTCAAACCTCGCTCTTCGATCCCCTCCGAGAAGTTCGCCATCCACTTTCTGTCACTGCCGATAGTGAGATCCTCGAAGTGTATATCGGTGACGTCATAGGCAGACTGCAGAGATTGAATTTCATCAAGAACATTTTTCGGGCTCCTCGTCCGCCACCGGGGCAGCCAGTGCCCTGGTGCCGTACAATACGTGCACTTGTGCGGACACCCCCTCGTTGCGACGATCGGAGCGGTCCTCCCCCTCGAGGCGCCGTGGAATTCTCTTGCGAGGATATAGTTCTCCATAGGAACCTTATCGTATTTCGGAAAGGGGAGGCCGTCGAGGTTTTCGATGAGGTCCCATCTGGGATTGACAACAGGGCTGTCCCCATCCCTGTACGCAAGACCGCGAATCGTCTTCAGGTCTCCACCTGAATCGATTGTTCGAGCCATTTCCAGGATAACCATTTCCCCTTCTCCCAGACCGATGTAATCTACATCGAAATGTTCGAGGGTGTGCACCGGGATAGCCGAGGGTGTAACACCTCCGAACACCAGGGGAACATCTTCGAAAGTCTTCTTGATTCTGGAGACGAGGTCCCGTGTGGGCGGATAGGTACAGCCAAACAGGTTGGAGACGGCAATGAGGCCGGTTTCCCGAGGAATCCTCTCGACGATCTCATCGAGCTTCAGGCCCCGCAGACCGAATATCCCCTGTCGATAGGTCTGGTTGATCGCTTCACCGAGTCCATCGACGACGGTGACAGGAAATCCATTCTCCTCTAAGGTAGCCGCCATGGAGCACACGCCAATCGGTGGTACCGAGGCGGTGGCAATAATACTCTCGTGGTAAGCATGAAAAGCATTGATGATCGTTACGTGTGTATGCATGGAATCTCGTGTTATAGATTGTATAAAAGTTATCTTACAATTGTATCAGAAAATAGCATTCCTGTCAACACACTCGCAGAAAAAATAGAAATAAATAAATAGAATAAATAGGGACAGTCACCATTTAAAAAATGGTTCATCATAGAAATGGATACTTGAGATAGTTGACAAAAGAAAGGACATCTTAGAAACTTCCTTGAAAACAAGCCATTAACCCGAAACTAAGGAGGTCTCACAAGATGTCCACCAGTATCATATACCATGGATTTGGCGCTGTCAACTATCACTACAAGAGAACAGAGTATCAACACGGTGTACTGTACTTTCGAATCCGCAAGCGAGAGAAGAAGTGTTCTTGTTGCGGGAGTTTTGCGGTGATACAGAAGGGACGATGGAACGGAAAAAATGGTGACTGTCCCTGTTTATCCAGACAGGGAAATCCTGGACGGGGACAGTACCAACGGGTTGCGGCCACGCAGCTTTATCCAGGGAGAGAACGAGCGAAAATAACAAATCACGACAATTCAACCAGGATTATCTCAAATAAACGTGAAATATTGTAACATTATAATTAAAATAAACAAAGCAATTGAACAGGATCGTATACTATTCCAAAACAGAACACATTTTAGTTGACAAACGGGTGAAAATGTGTTAGAAATTAATGTAGGAATGGAGACTAAACATTTCAACACGGAGGAATCAGGCAATGCTCAAGGATCTGCTCAAAAGTCGCATGAAGGAACTCACACTCAACTATGCCAAACTCGCCAAGCTTGCCGGTATATCTGATGTCTACGTGGGGAAAATCATCTCCGGCAGCCGGGTTCCCTCTCCCCGGATCCTGAAGGCGATTGCAGAAGCGCTCGACCTCGATTACAATCTCCTCAGAATCGAGGCATACAAGCAAAAAGCCCCCAGGGGAATCAACATCGTTTTTTCCAATGATGAGAGCCTGTCCGAGATCAGGATCAAGGATGCAGGTCTTAAAAACATCCCTGTCCTCACTTCTGACCTGTGGGACAATTCCCGGGATATCCAGTACATGCTGAAATCCCTTGATTCAATCGAAACGATAGAACCGAGTTTTTCTGATGATCCTCAGGCCTTCTGGATCACCGTCCCCGATGGATCAACGGGAAACGGCATGATCGGAGGCAAGATAGCGGTAGGTGATTATCTGCTCGTTGAACCGAACAAAGATCCCGTGAACGGCAACTATGTACTTACTCTCGGTGAAGAAAAGGTGGGCATTTCGATCTACTATGAAACCGAAAAGGGTAAGTTCTACGTCCCTGTCAATTCATCGGGCAATCCACCGGATTACTTTGCGGACAAAACGGAGGGTCATCTACACTACCGCATCGGACGAATCCTCACGAAGTTCAACTGAAGCTCACGAGAATCTATCACCTCTCGACAGCCATTGTCAGTCACACCTGCCGATAGTGATCAAACTTGTATTCGACAGGTGTCATCATTCTGTCCTTCGTTCCAGCGTAAGATGGCGTCAGATGGTAAAAACGATATCCGCGATGAATGAATTAATCGTTGCCGTACCTTTAATATTTTCTGAACCCTGACCGGTCTCCACGATGAGTTTCGCCGCATACTGAAACTTCTTCTGCTGGAAAAGTTGTTTCAGACGATCGTCCGCGGTTATGACCAGTCTACCAGTCCCCTGAGTATTAGAACTGAGCTGTACCTCGTCACTGAAAATCCCGGGAACCGAGAAGGGATCCTGTCCTATTTCACTCAAGTATACGATATACTTGATGTCCGCGTAACCGCTCTCATTGTCAACAGAATAATCGAGAACAATATTGACGGATTCGATCGACTTCACCTCACCTATCTCATCTCCGATGTCAAGTGTCTTCGCGGGACTCGTGATTTCAGTGAATCCGGCGTCACCCGGAATCTGCGGATCCTCACCGTATGCGAGTACCTGTTGAGACGGATCGAGATAGTCGAGCAGGTTGAACTGAATCTCGATAACGGTGTCTCCCAGCGTCTCACCTGCGTCAAAAATGTTAGATTTACACGAAGCGGTACCAAGTACAAAAATGCAGGCCAAAAGCAGTTTGATCTTCATGACACGCCCCCTCCTGTTAAGAAAACACACAATGAAAACACAAGGGGGACTCAGGCAATATGTATGCCCGCCCGGACCGGGATGCCGGTATTTCTTGCAACAACATGGGTAACTTGAGGTTAAGGCGTGGAAATCGTTTCATCCACAAACCAGGGCGGTCACCGGAAACTGTCCCTACTCCGTAAAGATTGCGGACCCTGTGACTTTTTTCAACTGACACAAGGTACCTGAAGATGCTCTTCAGGGCAGGAATCGGAAACCGTCGATCTCCGTACCGGGAAGCTGAAGGAGAAGAGGGTTGTGGGCAATATCGAGCCAGGAGATGAGGTGAAGCAGATCACTCCTCGCAAGCGCCGTGCAGCCTGAGGTCGGGACTCCGGGAGATCTCCAGATGTGTATGAAGATGGCACTTCCTCTCCTTTTGACAACCGGAGCCATGTTGTGTCCCACGATGATACCGTACTCGTAAAGACTATCCGGTCTGAGCATGATCTCGAACGAGTACCACCGGTCTGTTGGTTTATCATCCTCCCCTATCCTGACCCACTTGTTGTAATCTTCAGAAACAGGATCGTCCACGAAGTAGTCATATTCTGTTACCGGACGATAGGGCAGAGCTGTTCCATCAGGAGGCCGGGGTGCATACCCGAAAGTGGCCGTCAACTCAAATGCTCCTGCAGGCGACCGCCCATCACCCTCGACCTTGATTGGTCCGCTCCTCTGTTTCCAGGGTACACCGATCCCCCAGCCCATCCCATTCCCACCCAGCACAACATCCATCCGGGGACCGACTTCTCTCCAATCCCCCTCTTCCCGCTCGAACAGCCTCATCACCCCGACTGACGAATCCCAGTTCTCCGATAACACGACCACGAGCTGACTGACCCGGTCCGGGACATCGATCGCTCCCAGTCTGGACTGAAGGTCTGCCCTACACCTGCCGAAGAGCATCATTAAAGTAGATAGTACAATCGCAGGTTTCACGATTCTCTGAAAGATTATTACTGCTGTATGGATAGAGAGATCTCCTGTTCTAAAAAAACCCGGGACCGAAAGAGCCCCGGGTTAAACTTGGTAGCGGGGGGTGGATTTGAACCACCGACCTTTGGGTTATGAGCCCAACGAGCTACCAGACTGCTCCACCCCGCGATTGCCTTAAATATACCATATTGCTTTTTTACTGTCAAGTTGCTTCACGAAAACCCCGAATCCATCCTGCCTTCATTCAGTTCGGTCGTTGTCATGAGTCCCGGACAGGTTGTCTGTCGATCCTCCCTCAACCGGCGTCCCGTCTTCCGGATCATCGACAACAACGGCCTTGAGTAGTTTCTCACCCTTTTTCACCATTCCAATTTTCTCTCTTGCCAGTTTCTCCAGCTCCAGACTGTCATTCTCGATTCCCTCCCGATCCTCGATGAGGCGTGCCTTCTCCTCTCGCATCCCGGCCAGATTCTCCTTCATCTGTTCTTTTTCCAGGTGGAGGGACCCCACGTTGAAAATACTGTAATCTCCAAGCAAGAGGACGTATGCTGCGATTGCTATTATCACGATCACCACACCCCGACTCAGGAGCTTCCTGCTTTTCATGAAATCAGCTCCCCTCCCCGTCTCGGCGGTCCAGGAAGCCCGCGTACGACAACCGGCCCGGGAAAAATGCTTCATCACCGAGTTCTTCTTCGATTCGAAGCAGCCTGTTGTACTTTGCCAACCTTTCAGATCGCGACAACGAGCCGGTCTTTATCTGGCCCGTTCCGAGAGCGACCGAGAGATCGGCTATAGAAGTATCTTCTGTCTCCCCTGATCGGTGGGAAATCACATTCCCATACCTGTTTCTCTTTGCCACTTCGACGGTCTCCACCGTTTCGGTAACTGTGCCGATCTGATTGACTTTGATGAGGATCGCGTTCGCGACTGATTCGGTGATACCTTTCTCGAGCCGTTCGACATTCGTGACAAAGATGTCATCCCCGACTATCTGCACCGTATCACCCAGTTCTCTGGTGAGGTGCGCCCACCCACGCCAATCATCCTCGGCAAGCCCATCCTCTATGGAGATAATGGGATAGTTCTGTACCAGCTCTTTGTAGAAGCCCACCATCTCCTCGGAGTTCCGCTTCGATCCATCTCCCTTCAGGAAGGTGTATTTACCATCGATGTAAAATTCGCTCGCGGCGGGATCGAGGGCTATAAACACATCACTCCCTCCCTTCAACCCGACACGATCGATCGCGGTTACAATGAGATCGAGAGCTGCTCTGTTTGATTTGATCTTCGGAGCGAACCCTCCTTCATCGCCGACTGATGTAGACAAGTTTTTTTCGGAGAGAACATTCTTCAAACTGTGAAAGATCTCCGTACCCCACCTAAGGCACTCGGAGAAGGAAGATGCACCGAGCGGCACGATCATGAACTCCTGTATGTCAACACTCGAGTCGGCATGCTTCCCTCCGTTGAGGATATTCATCATCGGCACGGGGAGCTGACACGCGAGGGCACCCCCGAGATATCGGTAGAGAGGCATACCGAGTTCCGATGCGGTGGCATGTGCACATGCGAGCGATACGGCCAGGATGGCATTCGCACCGAGTGAACCTTTGTTTGGAGTTCCATCGAGATCGAGCATGAGGCCGTCGATATGTTTCTGGCGGGAAGGATCCATCCCAACAAGTCTGGGTGCTATTTCATTGAGGATATTCCCGACTGCATTGAGCACTCCCTTCGCGAAGAACCTCTTCTTGTCCCCATCTCTCAATTCAACCGCCTCATAGGTTCCGGTCGACGCACCGGAAGGTACACTCGCCCGCCCAAGTGTACCGGACTCGAGTATCACGTCGGCCTCGACCGTAGGATTTCCTCGAGAATCGAGTATTTCCCGAGCCCGTATCTGTCGAATTTTCATCAGCTCCTCCCTCGCAGGTGATCGTAACCACGGGGTGCAAGATCTTCTCTTGACCCATCGGATTTTTCAATGAGTACTCCTGATTCAATTACCTCTCCCACCATGGTGAGCGGAGTACCGAAAAGACTTTCAAACTCCCCCATGACGATATCATCTATACCACCCCTGACGCTGAAGAGGAGCTCGTAATCTTCTCCTCCATGGAGAGCATAGACGAGAGGATCTTCACCGAGCAGTTTTGCCGCTTCGCCAGAGTCGCTGGAGAGCGGGACGAGCGATTCGACGACGACGGCACCGACACCGCTCTTACAGGTCAGGTGAAACAAGTCGGTCGAGAGACCATCACTCAGATCGATCATTGCACTTACGTGCACCCGGTCACTCAAGAATTGAGATTCGGGGATCCTCGGATTTGTCTGGAAGAACGCCGTCCGCATTCTTTTTAAAAAACTCTCGCTTCCGCAACCGGCCTTGAGGCATCTAACTGCGGCTTCTCTCGTACCGAGTGTTCCGGTGATGTAAAGAAGATCACCGGGTGACGCCCCGCTCCGTGTGAGAGCACGTCCCGATCTGACTTCTCCCAGAACGGAAATCGTCATAATGAAATCAGAATTCATCTTTACCGTTTCTCCACCGACAACCTCACATCCGTAGCGTCCTGCACACCCGGCAAATCCCCGGTAGAGAGATTCGATTTCCTCCTCACGCGGGATAACAGAGAAACCCAGACTCACGAGAGCAGCAACAGGGGTGGCACCCATTGCGGCCACGTCGCTCAGAGCGCCTCCCATGGCCTTTTCCCCGATTAACCGGTGCCCTCCCCATCGCGGATCGAAGTGAACACCCTGGACATATGAGTCACTTGTAAACACTAGATCATATCCATCATGAGCAGCGAAAACAGCTGCATCGTCTCCGATCCCGGTCCGAATTCTATCGGCAGGTTCACCCAGAACCGATTTGAGAACCTCTATCAACTCGGACTCGGATCCCGGCCTGTGTTTATCTCGATCGCGATGGTTCATTCCAGTAAAACCTCGTCGCTCCCTCCGGTGAAGCAAACCAGACATAGTCCTCATCAGGGAGAATATCGGTTACAGGACTCGCGAGGAGCTCGAAGTTTCCCGGCCTGTAGCTGATCCAGCGGCCTTCTTCTCTCACGTACCTCTCGACACCGGTATCCGTACCGATCCACAGATTGAACCCATCGATTGCCAGAGCCCTGAGACTCACACCTGTCACCGGACCGGGATATGGATCGCTGAGCAATTCTTCTCCGTCGATATCATAACGATAGAGACCTCTTCCGGTGGCGATGAAAAGCACTTTCTCCGGCTTCGACATACAGAGATCACGAATATCGGAAACGAGGCCGCCACCGACCGGGCCGACCGGTCTTGCCCGCATCTCACCCTCCTCGAGGAAAAAGAGCCCCCTGTCGCTCCCGATCCAGAGTCCTTTATTTTCCACAACCAGAGCGTACACCTCGGCTGTCGGGGGAATCCCCAGTACAGGTGTGATCGTCAGTGAATCGACCTCGACTCTTGCAACACCGCTCCGTGTTCCGACCCACAGAATGTTCCCTGAGCCTTCCAGGCTCATCACGAAATCATCCGGTAGCCCATCGGCCCTCCTGAATCTCCGCCACTGATCCCTCTCGTAATCGAATTTCACAAGGCCGACACTCGTTGCAACCCAGAGACTGGAGCCGAGAAACTTCAGGTCGAAGATCTCGCTCCTCCCGAGTTCCCGAACATATTCCTGCTCATGATACTCCCACGAGTTCATATCAAAGGACATCCGTGTTATACCACCACCTGAAGTATTGAAGGAATTCCCACCCCCGAGCCAGATTGACGCGCCACCCTTCTCGATCGCAGTGACGGATCTCGATACCGGGCCGAACCTGAATCTCTGCCAGAAATGAGAAAGCATCGACACGCTGAGCAGATTACCACCCCATGTCCCCACCCAGAGATTGTTCCAGTCATCCTCGACCAGTGATGTGACAGGAAACGTTCGGAGTTGCTCATCAGGGTCGGTCTGTGCAGAAAGGAACGGATATCTGTCAGAACCGAATGTTGCCGTTTCGATCGGCCCTCTCCGTCGCGCCCCTTCTCCACGCGGTACCGTGCCCGCTGAGACCCGCTCCACGAAATCCGTACCTTTTCTGATCCGGTACCACTCCTGTTCAGTTCTCGCATATACGAAATCATTGATCTCACCGGAACTGATCACGATCTCCTGTACCTGGTCTACACCGGAACCGCCCAGATCGCGGAATACCCTCCAGGATTTCAGGTCGGTACTGTAAACGGCGAGTCCACCTCTCGTACCACACCACAACTCACCTCGTGCAGAATCAAAATCAACCACCAGAACTTCCCGGTGAGGCAACCCATCACTCGTGGTAAGAGGTGTTGTCCATCTTCTATCGACATAATTGTACCGCTCTATACCACCTGTTGTAGCGATGTAAAGAATCCGGTGATCAAGATCGAGTGAGTGAACATACCGGAAATCAGTGAATGACACCCAGTCGCCTTCCCGGTAGAGCGATATGATCTGTTGGGATGCCTGGAGCCGCTGCTGGAGGAAGAGCCCCTCAACGAAAACACCGAGGATAGCGCAGAATATGAGTAATCGCGAGAAATTAATGATCGTCTTCATCTTCTTCCTCGAGACTGCTTTCGATCACGTACGGGAGAAACTCGAGTACATCCATCGCCACCAGCCCCAGCTCACCACGTTCCTCTGCGGCAGCGTCCCCGGCAAGTCCGTGTAAGTAAGCACCCGCGACGGCTGCCTGGAACGGATCGACGCCTTGAGTGATGAAGGAGGCAATCGCCCCGGTGAGAACGTCGCCGGTACCGCCGGATGCAAGGCCGGCATTGCCCGTACTATTGATGCAGCAGAAACCATCAGGATGCGCGATGACGGTCGGAGCTCCTTTGAGAAGAAGAACCACACCCCACTCGTTCGCATAGTGACGTGCGAATTCCACACGATCACTGTTGATTTTCCCGGGTGATTCCCCGATCAATCTGCCGAGCTCTCCAGGATGGGGAGTGATGACGGTGGGCCGTTTCCTCTTCGCCAGGATTCCGGGATCATGAGTCAGGGCGTTGATACCATCCGCGTCGAGAACGAGAGGGATCCTGACATTTTTCACCAGCCTGGTAACGAGTTTCCGCGTTTCGGGATGCTGACCCAGACCCGGACCGACGGCTACACAACCGGCCTTTCCGGTAAGTGCCAGTATTTCATCGAAAGCATCACCGGCAAGAGATCTCTCCTCTGTCTCGGGAAGAGGTTTGGTGATGACTTCGGTTAGCTTGGCCTCGAGGATGTCGTTGAGAGAACGGGGAATACCGAGATGGACAAGACCGGAGCCAGACAGGAGTGCAGCCTGTCCCGCAAGAGCCGCAGCACCGGTGAATCCTTCCGATCCGGCGACGATCAACGTCGTGCCACAGGTACCCTTGTGGGCATCGGGCGGATGTACAGGAAGAAAAGACCTGACATCCTCGTCCTCCACCAGTATTAGTGGAATGTCCGAATTTTCGATTGCGAGCCGTGGTATCCCGATGTCGACTATCGTCAGCTTTCCGCAGAATTCCCTCCCCGGATAGAAAAAATGGCCTCTCTTCGAAAGGCCGAATGTGACCGTGAGCTGAGCGGAAAAAGCCCCGCCGATGAGAGACCCGGTATCCATGTCAACTCCTGTCGGTGCATCGACTGCCACTCTGAACACATCCGTCTGGTTGGCGATCGCGACGACCCGGGTCAGGTGTTCAGTGAGGGTGCCTCTGGCTCCGGTACCGAGAATGGCATCGATGATTACATCAGCACCCGCACAGACCCTCCCGAGGGCAGAGAGTGACTTTTTATCCGGGAGGGCTTTCACTTCGACACCGAGATTTTTCACCAGCTGAAGCTGGACCCGGGCATCTCCTTTCACTGCCTTTTCGGCACAGGTCAGAAACACATGGACGTCCGCACCGAGGCTGTCGAGATAACGGGCAACGACGAGCCCGTCGCCTCCGTTATTCCCACCGCCACAGAGTACAACCACTACAGCACCGTACACATCCCCCATCACATCAACCAGTTCATCGACTACCCCGCGCCCGGCATTTTCCATCAGTACGAGGCTTGGGATACCAATCTCGTTTATGGCGATCTCATCGAGCAATCTCATCTCTTCAGCCGTCGCTACGAGTACCATAACTTTCCTTCCCTTCAAAATTTTTGTTCTCAATATTATCGATGATATCGAGTAGTTCGAAAATATCGTTTATTTCGTAGTCGGCTCCGGATTCGTGAACCCCTAAGGTGTCGCCGTATTTCGCGAAAACCGTCTTTATCCCGACCTTCGAGGCCCCGACGATATCCCGTTCAGGCCAGTCTCCCACCATCAGCGCCTCCCGGGGGTTAATACTCAGCATCGTGAGTGCTTTTTTGAATGGATCCGGCGAAGGTTTCAACTGACCGGTATCGTCGAGGGTGAGAACATAATCGAAATAGTGATGAATATTAAGTGCACACAACCGCAGCCAGGCTTCCCGTCTCGGCGCATCTGTGATAACAGCCAGCTTCTTGCCCCTCTTGACGATCTCCACGAGAGTGAGTCTGACGTGCGGATAGAGTACGAGTGATGCTTCCCGGGCCCGCCTGTATGCCACGATTCCGGACGATAGAATTTTGTAATCGATCTCCTGAAGATTCTCGAGGAGAAAACGGTCGAAAACACTCTGATATTCGATCCCCTCTCTGTCATAGATCTGGTAGATCTTCTTCGCGGCCTCTTCACGTTCCATGGAGAGACCCGCGTCGATCATGCCCTCAACAGCGGCTTTCACGGACTCTTCCTTCATTTTCATGAAATCAACCAGCGTATTGTCAAGGTCGAATATTACGGCTTTGATCATAAAAAATCCTCTCCTAACAGCACCTGTTCGAGAGAGGGGGAAGGTTATTTATCGGATGACGATCCCGGCATAACCTACTACATAGCTGGTATCACCACTCACGTCGCCGGAATCCGAATAGTCTACCAGGTTGGCAGTGGAAGCACCGAGCACCATAGCAGTGACAAGCATAGTAGCAACAGGAGCCCTCCCGCACATGGTGATGCCTTCCTCTCTCGTTACTTTGAGCAGTCCTTCCGGGTCGAGAGACTCGATGCGATCCAGGGCAAATCTGTCGAGTTTACTCGCCACGTTTCTTGGCTGATAGTGAGTCATATCAGAGCTGGCGATAACTAGCACATCCTCGTCGAAGTCTCTGATCGCTTCCCCGATCGCCGTACCGATTGTACTGGCGGTGTGGAAATCGTCGTAACTCACCACGAGAGGGACGATCCTCACGTCGGGCCGAATGACTTGAATGAAAGGCAACTGGACTTCGAGAGAGTGCTCGTCCTCATGAGCTTCCCTGTCCTCCACAAAAAGAGTGGACCGGGACTTGAAATCCTCAGCCAGGGAACTCTCGAGAAGTACTTCGCCGAGAGGTGTGAGGAAAACACCCTCTGAAATGACTGCGGCCCCACCGAAGGCCCTCCCCTTCCCGGAATGATTCGGGGCGATGATAACCGCGACAGGGGGTATCCGAACCTGTGAGTAGACGGCACCCGCCGTGTGACCGGAATAAGCGAAACCAGCGTGAGGGGCAACCATACCGATTGCCGGCTCCGGTGACATTGCTGGAACGAGATAATTCTCTACCACTGCCTGGAGCTCACGAGATGAACCAGGATAGAAAGCTCCGCTCACAACAGGATTACGTTTGTACATTTTGATAAAAGGGCTGCCGGAAAACCCGGAGTACAGGTGGAACCTCACCCTCTCCTCAGAATCCCTGTTTCGTTTCAATCAAAAAAAGTGGAGATTATTTGAAAGACTGACCTATCGACCGTCCGATACTGATTTCTCCATTGTCGATGCGGAGATTGAATCCACAGTCGGGGTGGCTGCATACCCATGCTTTATAGGTAATTGGAGCACCATCCCTCCCGTAGTCGCTCAACGGTAATAAAAACCCCTTATCACACTTTTGACACTTCGGATATCCTGATTCGATCATAGCGATCACCCCCCGTCCCTTGAGTTGTTTCGGTTCCACCCGGATGTGCGTCCGGATACCGTCGATGGAAGAACTGAATACCCTGGCATCGACTTTTACTAAATATAAAACCTGCAATCATCCGGCGTCAACACAAAAAAGTATTTTTATAGAGTTTGGCCGAAACGGTTCTTTCTTGATTTTATCCAAAGATGGACAGGAGGTAGAGATGCCAGACATTCACCAGCATGTACACGAAGATGAGAGCGATCAAAACTTCTCTCACGTATCGAAAGTTTTTGTGCAAACAGAGGAACAGGACTGCGAGACAGGTGAGTGTGTATTTCACATAAAAGAACTCGTCCACACCTTTTCTGAGCAGAAAATCCATTCCGGGATTCACTTCCTTCGCTCCATGTTCCACGTGATGGAGTGTGAACAGAGCGTCCATGATCGCGAGGAATATGAGCGCGAAGGATGCGATGAATATCTTCGAGCCATACACCTCGACATAGTAACCGGACTTCTTCTCCTCTTTTCTTCTCGGCCCTCCCCTCTTCCCCATAAGGAGATACCGGAGGCCGGGTATTCTCTCCTCTTTTCTCCTGTCCTTTCCGGAACGTTTCTCTTCCGATGGAGTATTCATCGAATCGAGTGTTTACTCACTTTCCTGTTTGAACCATGCACATACCATCATGTCAAGAAGATCCAGGTTTCGATTGAAGATTCCTGCAAGAGTTGCACCTGAAATTTGAGTACCTTCTGAGTACCCGGAATCATTGGATTACCAATCGATTGCAGCAGGAGAGGAACGGGGTTTGGTCAGGGTAGTTTCCTGACTATACGGTTATTTTTATCCAGGACAATGACTGTGGGTTTGAATCTTTTCGCCTCCCTGTGATCCATCTCGGCAAAAGCGAAGATGATTATCTGATCTCCGGTCTTCCCGAGATGGGCCGTGGCCCCGTTGAGGATGACGTCACAGCTGCCTTCACGTGTTTTGATAGCATATGTTTCGAACCTATTACCGTTTGTGAGGTTACTGACGAGGATCTTTTCATATTCGAGGATCCCGACCTCATCCATCAGGTTCCCATCGATCGTCAGGCTTCCTTCGTAATCCAGCTCGGCCCCCGTGACGGTTGCACGGTGGATTTTGGCTCTGCACATGGTTACATTCACGAAAAGTACACCTCCCTCGAGAATCAGTGAAAATATAGAGTGAAACGGCACGTGAAGCAAGAGCCTCTGATTCTTTATCAGTTCACGAGTGCCGGCTTGAGAACCGGGAGCGAGATCGAGCCCGTCGGTCGTACTGTACATCCCGACACCTTCCTGATTCGTCTTGTCAACCTCAGGAAAATTGTCGTGATGACTTGACGGGCATGTAATATGCTGATAATGGCTGAGAGGAGGACACTGTTACCATGCGTAAAATAATTGTAATTCACTGGTACTCCTTCTTCCTGTCTGTATCACTGCGCTTCTTCTCGGTATGAAGTACTCACCTGCTCATGCTCCTGTCCGAAACGCTGATGGTGGGATCATGCCGGGAGATGGAGAGTACAACACAAATTACTTCGAATATGAACCAGTTGTGTTATCTGCACGAATTGTTAGTGAGTTCAATAAAATTCCGATGCTGGGGGATCTGTGGTTAAGTACATGGGCATCGGATACTTCTTCCTCGCATTGCCCGGTTATGAAAATGGCTTTGCACTGACACTGTATGAAGCTCTCAATCCATAGGGACCATGGGTTAATGTACAGATTTTCGAAGGCCATGCCTTCATCCCCGGTATCATTTCCAAAGACACGGGTCTAAAATCCTTCTATTTCACTGCCTCAGGAAACACAATTTCCTACCAGTTGAACATTGGTAGAATTGAGATGACAACCAGGCCAATCAAAACATACACCCCTGCCAAGTCACCCTGAAACACGCCGGCTGATACCTTCCACATAAGAGGAGACCTGCTCAGAAAATCCTCACCGCCACAAAATCTTAAATTCCGGTAGGCATTTTGGAGGGAATTCCCCTTGTGTGGGCGAAGGATACGATCAGTTTGGATTACCCAGTAATACAAATCCCCCCCACAGGAAGGGATGCGCCGCTCCGTATTTCTCACGTAGCCTGTGGATGAGATTCAGGACAGAGAGATGGAAAGCTTCGACCTTGTTCTGACCCCCAAGCCAGCTCTCATAGAACTGAACCATGATCTCACCGGTCTCCTCATCCGGGACCCTCCACAGACTCATGAGTATGGTCTCGACTCCGGCCAGCTGGAATGCGCGTCTCAGACCGAACACTCCCTCACTATTTCTCACCTCCCCGATTCCCGTCTCGCACGCCGAAAGTGTGGCGAGCTCCGTCCCCTGGAGATTCAAACCGGAGACTTCCAGTCCTGTGAGTATTCCGTCTTCATCCTGGAAGGCCCCGTCATCGCTCTGCTCACGTAAATAATTAGCCCCTGCCATCGCGAGACCGGAGCGAAGCAGCGGATTTTCGATAATACCGTCACCCGACAGGTCTTCGCAGAAATATCCATGTGTCGCGAGGTGCAGAATCCTGGGAGGATCCGATAATACTTTCAGAATTTCCTCCCGGGCATCTTTCCCGGAGTAGTACTTGATCTTCAAACGGGTCAGCCTGGTCATCGTCTCCACAACCGATTGTGCTTCATTCTGCGTGTAAGGAAGCGGAGTGAATTTATCTTCCAGGCAGCTGCTGATGCCTCTGGTCGGCATCCATCTCTTAGGGATGGTTTGCATGTACTTCTTTGCCCACGTTTTCCACTCCGCCGATGGACTTCCCGCAAGATCGAAATCGGGATCTGCGATCAGAAGCGCCCAGTCTGATGTACTGCTATTCTCTTCGAACTTGATGACATCCCTGCCGGATGACAGATAACTGATCCTGTATTTCTCTATCACATACCTGTCATCGGAGTAAGGAAGAATGTCGAACGGGAGCAGGTTGAGTTGCCCATCCGGTGAGATAAAAATAATATCACGTTCGTTCAGGCCGGATTCAAGCGGAGCGAATATCTTCACATACAGTTCCCGGGTGATCTTCGACAGTCGCTGCTCCGCTTCGGAGACACGGGATGAGTATACCATAGCCTGTGCATCGTAAATCATCCTTCTTGCCTCGCTCACCAGACTGTCGATCACAGCAGCCTCTCCGAGATCACTGAGCGTGACGGTCCCCTCCCTGTCGAGAGTGAAAGCGAGGTACCGTGGAGATGACCTCCGGTCACTCCCGGTATCGAGATTTTCGAAATCGTATGGCTCGTATCGGACGAATTCCCACAACACACCATTATCGGGGAGAGCGTTTGAGACATCAGAGATTGTAAATCTGCTTTCTTCCTTGGCATTACTGAAAGCTGAACACTCCCTGCTCAGTTCGGTCTCGAGTGAATCCCTCCTGGCGTACAGGATCCTCAGGCGGTTGTGGTATGTTCCCGGATTCAGACGGTCAACTGCAGATAGTGTAACTGTGGCGATTTCACTACAAGTTTGAGCATGTATTTCGACCTTCTTCCTGATTCCTTCATCTTCAGAGGCAAAAGCAAGCTCTCTTTCGACAGAGACTGCATCCATTACCGCGACTTTTCCCCTGAGGACCATATCGAATGCTGATTCGACTGATTCGGGTGAATTATCGAGGAGAGCAAATGTAAGGAATGAATCATCGATGAGCGGATAGGTTTCGAGGTACCTCAGTTTCTGGTCTTCCGAAGCATAAGAGAATACATCGTTGATGAATGCCAGCCTGGAACGTTGAAGGACATGGTACTGATTCAACGCTTCAGCAAAATCACCCAGAGAGCAGTAGTCGATGGCCAGGTTCCGCAGAACAACACAAAGTTTCGGGTGATCCGGACCGAGCGCCTTTTGACCAAGCTCAACGGCTTTCCTCAACAGGGATTCCGCCTCCCTGTATTTCCCCTGATCCATATAAAGTCGAGCTAATTCATTCAGGCTGTTTACAACAAGATGATGCTCGGCCGGCAGGGTTTTTTCTGTGATCGTGAGGACTGTATTGTAGAGATTCTCTGCTTCAGCGAATTTGGTCTGATGGGCATAAATCCGGGCCAGATTGGTGAGGCCGGGTATCAGGTACTGATACGAAGGTCCGAGGGCCTTTTCCCATATCAGCAGAGCCCGTCTGAGATAGATCTCAGCTTCCTCAAATCGTTCCTGTCCGATCAGGAAGTTTGCAAAGTTGTTGAGAGCAAATCCAACCAGCGGATGCTCAGGTCCCAACTCATTTTCCCAGATGGTAATGGCCTCGCTGAAGAGCTGTTCGGCTTCACTGTATCGCCCCTGGTTCACATAGAGTGCCGCGAGGCTGCTGGCACTCCACGCAACTGAAGGATGTGAGCTTCCGAGGATCTTTTTCTTGATACGAAGCGCCTGACGGTGAAGTGCTTCGGCATCGGCGTAATTACCCTCCTCACAGTATAGAGTTGCAAGATTGTCCAGGCTATTGGCGACGTCGATGTGCTCCGGGCCGTATGCTTTCTCGTAAATCGACCGTGCTCTCTCGAGAAGTGGCTCCGCTTCATGGTATCTTCCCCGGTACATATAGAGGGTCGCGATATTATCGAGGTTGTCAGCTACCGCCGGGTGTTCTTTTCCAAGAACACGCTCACGGATCGCGAGCGCTTCCGTATTGAGTTGTTCGAACTTTTCATAGTTCCCCTCGAGAAAATATATGGATCCCAGGGTACTCAGTGAGGCGGCATATGTTGCATTCGATCTACCCATTTCCTTCTCTGTCTTATCCCGAGCCAGTTGTGCCAGAACCCTCGCTGAGTCCAGTTGTCCTGATGCCGCCAGGGTATCACAATCATCCAGAAGCATCTGTATCCCGTTATCGATATCCTTATTCTCTTCGGGAAGCTGAAGACTTTCGGCTGATGAAACGGACAGGGAGAAGCACAAGAGGAGGAACACGAAGACAGACGGCATTATTCTTACAGTCGGTTTCGTCCACACACCCGATCGAATCACCTGAGATTTCAATGAAAAGATCATTTTATTCAACAATACTGAACCGGTACTCCTTATTCAGAGACAGCGGGGTGATTTGAAGATCGGTGATTACGAGCCGATAGTCCCCGGGGATCATCATTGAAACGGGCAGCAGAAGACGTCCTGTTTCGTATTCGTCGAAATCAGTGAATGCTTCATTGGAGAAGAGGACCTGACCGGTTTCGGATTCTATACGAACCCGATAAGGTCGACCCGGGACTGCTCCTCTCAAAACAAAACTGATGAGACCATCCTTCTTATCACTGATACTGATGAAATTCCCGCTGTTGGATCGTTCTGGAATGAGATCCACTGTCCTCACCGGTCGGATGTCATCACGCTTAATCGACTGTAATCCGAAATATGCAGGAAGGATCAGGAGCAGCACAAGTAGATAAGCAATTGCAGGTCTGAAAACAAACGGGGTACGCGGCCACAGATAATGGAGGAGTTTGTTGAATAATGAAGATGACTTCATAACCTCAATCCCTGTATCCCCGCCGATAGCTTCCTGAACGAAATCCTCTGATCGAAGGAAACTCGATTCTCGTTCAAATGACCTCACCTGTTCGTAGCACGACTCGCACGTGAGCAGATGAATCTCGAACATCTCGATATCCTCATCGGGCAGTGCATCCAGTTCGTATGCATGAAGAAGGGTACCGAGATTTTTGTCTTTGCACGCAGTCATTTCTCAAACTCCCCCTGTTTCGAGACACTTTTTTAACAATCTCCTGCTGCGATTTAATACGACATAGAAGTTATCCAGATTAATCTCCATCTTCGAGCTTATCTCAGCTGCTTTGTAACCCTTGCTGATCATGATGAGGGCTCTAGCATATCTTGGTTGTATCTCCTTGATTTTTTTCAAACAATCTATGAGGGTTATTCTGAGATCGTGATCAGGTCTGCCGGTAAGTTCAGTTATCTTCTCGACTTCCGGTTCGGGGACCATGATCCGATTGTGAATACGGGAGCTACGGTAATAATTCCGAAGGACGTTCTTCAATACGCCGTAAGCCCATGACTCGAACCCGCGTGTGAATGTTTGGTTCTTGTATTTCAGGAGCACGATCCTGCACGCCTCCAGCGCCAGGTCGTGTGCTTCTCCTACCCCTGTTCTAAGTGTCGCGAAGGATGTGAATCTAACATAGAGATATTCGAACAGGTCGTTTTCGGCCCGGCTGTCGCCATCTAATGCTTTTGCAATCAGGATATCGAGTTCCACAGATTTTACCTCATATTCTCTCTTTCCTGCGAATCGGCATCTATTAGAACCATGATAACCCGGGAGTTCCTCCCTGTCAAGCAACAGAGGTCCAGGGTACCTCCGAAACCCTCTCCACCAGCCGATTCAGGAGACGAGAAATTTGACCTGGAAACATTTTTGTGATATAATTGGTATAATCCTGTGTCGATTCGAGTAACTTTGTCACAACTTTCTAATAAAGTGAGTACAGAGATGTTGAAAACTTATTACCTGTTCCCGATAAAACTCCTCCTCTGTCTTTTCTTCATCGGGGCCGGAACGATGCGACAGGTTCCTGACCCGACCCAGTATTTCGTCGATGTGAGTGAAGAGCGGTTACCAGGAAACTCTGAATTTACCATGGACGTCGACCTTGCCGATGTCGATGGAGACAGTGATCTGGATGTTTTCTTCACCAACGGTGCCCGGTACTCCCCTTACCTGGCTCACCAGTCGCGCCTTTATATAAATGACGGGAGAGGGTATTTCACTGATGAAACAACGGAGAGACTCCCGACCGAAAACATCGACACGAGGAGCTCCACATTTGCCGATTTCAACGGTGATGGCCATCCGGACGTGATCATCAGTACTGCGAGCGGCTATTCATGCAGGTTGTGGATAAACGACGGGAGCGGAAAGTTCTCCGATGAGTCGTTATGGCGATTACCCCCGATCCTCGGAGCCGTTTTTGCCGGGAACCCTTCAGTAGCCGATTTCGACGCTGACGGCGACTTTGACATCATCCTCCCTTCGAATAATGTGAACACTCCCTGTCCCCACTCCTTCCTCATATCGAGTTTCAGGTCAGCCCTGTTCAACGGAAGTCTCTCTACCAGACCGATCATCTCTCCTTTGTTCGTCCCTCTCCTCGAACAGTGCATCATTGCCTGTCCGAATCACTCCGAGACCGCATGTGGCGAGTTCGAGCCTTACTCCAACACGTACAACCCGAGCCGGATTCTGATAAATAACGGAAAAGGGTTTTTTTCAGATGAGACAGAGTCCAGGCTCCCCGGCAGTGAGATTGACAATGACTGGACAACGGGGTTTTTAGTCATCGATTTCGATCTCGACGGTGATCTCGACATCTTCGAAGCAAACAGATCGGAACGAAACCGCTTACTGGTAAACAACGGTTCAGGTATTTTTACGGACGAGTCGAATGGTCGCATCCCTATCGACAATGTCACCTCGAGTGTCGGGAGACCCTGTGATTTCGACAATAACGGATATCTCGACATCGTTCTCAGTACGAATCCGTTCGGACGCGACCGTCTGTTGATGAACAACGCCGGTCAGTTTGTGGATGAGACTTCCGGACGATTTCCTGACCTGTCCACCTCGAGCGGGTATTCGGATGCCGGGGACATCGACAACGACGACTGGTCGGATGTGATTATTGTGAACAGCTACAAAACCCAACCCCTCCAGAACCTCCTGTATCACAACACAGGAGGTGGATACTTTACCGACGTTACGGATGAGCGGTTACCCGTGGTGGATACACAGACAAGACGGGTCAGCTTCGGTGACATCGACGGCGACTGTGATATCGATATCCTCCTGGCGAACTGTGAGGAACCGAACCAGGTGTATCTAAACGTGGGAATACCGGATTCTCACCCCCCGAAAATATTCTCGACAGGAATCGAGGAGAGCTCGAAAATCGAAGATGGAGAGATTCAGATCTATGCCCATGTCATCGACCACGTCTCGGTAAATCCCGGTGAAGTTGCGACGAGACTGTTCTACAGCACAGACGACGGAAATCATTATCATGATTGTACAATGTCCTGGCGGGGCGGCGAACTGTACAGTGCCCGTATACTCGGCCTGGATCCGGATACGGAAATACGTTACTATTTCAGAGCGGTGGACAGATCGGGGAACGTATGCACAGACCCGCGTGATGTAATAATGGATTCTTCCCGATCAAATGTATATCGTGTGACACTTCCTCCTCAGCGTTACAGTTATCTTCACGATCAACCATAATATTCCCAGCCATAAAATGGTCTCAGGAGCCAGCCGCCTTGACATACTTTTGTGTCGTATCTGCAGAACTTTTTCCATTCATCTCAATATTACTTTATCAGCTACCTCGACCAGGGCCGAGCAACCGACAAGGATTCGCTTCTCTGCATCATTTTCGCATGCTCGCTCGATCCGCTGCTGCCATGTTGGGAGAGGTTCAACGTCGGAGAATAGAAAGACATCGCACGAAGGCATTCTCCATCGACTTCAGGATACTCATATCCGAAAAGGTCCCAGCCACCGTTGGCCGCCTGAATGGAAGCAAGGTAGTCGGAACCGGCCTGGGCTGCATTGTTGACAGGTCTGTATGGAACATCCAGCATACCGAATGACATGACGACATACGCAGTTGCCTGAGCATCCGATTCCGGATATTCCTCATTCCAGCCCCAACCCCCATCGATATTCTGATTTTCCAACAGGATAACCCCGGAATTGAACGCATAATCGTAGTAAATTCCGAGTAATCCGAACGACGAGACAATACCTTCCAGGCCGAACGTGTAGAACCATTCATAACCATCATACATATCGAAATAAGGTTCCTCGCTTGTGAGATCACCATAGATAACATCAGCCATGTCGATTGCATCGCTGAGGTATCCCTGTCCCGGAAAATACTCCTGGAGTTTAAGCCCATCTTTGATATAGAGACCTATATCCCAGGGGATGAGGCCGTCGTACCCGGAAGAATGACGGCTCTCCTTGATCAGGATCGCGAGTGAGTCGGCACCACCATACAGTGCCATTTTGGTATCCCAGCGTTCTTTCGCCAGTTTTGCATAACTGGAATCGCCGGTCAGATCGGAAAGGCGACAGAGGAAACCGAAGTCGGTACCGCTGTCGATGTCCGGATTGCCACTGATACCGTAATAGGCATCGACCAGGGAGATCGCCAGGCGTATACCGCCTCCGTCCTGAAATGAGGCGAGGACACCGTCTCCAGTCACACCGAACAGATTCTCAGGGCTCGGATTTTCACTATGCTCCGTCTCGGAGGGGAGAATTTCCCAATCCCACCCACCATCGTCGGGATCGATATCATCAAGCCCGTTACCGGCATTATCAGCGGTTATATCAGCCTGAAGATCGACCAGCCTATTACCACCATCGCTCATGAGATCAGCAACAGCGAATGAGAAAGTGAGGAGGGAAAAAGCGATCAAGAGAGAAATGATAGACACAAAACCGGTTTTACCTTTCATTGTTACTCCTTTCCCGTTTTGATAAATGAAAAAAACACACCCGTAATCCGAAATGATCTCTCGTTAGATCCTCTCCTTGTCCAATAGATCTACACTTCAGCGTACAATTTAGTGAGTGGGTTTATTATATCACATCATTTATATATTGTCAAGTATTGATATATTAATACTTACATAACAACTTACTATATGAATTCAACGTAACACATTATAATGTAATCAGATATACAGCATATAGAATTTTTTCGGCTTAGGTAAAAGTCGTATAATCCCACATCATGCAGGCACGAGGACCCGACCCGGGGAAAGTTCCGAGTGGTGGGAAACACAGGAGCTCTCATCGACTTCCAATGCCCGTATCAACGGTTTTCCTCAGGGCGGGAGAGGAATATTCAGATGAAGGAGGAGACGGGAAACCGCACACCAATCGGGGAGCACTTCAGACCCCGAAGTGGAGATATCAGGTTTTCAGCTCTTTCTTCCGTGCCGCGGGAAAAAGGATGTTGTTCAGGATCAGCCGATAACCTGGTGAGTTTTTGTGGAGTTCGAGTCTCGTTGGCGGGTCGCCGATGGCGTGCTGTTTGTCCTCAGGATCATGACCACCGAGATAGGTGAATGTTCCCTTTCCCGCATTGCCATGGATGTATTTCACCCAGGGTTTCCCCTCTTCAAATGCCATCAGGGTGAGAGACGGGCGCAGGGTCTGCCGGGTGAAGCTCGTCGTCAGGCCGTAGAAATCCTCGATGTAGTTGACATGATTCTGGGTAAGCATGGTGGGGACCGGATCGTACTTCGCCGAAAATTCGAAGAGCTTGAAAAAACCGAGCGGTTTTCTCTCGGGGGTGTTGACATGGTGACCATCGATATCGGAGAATGCGTTCGTCTTCGGGTCCTTTACCAGATGAAAATCGTGGAAAGCGAACGTTTTGGAGAAATCGAGTTTACTCTGAGCGTCCGGATCGATCGGTGTTCCATCGATCTCCCCGGTCACAATATCGATCCCCTGAGCTGCCAGTGCGATCTCGAACGTCTCGGGGGCGGCGCACATGGCAAAGAGAAACCCTCCGTCCATAACATACTGCTTTATCTTCACACTGACGGCGACCTTGAGGTCAGCCACACGCGCGAATCCCAGCTCGGTGGCCATCGCCCTGCTCACTTTGAGATCTTCGAGAAACCAGGCAGCCCGGCCGTAGTGGATGTAAAACCTGTTGTACTGACCGGTAAAATCCTCGTGATGAAGATGCAGCCAGTCATATTCCTTCAGCTTTCCCTGGAGGACCTCCCGGTCCCACACTGTCTCATAAGGTATCTCGGCATACGTAAGGGCGAGTGTCACCGCATCGTCCCACGGCTCACGGTTCGGCGGTGTATAGATTGCGACGGAAGGAGCTTTTTCGAGGAGAACGATGTCCATGTTGCTGCTTTCGATTTCTTGACCGATCCCGGCTTCAGCACCCGCATCGATGAGCTCGAAAGATACACCCCTGATCCGTGCCTCTTTCCGGAGGGCCTCTTTATCCAGCAGGAGAAACGAGCCACCCCTGTAATTGAGCAGCCACTCTACATTCCATCCCATCTCGAGACTCCGATACGCAAGTCCGTAGGCTTTCAGGTGATCTGTCTGAGAGAAGTCCATGGGAATCAGGATCTTGGCCGCAAGACGTGCGGGCATGAGACACCCGGTGGTTACGAGAAGAGCCGGGAACAACACCCGTGCCGCGTAAGTGATAACGATCCGAATTCTCATATCCTCCCCTCTATCCGGGCCAGCAGGTGACGGGCTTCCTCGATTTCGATCACCCCCTCGTAGTTCAGGATGAGTTTTTCGAATGAGTCCTTGGCTGCTTTCGGTTCATTGAATACGAAAAACTGCATTCTTCCTATCTGCATGAGCGCCCGTGCCGCCAGGTATTCTTCCTCCGCCCGGCCGGCCACTTCTTCGTAGAGAGCAAGAGCTTCATTCGGCCTTTCCCACCGCTCTAAAGCTTCTGCCATGATGTATTGAAGTTCATCCACCAACCCCTGATCGCCTGCGGCCCGGTACGCTTCGTTGAACAGGTCCCGGCATTGCTCTCTCTCCCCCCGTCGGTCGGCATAGCTCGCCGATCCATATAACCTGAGCGCCTCCTTCTCACTCTCTCCGAAGATGTGGATCAATCGCAGGATCCCGAGTGCTTCGTTTACACCTTCGAACGTCGGAGACGCCTCAGCGAGTTTTCGGTAATATGATTCTGCTTCATCGAGCTGTCCTTCATAGAAGTAGGAGTTGGCGATCTCGAAGGTGACGTCATCCTTTACCGTCCCACCGACAGGGCTCTCATCCAAAAGGAGAAGTAGAGGGAGAGCAGACTCGAGCTCCCCGTCTATCAGTAAGGCCCGGGCCACCTTGAGCCTCAGGGACATGGTATGTTCCGGGAGAACACCCTCCTCATCCAGCTTCCGGTACCAGTGTATCGCCTGCCGGGGATCGTGCCTGGCTTCGAGGTAAAGATCCCCGATGGTTTCGTAACATTTAATTTTATTCGCTGTTGAGAGTTTACCCTCAACCATAGTCTCAAAACGAGTCAGCGCTTCTTCGTACTTGCCGAGATCGGCGAGCTCGGTAGCGAACTGAACCTGCAGATCGGGCCGCACCCCGGCAGAGAGGGCTCCCGCCGCATCGAGCGCGTCATCCACCACATCAGTGTCACCGGATTTTATCGATATTCTCACCAGCCTCAACAGCTCAGCAAGGGTCTCGTCCGGGTTTCTCCCCTCGGAGCATCGTTCGATCCGGGCCAGTGCCGACCGGTAACTACCTTCCGCAATTTCCAGATCGATGAGAAGGGGGAACGCCCACCCGCATCGTTTCGTCGACTCAGTCTTCCTGACGAGATCAACGATCAGAGATGTATCGCCGGCCGCCGTCCCCGTCTCGAGGAGCCTCCTTTCTACATAGGACACACTCCTCGGATGATCTTCGAGAAAGTGCAGGAACTCGATCGTCGACTTCCGGTAATCCCCATTACGGAGAAGCAATTCCGCCATTTCCCGTGAGTAGAGCGTATCCTTCTTCAAAAAGGTTCTGCCCGCCTCGAGGACGTCGACCGCTTCATCGATGAGATTGATCGACCGGTAGAGGGTGCTGATATTCCGGTAGAGTTCCTGTTCATTCGGCCACCGCCTCAGACATTCCTCCCCGAGCGATCTCACGTCCTCGCTCCGGCCGGATTTGTACAGGCACTCGATGGCATATTTCGCGATGAGCCGGTTTTCCGGATACTCAGCGAATCGCTCGAGGACGAGATCCCGATATCCATCCATCTTCCCAGCGCGTACTGCGTTTCGGGACATACCGGAAAATGCCTCCTGAGAAGCGGGGTGAACCGACTCGTATTTCATGTACAACTCAAAGGCACCGGCATAATCTTTTACTGTTTCAAGCGTTATAGCCCTGTTGAGATCTTCATCGTTTGTGCCGTTCTTCTGACCTAGGAGCCCGACAGGGATCATCGAGAGAAAAATAATCATCACGATCGTAGGGTGTGATCTACGGAGGCGGTTTCTCCATTTCCTTCTCCGCTCGTTCCCTGTCTTACCGATCACCGAGAACCTCCCGAAGATATTCGAACACGAGAGGATCGTACCGATCGGGATAAGTACCTTTCCATGAGTTGATGAGCTCGATCAACGTTGTCTGCCCCTGCCCTATTGATTGTTCCTCATCGAGTGACACCGGAGGATGAGCTCGTATGAGACCGCCCGACTCCGCCTTGCGTCTCCGGGAGAAGTCTCTCTCCTGCATCGACTTCTGCGCATCGAGCATCCTGGTGAGTATTTTTTTCTGCCTCTCGAGCATCTCGGGATTCACCCGGTGAGTTTCCATCTGTTTTGATATGTCTTCCGCCTCTCCCGCGAGCTCCCGCAGCTTGCCCAGGATATTCCTTCGACCGGTGAGCCCCTCACCCAGTCGCTCCATACCTTCTGCAATCGCTCTCTGCCGTGCTGCGAGCTCCGAGAGGAGGGCCTTCTCTTTCTCCGTGAGCGATATTTTCCCCGATCCGGGAATCGGCATCATGAGCTCCTGGGTTCCCTGATTGACCCCACCCTGCATCTGTGCGAGCTGCTCCATCTGCTGAAACGCCTCCTCGAGTCCCACCCCTGAAGCCGAACACTGGAGGGTCTGGAGATCGTCGAGGAGCCGCGCGGCGGTTTTGTTGAGATACGAGAGGGTCTCTCCCCCGAGCTTTGCAATCTCCCCCGGGGTCTTCTCACCACGGTTGAGCTCGACAGCCATCTCGTGCCCCTTCGCCACAGACATCCCGAGAAACAGGATGACATCGGGACCGATGAAAAATGAACTCTCCGCAGATCTGTCGAGGTATTCGGAAACGACCTGGAGCCCGGCGACGAGTTCCTGCTCTGCACGTATCTCCTCACCGACACCCGGACCGAACCGGTTCCCGTATCCCCTGGTTCGCTTCACGATCTCTTCCTGCTCCACGGAAAGGGTTACGAGGTCTGAGAGTGCGCGAGCGATCGCCTTCTCCGTCCCCTCCTTCCACCTGCTTCGCAGACGGGACGTGAGACCTCCGACTCTCTGTTCGAGCACCCGCAGATTTTCCCTCGCCCGCTCACCGTTTTCTCCAGCGGCACTCTCGAGCCCCTGTTCCAGAGAAGCGACCATATCACTGATCTCGGTGGAAACCTCACCGCCCGCCGCATCGGCGATCTGGGCCATTTCCTCGGAAGCTTCCATCTCACCGCGATCGGCCATACGCTCTGCAGTCGTCTCCATCTCCCGGGTAAGGGCGGAGAGTTCGGAACCGATCTTCTCTTCTTCTCCCGCCATCTGAGACAGTTCATGCGCACTTGTCTGTTCCAGTTCCCGGTTTACTCTACTCTGCTTCTCCCCGAGTTCCCGGAGACCCTTCTCGATTGCTTCCAGCCTCTGCTCGAGTTCGAGTCTCCGCAATGCGGTGAGGGTCCGGTCCAGATTTTTGACCAGCTGATCCTGTTTGAGCCGGAAGTTCTTCATCGCCTGTTCTACTAGATTGGGCGGCAGGGATTCGAACGCTCTCTTCATACGTTCGATCGCCTCGCGCATCTCCGGCGTAGCGAACCTGTCGAGCAGATCCCGCACCTCGACCATTTTCTCGAGGACCTCGTCAGAGAAGATATTCTCGTTTCCCTCTTCGAGCGAATTCTCTATCATCGAGCACACTTCGTTGATCTCCTCGAGAAGATCTTCACCTCTTTTGGCAACGGCCTCGATCTCTTTTTGCTTCTCCCAGTCGACTTCTTCAACTCCCCGCAATTTTTTCTCGAGTTCTCCGGAGAGCTCGGACAACCGCCTCGCTTCGGCAAGAATATCTTCTACCCCGCCTCTGATCTGATCCCCCCCCTCGATCTGTCTCTTAAGGAACTCCGTCATCGTGGGAAACTTCACCGAGTAGATCTTGCTCCGGCCCTTCTTCGGTCCGCTCACGCCATCATTGTCGAGCGCTTCGAGATGATAAAAAACCACATCGCCGACCGAAGCATCGACTTTCGAGAGATCCCAGACAATTCTATCCTGAAGTATCTGAGCCGGGACACGAGATCGAGAAAGCCGTACCTTCTGCCTGTCACCCTTGCCGTCTTCACCAACCCGGTATACGAGATCAACCCGCGTGACGCCGAAGTCATCTTCCACCCGGAAGACCAATGGCAGTTCGAGATCTTTCGGGGCCATTATATCCTGAGCAGGCATGAGGATCGTTACTGATGGCTGATGGTCGGGGAACACAGAGACTTCCCTACCGAGAGAATCACCGCCGGTGTTTCCGAGTGAATCGATAAGTTTTACACGAAAACGCAAACTCTCGTTCGCCTCGAAGGAGTCGATGAAGGATCTCCCTCGTTGCAATTCCATGACCCGTCTTCCGCCCTCACCCTCGTTCTCTCCATCCCCGGACCGATCTATCTCCATCCAGGCGCTGTGGAGTACATTGTTCGATGAGCCGGAGATATCGACGACGGTCCCGCGAAGCACGCTCAGACCGCCACCCTGATCGATCACTACCTCATCCTCGAGGCCTGAATATTCGGGGTACCGAAGTTTGTACTGCATCCGTGTCACAGATGGGAGATCAAAAACATCCAGCAGGTATTCTTTACTCCTCTTATTACTGAAGACGAGATAGTATGAACCTGCCGACACGAGAGGGTCCAGGAGAGCCAGACAATTTCCATCCTCACCCGGGAACATCGGGGATTCATTCCATTTCCCGCTTCCCACTCGATAATGGATCTCAGGCACCGGTTTTCTGAAGAGGGGCTCGAAATCCTGATCTTCGAGGGACATCCTGATTACCGGAATGGTGCCTCTCTGCAGGGATGTATCCCCCGGGCTGACGGTGTATCTCCAGATTGACTCTTCCGTCAGAGACCTGATCGGATGGACAATATCTGCCCACGCTGCTGTACTGCTCTTTCTCCAGAAGCGATTCGGTAGATACCAGGCTCCGATACTTCCCAGGAGTATGATAAGAACAACCATCATTCGGGAACGCTTCGAGAGACCGGCAGCACGATGAATTTTTTCACGGGACAACCCTTCGAGAGATTTCCAGGTCCTCCGCCCTGCGAGTTCCATGAGTTTTTCCGAGAATTGTCTTCTCGGATTCCCTTTCATTTCGCTGATGTCAAGGACGGGCAGAAGTGATGATTCCAGTTCGTTTACCGACACATCGAGCGCCCTGGCGATATCCCTGATCCCGGGCTTCTTCGCGAGAGGGAGAAAAACCTGATACACGAGCACGGTGAGGACAACGGAGCCGGTCACCATGAGCAGGGCGAATCTCGATACCGCGTCGATCCCGAAAGACAGGTGGACGAAGAGAGTAATAAGAAGTAGACCTGAGAGAATCGTTCCGAACCAGAGACACCCTCTCAGAAACCTCTGTCGCCTCACTTTCGAGGAGAGGTCTTCCAGTAATAGCCGTATTCTGAGCTGGTTTTGCTCCATAGCCGATTCTTAGCCGGGAAAGGGTTTTTGTTTTTTCCTCGGAGGATCTCCCCGCGAGATGAAGTCCGACACTTTTTCATACGCACGATTCTTCCTCACCCCGAGGTTCTCGACAAGCCAGGACACTCCCTCTTTCACGGACTCCGGTGGTTTCGTGAATAGTGCTTCGATCACGGGGTCGGATTCCACCGTATGCTCATGCCCGGCAGTACCTTCGACGAGAAGAACGAATTCGCCGAGAAGTCCTCCCTTCCTGAAAGAAAGTACCCTTTCGAGTTCCGATAGTTTCCCCCGCAGAACTTCTTCATTGAGTTTCGTTACCTCACGAACGAGCACTGCATTCCGGTCACCGAGTATCTCCGACATTTCAGCAAGTGTTCCCATCACCGCCCGGGGTGAGATATACATGATGAGTGTGGCTCTGACACTTTTCACTTCATCGAGAATCTTTTTCCTGGGATTTTTTCTCTTCGGCAGAAAACCGATGAATAGAAACCGGTCCGTCGGGAGACCCGACACCACGAGGGAAGCGAGAATAGAGGATGAACCGGGGACCGGGACAACTTCGATCCCATGATCTATCGCCGAGCGAACAAGGACAAAGCCGGGATCCGAGATCCCAGGTGTACCCCGATCGGAGACGAGTGCAATTTCAGATCCTCCGAGAATCTTTTTGATGAGTTGCGGGGTCCTGGTCTCTTTATTGTGGTCATGGTAGCTGGTTGTTCTGCCTCTGATACCGTGGCGGTTCAGGAGCTTCCGCGTCTCTCTCGTGTCTTCACAGGCTATTAGGTCCACATTCCGGAGAATCTCCAGCGCCCGCAGGGACACATCCTGCAGGTTCCCTATTGGCGTACTCACGACATAGAGCTTACTCATCGAATCACCCTGCAACCGGTCGAAGAAAAAGGGGAGCATCGAATGCTCCCCCGAACTATCGTACCGGCCTCCGCTTCGAGGTATCACCCCATATCCCACAGAGCCGGCGGTCTACTTCTCTGCGAATCTCGACAGGCCGCTTGGACCCCATGAAGGCATGTCTTCATCCACGTGAGTATCAGGGGACTGACCGAGCGAAGACTCCTTGATAAAAGGGAAGGTTGTCATGCTTTCGACGTTTCCCCCGTATGACGTGCTCGATTTGAGGATGTAACAGTACACACCGGCAGGTGCGGCAGAAGGAACATCCTGAACGAATCCCTCCAGGTCCCAGGAAGCTCCGCCCGGAACGGTGAGTGTCACAGGCCCCTCGACCGGCCCGAACGTGTTTCCGTTCGGGATTACAACGTCGATCCAGAGATGTCTGGTTTTCGCGCTTCCGGTGGTGTTCTCGATAGAAACCGAATACCCGAAGCTCCCCCCACCTGCGGGAATGGTGGTGAGGGAATCATCGGATGACATCGTGACATTGACACTGGGCTGGCCATAGATATATTGGATCCCATCGATGTCATCGATATACAGGTCCCTGGCCCTTACCTGTCTTTGAGATGCGTACGCATACATCGTCGCCTGTGACTGGAAGGGGGGATGTCCGAGACTCAGGTAGTGTCCAAATTCGTGTGCGGCGATATCCCAGATGTCGAAATTGGTGCCTGCCGGCGGCCTTGCAATACCACCGGAAAACACCCAGCCGCCATCCCAGAATTTCATGTCGCACTCTACCATGTCGCCATCATATTCGTGGTAGTAGGTCGTGGCGATGACTTCGCCGCCGTCCTGCGGTCCGAAGAAGACCAGATTGTACCCGTCTTCGAATCTCCCCGTCATGTCGGTCGTACCGCCGTAACGGAATTCAAACGGGGACCCACCTTCGTTGGTCCAGGCATCGGCACCCTTGAGTAGAGAGAACGTCTGGATCTCCGGTGAACCGGCTTCAGGGTCCTCGCAATTCGGGTTTATGAGGAATACATCCTCCATGGGATCTCCCTGCCAGGTCCAGTCATAAGGATTAATCACATAACCGAAGACGAGAGTGGGAAAAATCACGAGTATCGCGAACAGTACAGGAAAACCGGGAAAACACTTTTTCATTGTAGTCACTCTCCATTGTCTCGGTGTTCTGCTATTTTTCCGAATTCATGCGTGTGAGCAGTGTCCTGATCTCAGCCCTGAAATCTTCGACCGATTGTCCGGTCCTCTCGATGATACCGTCTCTGGCGGTGAATTTGCCCTGTTCCCAGCCGACGAGTTCAGTCTCTTCAACTCGAGGCTCGGGCTCGATGAACAGGAACACCTCCTCACCCGGTTCGAAGGTGGGGACATCGGACACTCTCAATCCCTTTGCGTCGATCTCCCCCCCCATGTTCCTTATAGTGATCGTCCCTTGGGAGGATGAACCGGTGAGTTCCTCGACTACTGTGATCGTAGTATAGGTATAGATGGTACCATCATCGGCCATTTTACATTCGTTGGACAAAACCGTACCGTGGACGATGGTCCCAGCCCGTTGTACCATCTCGGGAATCTCAACCTTTCTCATGATACCCCGGGAAGTCCCCGAAAGCACGAGTGTGCCGAGTATCAGAAGAGCTGCTGTGAAAAAAACATGCTTGGGAACTGCCATTTTACCTCCTTGGATAAACCTCTCTTTAATATTTTAGCAGAAATC
This sequence comes from uncultured Gemmatimonadota bacterium, assembly GCA_964654825.1. Lineage (GTDB taxonomy): Bacteria > Gemmatimonadota > CAZMKB01 > CAZMKB01 > CAZMKB01 > CAZZKG01. The sequence goes on along the minus strand of CAZZKG010000002.1, from coordinate 7,875 downwards.
CACCCCCGAGTCAACCGATGAGGGTGTTTTTGAAGTTTTTTTATTCTTCGAACATGACGGCGGTTCCACTCGCGCTCACCATTAGCATGTTCCCGCTCGCCCCCACTCCGATCGTCTCGTAATCGAGATCCACGGCAACGACGGCATTGGCACCCTGGGCTCTGGCTTCTTCAACCATCTCATTGATTGCCACCGACTTGGCTTTCCTCAACTCCTTTTCGTACGCTGCGGATCTCCCGCCTACAATGTCGCGTATCCCGGCGAAAAAGTCCTTGAAAATGTTCGCTCCGAGGATAGCCTCTCCGCTGACAAGACCCAGATAAGTGCCTATCTTTTTTCCTTCTATGGTGGGAGTTGTCACTACCAGCATGGTTCATTCTCCTTATTCGAAAGAAAGATTTGATTCCCTTCATTTGAGATACCCGGGAACTGCTGCTCTATTCAGTCGCGTTTCCGTGGTGAAGTCCCGGTGAATAAATATAATCACTCCCTCCTCACCCACAAGCACCCTCGGCCGAGGAGCTTTCTGAGGACAGTAAAACAAGATGGACCTCTTTCTTTAAGGTAGCCAGCCTGCTGACGCGATATGTTGACAGAATCAGGTTGTCGTGGTATCATCAAGCTGTGATGAAAGCGGTGAGATTGATCGAAACAGACCGGCCTCTCGAACTCCAGGAGATTCCGCTGCCCGATATCAACGGGAGGAATCTGCTGGTAAGGATCGAAGCTGCCGGGATATGTCATTCGGATTTGCACTACCGGGCCGGGAATCTCCCTGCCGGTCCCCTGCCAGTCACCCTGGGACACGAGATTGCCGGGACCATCGAGGAGGTGGGGGACGAAGTAACTACATTCACATCCGGTGACCGAGTATGTCTGCACTATCTTATCACCTGCGGAACCTGTGAATTCTGCAAGCGGGGGATCGAACAGTTCTGCACCACGGGGCAGATGCTCGGAAAGGATCGAGACGGTGGATATGCCGAGTATATAAGAGTTCCGGAGAGGAGTGTCTTCCCGCTTCCTCCTGAGATCCCGTTCGATCAGGGAGCTGTGTTGATGTGCTCGTCGGCAACTTCACTGCACGCTCTTGGTAAAGCCAGGTTCAAGCCGGGTGAGACGGCAGCCATCTGGGGTGTGGGAGGCCTGGGGATGTCAGCGATACAACTGGCTCGATTTCTGGGTGCGCGTCAGGTGTTCGCTGTGGACATCAATCCACTGAAACTGGAAGTTGCCGTCCGGTTTGGCTCTGTACCGATCGATGCCGGCAGGATCGACCCGGTTAAAGAGATAATGCGGTCGACTGAACAGAGAGGCGTGGACGTTGCACTTGAATTAATCGGTTCACAATTCACCATAAAACAAGCACTGGGTTCACTGGCCGTTGGAGGCCGTGTCGCGGTAGCGGGCCTCTCCGAGAGAGCTTTCACGATCGATCCATATCGGGAACTGCTGGGCAGGGAGGCCGAAATCATCGGTGTTTCAGACCACCTGTCTGCGGAGATCCCGTTACTGACCGAACTGGTCCGAAACGGGGACCTCGTTCTGGATGAGATCATCACGAAAACAGTGCCACTCGAAGCAGAAGCGATCAACGACATCCTCGATGGTCTCGAGCGACCGTGTGACGACATCAGGGCGGTCATCCTGCCCCGATAAATGAAGGGCCGAGGAATTCATTCAGACAGGGAACACGAGAATCTGGATTGGAAGCCCCAGGTGAGGTTTTTTGTCAACTGCGAAACCTTCGATAATGCGGACCATTTTCGACTCCCCTCTCCCGACCAGAACAGCCGTGAAGGGATATGAAATCCCTTCATCACTGAACGTGAGTTCTATACACAGAGAATAATCCTCATCGACATAGACCTGGACATTCATGACAGGAAATCCGGCAGTTGGCTCTATGTTGAATTGTTCTTCCTCCACGAAATCAGTACCGACATTGGTGGTGATTTCGAGAAGAGGAAGATACACACTCAGGCTAGCATGCATGAACAGAGACGGCTCCTGCCTGCCGATCAACGCCACCCCCCGAGAATCGGTGAGATACACCTTTTTGATATTCCCCACTCTCAACGGGACATGGCTCAGCCGGTATCCGTTCAGAGATTTCAGAGTAATGTAAATTTCACCCGATTCTCTGGAAAAAAGAAATGCGCCTTTGACGCCTGCATCAGACGACGCAAGGCACGAGAGGGTCAGGAAAGCTTTACTCTGTTCCTCCTCGGAGGATTGTTCCGGGGGGACAGGAGAGAGATGGATGATTTTTTCGGAGTGGGGTTCCGGCAGAGGGGCCGGCATCCCCGGAAGTGCCCCGGTTTTCAAGGGCTTGCCCCGTGCTCCCCGGTAGAAGGTAGAAAAATTCTGAAAAACCTCATTACAGGTGAAACAGTGCGCGAGGTGTGTGAGGAGCTCCGCTTTTCTGCCCTCACCCGCGTCCCCGATGATGAGCTCCTCGAGCTCCCTCTCGGAAGGACAGTTCTTGACGATATCCCGATTGTCGTTCTGCATCCGAGTAAAAAACCTCCGGATTGACAAATGCTCTGAAAATCATTAGAATTATTAGATATTTTTCGAAATTTCTCTTACGAATTAAGGAGGCAAATAAAGTGCCAAACATTAAATCCGCCAGGAAACGAATGAAGACGAGCCGTGAATCACGTCTCCAGAATTACCAGAAGCGGACCAGACTCAAAAATGCCATCAAAAAGGTTCGAAAATCAGCCACCGTAGAGGAAGCGAAAAACAGCCTGAATACTGCTGTTTCGCTCCTCGACAAGTATTCCGGTCAGGGAATTCTGCACAAGAGGACTGCCGCGAGGTATAAAAGTCAGCTGATGAAACACGTCCAGGAGATGGAGAAGGTATAAGTGGGGGGGTCTGTATTTACTTCCCCTCGGCCCGCTGCCCGAATCTCCTGAGAAGGACGAGTTCTTCCTCCCTGATGTGGACGACACACCCGAGTTTTTCAGCTATAGCCTGGACTTTTGCTGTATTTTCGAGATCTTCCATCCGCATGTACGCTTCGCTAATCGTGCTTCCCACGGTAATGGCGCCGTGGTTTGCCAGTACGAGCGCGTTCGCCCGCTCAATAGCAGCAGCGACCATAGAGGCGAGGTCGGACGAGCCGGGAGTGGCGTAAGGGATGAACGTAATCTTCCCCAGGGAGACCACGAACTCCGGGAGTATGTCCTCGGAGGGGATCCTGCCGACGAGAGAGAATGCCGTCGTGTAGGTCGGGTGAGCGTGGAAGACCGATCTCACACCATTGCGCCCGGAGTAAGCGGCTATGTGAAGCGGTAGCTCGAGAGAAGGGCTTTGTTTTCCATCCGGCGCGACCCCGTTTGAATCCACTTCGACGATGTCTGCAGGGTCGAGCAGACCGAGGCAGGATGCGGACGGCGTAACGAGGATGGTCCCCCGGTCGGTTAGTGCACTCACATTACCGTTTTTGGAAGTGACATACTTCCTCTCATAGAGGAGTCTGCTGAATTCGACAATTTCTTCTCTCAAACGAATCGTCTCGTCTGTCATCTCACCATCCCCGCATGACTCGAACAAAATGGTGGCAAAAAGCCGCCGGGAACGTTAATTTACTCAGCCACAGAGGAGGAGTCAATCGGCATGATCAAAACGTACGGTATTATCGGGCTGGCAATAATATTTGTGACGGAGATCCTTTTATTCAAGGACGTCGCCCCCATTCCCACGTTTTTCACACCTATCATCTGGTGGGGTTACATTCTCTTCACTGACAGCCTGGTTCTGAAGATGAGAGGCGCTTCCCTGATTACGTCGTACTCGAGATCTTTCCTCTTCATGCTCCCGATATCGATCGGGTGCTGGATGATCTTCGAGCTCTACAATCTTCGCCTGCTCAACTGGGAATACGTCAATATGTCCGAATCATACACAGTGAGATTTCTCGGCTATATCCTCGCTTTTGCGACTATCACTCCCGGTATCTACGAAACAGCTCATCTCATCCAGGCGATCTTCTTCCCGGAGGGAACCGGACGGCGGAAGATCTCTTTTTCGAACAATGGCATACTGATGATCGGTATCACCGGAGCGGCATTCATGATTATACCGCTCCTCGTCCCGAAGGCAATCTCCAGTTACCTCTTCGCACTGGTTTGGATCGGTGTCGTACCACTTCTCGACACAGTGAACAGGAGACTGGGTGCTCCTTCACTCCTCTCCCAGCTCGAGCGAGGGGACTGGTCGGTCATCACTTCATTTCTTCTTTCAGGTGTGGTATGCGGGTTTCTCTGGGAGTTCTGGAACTTCTGGGCGCTAACTAAGTGGGTCTATCACATTCCCTTCTGGTCGAGCATAAAGATTTTCGAGATGCCGCTTGTGGGATTTCCCGGTTTTCTCCCATTCGCTCTGGAATGCTACGTCATGTTCAACTTCTGCGCTCACTTTCTTGGTCTCGAACCCGTGTCGTTTCCCACCCGAAAATGATCCCCCTACTCCAACACCTTCCTAATCAATCCCAGCATCCAGTCGATCTCCCTCTCCTTGATGACGAGGGGAGGAGCGAAGCGGATAGTCTGTCCATGAGTGTCCTTGGCCAGTATGCCGAGTTTCATCAGGCGCTCGGTGTATTTTCTGGCTGTCCCGGCGGACTTCTTGATCTCGACTGCATTCAGCAGTCCCGCTCCGCGAATCTCCCTGATCCTGTCTGATCTGATTAAACGGAGACCGTCACGGAACCGCCTGCCCAGAACTTCTGCACGCCTGTCCATCTTCTCATCAATAAGGACATCGAGGGATGCAATACCGACGGCGCAGGCCAGGGGATTGCCGCCGAATGTGCTGCCGTGCTCACCGGGTTTTATCACCGACATGATCTTCCTCGAAGAGAGGGCAGCTGAAACAGGGAACATGCCGCCGCCCAGTGCCTTCCCGAGCATCATGATGTCGGGTTTGGCGTTCTCTCGCTCCCAGGCAAACATCTTGCCCGTCCTGCAGCAGCCGGTCTGTATCTCATCGAGCATGAAGAGCACATTGTGTTTCTTACAGACAGCGCGGGCCGCTTTGAGGTAACCTTTAACCGGGATCTTCACACCAGCCTCCGCCTGTATGGGTTCGACGAGGAAGCCCACTGTGTTTCCTGTGATAGCCCGCTCGAGCGCCCGGACGTCGTCGAAAGGGATCACCCTGAAACCCGGGGGAAAAGGCCCGAAACCGTCCCTCGCCAGAGGATCCGTCGAGAACCCGACGATCGTGGTGGTCCTGCCATGGAAGTTATCCCTGCAGACTATGATCTCGGCCTTGTTTCTGGCGACACCTTTCCTTTCGTACCCCCACTTCCGTGCTATTTTGATAGCGGTTTCGACCGCTTCGGCGCCGGTATTCATCGGCAGGGCCATCCCCATCCCGGCTACTTTCGTCAGCTTCTCGAGAAACGGACCCAGCATGTCATTGTAGAACGCCCGGCTTGTGAGGGTCACCCTGTTCGCCTGGTCTCTCAGGGCTCTGACGATCTTCGGATGCCGGTGTCCCTGGTTGACGGCGCTGTAGGAGGAGAGGCAGTCAATGTATTTTCTGCCTTCCGGGTCCCACACCCACACACCCTTCGCCCTGCTGATGACAACAGGTATCGGGTGGTAATTGTGGGCGCCGTAGTCTTTTTCGAGTTTCATGTAGTACTTTGAACTGTGACGGACCAATCTCGAACCTCCTGCGAGTATTGTTTTCATTGGAATCAGTCTCCGGGAACGTCAAGCAGAGTATACATGTGTCCTGGCGGGAAGTCAACCGGTTGTTCTCTCTCAGCCCCATGTATCGACAGGCCGGGATGCCCGTAAAAGAGCCGATCTCGAGTGCGGCCGGGTGAAAACATGCTCTTACTGCTCACTCCTCTCTGGTGAGTCAGATGATAAGGGTGCTAGATCGTGTATGCCGTGAAGAACATGATTTTATTCGTATCGGTGGCATGGGTGTCTGCGCTGTAAAGTGCCGTCTTGACAGCAATGAGCTGTTTCCATGATTTCTTCGAGCGTGTCGTCAGCATGGAAGTCGAAGCCCGGGAACAGAGCCGGATCGCCACATCGCTCAAAGTGAGCGGTCTTCCAAAGGGGATGCATCTGGACAACTTCGATTTTGCTTTTCAACCTTCGGTGGACAAAGCAGAAGTGGATTTTCTCGCCACCTGTGAGTTCATCCGGAACAAGGAAACAGTTTTGCTGCTCGGTCCGCCAGGAGTCGGAAAATCACACTTGTCGGTAGGTCTCGGAGTACGAGCGATCGAGCTGGGATACAATGTGAGCTACTATACAGTGGAAGAACTCCTTTTGGCACTGAGCAAAAGACAGGATATGCCGGTGACGAAACACACGAGAAACAGCTATATGAAAAATGCTCTGGTCATCGTGGATGAACTGGGTTATCAAAGTTTGGACCGGAGAGAAACTCATCTGTTCTTCCAATTCATCTCCGCTCGTTACTTGAAAGGAAGTCTCATCCTCACCAGTAACCGATCAGTGAGAGAGTGGGTTCACATTTTTGCTGAAGACGAAATGGCAACGACAGCTATCCTGGACCGGATCCTTCACCGGGTGCATCTGTTCAACATCGATGGAAAAAGCTATCGGTTGAAAGATCTCGAGATCATGATCAAAGGGGAACGGTAGAGAATGGGAGGGAAAACGTTGAGTGAATCACGCCAGTCTGTTCATTACCCCACTCACCCCTCTCTTTTTTCCACACCCCTCGTAAAAGAACACGCCTCTCAACATCGTAAAAAAAGAAGCCTCTTGACATTCAATGAATGATGGGATAGAAACATTCCTCAGAAAGAAACCGGAGAGAACTTGTACCAATTCACCTTGATGGAAAAAATTCGATGAGCTCGAAGAGAATAGAGCAGCTTACCTCCCCTATGGAAATGATAAGGAACCGTCCTCCATTACAGAAAAACAGCAGAAATCCAGGAGCACTGAAGTGAGGCTCACTATGAAGACGATGGCAAAAACATTGACAGCGGAAAGGAGGATCTTGTATGATATGAATATGGGCAGTGTCAGATATAATAGGAAGACTTCTCATGAATGTTGACATATTCGTCACATTCACAACAAGCACTCATTACCGCTCCCTCGACTTGCGGAATTAAGCGGCAAGATGTTGGGGTGAATGACAGGTGACAACCGTTTGTTTATCAATGATGGGTACGGTTATTTCGAAGATGATACTCTCGCATTCAACAGGGGGACTAACCATACAATTGCCACAGATGGATTTGAAGCTGATTTCGCTGATATAGACTGGGATCAAGATTTAGATCTCGTTGTTGCCAGATGGCAGCCAAATCCACCTGATGCAAATTATGACATTTTTCTCAATCTCTATTCACAATTATTCATCTGGCCAAAGTCACCAGAACTTGGTCAAACGATAAACATGGTGCAATGTGGATTTGAGGATGATATATATGAGATTAGGGCAAGTCAATATATAATTTACAATGAAGATGGAGTACACGGATGGTTGAGACTGGATACTTCTAATGATTTCCTTGTCGTCTGCGACACGCTAGGTGCATCACAACTGCCTGAAAGATGATGTTTCGGGAGATTTTCCAGAAGGAAACAAGTGGTGGGATGGACCGGTAACATGTCCTTATATTCGTGAAAAACCACGAACATAACAGGTGAAATTCATCGTGAGGGTCAGTCTGTTTGCCTGATCCCGCAGGGCTTTGATGATCTTCGGATGCCGGTGTCCCTGGTTGACGGCGCTTTAAGAGGAGAGACAGTCAATGTATTTTCTGCCTTCCGGGTCCCACACCCACACACCCTTCGTCGGCAAAAACATCGCAGGAACCTACTCTGAACGAAAGATGGTTTTCTCTATTGAGTTTGG
>CAZZKG010000001.1:58209-156516 GCA_964654825.1 uncultured Gemmatimonadota bacterium | reverse complement strand
GAATCGATGAGCGAAGTGAGGTCTACCGTTACGGGGCCGATGTCGCTGAATGCCACGACGATGTCGGACGCAGCCTTCCTGAGGTGCCAGGCGGTTATGCCGCCGCCCAAGTCCAGATCGGCAACATGGTGCGCCTGCCGGAGTTCTGTGCACACGGAGCGCAGGTACGGGTAATCATCCCAATCGAGGTGTGATCCGTTCGAATCGAAGGATGACTCCCCGGGATGTGAAGCTTCCCAGGAAAAATACTCATCCGCCGTACCGGCCTGTGTGTTCCAGCCGGCGATCACCGATCCCGTGGCGTCAGTCTTTCCGATGAAGTTATCATCGAGCCACTCAAGCATTGCCACCAGGTCCGAACGGGACCCGCTGCCGGGATCGTAATTCTTGTTGTGGGAACCCCAGCCGAAGGACCACACTCGCTCCGTGAGCCCGTGGCGGTCGCGGTAGCGCCAGTTGAGATAGGTCTGGATGAACAAGCGCTTCACATTCGGTGCCGTCATGTCCTGATAGACCCCGTGATGGATGCCGGCTTTGCCGATGACGGCTCCCTGTGGAATGGCGACGAATGGTGCATCCAGATCTTCTCCCATGTAATTGTCTGTCGCGGGGCGAAACGGGTTCATGATATAGTGATTGTATATGCCGTAGTAATCCTCTTCGGCTCCTCCCTCACGCACTTCGAGTCCGAAAAAGGTCATGAGGCTGTGGTATTCTTCTTCTGTTTCGGGAAGATGGGCACCCTTGACAGCGTTGATCTCGGAGAGCGGTCGGGGCGGGGGAGACCCGAGTGCTGTCAGAATAGCCGCGTTGACCATGTCGATATCGTCCTGCCAGCTCTGCATAGATTCTTCGTAGGATGCGGGGTACTGATAAGAAGGCCAGTCGAATGCCCCCCGGCGGTATTCGGAGTGAGAGTGTGATCCTATCTGCTCGCCGCTCGCGTAGATGCGCTGAAGGAAATCGGCTCCGGATCCTCCGGGCCCGTCCTGGACCACGAACTCCATGAATTCACCGCAGGCGAGAAAACTGATCTTCGCCCCGAACGGTTCCGCCTGGTCCAGTACCCAGTTGCCGTTTTCGAGCTGCATCTCGTAGTACTGGACTTTCCCCTGGTACGGTGCCTGTGGAATCGGATCCGCGTGCATGTCGAAGATGATGTTGATGGGGGGCTGGCTCTGACAGAACCCATCGGTGGCGAAACTCACAAGAACTGTGAACAGTAAAGCGGTGAACAGCGTCTGATAGAAGCCGTCTCCTCGATAGATCGGCATGATCTGTCTCCTCGCGGGTAGATGGTTTTTGGTATTCACCAACCGATCTCATTTCGATTCTCTACGCAGAATCGATTCGGAAAGTGGTTGGGATTGGCGTCGTGGTATTAGACAGTGCGAACGGAAAATGGTTAAATCTGCTGTGAATTGCTCGTGCTTTCGTGAATGTGATAGTGATAACGATATCGTTTGGTTGACATTCGCCGGCGAGTAGAATATAATCGAGAGTGGAAGGGAAGTGCGAATTTAAAACTTCCTGAAATGCAAGGAATTTACCGATGAATGAGTCGGAACGCACCGAGTTCACCCAAATTCTTCGTGATCTCGTTTCGAACAGACATTCGAGTCATGTGGAATTCGACCGGGCATTCGAGATTGTGTACGGTGAGCTCAGGAAGCTCGCCGGCGTTTTGATGCATCATGAGCTTTCCGATCACACACTGCAGCCCACCGCGCTCGTTCACGAAGCGTATTTTCGGCTGGTCGATCAGAAGTGTGTCGAGTGGCAGGACAGAGCACACTTCTTCGGCATAGCCTCCCGGGCCATGCGCCAGATACTCGTGGAACATGCACGGAAGAGATCCGCCGCCAGGCGGGGAGGTGGTTTGCAGAAAGTCCCTCTCGATGAAAATATCAGATCAGCAAACGTCTCCGATATAGAGATCGTCGACTTGAGTGAAGCACTGGATAGACTCGCGGATCTGGACGAGAGAATGGCCCGGGTGGTAGAAATGCGTGTCTTCGGAGGATTGACTTCAGAAGAGATAGCACTCGTCCTCGGGGTGTCCAGAGGAACGGTCCAGAATGACTGGCGTTTTGCCAGAATGTGGTTCGGTCGAGAGCTATCCGAGGAATCATCCTCATGAATAAAGATCGATTCGCCCGCCTGAAGCAGATCATCCTCGAGGTCCTCGCCCTTCCAGAGAACAAGCGGAACTCATATCTGGATAAAGTCTGCGGGGATGATCCTGAGCTGCGTCATGAGATAGACGTGTTGTTGTCTCACGATCTCGATCTTTCGAAGTTCGGGATCAACCGAGAAGCTCGTGATGAAACAAGTCTGGTTGAAGAAGCCACACCGGATATGCCGGATTATATAGCCGGTTATCGCATCATCAGAATCCTCGGTGAAGGGGGTATGGGTGTGGTCTACGAAGCCCGGCAGCAGAGTCCGAAACGTTCGGTTGCTCTCAAAGTGATCAGGGGTGGTTTATTCATCTATGAACACCGGGTGAAGCTGTTCCGGCGTGAGGCACAGGCACTGGCCAGGCTCAGTCATCCGGGGATTGCTTCCATCTATGAAGCGGGTCGTACTGAAGCGGGAGATCACTTCTTCGCCATGGAGCTCATCGAGGGCTCGCTTCTGAACGACTATCTCCGGAATAATCCTGTCCTTCCCGATACCAGCCGGGAAGATGTTCGAACCCGTCTCGAGCTCTTCCTTCAGATCTGCCACGCCGTCGGCTATGCTCATCAGCATGGCGTGATCCACCGGGATCTCAAGCCATCAAATATCTTCGTGGTCGATAATCACATTGAGGAGGAGTCATCCGAGATCACCACACAGATAAAAATCCTCGATTTCGGTCTCGCTCGTATTACCGATTGCGACGTTTCCCTGGTCACCGTAGCGACCGAAGAGGGGAAGATTCATGGTACGCTGTCCTATATGAGTCCCGAACAGGCGAGGGGCAATCCTGAAAGGATAGATCTGAGGAGCGACATCTATTCGCTCGGTGTCATCCTGTACGAGATGATGACAGGTGTTCTCCCGCTGGATATCCGTCGTGTGTTGATCCATGAATCGGTTCGGGTGATCTGCGAAGACACTCCGAAGAGACCCAGTACACTTCTGAGGTCACTTCGAGGCGATCTGGAAACGATCGTTTTGAAAACTCTCGAGAAGGATCCGGACCGCCGTTATCAGAGTGTGGCTGAACTCGCTGAGGATGTGAGGAGATATCTCTCCGATGAACCGATTCTCGCGCGTCCTCCGAGCCTGACATATCAATTCAAGAAGCTTGTAGTTCGCCACAAAGCATTGTTTGCGTTCGCAGCAGCATTATTCGTCCTGATCACGGCGTTCGGTGTCACCATGTCCTTTCTGTACACGGCTCAGCGGACGGAGAGACTGCGTACGGAGGAAGCCCGGGTGAGGGCGGAAAAAGTGAACCTGTTCCTCCAGGAGATGCTATCGTCGGTTGCACCGGAGGAAGCCCGCGGCCGTGAGGTCAACGTCCGCTTTATTCTCGATGAAGCGGCGAAGCGAGTTGATACAGAACTTGCTGATCAGCCTGAAGTTCAGGCCTCTGCTCGAAGCGCCCTCGGAACGACTTATCAGAAACTCGGACTCTTCGAGGAAGCGGAACGTCATTTGAAAATGGCTCTCGAAATGAGAAAAAAGGTCTTCGGATACAACCATCCTGATGTCGCCAGAAGTCTCCACGACCTCGGCTGGCTGATTCATGATAAAGTCGGTTCCACATACGACGAAGAAGCGGAACGTTTGATCAGAGAAGCACTCGCGATTCAGAAGGACCTGCTCGGTCCGGAGCATCCTGACATCGCAATGAGCCTGGATCACCTTGGAGATCTTTTGAGGCACAAAGGGGAGTACGTTAATGCAGAACGTCTGCAGCGCGAAGGGCTCGAGATGAGAAAACATCTCTTCGGCATCAGAAGCAAGGAGGTTGCAGAAAGTCTCACCAATCTCGGCATTGTTCTTCACGCCAGGGGTGAATATGCCCGGGCAGAGTCGGTAGACAATGAAGCTCTCCGTATCAACACGGATCTGTTCGGACCGGAGCATCCCTCGGTTGCTCAGAGCATGATGCACCTCGCCAGAACGATGGAGGCACAGGGGAACTTCGACACGACAGAGAAACTCTATCGTCAGGTGATCGACATCAACAGAAAACTCTATGACGACAATCACTCATCGATCGCTTACACATTACGGTATCTCGCTCTCCTACTCGAGAAAAAGGGTAATCTCGCCGAAGCGGAATCTCTCCATGTGGAGGCCCTGGAAATGCTGAAAAACCTTTTCGGCGAGGAGCACTACCAGGTTGCCGTGAGTCTGGAATGCCTGGCGGATTTCTACTGGCAGAGGAGAGGGAATTGTACACGCGCTGAATCGATGTACCGGGATGCACTCGCGATCAGGAGGAAACTCTACGGCGAAGATCATATGCCCATCACGCCGACACTCACCGCGCTGGGAGAGGTACTCACGACCCAGGGCCGGACCGACGAGGCGCTCCCCTATCTCACCACGGCTCTCCGGATCAGAGAAGAGAGTCTCCCCGACGATGACTGGAAAATAGCTTCAACCCGAGTCGCGTTCGGAGGCTGCCTGTTGACACTCGGACGATACGAGGAGGCCGAGACGGCTCTCCTCGAGAGTGAGAGGGTCCTCGGGTTTGCAAAAAATGCCCCGCCGCGTCGCAGACGGGATTGTCTCGAGAAGCTCATCACACTCTATGAGACTCTGGGTGATTCCCAAAAGTCTTCTCTCTACCGGGCCGAGTTGACGAAGCTCGATCAATGATCATAGTTCACTTTCCAGGGGACATTCGATCTCCTCAAAGTAAAAATCCAGTCCTTCGTCAGGAAAGGGAGGTGGTTCCCATGCGGGAAGTAATATCACATCAAAATAAGATCTCCCTGATCCTGTGAGGAGTGTGTCATTGTTACATATCCATGCCACGATCTCCACGGTAAATGGATTGAGATCGAGCAGGAACTGCCGCTCCGGTACGAGGACTCTGTAGAAATGAGTAGCCTCTTCGTACGGAGCGAGTGTCCCTCTGCAAGCGGGTCCCCGAGAAGCGATCTGTTCCCATGATCCAGGACAGCAGCTGGTGATATTCACGATGTGTTCCACCCCATAATCGGTTGAATCGGGAGTCATATTGGTGAATGTCGCACGATAGTATATGTAATCCCCGATATGAACATCCCTCACGCCGTCTCCGTCCGTATCGGGATTGAGGAGCTGGCTCTGCGGTACAAGACTCGGGTGCGATCCGCCGGCTATACAAACGTTGTCGATTATCAAACCGGTATATGCGACGCTCGAGTCGGAGGTGAACGCTATCTTTATCCTGATATCTGTATTCGGATATTCAGTCAGATCGACATTCCAGGTTTCAAACTCTCCGTACCCGCAGTTTGTATCTCCACCCAGCATGCACGGACAGGTACCGTACGGTTCTCCCTGATCATATCCTTCAACCGGTTCGAGCATCGACCAGCTGTCTCCACCGTCGAATGAGATCTGCAGGTTCCAGCCATCCCATGAGCACTCGACATAGTTCCAGGAATCGAAGGTCAGCCATCCGCCTTCAGGACCGAGGGAGATGACGGGCGAGTCGAGCACCGAGCATGAGCTGTTGTGGTAGTTCCCGCCGATGACCGTCTCCCACGCGTTTCCGTCGATTATGACACTGGGAGTGCCCCACTCCCAATCATTGCTTCACCCATGAGGTGTCCAACCGTCATCGGTTTCGTCGAAGTAGAAGCAGATCTCACCGTCAGGCATGACGACTATTTCGCAGGCGGCCCGGGCGCTCTCATCGGCCCCTACGATCCCTGAAACACCATAGTGTTTATAACCGGTGGGTGGATCGAGGTCTGTAAATTCCGTGGAATTGCCGGGGAGTGTCGCTATAAGGTCATCATCTAGGTATATGTGAACGTTGTCGTATTCCTCGGCATTGCTCCAGGACAAATACACATCCCATTCTTCCGTAACGGTACACGAGAGATCATACGGTGGGTATACCGCAGGGACCCCGTACTCGTCGAGATCGAAGGGAGGTGCGAAACCCGTGATGTCGACGGTGTAGAAGAAATATGATAACGGCACCGGATCACCGTCCTCGATGAGTGCCGCACTCCATGGAAAGATCGTATTGTCGAGCTCGCAGTAACCGGCAGCGACTAGGCCGCCAGTCAGATCGACGTCGAATGCCTCTCTCGCCATCGGGGCAGACTGCTGGTTCACCATGATCAACTGGCCGCTGTCGTCATCATACGCCATCCCCGCCATGTCGTAGCCGTCGGTACCACTTTGCCAGGGAACCGACCAGGAACCCAGCAGGGAGCCGAGGCTGCCGCCGCTTATGTCGTAGCAGTAGACAAAATCGGGATAACTGTTTGTCCCGATGTAAAGATAGTCATTTGCGGCGTCACAGGCGCTGCTGGCCACATCCAGACCGACATAGTTATACGCGAGGTTAGTGTACGGCGGGGTCGCATGGTGCTGGTTCATGTAATAGTCGTTCCAGCCTCCGATCCAGAACTGGTGGCGGTTCGCATCATATGCGATACCTCTCTGAGATAGACCGAAGTTCGTCGTGTAGTAGGTACCAGAAACGATTTCGCATGTCGCGGGATCGATCTGGAACACACCGTCCGAGCCGCTCGGAACATCGACGAAGAAGAGTGTCCCGTCCAGGGTGTTACGAGCACCGTCAGCGATGAATACCGAGACGCCGCTGGGTGTGAGGGAACCACAATTGTCGCGTGAGATATTACATGCTCCTGTGGGAGCACTCGGTAAAGCGGGGCGGTCCCGTTTTGGACCTAAATTCAGCAACGCATTGGGGTCCGGGATCACTCGATTATCCATCGATCTGTCTGTGGAAGGAACAGTCTGAATGAGAAAGAGGATTAGCACGAGTCCAAGAAAATATCGCATGGTGATGACCTCCGGTTGTCATGCTGTCAGGGAATCATCTGGAATCTGGATGACACTCATACGTTGACCTATTAGGACCTCCTGAGGAAAAATTGACAGAGTCGTCTTCCCCTTACTTATACATGCGTATTTTTGGAGGGAAATGTACAATTTGTGTGATAATTAAAGCAGACTGTTTTCTATCTTCTTCAAATACCGTTGCTGTTCTCTGGACTTGACATAACGAGAAAGGCGTGATACAATTGGATTCGTAAGAAGTACCGGGAGACGAATTCCGTCTGTAACCTCACGGTGTCTATTTCAGCACCATCAGCAGGTAACAGATGACGCGTCAACGTGTTGTAACGACTTACACTCAAATAAAATTCCTACACTCTCGACAGGAGAGGCACAATGCGACGGTTCACACTCGTAGTAGTCGGTCTTTGCTGCAGTTTGCTTTTTCATACCACTGATTCCTTTTCGGGCAGTCAGATCGACAGATGGCAGCTTTTCGGTCAATTAGGTGGAGACTCATCGGGAGAGAGTTTTCACGGTTCAGACGGTTCAGGGCTGGTATTTTTTCATTCCTCCGGTGATCTTCCTTCGAACTATCCCTCACTCGAACGACAGAGAGAGTGGGAGAGAAACAACCCGTACAGCCTTCCGCACTGGCTGACCCCGGATGAGCTCCTGCGACTGGATGAGATCGGTGAGGGTTTCGTGCCGACGGCGGCACCTCCCGCGCCGGTCAGGCAGCCGGCCGAGTTCGAGCCGATGCAGGGGGTCCTGATACGTTATCCCTTCGGAATCAGCTACGAGATCATCGCCGAAATGTCGGAAGACGTGGAAGTGGTCACCATCGTGGCGAGCATCAGCCAGCAGTACTATGTCCACGACCAGTACGTCAGTCACGGAGTGAACATCGCCAACTGCAGCTACCTGATCGCCGCCTCCGACAGCTACTGGTGCCGCGATTACGGTCCGTGGTTTATCTTCAACGGGAATGACGAGCAGGGCATCGTGGATATGATCTACAACCGGCCCAGACCGAACGATGACCAGATCCCGACCGAATATGGTAACGTACAGGGCATCCCGGTCTACGGTATGAGCCTCGTAACAGCCGGCGGGAACTACATGACAGACGGGCAGGGGATCGCCGTCTCCACCGACCTCGTATACACCGAGAATCCCGGTCTGACGCCTCCCGTGATCGACCAGATGGTGAATAATTATCTGGGAATCGACACCTACCACGTGGTTCCGGATTGCCTGGGCGAGTATATCGAGCACATAGACTGCTGGGGCAAGTATCTCTCACCCGGGACGATCATGATCATCGAGGTGCCGGCGTACGATCCTCAGTACGATGAAATCGAAGACGCGGTCGACTACTTCGAGAGCCAGACGAGCTGCTACGGCACGCCGTACAATGTGGTCCGTGTTTACACTCCCAATGGTCAGCCCTATGTCAACTCGCTCATCCTGAATGACAAGGTCCTGATGCCGATCACAAACAGTGCCTGGGATGACGATGCGATCGCCTCCTACGAAGCAGCCATGCCCGGTTACGAGGTCCTGGGATTTACCGGCTCCTGGTACACGACCGATGCCCTGCACTGCCGGGCTATGGGCATCACCGACCGCTACATGCTCTACATCAATCACACCCCGCTCGAGGACGGCCCGCCATCGGGTCAGGGATTCCTGGTCGAAGCCGAAGTAATTCCTTACAGCGGTGAGGTTTTGATCAACAACACACCTGCTGTGTACTGGACTACCGACGGCAACTGGAACTCCGTAGAGATGGATTCCCTCGGCAGCTATCAGTACGAGGCCTACATTCCTCCTCAGACTTCCGGTACCACGATTCAATACTACATTCACGCGGAAGATGCTTCCGGCAGGAGTGAGTTTCACCCCTTTATCGGGGCTCCGGGGGCTCACTCGTTCACGCAGGTCAGTGTGTATCCGAAGCACGCGGAGCCGTACCAGCTGCAGTAGATTATTTCGGTGTGATAAGAGAGCAGGGGTCGCTCCGGACCCGCCCGCTTCGGATAACTCGATCGAGTCTTTTGAAGAACCCCGAATAGTCTAATGACGGGTTTGAGTCCCGGCTGCTGTATCCCGTAATATCCGGACAGCGCGTTCGATCGCTTCTGTGTCGGCGCCATCCAGTCTCCAGCCGGCCTGTCTGCTTCGATCGGCATGCGGCACAAACGGCCTGATGCAGGTTTCGAGTCGCTCGCCGATGACCTCGATCTCGTCCAGGCTCATCGATCCCAGACCCAGCCTGTCCAGGTATACCATGTAACCGATCTCCTCCGGATCGAATCCCATGATCCGCGCTGTCACTGAATCGACGGCGAGGAAGTCGGTACCCGCGATTGTGAGACCCAGGTCGACGGCACTTCCCTGAGTCGGTCCGTTCCCCTCCATACCGGTCATACCGTCGATCACCGCGAGGTGGGGAAACGTGAAGGGCGCCAGCCGGGCGAGTGTCATGTTGATGGCCGGATACCCTCGGTGGATGGCGATCTTATCGCTGTGTGCGATGAGAGGCGCGTTCCCCTCGACGTAGCCTTCCACGAACCCGAGCGTCTGCTTCCTCTTGAGGATGAAGGTCGAGAACAGCTGCCAGGCGAGACCTCCGAGTGTTCGAATCGTCCCGAGCTCATCCCTGACGAGGCTCCCCACTACCATGTTCTTCAGCGAGAGGGTGACGACGACGACGTCATGTGTTTTCGGAGGACAGACCGATATTCGATAGTCGCTCTCAACGACCGCCCGCGCCAGACGAACCTCGATGTCGCCAAGATCGTTGTCGAACACATGCCGTTTTACCCACCCTTCGCGGTTGAAATCGATGAGCTTCACCCCGAATTCACGGACGAGGGACCGGTAGTCGAAGTTCGCGTAACCGTCAAACGTGTCTCTGGTACTAGCACCTTCTCCGATCGTGATCTCGGCATTGGTTCGCTCTCTGAGGAAGAGGATGACACCACGGAGAGCCTCGACATGGGTCGTAGCAAGCTGTTTCGTCGTCGAGACCAGGTTTGGTTTGATGAGAATCCGATCCCCCGGCCTGATGTCCCCATCTATAGCGGTGAGTGCCCGGAGGACATTCCTCCGCCTGTCGGTACCTCTGATCACAGCGACTCTGCTCATCGCGTATCTCCTTCTGTGAGTATAACCTACGACAAACATTCTGCAGAGTCAAGTGGCACGGATTCCCCCCTACAAAGAACGTGAAGTACATTTTGTAACTGTAATGTTCTCAGGGCATTGTCGTGAAATGACCACATCCCCTCTGTTTGACAAAATGGGGGAAACATGGTATATTGTTGTTGTTATATTACCCCCTGTTATATCTAAATAGAAGCTTAACGAGTATTAATTAAACACCACTGCTGATGATCTACTCGGAAAAAAGGTTTCTGGAAGAGTGTAAGCTGCTCGGGGAAAAATCCCATGATCTCTCTTCTCTCATCAATATAGTTCTTCGCGATGATCTCACCGAGCTGTACAACCGGAGATATTTTCGTCAGCGCCTCGAAGAAGAGAGGAAGCGGGTCGATAACGATCAGGCTTCCCTGGCAATCATCATGCTCGACATAGATGATTTTAAACTCGTCAACGACACCATGGGCCACCTGAAAGGCGATGAGGTACTTGTCAGAGTCGGTAAACTCATCTCATCTTCCGTGCGATCGATCGACATCGTGTGCAGATATGCTGGTGACGAGTTCGTTGTCATTCTCCCATCTGCAGGCCGGAGGGAAGCGGGGAAAATTGCACGGAGGATCATACGGTCGATTCTCGATTTCAACTGGGAATCCCAGCTCGGCAGCCGCAAAGCGAAAATCAAGTTGAGCCTGGGTTATGCAGCCTATCCCAGAGAAGCGAGAAACCTTGAAGAGCTGATCCAGAAAGCTGACATGAATCTTTACACCGCGAAACGGGAAAAATACCGATATCCTTTAAAAAGAAACGGGAAAAACGATTATCGGTTTTTCCCCCTGTGGGATGAGGCTTCTCCTGTACCGATGCTGGAGAGATCAAGAGAGATGAAAAAACTAAATTCCCTTCTCAAAAAAGCGAAAAGGGGAAATCCCTCAGTTCTTCTCGTGGAGGGGCCGGACGGGTCCGGGAAGACCCGCCTGGTGACCGAATTTCTCGGCAAGCAGAAACAGGAGCATGTGATCACCTGTAAAGGCGCAGCCACCATGGGTACGACCCAGATGCCCCTCTTCCCAGTGAGAGAATCCCTCGCGCTCCTTCACAGGAACTACCCATCGGCATTCCAGGAGGCCTGCTCCGGGCTCGAGCCGTCATCACTGCAGCAGCTCTCGAAGTTTCTCCCACCGGGGATACTGGATCAGTATCGTGACGATGAGGGTTCCTCCCATCGGTATCAGGTGTTCGAGTCGATCTCGGTACTCATACACCGTCTCTGTGCCATACTGCCCGTGATTTTTGTGATCGAAGATCTGCAGTGGGCCGACGAAGGGACACTCGGTTTTCTCTCATTTCTCAATGAGAACGGGTCTCAAGAGAGACTTCTGATACTGACCACCGCAAGAGCAGGTTTTTCACCATTTGAAAGTCCGGCTGAAGAGGCAGCAGAAGAAATCGAGACCGCTCTCACGGAACACACCCTGGAGAGAATGAGCCTGTCGAACCTGAGTGTGGATGCCACCGGGCGCCTCATCAAACATGTTCTCGGCATGAAAAAGATACCGGAGAAGTTCGCCAGGGATCTTTTCCGAATCACTGACGGAAATCCCATCTTCCTCAAGGAGACTCTTGTCTATCTGGTACAGCACGACTTGATCGAGGAAGTTGTAAAAAAGGGCATCGTCTATAACGGAGCCAGCCCTATTCTCCCGGAAAGTATCCTGGAAATGATAGAGGGTAGATTCAGCGATCTGGATGCTCCCGTGCAGAGAATGCTCCAGGCAGCATCAGTCCTCGGATATAAATTCCAGGTCGTCTATCTTACAGCCCTTCTGGGGGAGAAGGATGTGAAGCTCTACAGCATGCTGGATGCAGCGAAGCGTGAGAACTTTGTCAGGGAGAAATATGTTGATGGCGTCGAATATTTCTGTTTTGACAACAATCTCATACGTGACGTGATCTATCACAATATGAACAAGAGAAAGAGAAAAACCTATCATCTTCACATCGGTGAGGTACTCGAAGAAGAAGCTCGGCTGGATGATGCCGAAGCACTCGAGCGGCTCGCCCGTCATTTCGAGAACGGAGGACTGTCGGCAAAAGCCTGCAGATACCTCATCCTCGCCGGAGAAAAAGCGAGAAAACTTTTTGCCAGTATCGAATCGATCCGCTATTTCCAGCGCGCGCTCAACGTGTCGAAAGCCCTTCGATCGGGTGACATCGATAGTGAGGAGCTGTTCCGGGTTCGGGAGATCCTTGGAGATCTCTTATTCCAGGTGGGACAGATGGAAGAAGCCCGTACAATCTACGCCGAACTCCTCGAGACGGAAGATCTGTCATCGAACAAAAAAACCAGAATTACGAGGAAGATGGGAGAACTGTATGAGCGGGAATGCAAGTTCAGGAGAGCGCTGACCTTTCTCTACAAGGCTCTGAATGCGTGTAGTGATCAGGACGACCCGGAACACCAGAACATCGTCATGGCCCTCTCCGTAGTTTTTATGAGGAAAGGCGAGGTGGACAGGGCGCTCCACTATTCGATGCGTATCCTCGACCTGCCGGCGGGAAGGGAGAACGAACTTCTGACGGCAAAAGTGTTCTTCATCATCGGTTCCTGTTACCTGAGCAAGGGGCAGGCGAAGACCGCCCTCTCATTCTTCAGGAAAAGTCTGAAGATCAGAGAGAAGAGTGACAACCTCATCGACATCGGGTACACCTACCTCAACATCGGTAATGCACTCTATCGTTCCAGCAAAAGAAAGCGTGCTCAGGATTACTGGAAAAAAGCCGTGAAGATCGGTCAGAAAACCAGCAACGCGTTTCTCGAGATGGCGGCCCGCAACAATGCCACCATCTGCTTCTACGATCGGGATGATCCTGATAGTATCATCACCTCCCTCGTGGAGGTACATCGCCTTGCCAGGAAAATGGGAAACATGTCCGGTGTAGCGAGCTGCAAGAACAATCTGGGGGCAATCCACCGCGAGGTGGGCAGACTCGACAGGGCCATCATCGAGTTCGAGAAATGTCTCGAGATCAGTGAAAAAATGGACAACTTCGATCTCATCGCCAAAGCCACCATCAACCTCGGGATCGTTCACTGCGACATCGGGGATCTCACCAGGGCTGAGAACTACGCGTGGAAGACACTCGAACTGACGACGAAGAACAAGATGAAACTGGAGGAAGGCAAGTCCTGGGAACTTCTCGGTGATGTCAATTATCAGAGAGGTAACTATCCATGGGCACTCGACTGTTACCAGCGGGCGAGTAATTGTTTCGAGGGATTAAACGAGAGTCAGAATGGAGAAAAATCCCTCCTGCATCTCAAAATCCTCGAATCACTGTGCCTCTCAGACGACTCCCACGCGTGGAAACAGAACCTCACGAACGGACTCTCCCTAATCAACGGGCGAAAATCTGATATCATTTCTCAAATCCGTATCAGAAAAGCTGTGATATATCTCAACAAGGGGCAGAATCTCAAAGAGGCGACATCTCTCCTTCAGAAGGTCGTCGCTACGCTCGGTGAACAGTCACCCCGGTTGCTTGATCTCTGGCAGGCGGCGTCTCTTCTCACCAGATGCTGTGTGGCAACAAGCTCGTTCGAGGAGGCAAGTGAAGCAGCTCGTATCGCGGACTCGACACTTCGGCGGATACGCACGAACAATAAGAGCAAATCAATTCTTAAGACCTTTATGGACCGGGAGGACGTGAAGGAATTTTCCCGCTTGAAGAAGAAACATAAATTGAGGAAATAAAATCTCTTCAGATCCAATACCAGCCTGATCTGCATTTATCACAAATCACGGATTCGTTGATATATCTCGATTTCAGCACTTTTGCCTCTTGACTTTTTCGTTTTACCTCTTTATTATCTCAGTAATGACAACGGTTCAAGGACCTTTAGTGGGGCTTTGAGGTTCCAGGAAAGAGGTGATACTGTGAATAAAGGTGAACTCATCAACGAGGTTGCAAAAAAAGGTAACTTTACGAAGAAGGATGCCAAGACCGCTGTCGAAGTGACACTCGAAGCCATCAAGAAGAATACCAGAAGAGACGGGGTACAACTCGTTGGTTTCGGTTCTTTTGTCGTGTCAAAGAGGAAAGCCAGAAAGGGCAGAAACCCGCGGACCGGTGAAGAGATCAAGATTCCGGCCGGCAAGACCGTCAGGTTCAGACCGGGTAAAGAATTCAAGGAGATGCTCTAACTCTCCCTTCCACTCAGCCTTGTAGGGCAAAGCTCTATTAAATCCACCTTTGATCCGTTTGTCATTGAAAAGCTCCTCACACGAGGAGCTTTTTTTATGGTTCGCCCGGCAGGGCGCACCTGCTGCGGGCTGGTATCAGGCGAGTTCTTCGAGGCTCTTGAGCTTTTTCTCGTACTGTTCCCTGAGTTTGGGATTCCGTTTCCCGGAAAGCGATATCGCCTTCAGGATTATCTCGCGTGCCTTGTCGATGAGTCTGTCTTCCTCGTAGATGGTTATCAGGTGGTCGAAGGGTAGTGTGGGGAGATTGACCGGCGAACCGTACTTCTCGATGTTCCTGATCGCACCTTCGCAGTAGTGGATACAATTCTCCCGTGCTCCCGCAAGTAGATCTTTCTGCTTGAAATACAGGTAGGCATACGCCACGTGGACCTGCTGTCGTTCCCATGGTGTTTCGCACAGACTCTGCGCCTTGGCGAGGAGCTTCTCAGCGAACCGGTAATCTTCATTCAACACTGCGGAGGCTGCGACCATCCAGAGGAGCTGAGATGGTTTTTCAGAAGTACTGTAGATCTTCCCGTCGGTAAGACTGTCCACCCACTCACCGGTCCTCGTGAACCGGGCATAGTAGTGTTTGAAAAGTTCACGTTCCTCCGGAGCAAGGTTGGAAAACCACTCCGACAGGCCCAGGAAGTCGATGAGTCCTTTGTGGCGCTTCGTTCTCCTCCATCTGCGAAACCATTTGGAGAATACGATTGACATAATGAGGAGAAGATTTGAGGCAATGATGATAATGATGAGATACATCAGGATAGATTTCATAGTAAGAGCGAGTGATTCGGCCTCGCGTCTCTATCTCCTTGACTTGGTTGAAGGTCCTAAATATATTTCAAAAACTAATTGTACGGAGTGGTTTTGTAAAGATGTACTTTTCCGCAGGATCACTCAGTTCGGGGAATTGTTTCTTTCTCACAGAGACATGTATAAAAGGATATGCAATACATATTCGCAATTCCCGTTCTTCTTTTCTCAGTAGTTGTGCACGAATATGCTCATGGGTACACTGCCTATCGTGCCGGGGACCCGACTGCGATGTATGCCGGCCGCCTCACCCTGAACCCTATTCCTCACCTCGATCTCGTCGGCTCGATAATCGTCCCTGTTTTCCTCCTCATCAGCCGATCGCCGTTTTTTATTGCCTGGGCGAAACCTGTCCCCATAAACCCCCTCAATTTCCGAAACGGCAGAACTGACGAGACGAGAGTGGCTCTCGCCGGGCCGGTCTCCAATGTCATTCTTGCCGCACTCTTTACCATATTTGGTATCGTACTTGGTATTCTATTTTCGCCGGCGACATTCATCGGGAATCCCGTCATGGGGTACCTGCACATGATCATCGTCTACGGGGTACAGATCAATGTTCTCCTCGCAGTGTTCAATCTCATCCCGGTACCTCCGCTCGATGGATCACACATCCTGAGGAATATGCTTCCACCTGACAAGCGCATGATGTACGAAGGGTTGAGCAGGTATGGTTTTATCATTCTCATGTTGCTGATCGTAACCCATATTATTGATCTGATTCTCATCCCGGTCTGGAAGATTTCGAATGTTCTGATCGCCCTGGTCAATTACAGTGTCTTCGGGTGATAAGAAGGGCAGCGCAGTCTCCCGGCAAGAAAGGAAGTGGTAATGACGAAAGGTACCGTTCTCAGTGGTATGAGGCCGACCGGCAGACTTCACATCGGACATCTCATCGGGGCCCTCGATAACTGGGTAAAACTGCAGGATGACTATCGGTGCTTTTTTGTCATCGTGGACTGGCACGCACTCACAACTGATTTTCTGAAAGCCAGGGATGTCTCGGAAAACATAATTGAAGTGGCGCTCGACTGGTTGTCCGTGGGGATCGATCCGGACAGATCGACCGTGTTCGTCCAGTCGCAGGTCAAGGATCACAGTGAACTCCATCTGCTCCTTTCAATGATCACACCCATGCCCTGGGTCGAGAGAAACCCCACTCTGAAAGAGATGGTCAGTGATTACAACCTGTCGGGGAAAATAAGTTATGGTTTGATGGGATATCCCGTACTCCAGGCGGCGGATATCCTCATCTACCGCGCGACGACCGTCCCGGTCGGGGAGGACCAGGTTGCTCACGTGGAAATGGCACGGGAGATCGCCAGGCGTTTCAATCATCATTTCGGGGAGGTTCTGGTTGAACCTGATGAGCTGCTGACCCCGACTCCCCGCCTGCTGGGGATCGATGGGAAGAAGATGAGCAAGAGTCTCGATAATTGTGTCTACCTCGCAGACAGTGCCGCGGAGATCGAAACCAAGGTCAGGAAGATGATCACCGATCCGGACAAGATACGAAAAAACGATCCCGGGGACCCTGATATTTGCTCTGTCTTCGAATACCACAAGCTCTTCGATCGCGAGAGTACAGATGAGGTCCAAAACGGGTGCAGGGCCGGGAGTCTCGGTTGTGTCGATCACAAGGTTGACCTGGCGGGTAAGATATCAGGAATTCTCTCACCGATCAGAGAAAAGAGACAGGCTCTCGCTGCAAGTCCCGATCGTATCAGAGAGATACTGGCGGACGGAGCAGAGACAGCTTCGGAAGTGACGGGAAAGGTAATGGCCGATGTCAGGCAGGCCATGGGATTGTGGTAACATGGACTATACCATAAAACTCTCCAGCTTCGAAGGCCCGCTCGATCTTCTTCTCTTCCTCATCAGGAAGAATGAGCTCGATATCTACGACATTCCCATTTCGATCGTTGTCGAACAGTACGTTGAATACCTGAGTGACATTCATGAACTCAGTATCGACAAAGCCGGTGAGTACCTGCTGATGCTGGCCACTCTTCTGCGGATCAAGTCGAGGATGCTGCTCCCGGGTGAAGAATCAGATGAGGAAGAGGCCGGAGAAGATCCGAGAGAGGACCTTGTCCAGAAACTCATCGAGTACCAGAAGTTCAAGGAGATAGCCGATGATCTCGGGGAGAAGGCCCGGTCGCGGAGTCTCCTTTTCGGGAGGGGGACAGAATCAGTACCCGCAGACGAACACGACGAAGACCTGACCGTGTTGGACATCGAGCTCGATTCCCTCCTTGATGCGTTCAGACAGGCGATGCAGCGATTCTCGGACCAGGAGCCGTTCATTCCACGGATGGCCGAATTCACGATCGAGGACAAGATGCAGGTTCTTCTGGAACATCTCGAGTCGACAACTCCGATTGATCTCGAGGAACTCTTCGCAACCTGCAGGAGTAAAATCGAATTGATTGTGGTTTTTCTGGCTCTCCTCGAACTGATGCGATTGAGAAAGCTGATGGTCAGTCAGCAGGATTCATTCGGAAAACTGGCGGTACACCGTATGACGGAATTTGAGGGGGAGACTGCTGCCCCCGGGGAGGCAGGTGATTGATGGACATCTCCGTTCCTTCTATCGTGGAGGCCCTCGTCTTCGCGACCGATTTCCCCATCTCTAGAAGTAGAATCTCCTCAATCGTCGGCACCATAACTCCCGGTGACGTGGTTCAGATCATCGGCGATCTCAACAGACAGTACGAACTCGGCAAGCGACCCCTGAAGATCGTGGAAATCGCCGGTGGCTATCAGCTGCTGACGAAGGAGGAGTTCGCTCCCTGGATCAGTAAATTGTTCTCTACCCGGAGGAAAGTAAAACTCAGCCCCGCAGCTCTCGAAACGATCGCCATCATTGCCTACAGACAACCGATCCCCAGGATGGAAGTCGAGAGAATACGAGGTGTCAACGTAGACGGTGTACTCAAGAGCCTTGTTGATAGAGGGTTCATCAGAATAGTCGGCAGAGATAAGGGGATGGGGCGCCCGTTCCTTTATGGAACAACCCCTGAGTTTTTGTCCCACTTCGGGCTGAAAAAGATTTCGAATCTTCCCGATTACGAGAAAGTTAGAAACAGAGAGAGTTTCTTCCCTACCGAGGGGACAGCTATCGTCGAGCCACCGGCGGAAGGGACAGAACTTCCAGTGGACGATGAGTCCTGAAACAAAAAACTCCGTCAAATTGTCCCGTTACATCTCCCTGGCGGGAATAGGGTCGAGGCGGAAAGCGGAAGTTATGATCGGTGAGGGCAGGGTCGGCGTAAACGGGGCGCCGGTGACCAATGTCGCCACCAGGGTGAATTGTGATACTGATCGGATCACCGTCGATGGAGTCCGTATCCATCTCCCCATTCGCTTCACATACATCATCCTCAACAAACCGGCCGGTTTCATCTGTTCAACAGTCTCATCGAAGAACTACCGATCGATCTACACACTCCTGCCGGGAACAGGAACCTCCCGCCTGAAATACGCGGGCAGGCTGGACGTGGATAGTGAAGGGCTCGTACTTCTCACCGACGATGGAGAATTGATCTTCCGGCTGACCCACCCGCGGCACAAGCAGGGCAAACGGTATCTCGTGAAAACCCGTGGTGTCCCCGATCCGGCATCGATCAGGAAACTCGCTGCGGGAATACGGCTGGACGACGGAGTGACGAAACCGTGCCGTGTCAGATTGCAGAGAACGCTAAAAAGCGGTGCCTGGTTTCAGATAGAACTGTTCGAGGGGAGAAAGCGCCAGCTGCGTCGGATGTTCGAGGCGATCGGATACGGGGTCGAACGACTCAGGAGGATCGGTATCGGTCCGATTCTCCTCGGTACGTTGAGTCGGGGAGAAGTGAGAGTGCTCAGAGAAAAAGAGGTGTCACTTCTCCTGAAATCTGCTGGACTCTTCGGAACACGTTCGCGGTAGACCTTCCTGTTGAAATAACTTCTTGAAAATCAACCAGATGTGGGACTCCCATCTTCTGATCGAGCACTTGACCGGGATTTCCCAACCCTTTATATTCTCAGGCATAACAGACAACCACGTTAAAAAAGGAGTCGATGAGTGGGGATCGAGAACAGTCTTGAAAAATTAAAAAGTGTAAAGGAACGGCTTCTGGCTCTACGAGGTTATCTTTGACGTCGATGAGAAACTCAAAGAGATCGAAAAGCTCGAAAAAACGATGCAGGGGAAAGATTTCTGGAATAACCGGCAGAGAGGTGTCGAGGTTTCCCAGAAGCTCACCAGGTTAAAAAAACTCGTAGGTGAGTGGGAGAGTCTCTCCGGGGAAGTGAATGATCTCATAGAACTGGCCGAACTGACCTCCGGTGACAAGAAGGGGATGGAAGATGAACTCCTGCCCGAGATCGAAGAGCTGATCAAGAAGGTGGACGCCTTCGAACTCTCGAGGATGTTCACGGGCGATGATGATGCCAGAGATGCCATTGTTGCTATCCACCCGGGTGCGGGAGGTACTGAATCACAGGATTGGGCGGGGATGCTGCTCAGGATGTACAGCAGATGGGCCCAGGAGCACAAGTACGAATGCAGTCTTCTCGACATACAGTCCGGTGAGGAAGCGGGGATCAAGAGCGCTACCCTCGAGGTAAAGGGAGAGAATGCCTACGGCTACCTCAAGGCCGAGATGGGTGTCCACCGCCTCGTCCGCATCTCTCCGTTCGATGCCAACTCCCGCAGGCACACTTCTTTCGCCTCCGTGTTCATTTATCCGGAAGTGGATTCTGAGATCGTGATAGAGATTGAAGAGAAGGATCTCAAGATCGACACATTCCGGGCGAGTGGAGCGGGCGGCCAGCATGTGAACAAGACCGATTCGGCAGTCAGGATTACTCACATCCCGACCGGCATCGTCGCACAGAGCCAGAGTGAACGATCGCAGCACAGAAACAGGGAAAACGCACTGAAGATTCTTCGTGCTCGATTGTACCAGCATCGCAAAGATCAGGAGCAGGAACAGAAAGACCAGATTCAGAAGGAAAAAAAGGACATTTCATGGGGTAATCAAATCAGATCCTATGTTTTTCATCCGTATTCACTCGTCAAGGACCACAGGACAGGAGTGGAGATCGGTGACATTCACAAGGTGATGGAAGGTGAACTCGACGTTTTTCTGGATGCATATCTCAGAAAGTTTACTCTGAATCAAACCGAGGATTCATAACACTTGATGGGGAGTCACACAGTATGGTAGATCTCTTTCAGGAGAGGAAGAACAAGCTCGAAAAACTGAAGATGGCAGGTATTGATCCGTTCCCATACAGGTTCGAGAGAACACTCACGGCGAAGGAAGGGATAGAGCGATTCGAGGGGGGAGATCTGCGGGAAGAAGACCTGTTCGCTTTCGCAGGGAGAATCATGTCGATCCGCAGTCACGGTAAATCTTCTTTTGCTCACCTCAAGGACATGTCAGGGAAAATCCAGCTCTACTTCAGGAAGGATATCGTGGGAGAAGAGGCGTACGAAGTAGTTCAGCTGCTCGACATAGGAGACCTTGTCGGTGTCAGGGGTCCTCTGTTTCGCACCCGGACAGGGGAGATTACCCTAAAGGTAGAGGAACTCTCCATCCTGGCGAAGTCCCTGAGAACACTCCCCATTGTGAAGGAAGAGCGGAAAGAGAGCGGGGAGCTTGTCATTTATGACCGGTTCTCGGATAAAGAGCAGCGGTACCGCCAGCGGTATGTTGATCTACTGGTCAATTCGGATGTCATGGAAACATTTATCATCAGGTCGAAGGCGATTTCTTTCGTCCGGAATTTCCTCGATAACAGTGGCTTTGTGGAAGTGGAGACACCCATTCTCCAGCCTCTGTACGGAGGCGCCTCGGCCCGACCGTTCACCACTTACCATAATGTCCTCGACACGAAACTGTATCTGAGGATTGCAGATGAACTCTACCTCAAGCGGCTTATTGTCGGTGGTTTCGAGAAAGTGTACGAATTCTGCAAGGATTTCAGAAACGAGGGAATTGACAAGTTCCACAATCCCGAGTTCACAATGGTCGAACTCTACCAGGCCTTCGCCGATTACAGTGACATGATGCAGTTACTAGAGAGTATGGTATCTACGCTCGTTCTCGAGCTCTTCGGAAAAACCGGCGTTGACTATCAGGGCGAAGAACTGGATTTCAGACCGCCCTGGGCACGTATCACTTTCATCGAAGCGATAGAAAAGCACACGGGAATTCACATGGACAGCTGGGACGAGCAGAGTCTCCGAACAATCTGTGGGGAACTCGACGTGGATGTGGATGGTGTGTCCGGTAACGCCCGATTGTTCGATCGGCTTTTCAGTGAGCGTGTAGAACCGTGTCTTCGACATCCCACCTTCGTCGTGGATTATCCCGCAGAGACGACGCCGCTCGCGAAGAGAAAGCGGGGAAATCCCGCGCTTGTCGAAAGATTTGAATTGTTTGTTTCTGGAATAGAGATTGCGAACGCATTCTCCGAACTCACCGATCCCCTGGAACAGCGGTTGAGATTTGAACAGCAGAGGGCAGCAGGGGTCGATGAAGGCGAAGGCGGGGAGCCCGAGGGGATCGATGAGGACTACCTTCGCGCGATGGAATACGGAATGCCGCCGACCGGAGGACTGGGCATCGGGATCGATCGGCTCGTGATGCTCCTGACTGATTCGCATTCGATCAAGGATGTGATACTCTTTCCGCACCTGAGGCCTGAGGTATGAAACTCGAACTCTTTATAGGATTGAGATACCTCCTGTCCAACAGAGGGACAAAATTCCTCTCACTCATCACCTGGATTGCAATCGGAGGTGTATTCCTGGGAGTGACAGCTCTCAACGTCGTCCTCGCGGTTATGAACGGCCTTCAGGATGATCTGAGAGAGAAGATTCTCGGTGTGAATGCTCACGTCCTCATCCTCGCAGAAGGCCTGAGCCCGTTCGCGGACTACAGAGACGTACTCGATATCATAAGTAAAGAAGATGAAGTAATATCCGCATCCCCTTTTGTCTATACCGAGGCAATTGTTTCGAACGGTACTCAGTACAACGAAGGTGTCATGGTGAGAGGGATCGACCCGGAACTCGAACCTCAGGTTACCAGTATAGCAGACAACATGATAGGAGGGGAGTTTGTCTTCGACAGTGACAGTAATAGTGAGAGCCGAAGCCCGCCTGGTATCGTCATGGGGTATCTCCTGGCAAACAGGCTGCGGGTTCATGTCGGTGATATCATAAAACTCTACTCCCCTTCTGCAACGACAATAACTCCCATCGGCATTGTTCCGAGGGTCTATGAGTTTCGTGTGAATGGAGTGTTCAAGACCGGTATGTACGAGTACGATTCGAAGTTCACCTACCTCTCGCTCCAAACTGCACAGTCTTTTCTCAATCTGGGCGACACGGTCCACGGTATCGAAGTGAAGGTGGAGGATATCTACCGAGCTGACAGAGTAGGCAGTTCGGTCGCCCGCAAAGTCAATGATGCCCTGAGGTTCAACGAGCCCATCGAAGTGAATTCTGAGGACGAGAAGCCGAATTTCGTGGCAAATAACTGGATGTTGATGAACAGAAATCTATTCTCAGCGCTCAAACTGGAAAAAACGGCAATGTTTATTATATTAGTATTGATAGTGCTCGTGGCCTCCTTCACCATCATTTCGACGATCATCATGATGGTGAATGACAGGATCAGAGAAATAGGGATACTCAGATCCATGGGGCTCACGTCCAGATCGATCATGAAAGTGTTCCTGACCGACGGGCTTCTCATCGGCATTGTCGGAACCCTGCTTGGTTGTCTGGGGGGATATGGACTGGTCAGTCTGCTGGACCGGTACAAATTTATCTCTCTTCCGGCCGATGTTTACTGGATCGATACGCTTCCCGTGCATATGGAAGTGACCGATTTTTTAGCAGTCGCGCTGGTCAGTCTGTGCATTTCTATGATCGCTGCGTTATATCCGGCTTATAAGGCTTCCAGCCTGTATCCGGTTGATGCGATACGATATGAATGAGGATTGAGAAGGATATGGATATATCGACTGAAAACGGGAAGAAAACAATCATACTCCAGACGAGATCACTGCACAAGTATTTCAAGAGTGGTGAGAAACTTCTAAGGGTCTTGAGGGGGATAGATTTTCAACTCTGCGAAGGCGAAGTCGTCTCCATTGTCGGACCGAGCGGATCCGGGAAAAGTACCCTTCTTCACTTACTCGGCGGTCTCGACAGGCCGACGGAAGGTGATGTCCTGATGGATTCGTTGGATCTCAATGCGATCAATGGAGATCAGCTTGCCTCTGTCAGAAACGAGAGAATCGGATTCATATTCCAGTTCCATCATCTGTTGAGGGATTTTACTGCACTGGAAAATGTTATGATGCCGCTTCTCATCAATCGAAGGCCGAAAAAGGAAACGAAGGAAAGAGCAGTCCTGATGCTCGAATCCATGGGGCTTCGAGACCGCCAGCACCACAAACCGGTCGAACTTTCAGGTGGAGAACAGCAGCGCATTGCAGTCGCCCGGGCACTCGTCGCCTCACCTGTCATGATTCTTGCGGATGAACCAACCGGTAATCTCGATCGCGAAACCGGGGGAGAACTCCAGGACATGATCTTCCGATTCAGTCAGGAAAGAAACATCTCTTTCGTTATCGTAACACATAACGAAAACTTTGCGAAGAAGGCGGACAGAGTGTTCAGACTCATGGACGGAAAACTCCATCCGTATATGAATTAATGAACGGGGGAATACACATGCAGTGTGATGAATGTAAAAACAATGAGGCGGTCATTAATTTCACACAGATTGTGAACAATGAAATGACTACCTATCATCTCTGTGAGAAGTGTGCTGAGAAAAAAGGTTTGGGGGAGGAAGAGAAGATCAAGGATTCACCGCTCAGCAGCTTCATGTCCGAAATCGGGACTGAGGCCAAGGGGGCATTGACGTCCGGGAAAGATACTCAGTCCGAATGCAAAGCTTGCAAAGCAAAATTCAGCGACTTCAAAAAGACGGGGAGACTGGGTTGTCCGGAGTGTTATAATGCCTTCGAAGATGAGTTGAGTTCGCTTCTCAGGAAAATACATGGAAGTCATATTCATGTGGGCAAGGGTCTTAAAAAGGACTCTAATGAGATCTCCCCCATCAAAAACAAGATCAGGGATCTCAAGAAACGACTGGAGGACTCGGTCAGTCGTGAGGAGTACGAAATGGCGGCCCGCCTGCGTGATGAGTTGAAGCTGCTCGAACATGTAGCGGACAGGAGCGAGGAGTAACTATGTTGAACCTGTCGAATGTCATTGATGAAGGTCTCTCCTGGCTCGATGGAACCGGACCTCATTCTGATATTGTTCTCTCCTCCCGGATACGGGTTGCACGCAATGTTGAGGGATATCTTTTCCAGTCGAAAATCGGCTCTATCGAGAGCCGAGAAATCATGAAGAAAGTGGAAACAACTCTCAGCACTCGGGGGTATCTAAAAAAGGGAGCATTCATCGAGCTGGATCAGATAAACGACATCGAGCGTAAACTTCTCCTAGAGAGGCATCTTATCAGCAAGGACCTCCTCGGCAGGTACAAGGATTCGGGCCTCGTGATCACCGATGGTGGACGACTGAGCCTGATGATCGGCGAGGAAGACCACCTCAGGATTCAAAGTTTGATGTCTGGTTTTATACTCGATGAGTGCTGGCAGAAAGTCGAGAATCTCGAGCAGGATCTGGGGGAAGCAATAGATTATGCATATCATCCCAGGTTCGGTTTTCTCACAGCATGCCCCACGAATACCGGTACTGGTATCAGAGCCTCGGTTCTTATCCATTTGCCCGGACTGGTCCTCACGAAGGAAATCGGTAAAGTGCTGCGAGGGATATCGCAAATTGGACTTACATTCAGAGGGATATACGGTGAAGGTAGTGATGTGATGGGCAATTACTTTCAGATCTCTAATCAGACCTCACTCGGCAAGACTGAAGAAGAGCTCATAGATCACCTGAGCAAGATTACCAAACAGGTAGTCGAATACGAGCAGAATGCCAGAGAAATTCTGACCAGAGATGCAAAAGTCCAGATTGAGGATAAGATCTGGAGAGCATACGGGATTCTCAGGTATGCCCGTGCAATTACGCCGGAAGAAGGTATGAATCTCATGTCTGCTGTGAGACTGGGTGTTCAGTTGGATGTAATCAAAGGGCTCAATATCTCGACACTCAACAATATCCTGATGTACTCACAGTACGGGCATCTGGAGTGGGTGGCTGGCAGACCTTTGAACAAAGCAGAACGAGACGTCAGGCGAGCCGGGAAGATCAGGGAATTACTTGAAGTAGAAGAAGCACTCTGAGAGAGCTTTCGTAGATAGAAGGGAGAAAAAACATGGATAACCGGTTTACAGAGAGGGTGAGAAAGGTGCTTTCGCTGGCACGAGATGAAGCAGGGCGGTTGCATCATGATTATATCGGGACCGAACACATCCTCCTAGGATTGATCAGAGAGGGAGAGGGTGTCGCAGCCGCTGTTCTCAAACACCTTAACGTCGAGCTCGACTCTCTGAGGCTCAAAATTGAAGAGTCCGTGGATCTGGGTGGAAGTACTCTGACCATAGGAGATCTTCCGTACACGTCTCAAGCTAAAAAGGTGCTCGAACTCTCTATCGATGAGGCGAGGACTCTCAACCACAGTTACGTCGGCACCGAACACCTTCTCCTCGGTCTGTTGCGGGAGGAGACGGGTATAGCCGCCCAGGTACTCCAGCGCGAAGGTTTGTCACTGGATATGGTCAGACAGGAAATAATCAGGCTGCTCGGTGGTGATCTGCCTTCTTCGGAAGAGGAGGAGACGACCTTCAAGAAGCGTTCGAAAACACCCGCCCTTGATCATTTCTGCCGTGATCTGACCAAACTTGCCGTCGAAGGCAAACTCGACCCAACCATCGGCAGGGATAAGGAAATCGAGAGAGTTATCGAGGTGTTGAGCAGGCGCAAGAAAAACAATCCTGTCCTCATTGGTGAACCCGGTGTCGGGAAGACCGCTATTGTGGAGGGGCTTGCAGACAGGATATCGAAGGCGGATGTACCACACAGCCTGAAGAGCCACAGAGTTCTCTGCCTCGACATGGCGGCCGTCATCGCCGGGACCAAGTACCGTGGTCAATTCGAAGAACGCCTCAAGGCCGTCATGAACGAAATCAACCAGGCAAACAATGTCATCCTTTTCGTCGATGAGCTGCACACCCTGATAGGAGCCGGTGCTGCCGAGGGAGCTATCGATGCTTCGAACATGCTCAAGCCAGCTCTTGCCAGAGGGGAGCTCCAGTGCATCGGTGCCACAACGCTCAATGAATACAGGAAGTACATCGAAAAGGATGGTGCATTCGAAAGACGGTTCCAGACCATCATCGTCAATCCGCCATCAGTCGATCAAACTATCGAGATCCTGGAAGGTCTCAAGGAAAGGTATGAGAATCATCACCGGATAAAGATCACAAAAGAAGCGGTTGTCGCTGCTGCAAAGCTCTCGGACAGATACATCACCGACCGTTATCTTCCTGACAAGGCTATCGATGTAATCGATGAGGCGGGTGCCCGGGTGAGGTTGTCCGCACAGGTTCCTCCCGACGAGATCATCTCGATGGAAGAAGAGCTGAAGAACCTTACCAAAAATAAAGACCGGGCCATCAACTCACAGGATTACGAGAAGGCGGCGAGGCTCCGTGATGAAGAACGGAAACTCCGGAAGGAACTCGAGGCCAGAAGGAAAGAATGGATAACAACGCAGGAATCTTCCCGGCTCGTTCTCACGGGTGAAGAGGTCGCTTTCATCATCTCACGATGGACTGGTATCCCGGTCGTCAGAATCCGTGAAGATGAAAGTGCCAGGCTCCTGAAGATGGAAGACGAGCTGCACAAATTTGTAGTCGGCCAGGAAACTGCCATTACGGCCATATCCAAAGCCATCAGGAGAACGCGGGCAGGGCTCAAAGATCCGAATCGGCCAATCGGGTCTTTTATCTTTGGGGGACCCACCGGTGTTGGTAAAACCGAGTTGGCCAGATCACTCGCCAATTTCCTCTTTGATGATCAGCGGGCTCTGATTCGTGTCGACATGTCCGAATACATGGAGAAGCATTCGGTCTCGAGGCTCGTCGGTGCACCTCCGGGATACGTGGGTTATGAGGACAGCGGATACCTGACAAAAGAGGTCAGGAGACGGCCCTACTCCGTGATACTCCTTGATGAAATAGAGAAAGCCCACCCCGATGTTTTCAATATTCTTTTGCAGGTTTTTGACGAGGGCCATCTCACGGACAATTACGGGAGACGGATCGACTTCAAGAATTCCGTCCTCATCATGACCTCCAACCTCGGTGCGAGAGATATCGCAAAGGGGACGAGTAAAGTCGGTTTCGAGCAGAAACGGGACGAGGTGGAGGACTTCGACGTTCTCGAAGGGAAGGTGAAAGAAGCCATTCTGAAGACTTTTAATCCCGAGTTCCTCAACAGGATCGACGAGGTCATTGTTTTTCATCCGCTTTCAACAGTAGATATCGCAAACATCATCGATATTCTTCTCAGAGAACTCGAAGAGCGACTGAAGGAGAAAGAGCTTTCTCTCAAACTCACCGAAGAAGCAAAGGAATTCCTCATAGAGAAGGGATTTGATCAAAAATACGGCGCGAGACCGCTGAAACGCGCCATCAGGAGATATATCGAAGATCCTCTCTCAGAGGAGATCCTCAGAGAGGAGTTTCATTCAGGGGATTCGATTGAAGTGAGCAGGGAAGGTGATAACCTCGGATTTCGAGCTCTGACACGGGTCAACTGATCCACTAGCTTTAATCGGACACTCTGGTAAATACTACTTTTTTTTTCGGATCAACAGGGGTCACACGAGAAGGTATACGTGTGTGAGGGGGTTTCTCCCATTCACACTCAGGGGTTGAATCGATAAGACTGCCGGGGATTTCAGGCGGCAGGTAACCGTTCCGAGAAAAACGTAGTCCGACCGAAAGAGGAAGGTTCAGACACGATCAATGTGTTCCCGAGGTGTAGTACCCCGTTTAATTCTCTCCTGTTTTCTGGCATGGATCATCCTGCCACTCTGTGGACCTGTCGCACCGCTGTGCTCCCAGACTGTAGAGGGTATAGAGGTTACCGGTAACGACCGGGTCTCGGAAGCCAGAGTGATGAGTACGTTATTACTGGAGGAAGGAGACACTTACTCACCCCTTAAAATACAGAGAGCGATCAAACGGCTGTTCTCAACAGGTCTTTTTCGGGACATCAAAGTGTTTGGAAACGAAGTCGATGGTAACATTCGTCTCACATTCCAGGTTCTGGAAGCTCCGTCGATCAAAACCGTTTCGGTTGAGGGAAACAAAAAGATAAAGGAAAACAAACTCCGAGAGGCTATTTCGATCCCGCCGGGTTCACTGTTCAATCCCTCACTCGTCCAGGAGACGGAGAACAAAATTCTCGATCTTTATGAGGAGAAGGGTTACTCTCTCGCCAGGGTTGATTTTGAGGTTGAGGAGACAGAAGAGCCCGAGAAGGTGAATCTCACGATTCAGATCAATGAAGGTCTAAAAGTCAGAGTCCAGAAAATCTCTTTCGAAGGTAACGAAAATTTCTCTGACGGGAAATTACGTGGCGAGCTCAAGACAGAGCAGGAAGGATTACTCCCATGGCACGGGAGTGATTATAAGGAGAGTATTCTCGACGAAGATCTGAGTGACAGATTGCCTGCTTTCTATAGAAAAAAAGGCTTTGTCGATATTACAGTGGAGAGATCATCTGTAAGGATAGATGAGGAAGAAGGGAAAGCATATATCACTATTAACCTCAATGAAGGTACTCAGTACAAACTCGGGAAGATATCTTTCATCGGCAACACGAAGTTCGATGATGATATCCTCCGGTTGAACATCTTCGTCGACGAAGGACTGATATACAATCAGGAGCGGTTCGAAAAATCTCTCCAGACCCTTCATGAAATTTACGGGAATGAGGGATACATCTATGCTTCAATAGCTCCGGAATTGTCGAAGAGGGGAAATCTGCTCGATGTGACTTTTCGAATTAACGAAGGATTTCCAGCTCATGTCCGGAAGATTTTCATCGCAGGCAACAACATAACCCGGGAAAAAGTTATCCGGCGGGAACTC
The DNA here is from genome assembly GCA_964654825.1 of uncultured Gemmatimonadota bacterium. Lineage (GTDB taxonomy): Bacteria > Gemmatimonadota > CAZMKB01 > CAZMKB01 > CAZMKB01 > CAZZKG01. The sequence continues at coordinate 127,165 of CAZZKG010000001.1, read as the reverse complement.
ATCATTCTCCCCGGAGACCTGTTCAAGCAGTCTTTTCTCATGAGGAGTTATCAATCTCTGATGAACACCGGTTATTTTGAAAACGTGGACATTGGTCAGGAGCAGGTACCCGGCGAGAGTGGTGATGTAGATCTCCTCCTGAATGTGAAGGAGAAGAGGACAGGACAGGCCACGACCGGTGCGGGTTTCGGGGCCGGAGGAGGTCTCACCGGATTCATCGAACTGGCCCAGAACAACCTCTTCGGGAAAGGCCAGAAGGCGAGTGCCCGAATCGAGTTTGGGCGTTATCAGAATAATATTGAACTGAGTTTCACCGAACCCTATTTCAAGGATTCCCGCCTCTCACTGGGTTTTGATCTCTACCGTATTGATCAATCTTACATCAATGATCCTTTCAGACGGAAAGCGACAGGTGGAGATATCCGTTTCGGGGTCCCGGTACCAGGTATGGATTACACGCGGTTGTTCACTACCTACAAGTTAGAGGAATTCGATCTCCAAGTGCGTGGCGGATTGTTGTCCGCTGATGATCCGATCTTCGATGATTACCCTCGTTTGATGAGCAGTACAGTTTTCAGCCTGGTAAGGGACACGAGAGATAATATATTCCATCCAACCCGGGGGACAAGGCACAACGTGTCGGCGGAGTTCGCGGGTGGATGGTTGGGAGGAAACACCAACTTTCAAAAATACCGTTTCGATACGAGCTGGTCAACACCCACACTCTGGAAATTTGCACTCACGTTGCGTCTGAAGAGCGGTTTCGTCACGGGATGGAAACCCTCTGACTCGATACCCTACAATGAATTATTCATTCTCGGTGGCGTCGGTCCGGGTATCGAAGGGCTCAGAGGGTATCCGGATCGGAGAGTGGGTCCCATCGAGAATGGAATAATCACGCGCGGGAGGGCATTTCTCCTGTTCACGGCTGAGCATGAATTGAAAATCACCGACCAGGTCTACGGCGTCATGTTTTTCGATGCCGGAGATAACTGGTCGAGTCTCTCGAGTGCAAACCCGGCAAATCTGAAACGCAGCCTGGGCTTCGGGATAAGGATCGAGATACCAGGCATGGGACCGCTCGGGATAGACCTCGGATATGGCCTGGACCGTATCGACGGGCCAGGGTGGGAAACACATTTCACTTTTGGGAATTTCTTCAATTAAGAAGGAGGAGATGCAATGATGTCGAGAATCGTGTCGGGGTTGATGATCACTTCACTGATTATGGGTTCTTCCGCTCTCGCGCAGGAATTCAAGATCGCTTATGTAGATGTGGAAAGGGTTATCGACAGTATCCCTGGCAAGGAGGAGGTGAAGAAAATTCTCCAGGAGGAGTCAGACGTGTGGAGGGGTCAGGCAGAAGAGAAGATGGCGGAACTCCAGCAGTTGAGAGAGGAATACGAGAGCCAGAAACTTATCCTGAGTCCTGAAAAGAAAAAGAGTAAAGAAGATGAGATCGCCCTCAAGGAACAGGAATTCAATCAACTGTGGGCCGATTTGCAGGAAAAGGCGAAGAAGAGGAATGCCGAGCTGACCCAACCCATTCTCGAAAAAGCCGAGAAAGCAATAAATGTTATTGCGGAGAGGGATAACTACTCGATCATATTCGATTCCAGTATGGCTTCGATCGTTTACGGAGTTGCCGAACTCGACCTGACAGACGCTGTGATCGAGGAACTAAGCCGCACCTCATCAAAATAGAGTGAAGCCCTCGAACCCGAAAGTTGAAAAGGTTATGGGTAAGTCATACTCTCTGTCTTTTATCGCTGAATTGATCGGTGGTGAGCTGGAGGGGGACCCTGAGAAACAGATCCGCGGTGTCGGAACCATCGAAGATGCAGGTGATGGTGAACTCATATATGTGCAGGATCTGAGGTATCTCAGGCAACTGGAGCATACCAGAGCGGCCGCGGTCATTATTCCTCCGGGATCTACCGCAGATAATCTCTGCTCAATCAGCGTACAGAGACCAAAGCTCGCTTTTGCCAGAGTGGCAGCGCTCTTCTCTCCTGTCCTGCCCCCTGCTGAGAAAGGGATCCACCGGACCGCGGTCATTGATGACAGTGCCCGACTCGGGAAAGACATCTCGATCGGTGCCTATACCGTCATAGGGAAGGCAGTCATACTCGGTGATGAGGTTGTGATCGGTCCACTGTGCTCTCTCGGGGATAATGTCCGGATTGGTGCCGGGAGTTACGTATTTGCCCGTGTTGTCGTGAGAGAGCGGGTATCAATAGGAAAGGACTGCATCGTACACCCGGGAGCTGTTCTTGGTAGTGATGGGTTTGGCTTCGAAACGGATGATGATGGGAATCAGATAAAGATCCCTCAGATGGGGAATCTTGTGATCGAAGATAATGTTGAAATAGGGGCTAACGTCACCATTGATCGTGCAGCTATGGGAACAACGAAGATCGGGTACGGAGTAAAGCTTGACAATCTCGTTCATATTGCGCATAATGTTAAAATTGGTAAAGGCTGCCTCCTCTGTGCACAGGTTGGCATTGCAGGTAGTACCACAATCGGGGAAGGATCTGTCCTGGGTGGTCAGGCGGGACTGGTAGATCATCTCGAGATTGGTGACCACGTCAAAATTGGTGCCCAGTCCGGTGTTATCAAGTCCGTCAAATCCAACGAGACGATCTCGGGCTATCCTGCCAGACCGCACAAAAAGGCTCTGAAGAGGGAAGCGATGCTCTCACGTCTGGAGAAAATGTATGATATAATGAAGGAGTTGAGGGAAAGAGTGAGTAAACTCGAGAGGGAAATCGCACATGAAAAGCGAAAAAGTGAGTGTAGTGAATGAGGTGGTACAACTGGTCTCGAAGGAAAAGGGTGAGATGCGGCAGAGAACAATTTCTCGAGAAATAGGACTTTCGGGAACAGGACTTCATACGGGCAACGAGTCTCAGATGGTTCTCAAACCTGCACCCACTAACTCCGGAATCGTTTTCATACGCAAGGATCTGGCTGATACTCCAATTGTTCCGGCAGATATCGAATACGTGGTCAGCGCAGAGCGGGGTACTACAATATCAAAAAACAATGCTGAGGTACGCACCATCGAACATGTACTTGCCGCTTGTGCTTCGATGGGTATCGACAATCTGATCATCGAGCTCGACACCAACGAACCTCCGGTGGGTGACGGCAGTGCCCTTTCCATCCTGGAGATACTCGAGGAAGCTGGTGTTGAAGAGCAGGGAGAAAAGAAAAAGATTTTCAAGCTAGATGAACCATTCTACTATTCCGATGATGGGATTAACTTTTTAATTCTGCCGAATGATGAGTTTAAAGTCAGTTTCTACATAGATTACGATAATCCCGTTGTCGGCAGTCAGTTCGCATCGGTGGTGATAAATCGAGAGAATTTTAAAAATGAACTGGCGCCGGCGCGTACTTTCTGTTTTGCTGAGGATGTCGAAAAACTCAAGCAGGATGGACTGATAAAAGGGGGTACTCTCCTCAACGCGGTCGTAATCGGGAAGGACGGTATCATCAACCAGGATCCACTCCGTTTTCATAATGAATTTGTGAGACACAAGATCGTTGACCTCATCGGAGATCTTTCCCTCCTCGGAGCGGATCTCGTTGCCCATGTTATCTCATCGAGATCAGGACACCCCTCGAACATTGAACTGGTAAAAAGACTCAAGAAGCTGGGTGCCGGGGCGGGAGTTTTCGGTGAACTGAAGAAAAAAGTAAGAACTCTGGACATCAATGAAATTCAGAAGATACTCCCACACAGGTATCCCTTTCTTCTGGTTGACAGGATTCTTGAACTCGAAGCGGGGAAGAGGGCGGTTGGAATCAAGAATGTCACACTCAATGAATTCTTTTTCCAGGGGCATTTCCCCGGCCATCCTGTCATGCCGGGAGTTCTGTGTATCGAAGCAATGGGGCAGGTGGGTGGCGTCCTCCTCATGGATTCGGTACCAGATCCTGAAAATAAAATTGTCTACTTTATTTCCCTCGACAAAGTAAAGTTCAGAAAACCGATCAGGCCCGGGGATGTGATAAGGTTCGAACTTGATATGTTGAAGATGCGGGGAAAAACCTGTAAGATGAGAGGAACAGCCTTCGTTGATGGTGAGCTCGTGGCTGAAGCAGAAATGGTTGCGATGGTCGTTGACAAATAACGGGCACGGGATGTTCCTATGACAGCTATCCATCCAACTGCCATTATTGATAACGGTGGTGTCCTCGCCGAAGATGTGTGTGTCGGCCCTTATTCGATAATTGGCCCCGGAGTTGTCATTGGACGTGGTACAAAGATCGGGCCCAGAGTTCTCATCGAGAAGGAAACGAAGATCGGGAGCTACTGCGGCGTTCACGCCGGTGCGATAATCGGTACCGATCCCCAGGATCTCAAATTCGAAGGTGAAAATACAGAGCTCACCATCGGGGATCGCACCATCATCAGAGAATACGTTACAATCAACAGGGGGACGGGGGTAACCGGTAAAACTCAGATCGGTTCGGATTGTCTCCTCATGGCTTATGTGCACGTCGCTCATGATTGTCACATCGGGGATCACGTGATTCTCGCGAACGCGGTGAACATGGCCGGTCATGTGAACATTGATGATCACGTAACCGTTGGCGGGATTACTCCTATACATCAATTTGTGAGGATCGGGAAACACGCCTTCATAGGAGGAGGGTCAAGAGTCAACAAGGACGTACCGCCTTTTGTGAGAGCAGTTGGAAATCCCCTGATACTGTCAGGCCTGAACAGTGTTGGGTTGTCCAGGCATGGCGTACCTGAAGACATAAGGATGGAATTGAAGCGGGCCTACAGAATATTCTTCCGGTCGGATCTTGACATCTCGAATGCCATTGAGAGAGCGAGAAGCGAACTGAAACCATACCCCGAAGTACAGGATTTCATCGAGTTCATCGAAGAAAGTAAACGCGGCATTACGATTTAACGAATCTTCCCAGCACCCATCTCATAATCTCCATACTTACTTATTTGAGTGGGACAGATCGAGCTGTTTCATTTCAAATGAGTCTGTTGACAAGACCCGAGTAAATCCCTTAATTTTTAAGAAGTTTCGGGGGTAATCTTCTCTTTTTACATTTTTCCCCAGGTGGCCTAGATATGAGCGCATTGAAAATCGGAGTTGTTGGAGTGGGACACCTCGGTTCAGCCCATGCGAGGAACTACAAGCAGATTTCAGGAATAGAACTGGTCGGGATCCATGACGTCATTGAATCGCTCGCGGAAGAACGATCGAGAGAACTGGGCTGTGTTCATTTCGTCGAACTGGAAGAGCTCCTTGACCGGGTGGAGGCTGTCAGTATCGTCGTCCCGACGAAATTTCATTACGATATCGGCATGAAAGCGCTGGAGAGGGGACTCCACATCCTCATCGAAAAACCGATAACGAGAAACCTCGAGGAAGCAGACGAATTGATCGCCTGTGCTGCAGGGAAGGGAGTACTTCTGCAGGTGGGCCACATCGAGAGATTTAATCCTGTCGTCGAGCGAGGTAATGCAGTCATCGAGAATCCTCTTTTCCTCGAGTGTCACCGGCTGTCACCATTTCGTCCGAGGGGTACAGACGTCGATGTGATACTGGATTTGATGATCCATGACATCGATCTGGTCCTGAAATTCGTCAAATCCGATGTCCTGACCATCGAAGCTCTCGGAATACCTGTCATAACGGACAAGATCGACATTTCAAATGCACGGATTACTTTCGCCAACCACGCTGTTGCGAACATTACCGCGAGCAGGATATCGAAAGAAGTGGTGAGGAAGATGAGGATTTTTCAGCGGGATGCTTACATCGCTCTGGATTTTCACAAAAGGGTGATCGAGGTTATTCGACTGAACAATGGGATAGATCGTGAAAGGCTTTCAGCAGCCGGACTGGAAGAGTTTTTTGTGGTTGACAGAAGTGTTCTCGATGAAGAAGAGTCACTCAAAAACGAACTGATCTCCTTCGTGGAAAGTGTCAGAACCGGGAGAGAACCCGAGGCAACCGGTGAAGATGGACGAAAGGCGCTCCAGGTGGCAATAAAGATCCTTGATACGATAAAGGGTGTTTCCATAGGCTTGTAAAATCGGGGGTAATAGTGTCATGGCGCTTCTAAGTTACTGGCAAAGGAGAAAAAGACAACGGTATGCAGTCTATCGCAGGAAATCTACGATAAGGTTGCTGTTACTCCTCGGTGCTGTCCTGTTTCTCATATGGTACCTTGGAAAGTTCATGACTCCCTGAACACACATGTCATGCTACTGGAGAGAAAAATCGCGGATCCCAGAATATTCATCTCGACCGGTGATCACTCCGGCGACATGTATGCCGGAAGACTCATACAGGAGATTTCCGCCAGAATCCCCGAGTGCACATACTTTGGTCTCGGAGGACCGAAGATGGAAAAGCTCGGTTTCAGGTCTCTCGTACCAATATCTGAAATCAGTCTGGTCGGATTTTCTGAAGTTATTCCTAAACTTGTGACATTCATCAGGCTTCTTGGACAGATCAGGGAATCCTTGAGATCAGAGAAACCCGACCTCGTTATTTTGATAGATTATCCGGGATTGAATTTGCGGATAGCCCGGATTGCGAAAGAGCTGGGGATCCCGGTTCTCTACTACATTGCACCTCAACTCTGGGCGTGGGGTAAGCGCCGGGTGAGCTCGATCAAGAAATACATCGATCGGGTTGCAGTCATCATGCCTTTCGAAGTCGAGTACTACAGGATGTACGACATCAAAGTGGATTATGTGGGACATCCCATAATCGAAACACTTTTGTTGGAAGAAAAACCTGAGACACATTTCACATCTATGGGTATAGACTGTACAAAACGAATTCTCGGTATACTTCCAGGTGTGAGGAAAAATGAGATAGGTCATCTGCTGCCTCCACTCTCGACAATTGCTGAAAAATTGAAGCTTCAAAACTCTGATGTCGAGGCACTCGTGAGTCTGCCGGGGAACTCGACAACCTTGCATGCGACCGCCTCTCTCATACCGTACCGGGGTGATTCCCATGCATTGATAGCGAATTCTGATTGTCTTCTCACAAAATCCGGTACTACGGTACTCGAGGCCGCGGTCCTCGGTACTCCCATGATCGTGTGTTATCGGTTGTCATGGCTGAATTACCTGCTCGCGAGAATGTTCATTGAAACCAGGTATATCAGCCTCGTGAATCTGCTAATGGACAATTGTGTGGTACCCGAGTTTGTTCAGGGGGAGGTAAATCATCAGAATATCATTCCTCTTGTGGAAGAACTCCTCGATTATTCCAGTGATAGAAGAGTTCAGATGATCGAAAGATTCAACGAGGTAAGAGAAAAACTCGGAACACATAAGACATCTGCTGAAGTGGCAACAATGGCGATGGCCATGATGGGACACGCATGAAAGAGAAGGAGAATAGATCTTCGCTTCTGAAAATCCGTGACGGGTTGTTTTTGAAAATTGTTGGATTCTGTGGTTCTCTGGTTATTCGTCTCCTGATCGGTTCCCTGCGAATCACCGTCGATGGAGAGGCAAAGCTGGAGGAGATTCATGCGAAGGGGCAGAAAGTTATTTACACATTCTGGCACGGGCAACTGCTCATCCTGGCCTACACTCTGAGAGGCAAGAACATACACAGCATTATCAGTGACCATCGGGATGGAGAAATGCTTGTGCAGGTAATTAGATGGCTCGGGTTTGCCTCTGTTCGGGGGTCGACGACGAAGGGTGGGGCCAGGGTTATTCTGAATATCCTCAATAAGTTGAATAACAGGTATGATCTCGCGATAACTCCTGATGGTCCACGAGGACCGCGGTGGAAGGTACAACAGGGTGTGATCTATATTGCACAGAAGACGGGCCTTCCCATCATACCTTTTGTCAACGGGACCGACAGATTTTGGGAACTCCGGTCATGGGACAGGTTCAGAGTACCCAAGCCATTTTCGAAAGGCTTGATCATCTATGGCAATCCTCTCTATGTACCAAAAAATATTGACAAGGATGGATTCCACAAAAAAGTCGAGGAGTTGGAGGAGGAGCTCATCTCTCTTTCACTCGAGCTGGATAGAAGAATGGGAATAATAGGATCTGAATAATGAGAAAAGCATCTTGAGCATTACAAAGAAGATATATTTGGTTCTCTATGGACGTATTCGTGACTATATGTATACTCCTGACGGTGGGGTAATCTCCAATGTTGTCTCTCTGCCTCTTTCTCTGTTCGGACAGATTTACTTTCTTTACACTCGTTTTAGGAGGAGCCTGTACGACCGCGGTATATTCAAGAGACAGAAGGTGGCAGCAAAAGTCATCGGGATCGGAAACCTCACCATGGGAGGTTCAGGAAAGACCACGGTTACGATGGAACTTGCCGAGTATTTACGCAGGCGAGACCTCTCGATTGCGGTTGTCTCTCGAGGTTATGGTGGTGAGAGTGATGCCACTGAGCCCGTCGTCGTCTCCCGGGGAAACGGTCCTCTTGTTGACGTCGGGTCGGCGGGCGATGAAGCGTCCATGATGGCTGAACGGCTCTCTAATGGTGTCATAGTCATCATCTGCAGGGATCGAGTGAAAGCTGCTCTTCATGCAATTAAAACTTTTGGATGTAATTATATCGTTCTCGATGACGCCTTCCAGTTTCTTTCCCTCTACAAAGATCTCGAGATACTGCTCATCAACGAAACAGATCTCGCAGGCAGGAGAAAGCCCATACCGGCGGGACACTTCAGAGAACCGCTGTCGAGTTCCAGGGATGCGGATATTATCGTCGTTGTGCGGGGTCTGAAAGAGGACGGTCAGGCACACAGGTATCGTGACATTCTCTTCCGATACGGAACCAGGACAGCTATGGCCAGACCCGAAAAAGTGTTCTTCAAATCTGTATCCACGAATCCCCGGGAACTCAGTGTCGAAGAGCTCAGAGGGAAACGGATAGTAGCGTTCACCTCGATTGCCAGGACGGATACATTTCGGAATATTCTGGAAAATCTGGATCCTGAGTGGCTGGAAATGAGAGAATACCCTGATCATTACCGTTATCGTTCTGATGAGCTCGAGGTTATCAGGAATCGAGCGGTCGATCAGAGGGCCTCGATCCTGACAACCGAAAAAGACCGTGTGAAAATCTCATGGGATTTGTTTCAGGACATCGATTGCTATACGGTGTCTCTGAGCTATGAACTCTTTACGCGTGAGACCGAAGTGAAAAAACTTATCGATAGTCTCGTTGAAGGTGAGGTGTCGAGTGAATTACAAAATTGAAAAATCGGATTGCATCGTGATAGGTTCCGGTATCGCAGGGCTGACCTTTGCGCTGAATGCTTCTCTTGTGGGAACCGTCACGGTAATAACGAAAAAAGAAAACAGGGATTCCAGTACCAACTATGCCCAGGGAGGCATCGCTGCTGTAATCAGCGATGATGATTCCTTTCATTTTCATATTCAGGACACACTGAAAGCCGGAGCGGGCCTCTGCAAAGAGGAGAGGGTCAAATTGATGGTCGAGGAAGGCCCCGAAAAGATCAGGAAGCTCATCGAGTGGGGAGTCACATTCTCCCTGGAGAGAGCGGGGAACGGTGAACCACACCTCTCTCTCGGTATGGAAGGCGGACATTCGAGGAGAAGAATCGTGAGATCTGATGACCTTACCGGTCAGGCGATAGAAGATGCTCTCCTGAAAAAACTCGGGGGATCAAGCGGGGTCCGTATACTCGAAAATCACATCGCACTCGATCTTGTCACATGTAAGGAAAAAGACCGAATATGTTGTTCGGGTGTCCTGGTTTACGACACGGCAGGGGAGGATTTAATATTATACATGGGGAAAATTGTTCTCCTCGCAACGGGCGGGGTCGGCCGGGCCTATCAGTTCACGACAAATCCATCGATTGCCACCGGGGACGGCATTGCGATGGCATACAGGGCCGGCGCGAAAATAGCAAATATGGAATTCATCCAGTTCCACCCGACCGTGCTCTATCCTGTTGATGATGATCCGCTGTTGATCACTGAAGCCATCAGGGGTGAGGGGGCATTCCTCAAACGGATCGATGGGACAACTTTTATGGAACACTATCATCCACAGGGCTGCCTTGCTCCGCGTGATATTGTGGCGAGAGCTATAGACAAAGAACTCAAGATGGGTGGTGACAAGTATGTGTATCTGGACCTGGGATCGATTGATCCGAAGAGGATAAAGTCACGTTTTCCCAACATCACACTCGAGTGTCTGACCCGGGGGGTTGATATTACGCGAGAGCCTATACCTGTCGTCCCTGCTGCTCATTATGCCTGCGGTGGGGTTATAACCGACGAACATGGTCAAACAAGCATTAAAAATCTATTTGCCGCAGGAGAAGTCTCCTGTACCGGAGTGCACGGGGCTAACAGACTGGCCAGCAACTCACTACTCGAAGCTGTAGTGTTCTCCAACAGGGCATCACGGAAAGCGAGAGACTATCTGAAACATCTGGCTGAGAGGAACGTGGATTCGGCTGAAACCCTTGTTCCGCGTGGTTCCAGTGCACTCGAAGCAGTACTGATATCTCACAACCGGGAACGAATCAGGTCGATCATGTGGGATTATGTGGGTATCGTGAGGACTGATCAGAGATTGAGTAAAGCCTGGGAGATAATTAAATTTATGAAGAAAGAAATCGGGGAATACTATGATCAAACAAGAATTGATCCTGATCTTGTGGAGTTGAGGAACATCGTCACCTGCGCCGAGCTCATTGTCCGCTCAGCGATCACTCGAAAAGAGAGCCGTGGACTTCACTACAACATAGACTACCCGGATCAGGATGATTTGCACTTTAAGCAGGACACCGTTCTGGAGAAAGAGGAATATTGAAGTGAATATGAGGATCATTGCTATCGGTAAACTCAGAAAGACGTTTCTCAAGAACGCGTTCGATTATTATCTGAGAAGAGCCAGGAAATATTTCAAAATCGATCTCATCGAATTAAGAAAGAGCAGATATAAGACTTCTCAGAACATCGACCTCGCTCTCCGAAAGGAGAAGGATCAAGTAGTGGCACGGACAAGGGAAAATGATTATCGGATAGTACTGGATGAGCGTGGAGTGGAATTGTCCACGAGAGATCTGGTTCGAAAAATTGGAGAGCTGGAGGGAGAGGGTCAACGCAGGGTGTCCTTTTTCCTCGGTGGTCCCTTCGGTGTGGATGGAGATCTTCGGGGAGATGCTGATTTCCTCATGGCGATTTCGAAATGGACTCTTCCTCATGAGCTGGCACGAGTTCTGCTCATAGAACAACTTTACAGGTGTGGTACAGTTATAGCGGGAGAGAAATATCATAAATAGAGAGAAATGTTTTTGCACCTGTTTTTATTGCCGTTTCAAAGAGCAGAGAGAATGTGATGGTTGATCTTCATCTCAAAGAGGCCGACAAGTGTTGCCTTCTCACTATTGCCAGGGTGAGCATTCGAGAGACTCTTGCGGGAGAATCACTTCCTGATTTTGATCTGAGTTCTACTGCTCTGGAGAATATGTGTGGTGCATTCGTCACAATAGAAAAAGACTCTCAGCTGCGGGGGTGCATAGGAACTATCGAAGCGAACCAACCCCTGCATCGAACTGTCAGCGAGATGGCAATTGCCGCTGCTTTCAGGGATCCGCGGTTCCCACCTCTCAGGGAGGATGAATTCGACCGTATGAAAATCGAAATATCAGTGCTCTCGCCTCTCGAGAGGATAACCGGTCCCGAAGAGCTTGTTGTCGGGAAGCACGGTTTGCTCATCAGAAAAGGATTATACTCCGGCCTGCTGCTCCCACAGGTTGCCGTGAGATACGCCTGGAGTAAGGAAAAATTTCTCTGCCAGAGTTGTCTCAAGGCGGGCCTCAACGAGAAGGCCTGGGAGGATAGTGACTGCGAACTATGGGTATTCAGTGCCGATATTTTTAGAGAGGTTGATTATGTCCACGACCAGAGAAAAACTCCTGATAATTGATGATGAACCCAAACTCCGTCAGAGTCTTAAAATCCTGTTCGAGGGAGAGGGATATGATGTGGCCCTCGCCGAATGTGGCGCCGATGGAGAGCGGGTCTTCAGAGACGGGAGGTTTGATCTGGTTCTTACTGACCTGATGATGCCGGACGTCGACGGACTCGAGGTTATGAAAAGACTGAGTGCGATCGATAGCGAAATCCCCGTGATCATGATGACTGCGTACGGAACCGTCGAGACGGCGGTCGAATCCATGAAATTGGGAGCCATCGACTATCTTCTGAAACCTTTTACTCTCGATGAAATTTCGATCAAGGTAAAAAGAACTCTGGAATCGTTCAAAATCAGGAGAGAAAACCGCAGGCTGAAGGAACAGCTGCAAACCTACGAGGAGAGATGGGTCAATCCGGTATACAAGAGTAACGTGATGAAGAAAATTTTCAGAGATGCTCTTGATGTGGCCCGGAGTGATCTGACAGTTATCATTCAGGGATTGAGCGGTGTAGGGAAAGAGGTTGTTGCCAGGTATCTTCATTACAACAGCCTGAGAAAGGACAGATCTTTCGTCGTTGTAAACTGTACTGTTCTGTCGGAGGGGCTTATCGAGAGTGAGCTTTTCGGTCACGAAAAGGGAGCGTTCACCGGTGCTTTTAAACTCAAACTTGGGAAGTGCGAAGTGGCAGACGGCGGCACCCTGTTTCTTGATGAGATAGGAGAGTTGCCCCTCTCTGTCCAGGCGAAACTTTTGAGATTTCTGCAGGATCGTCAGTTCGAGCGTGTTGGAGGTACAAAGACTCTGACCTCTGATGTGAGGGTGATATCGGCTACCAATAAAAACCTCGAGGAGGAAGTTGCCCACGGTAGATTCCGGGAAGATCTCTTCTACCGGATCTCAGTTGTTCCGATAACCATCCCGCCCTTGTATGAACGGCCGGATGATATCGATCCTCTGATACAATATTTCTTCGACAAGGCGATAGAAAGGCAGGCTTCCCCGGTGAGAACGATATCCAGAGGGGCGATGTCATATTTGAAAGGCTACTCATGGCCGGGTAATGTCCGTGAACTGGAAAATGCCATCGAACGAGCCGTTATCCTCGGGAGGAAAAGCGAACTTGAAGATACTGATTTTCACTTTTTAAAGATCAGGCAGGAGGTCTTGACGGCAGACAATGAGCATGACATTTCACTCGCGAAAATCGAGAAGAAGTTTATCGAGAGAGCTCTCAAAAGGACCAACGGCAATATCCTCAAAGCGGCCAATCTCCTCGAGATCAGCAGAACCACCCTCTACAGCAAAATAGAGAAACATGATATCGATATGAGCACGTATTCGACTAATTGATACCGTTTTTACTCGTTTCGGTAGATGTCTTTTATCACTTGTAATGGCCCTTATTCATAAATATGATGGCATTCTGCCAACGACGCATCCCCCGATCCACCGCATTGCTCGTCGGTTAGATACCAGTACAGGTATTCGCCCTCCTCGCACCTTGTGGTTCGGGAGCTCTCGGTTCGTCACCGTATTTATGAACAGGACCACTTAACTTCCCGTGCCGGCAACATATGTCGGAGTTCGTACAGTTGGTAACTCTAAGGCATGTTTGGGGTTAGGATGGGCGGTGACCATCATGGTCCCTGTTCTGTTCAGTATGTTACACCCCGCCCACAACGGTCGGGAGAATTGTCAACAGGAACCTCTCAAGCTCTTGTTTCTCATAAGGTTAGAGGCCAATTAAATTCGACCGGGAAAGCTGTTGGATGGCATGGAATTTGCTAACAATATATATACTAATTGTTTATCAACCTGAGAGGTGAACAGGGGTAATGGAAGGTATACAGGTTTCTGCATACAGCATCGGTGATTCCGGAGACATCAGTTTTGTACAAGTAGGTGGGTACATTGACAATGTCACCTCGTCACAACTCGAGATCGCACTGAATGATGTGATATCGCAGGGAGTAAACAGGGTGATTATCGACCTCGCCAGTGTGAGTTATATCAGCAGTGCCGGGTGGGGTGTATTTTTGGGGAAGATCAAGGGTCTCCGTGAAAATGGTGGAGATCTAATTATAACCCGGATGATCCCCGATGTGGCAGATGTTTTCGAGCTGCTCGAATTTCACAGAGTATTGAAGGTTTTCGAAACGAGTGAGGAGGCGGTCGCGCACTTCGAAAATCGACCGATTGCGCGGATCGAGAAGGGGACCGAAGATAAGTCTGTGGATACGATTGTCGTCGAAGAAGGAGTACCGGAAAGCCGAGAGACCGCCAGTGACATCACTCCTCTGCACGATATATTCTCCGCAAAGAAAAGTGAAAATGATCCACCCATTGTGAATCCGCAGGATCCGCCCAGATCATATGCAACAGAGCTTCTGTCGCGTACGGAAATGCAAGACGATGAAGACGTGATCGAGCCGACACAGGTTGGTGAAAGTACGGAAGGTCTGGATGAAGGACGAAACGGAGATGAGAATATTCCCGCATCCTCGTTTTACGACTCGCTTGGCATGTCGGCAGCAGTCATGGATCGTGATCTCCCCCTGTCTGAAAAGGTGAAGCTGCTGGTGATCGACAATCCCCTCTCCGGGATTTGGAAGATAAAGAGGGCTTTGAATTCCAGCAGGTTTGGATATACGAAAGTTGGAACAATCGAAATCAGAAATATATTGAAAGAGCTTGATCTGGATTCCAAGGAAAAGAGATACAGGTTCTGGCGGTCGAGGTGAGCTTTAACAGACGAAAGAGGGCATTCCAATGATCATCTCACTCAAGTCTGCAGGATGGAGCAGGGAAATCAGCATTACACTCATCACTCTGCTTCTTTTCATCGTCTGTGCACCGGATCTTTTGCATGCAGAGGGGGGGCTATCCGAGGATCTGCTGTTTCAGCCGGGGAGCGCTGTTCTGGTGACCATATGGCAGGAACCCGATCTGAGTGGTGATTACTCTATCGACAGCAAAGGATATGTGGCCCTGCCCCTCATCGGAAAAATACAGGTGTCCAGATTCACAAAAGACAGTCTCGAGAGTTATCTCGTCACGGAGTATTCAAATTATCTGCGAAGTCCCATAATCATGGTCGAGCCGCTGATTCGAATCGGCGTCCTTGGTGAAGTGAGAAGCCCGGGTCTCTACAGAGTCAGCCCTGAAGCACCCCTCTGGGATGTGATTGAAAAATCGGGTGGTTTGACCAGCAAGGCCAACCTGCTGAAGATCAAATTCATGAGAAGAGGAGAAGTTGTCAACAGCCAGCTCCTGCAGGCGTTTGAAAACGGCGAATCTCTTCAGGTGATTGGAATGCAGTCCGGTGATCAGGTTGTCGTACCATCTTCCAGGCGGGTGATGGAGTGGAGGACGATTATTGCTCTTGTTTCTCTGGGGGTATCGACAATATCCATTGTACTTCGGCAGAGGAAATAATCGCAACAGAGATCTCAAATGATGAGGTAGAATCATGAATGATTTCTACAGAGTTGAAAAACCGGAAGAGGAAAAGTATCACTTCAAGAAGTACATCAAGATCATCGAAAAAAGAAAATGGATCGTCTGGGCGACCTTTCTCCTCATTTTCGTCCCTGTTATAACCATGACCATGATTAAGTCCTTCTCTCCGATCTATGAAGCAACTGCTACCGTCTGGGTCGAAAAACCGACTTCCGGATTCCAGGCTTTCGAGCTGACCTCCACGCGGAATGAAGGGCTGATCCAGATCATGAAGAGCAGAACGTTCGCAGAAAAGATAGTGAACGAACTCGGACTCACTCTGAGACTGGATACCGAAGAGCCGAGTCTGCTCTCTATGATTCTCGGAAAATTCAATCTCGTGGAAAATCCCGACACGCTCGATGTCACCCGACAGAACTTTTTCACACACGTATCCATCCCGGACAGCACCAAACCGGGTCAGTATCAGATAGCCTCGATCGGAGACCGCAACTTCTACCTCTATACATTTAATGAAGAAGAAGAGGAATCACTCATCGTTTCACAGGCACTGGCAAATATCATCGATCGTCCCTTCGAGAATTCCGGTTTCGCAATCCAGATCGATTCTTCCTGGGCGAGAGCTCCATTCAAGGTTGACTTCAGAATCAAGCAGTTCAAAGACGCAGTGAAGATTCTGATGGACAATACTCAGGTGGCAATGGGGGAGTCGGGGAACTTCATCATCCTCACAGTGTCGGATGGGGATCCTATCCTCGCAATGGATGTCTGCAATACACTTGCTCAGATGTTCGTGGATTTCAACCTTTCCTTCAAGAAAGAGCAGACCCGTAATACGTTAAAGATACTCAACGAACAGCTCGTCATGGCAAAAGGGGAACTCGACGAATCCGAAAGAGCTGTGAAACAGTACAAGGAAAATACCGGCATCGTCAGACTCACCGCCGAAATAACGGATCGGATAGAGAAACTCGCAGAAGTCGAAGCAGAGAGAATGAACTTGCAGGATGAGTTAAAAACTCTGGAAAAATATCTCCTCGAAATCGGGAGTGATCAGAGGGATTCAGCGAGAAGCGAACTGGACGTTTTTCTCGAAGCCGCTACCTACCCCTGGACCATCCCCAGTGCCAATCTGTCGATCCTTCGGGATGAGTTGATGAATTTGAGGGAAAACCGCAATTCAATCTCCCTCAAAGTCACGAAAAGTCATCCCGATCTCATCGAACTTGATCGAAATATTTCTCAGATGCAGGATGAAATCCTTTATGCTCTCGAAAAGCAAAAGGAAGTCATGACTGACAAGATCACTTCCCTCAGCAAGGAATTAAGGATATATCAGTCTCATCTGACTAATCTTCCGAGTGAGGAGTTGCAGCTGGCGAGGCTGGAGAGGGATACGAAGGTCAACGAGAATGTGTATACTCAGGTCTACACGAAATATAAAGAAGCACAGATAGCGGAAGCAGCCGAGATCGGGGATATCAGGATTCTGGATCCGGCCATTCAGCCTGAAAAACCCATCAATACCAACAACAGAAAAAAAATCATGCTTCTGGGTATGATCTCAGGCCTCCTGATGGGTGTCTTCGCTTCCTTTCTTGTCGAGTATATGGACACCTCCATCAAAAACAGTGACGACGTGAAGGACAATCTCGGACTCCCCGTTCTCGGGACATCACCGATGATTGACTTTGATGAAAGTTATGAGTTCTTCGATTATAAAAAAGCGAAGGAGATCGATTCGATCCTGGTAACTCATGATTATTCTCCGACTCCCGTCGGGGAGGCCTACAGGACGCTCAGGACAAATATCATGTTCTCGGGCAAGTCCGCACGGAACAATTCGATGGTAATTTCCAGTCCCGCACCTGGTGATGGAAAATCTTTTACGATCTCAAATCTCTCCATTACTCTGGCTCAACAGGGAGCCCGGGTGCTCCTCGTTGATGGTGATTTGAGGAGAGGTGTGCTGCACAACACGTTTGCATGCCCCAAGTCACCGGGGCTTACGGAGATTCTGACCAATCGCGCAAATTTTATAGAAGTGATCAACGAAACCCATATCCCCAATCTGTTTCTCATCAGCTGCGGATCTCTCATCCCTAATCCCTCCGAGCTGCTCGGGTCTCTCAGGATGAGGACATTCCTCGAGTTGGCCAGGGAGAAGTTCGATATTATCTTTTTTGACAGTCCTCCTCTGAACAGAGTCACCGATGCTGCTGTGCTCGGGTGTCAGGTGGATTCTGTAATCCTGGTCCTCAGATCGGACGAGACAGACGTTAAGGAAGCAAAACGCAGCATTGAACATCTGCAGAATGTATCCGCGCACATCATAGGAGTCATTTTGAATGGAGTGAGAGATGATGTGAAACATGATCGATACAGCTACTATCACTATTAGGGAGTGATACCTATGAAACTTCTCGTGACCGGAGGGGCCGGATTTATAGGCTCTCATCTCACTGTCAGACTGCTCGAAAACAAATGGGATGTCGTTTGTCTCGATAACTTTGATGAATTCTATTCTCCCCGAATCAAACACAGGAATATCAGCACATTTGTAAATAACAGTTCCTATGAGTTGGTAGAGGGCGATATCAGGGACCGGCAGTTACTGGATGATCTGTTCTCAGAACACCGGTTCGATTGTGTAATTCATCTTGCTGCCAAAGCCGGAGTGCGGCCCTCCATTCAGGATCCGCTCGGATATGAGGATGTCAATGTGAGAGGGACAGTCAATCTCCTCGAATGCGTAAAGGACAAAGAACTGAAGGGGTTCATCTTCGCCTCGTCTTCTTCTGTATATGGAAACAGAAACAAAGTTCCTTTCAGTGAAAATGACAAGGTCGACACACCCGTTTCACCATACGGTGCGACGAAAAAGGCCGGAGAGGTATTTTGTTATAACTACCACTCGCTATATGCGATTCCCATGGTGCTTCTTCGTTTCTTCACCGTTTACGGACCGGGGCAAAGGCCAGAAATGGCTATTCACAAATTCACCCGGCTGATCGATAATGGTGAGGAGGTACCTGTTTTCGGCGACGGGTCGAGTCAGAGAGATTATACCTACATTGATGATATTGTTTCAGGGATTTATCGGTGCATTGAACTCCGGCCTGCCTTCGAAATCTTCAATCTGGGATGTTCGAGAACGATTGAGCTCAAGTACCTCATTGAAGTAATCGAGCAAAATGTGAAGAAAAAGGCTCAGCTCCGGTATTATGAACCTCAGCCCGGGGACGCTGAGAGGACTTTCGCTGATATACATAAAGCCGAGGAGCTTCTGGGCTTTCGACCGACTACCGGAGTGGAAGACGGGATCAAGAATTTTGTATCCTGGTATATCGATGCAAAGGAAGATTTATGCTGAGACAGCAGACGAAGCGATATGTGATTGTCCAGATCGCTATTGACATCAGTGTCATAATACTGACATTTTTCATCGCTTACTGGCTCAGGCAGTCCTCTTTTCTCGTGTCGGTTACAAATGTCGAGGGGCCACTGTTAGAATCGCGGGCCTATCTGTGGATGCTCATGATAGCTGCTCCTCTGTGGCTGATGCTCTTAAATGCATACAAAGCGTATGAACCGCAGCACACCATATCCAATTTCGATATCGTCTGGATCATCTTCAAAACGGTCATTGTCGGAATGCTCACACTGGGAACAATTATCTACTTCTTCAGATACAGCTATATCAGCAGGTTGTTCGTACTACTCTTCGGATGTATCAATTTCATCTTCCTGAGTTCGGTGAGACTGACCTATAAGCAGGTCCTCAAGACACTGAGACGCAAAGGATACAACGCGAGGGACATCCTCATCGTGGGAACGGGAAGGCGTGCCCGTGAATTTGCAAGGATCATTCTTGCGCACAGCGAGTGGGGTCTCAGGATCATCGGATATGTCGATGATGATCCAACAGAGAAGGACAGGCAAATTCTCGGCTCCACCATTATCGGACGGATAAAGGATATCCCGGATCTTATCAGGACGAAGGTAGTTGATGAAGTGATCATCGCGATCCCCCGGAAATGGCTCGACAGTCTTGACGAAGTGGTTCGCATGTGTGAAGAGGAAGGTGTCGAGACAACTGTACTGGCTGATCTCTATGATACGATGATTGCAGATACACATTTGTCGTTCCTGCACGACATACCTCTTTTGAGTTTCTCAACAGTTCCCGCACAGGAATGGAAACTCGTCATCAAAACGGTGATCGATTTTTTTACGGCTTCTGTCCTTCTGGTCCTGCTGGCTCCATTGTTAATCGTGGTATCGCTCGCGATAAAACTCACATCGCCGGGATCGGTATTTTTCAGGCAGGCACGGAATGGATTGCGAGGAAGACCATTCAAGATGTACAAGTTCAGGTCGATGTGGGTGGATGCCGAGAACCGAATGGATGAGTTGCGTCATCTCAACGAGATGAGTGGTCCGGTCTTCAAGATCATGCATGACCCCCGTGTTACTCCTGTCGGGAGGTTCTTGAGAAAAACGAGCCTCGATGAATTACCCCAGCTCATCAACGTTCTTCGGGGAGAAATGAGTCTTGTCGGTCCGAGGCCACCGATTCCAAGTGAGGTTAATGAGTACGAACGGTGGCAGAGGAGGAGGTTGAGTATGAAACCGGGGATAACCTGTCTCTGGCAAATAAAAGGTAGAAACAAGATCGCTTTTGAGAGATGGATGGAACTGGATCTTCAGTACATCGACAACTGGTCGCTCGGTCTTGATCTAAAGATTATACTCAGGACTGTTCCCGTTGTGCTGTTTGGTTATGGAGCTAGCTAGAGAAAAAGGAGAGGAAAATGCATATATGCATGATTGGAACAGGTTATGTAGGGCTTGTGTCAGGTGCTTGTTTCGCTGAATTTGGGATAGATGTCATCTGTGTAGACAAAATCAAGGAGAAAATTGATAAACTCAACAGTGGGGTCGTCCCAATCTATGAACCCGGACTCGATGTTATCATAAAGAAAAATGTCGAAGAAGGAAGGCTCAAGTTCACAACCGATATCGCAGAGAGTATTAAAAAATCTCTTGTCGTATTTATAGCTGTCGGAACTCCTCCCAAGCATGATGGATCTCCAGATCTGTCTGCCATGTGGGAAGTCGCCGGGGCGATAAGTGATTACATTAATGATTACAAAGTGATCGTCAACAAGAGTACCGTACCGGTGGGAACAGGGAAGAAGCTGAAAGCATTCATCGAGAAGAATAAAAAGAAAGACGTTAATTTCAGTGTCGCCTCGAATCCGGAATTTTTGAGAGAGGGTTCGGCAATAGAAGACTTCATGAGACCCGACAGGATCGTCATCGGTGCCGAGGACAGCGAAGTGGTAGCCATTATGAAAGATGTTTACAGTCCACTGTATCTCATTGAGACACCCATCGTCATCACGAACATCGAAAGCGCCGAGATGATCAAATATTCCGCTAATGCCTTCCTGGCCAGTAAGATCTCCTTCATCAATGAAGTGGCTGTGTTGTGCGAGATCGTCGGGGCAGATATCCATCAGGTTGTCCAGGGAATGGGGCTGGACAACAGAATTGGGAAAAAGTTTCTGCATCCCGGACCCGGCTTCGGTGGCTCATGTTTTCCCAAAGACACAAAGGGTTTCCTGCAGATGGCTCAGGAACATGATTTTGATCTGAAAATGGTACGATCGACTATCGAGGTGAATGAGCTCCAGAGACGGCGAGCTGTCGAGAAGATCATGAAATATCTTGACAACTATGTGGCAGACAAAACTCTCGGTGTCCTCGGTCTTTCATTCAAACCGAACACGGATGACATGCGGGAGGCTCCGGCGATTCCAATCATCAATGCACTCATCGAGAAGGGGGCCAAAATCAAGGCGTACGATCCTGTGGCTATGGAGGAATCAAAGAAGATTCTCAACAACTCGAGTATCGATTATTGCCACAATTCTTACGAAGTGGCAGAAGGAAGTGATGCCCTCGTATTCATCACAGAGTGGAACCAGTTCCGGAAATTGGATATGGAGAAGATCAGAGGGCTTCTCCGGAAACCCATTATCATCGACCTTCGCAACATTTACGACCCGCAGACGTTACGGGATATGGGATTCACTTACACGGGAGTGGGCAGGTGAAAAAAAGAACTCTTATTACCGGGGGGGCAGGATTCATTGGATCTCACTTGTGTGATTATCTCCTGAAAAAGGGTCATCAGGTGATCTGCATGGATAGTCTCATTACCGGTTCAACTGACAACATCGCACATCTCGCCGGGGAAAAAGATTTCATCTTCGTTAAACATGATGTGACCAACTATATCTACATCGAGGGCCGTCTCGATTACATCATGCATTTTGCAAGTCCTGCCAGTCCGATCGATTACATGATGCTCCCTATCCAGACGCTGAAAGTCGGATCGCTGGGTACCCACAAGGTACTTGGTCTGGCAAAATCCAAAAGTGCCACCATTCTCCTTGCTTCTACATCCGAGGTTTACGGTGACCCGCTCATCCATCCTCAGATGGAGGAGTACTGGGGAAACGTGAATCCCGTGGGGCCAAGAGGTGTGTATGATGAAGCGAAACGGTTTTCCGAAGCACTTACCATGGCGTACCACAGATATCATGGTGTCGAAACGAGGATTGCGAGGATCTTCAACACCTATGGCCCCAGAATGAGACTGGATGATGGGAGAGCTCTCCCAACTTTTATCTGTCAGGCATCACAGGGTGAGGATATAACGGTCTTCGGTGATGGAGAACAGACGAGGAGCTTCTGTTTTATCAAGGATCAGGTGGAAGGATTATACCAGCTGCTGTGTTCGGATGAGTATGAGCCGGTGAATATCGGCAATCCGCATGAGATCACCATCAATGAACTCGCGACTAGGATTCTAGAGTTGACCAAGAGCTCGAGTAAACTGGTGAATAAAACTCTTCCGACGGACGATCCGAAGGTAAGACAGCCTGACATCTCGAAAGCTATCAATATATTAGGCTGGCAACCTAATGTTGTGCTTGAAGATGGCCTCGCGATCACAATCAAGGATTTTGAGGCAAGGTTGAATAATCAGCATGAATAGCGATGAACGATTTCCACAATATCCGATCCCAGGCTCAGGAGTATCTGCACGTGCTATATTCATCTCTTTCAGAGAGATCCTGTTCTATTCACTGATCCTTTCAGCGAGTACGACACTGGCCATCAGTCTCGCGAATGACTATCTGGCTCTAGGGTTGTGGTATCTCGTATTTCTTTCCATAAAGAAATACTTCATTTTTTTTCTGTTCGTGCTGGCGGCACTGTATCTCCTCTTTTTTCTGATTGGCAAAGTATTTTCTCCCGCTCTCTCAGGGCGACTGAAGCAACTCATCATTCTGGCGACCTGCATCTACCTGGCTTACGTGGTACTGGAATACTCCGGCCTCCTGCTTAGCTCTCTCGAGAGTACAAGAGTCCGTGAGCTCACTCACTATACAGGTTCGATCTTAACCGGAGTACTTCTTTTCTCTCTTTTCAAATTCTGTCTTCGCCGACGAACGATTTTGACCCAGTTCGGTTTTTACTCATTCATACCAGCTTTCATAATCGGTGTTTTTTTCGTTACTTCTCCGTCTCTCGTCAAGACCAGCCACGAGAGCCGTAATGTCGTGTTGATCACCGTTGATACACTGCGGGCGGATCATCTTGGATGTTATGACTACGAGAGGAATACTTCTCCCAATATCGATGATTTTGCAAACGGGGCAATCATCTACGAAAACCCGATCGTTCAATGGCCGAAGACGAGCCCCAGTGTCTCTTCCATGATTACAAGCCTTTACTGCGGGCAGACAGGGGTAACGAGTACCAGGCAGAAGTTACCCTGGAGTAAGACGACAATAGCGGAAATCCTGAAAAATGAGGGTTACCTGACTGCAGGTGTTGTGGGCAACGGCAATCTCGCAAAAGGCTACAATTTCGATCAGGGCTTTACCTATTATGTGGAAGCCTGGAAAGATGACTCTGTTCCTGACGACAGGCGATGTGATGCGAAACATGTTACCGACCATGCACTCGAATTGCTCGGTAAGCTGGTTTCAGCTGAAAGGTTTTTTCTCTGGATTCACTACATCGATCCTCATTCTCCTTACAATCCGCCTTCACCTTACGATAACATGTTTGTCGGTGATGAATATTACGGTAACAGGAAGATCAGACTCAACGAAGGATTTGATGATGACATAGGTGGCTGTCCGGGCAGGTCGAGGCTGGGTGACCATGACAATCTCGATTACTACATAGCCCAGTATGATGCCGAGATACGGTACAATGACGCGGAAATGAAGAGGGTTTTTGATTTTCTGAGAGATAACGACCTCGAAGACAACACGATTGTTGCCATATCTTCAGATCATGGAGAGAGCCTGGGTGAGCACAACTATTTCTTCGAGCATGGAAAGTTTTCCTACGAACCGAGTCTTCGTGTCCCTCTTATAATTCGTGTTCCCGGTTACGGACATCGGATAATAAAACAGCCGGTGGCACTCCTCGATATTCATCCTACCATCCTCGATTATGCGGGTCTCAAGTCGGCGACTCAACCGGAAGGGCGGAGCCTGCTCGACCAGATGACTACCCGGGAGGGGGAGGGGACCCGGCGTATATTTACTCAGTCCGGAGGATCATTGCACCCCGTCTGGACGGTTCGCGATGACAGGTGGAAGCTGATCTACATACCAACTCCGAAATTCAGGAGTATCATGACCGGCAGCATGTATGAATTTTATGATCTGCAGAATGATCCCTTTGAAACGGAAAATATTTATTCACCCGAGAACAGCCTCGTGATTAATATGCGGGGGGATCTCGAACGCTGGATCGAGACGAAGAACAGGAATCAGGGACAGGTGGGGAAGGTGTATGATTCCGGGGACGAGTCTACCAATGACAACCTGAGAGCCCTTGGTTACATTGAGTGAGGAAAGTTGAATGAATAAAAATGGAAGAATCCTCATGATCGTTCCAGAACCATTCCTCAAGCCGAGGGGTACTCCCATCAGTGTCTACGGTAGAACACGTGCACTTTCCAAACTCGGATATCACATCGACCTGGTCACTTACCACATCGGTGATCATGTTGAGCTCGAAAATGTCGAAATTCACAGGATTCCGCGTGTCCCATTTATTCACGAGATACCGGTAGGCCCGTCAATTCCAAAAATATTCCTCGATGTACTCCTCTTCATAAAAACACTTTCTTTGCTGATCACCCGTAAGTACGATATCATTCACAGCCACGAGGAAGGTGCCTTCTGGGGTACTCTGTTTGCACTCATTTTCAGAAAAAAACATATCTATGACATGCACTCGAGCCTTCCCCAGCAGTTCGAAAATTTCCACTATGCCAATTTTTCCATTGTTAAAAACGTATTCGGCCGGATGGAGTGGTTCGTCATCAGATGGAGTGATGGTGTTATCTACATCTGCCCGGAACTCAAAACCGTGATCGATTCCATTGACGAATCCAAGCCCTCGGTCCTGATAGAAAACTTTGGCGCTGAGGAGGGTTTCTCCGCCGATACGGAAAGAGCCGACAGAGCAAAAATCACGGATACCAGCAACGGAAAGTTCAAACTCCTCTATGCGGGGACTCTCGAGAAGTACCAGGGTATCGACCTGCTCCTCCATTCGCTGAAGTATCTGAAAGGGGAAGACATGATTCTCCTCATCGTGGGTGGTGAAGCGGATCAGATCGAAACCTACCGTGCGATAGCGAGGGAGATCGGCGTAGATGACATGGTCGATTTCGTTGGAATGGTGAACCCCGGTGATGTCGAGTCTTATTACAGGATCGCCGATGCGCTTATTTCAACAAGGATCAAGGGCACCAATACTCCATTGAAGATTTACAAATATCTCATGTCCGGTAAGCCGGTCATTGCAACGAGAATCTGGAGTCACACGCAGGTTCTGAATGAGGATATAGCGATCCTGGTTGATATTGATGAAAAAGATGTGTCAGAGAAACTGAGATCCATCGTGACCGACCGGGATCTTCTCAAAATGGTCGAGAAGAATGCCAGGGCTTATGTGAAAGAGCATTTTTCTTACGATGAATACCTCAGACTCACAAACTCCATCTACGAGAGTGTCTTCTGATGTGCGGCATCTGCGGAATCTACTACAGGAGTGAAGCCGGCAAGGCTGAACTGTCTGAAATCACCGAAATGACCGGTACGATAGTCCACCGTGGACCGGATGAGGATGGTTTTTACATGAATGGCCGTGTGGCAATGGGTATGAGGCGGCTCAGTATCATCGATCTCTCCGGTGGGAAGCAGCCGATCTGTAACGAAGATGGGAGTCTCTGGGTTGTCTTCAACGGCGAAATCTACAACTATCCGGAGCTCCGTGAGAGGATGCACAAAAGCGGACACATCTTCAGTACGCGGACTGATACCGAGATCCTCCTCCACTGCTACGAGGAGTATGGCGAGGATTTTATCAAACATTTACGCGGGATGTTCGGTTTCGCTCTTTACGATGAGAACAAAAAGAAACTCATTCTCGGCCGGGACAGGATCGGTATCAAGCCTCTCTATCTGTACGTGGATGACGAAAAGTACATATTCGGATCTGAAGTGAAAACAATTCTGAAGAAAAAGGGCCTGGATAAAACTCTCGATTTGCAGGCACTGGACATGTTTCTCAGTCTCGAATACATACCGGCTCCTTACTCGATATTCAAACGGATAAAAAAGGTCATGCCGGGATACATGGTAGTGATCACCGAGGAGGGAGTAACACACAGGAGATACTGGGATGTAGATAATATTGAAAAGCTTGATTTCAGAGATGAGAACGATGTCCTCGTTTCTCTTCGCGAACATCTGAGGGATGCGGTGAAATCACACCTGTTGAGTGACGTCCCCGTCGGGGCTTTCCTGAGCGGCGGGATAGACTCGAGCTCGATCGTCATGTTCATGGCGGATCTCTATGACAGTCAGATCAAAACATTCTCCATCGGATTCGAAGATCAGAGTTATGACGAGTTGTCGTATGCGCGGATGGTCGCCAGTCTGTGTGGTACCGATCACCACGAACTCATTCTTCAGCCCGATATCGTCAACCTTGTTGAAGGGCTGCTGAAATTTATCGATGAGCCGTTCGGAGATTTCTCCATTTTCCCGACTTATCTCGTCTCGAAACTGGCGAGAGATCACCTCAAGGTAGTGCTCTCCGGAGACGGGGGTGATGAACTCTTTGCGGGTTATGATACCTATCTGGCGGAGAAAATATACCGCTTCTACAAAGTAGTCCCCGGTGCCGCACGAAACGTACTCGATTCTATCGCTCGAAAAGTGCCGCCGAGACCTCAGAAAAAGGGACTGGTAAACATTGTAAAGCGGTATCTGGAAGGCGCCGAACTTCCCGAGAATCTGCATCACACCAGATGGATGATATTTCTGAACGAGTGCGAGAAGAGGAATATGTACTCCGATTCGCTGCTCGAGGAGCTCGATCTCGAACAAACGTACAGTGTGATTCTGAGGCACTTCGAAAGGAGTGGATATAAAGATCATCTCGACTGCGACCTCTACGTCGATCTCAAAACATATCTATGCGATGACATTCTGGTCAAAGTGGACAGGATGTCGATGGCCAATTCGCTGGAAGCCCGGGTACCATTTCTCGACCATGAGGTAGTCGAGTATTCCTTTTCCATCCCGGCACAACTGAAAATGAAGAATTACCGGAGAAAATACGTTTTGAAAAAATCAATGGAGGGGATTGTACCTGCGGAAATCCTTCAGAAAAAGAAAGAGGGTTTTTCGATCCCTATCAAGAACTGGCTGAAAAATGAGCTCAAGCCCATGATGCTCGACGTGTTGAACAGGGAATCGATCGAAAGGGATCACCTGTTTTCGTGGAATTACATCGATTCGTTGATGAATGATCACCTCGAAGGGAAAGAGAACCACAGTCACCGACTGTGGGCATTGATGGTTTTCAAAATCTGGCAGCACAATTACATGGAGTGAAACGTGCCCTCACCGATCGGACATGAAATCGCCGGTTTCCTCATTTACGATGTCTTTCAGCAATTCCTCATGTTCAGGAGGAGATTAAAAGTCGTATCTCTATGCCTGCTGGTGGCGATCCTTCCTGATTTCGATTTCGTCATGGGTATTCTCGAAGGTGAGCCCAACAGGTATCATCATGGCCTGAGCCACAGCCTGTTTGTCGGACTCCTCGTCAGTGTCCTCCTTTCCACCGTGTTCTTTTACCATGGGAGGCTCTGGGTATACATCCTTCTGCTTTTCTCGATATACAGCAGTCACATCATCCTCGATTTACTGTCACTGGACCGGACCTCTCCGTATGGCCTGCAGCTTCTTTGGCCCATCGACAGTGAATACTATATCTCAGCAAAGTCTATCTTTTCGGATATCAGAAGGGAGAACAGCAACAACGAATTCTTCAGCAGTCTGATTATGAACAAACACAACTACCTGGCCGTCCTGCGGGAGATTGCCACCCTCGTCCCTCCTCTCGCGGCTGTGAAAATATATGCCTGGTGGAGGAAATCCCGTGGACAGACCTGATATCTCGATAACCGTCCCGGTTTATAATGAAGAGGACAATGTCCCTCTCCTTTGCCGGCGTATAAGTGATGCGATGCAGGGATTAACTGATAATTATGAAGTGATCTTTGTAGATGATGGGAGCTCGGATAACACATTCGATCGTCTGAAATCCTTGAGTAAAAGCGACAACCGAATCAAAATTGTGAAGTTTCGGTCCAATTTCGGTCAATCGGCCGCAATGGCTGCCGGATTCAAACAGGCCAGTGGGAAGGTTGTCATTTCGATGGACGGTGATCTACAAAACGATCCGAACGATATCAAGGACATGGTATCTCAACTGGGCGACGATTGTAATATGATCTGCGGGTGGCGGAAGAGACGGAAGGACAAGCTCATCTTGAGGAAAATACCATCGAAGATTGCCAATTACCTGATACGGACTATAACGAAGGTCGACATTCATGATACCGGCTGCTCACTCAGAGTATACGATGGTGATCTGATCGGAAGAATCTCTCTCTATGGAGAGCTGCACCGGTTCATTCCCGCTCTCGCTAAAATCGAAGGAGCCAGGATAAAGGAAGTCGAAGTAAACCACCATTCACGGATGCATGGTAAATCGAAGTACTCGATTGCCAGAACCATAAAGGTTCTCATGGACATGACAACTCTGAGCCTGTTTATCAGGTATGTTCATAATCCGCTCAAGTACTTCGGGGGTATGGGCCTGCTGTTTCTTCTGAGCGGCAGCCTCGCGGCCCTCATCTATGTTTTCTCTTTCCTCTACGGGACCATGAATCCGGAAGAGCAGAACGTTGTCATTACATTGATCTTTCTCTTTGTTGCATCAGGAGTACAGTATATGATCTACGGTCTGCTTGCCGAGATCATATCGCATACTTCGAAATATATAGAAATGAAAAGATGAGGTGAACAATGGAAGATCAGATTGATGTCTCGGTCGTTATGACGGCCAACAATACCAGTGAAGCCATTTCGAAACAGAATAAAAGCCTTGTTGAGAGTCTCGAAAAGGCGGGGTTCTCCTATGAAATCATCGAAGTGTCAGAAAACGGATGTGCGAATGGTGAGAGGGCTGCCGGGAGTGGTGAGGTTCACAGACTCGAACTGCACCAGAATTTCAAGGAATCAGAAGCGCTCAAACTTGGTGTCAGAAGAGCGAAAGGTGATATCGTCGCCTACATAATCGGGAGAGTCAATGTCGATACAGCCAGGATTCATGTTCTCGTCAACAGAATTAAAGAAGGATCTGACATGGTGGTCGGGTACCGGACACCGAGACGCGATTCACAGCTCAATCAATTCGTATCGAGAATTTTCAACTTCATCACCAGAGGTCTCACAGGGCTGAAGCTTCACGATCTAAACAGCGGTGTGATCGTAGCAAGAAGGGAAGTGTATGGGAAACTTCCCATGTACGGCGACCTCGACAAATTCATCCCAATCCTGGCTCACCGGAATGGATACAAGGTCACCGAGGAAGAAATTGTCCAGCTGCCGGGGACGTACAGGCAGTCATTCTATATGAAGGATTTTATAAACAGATTTCTCGACATCATTACCGTGATATTTCTCGTAAAATACTCGAAGAAACCGTTGCATCTTATGGGATTTCTGGGTCTTATACTTGCTGCTGTGGGGATGGGTATCAACATCTATCTGTTTATCTATCGGATAACCGGTATGGGAGGAATAGCCGGCAGGCCTCTGCTCCTCCTCGGGGTGCTTCTGCTCCTTATCGGCATCCAGATGATTTCGATAGGTCTTCTCGGTGAGATGATTATTTTCACACATGCCCGTGATGTCGAAGATTATGACATCGAGGAAGTCATCGAGTAATGGAGAAAAAGATGAAATTGATCGTTCAGATCCCATGCCTGAATGAGGAAGATACTCTTCCATTCACCATCGGGGATATACCTCGTGAAATCACAGGGGTCGACGAAGTTGAGATTCTCGTGATCGATGATGGTAGTGAGGATCGGACTGTCGAAGTAGCGCGGGAGTGTGGCGTCGATCACATTGTGAGGTTCTCAGGAAACAAAGGGCTTGCTGTTGGATTTATGGCCGGTCTCGATGCCTGTCTCAAGCTCGGGGCCGACATCATTGTGAACACCGATGGAGATAATCAGTATTCCGGAAAAGATATCGAGAAACTCATCGCCCCGATCGTCACGGGGAAATCCGATATGGTCGTCGGGGACAGAGATATCGAGAATATCCAGCATTTCTCTTTTACCAAGAAGAAACTTCAGAAGATAGGGAGCTGGGTAATACGACACGTATCGTACACGGATGTTCCGGATGCAACGAGCGGTTTCAGGGCTTTCAGCAAGGACGCTGCACTGAAGATAAATATCCTCTCCGATTTTACATACACTCTGGAGACGATAATCCAGGCCGGGATCAAAAACATAAACGTTTCGAGCGTGACGATAAAAACCAATGAAAAGTTGAGAGAGTCACGTTTGTTCACCAGTATCAGGTCCTATATCGGTAGATCGATAAGCACAATCATTCGTATTTATACGATGTACCGACCCCTTAGAATGTTTACTTATATCGGTTCGATGATACTGTTTGTCGGAGTTATGATGGGAGTGAGATTTATCTATTTCTATTACTCCGGCAGCGGTTCTGGACACGTCCAGTCACTCATTCTTTCCGCGGTACTTCTGATCGTCGGGTTCCAGATCGTCATGATTGGTCTCCTCGCAGATATCATCGCATCCAACCGGCGGCTCATAGAAGACGTTCTCTATCGCATAAGAAAGAACGAACTAGAAGGAGACAAAACCAGGTTCGACAAATCCCTCGAATGATACATATTCCCCTGGGGAGGGTTTCAGAAGTTTCGGGATATCCCGGCTGGTCTTTTTTGATATCCACGATCCTGTTCTCTCGGAATTTTTTTTTATGAATCGATAAACGGATGGGGATTTACCGTGTCTCGGAAAAACAGTATATCCATCGTGATTGTCTCCTATAACACCCGGGATGTTTTGTGTAAGTGTCTTGATTCATTACATGAATTCATATCCGGATATGATCACGAAATAATTGTCGTAGACAATGGCTCAACCGACGGCACACAGGAGCGGCTGAGGAACAGCTATCAAAATGTTTCACTAATCGAGAATAAAAACAATGCAGGGTTCTCAAAAGCCGTGAATACAGGTTTAAAGTGTGCCCGTGGTGACGTTCTCGGTCTCATCAACAGCGATATTATCTTTATCGAGGATGTATTCAAGATTGTGCTCGAATCCATGGAAAGTGATGGAGAGATAGGCATCATCGGATGCAAACTGCTCAATGATGACCTGACGACACAGAAATCAGCCTACTGGCGCTATCCGGGTCTTCTCGAGGAAGTGGTCGAGTATGGAGGTTTTTCGGATTTCATAAATCGGTTGTCATTATCCATCAAATATTCTCTTTCCACTGAAGAACACGATAGAGATCAGGAGGTGGCTCATCTGAAGGGCGCCTGTCTGTTTCTGAGGAGAGATCTCCTCGAAAGTGTCGGCTATCTCGATGAAAGGTTTTTCATGTACCGGGAGGAAACCGATTACTGTAAGAGGACACACGATGCCGGGTGGAAAGTTTATTTCCTGTCCTCTGCCAGGGTGATCCATCTCCACAAGGTGAGCAGCGACAAATTACGGGACAAGGGTATCAGGATACGTCTCAAAAGCCATTACCAGTATCTCATCAAGCACCGAGGGACACTGGAAACCTCGATTCTCTATGTAATCATCCTGCTCACGAGCATGTTCAGGTGTCTGCTCACCGGTTTGAAGGGTGGTGACGGTACATATTATTCGGACATTATCAAATGGCATCTGGGTTTTAGAAAAGTCGAGTAATCGGTTATCATGAAAATTCTCGTCAATTGTCAGTCTGGAATTGGAATCAACATCCTCTCCGTACCGATGCTGAGAGCGATCAAGAGTAATTATCCCGAATCATACGTGCATCTAATTGTTCAATTCAAAGGTGGGATGGATCTGCTCGAGGGTTGCCCTTATTTTGATGAGATATCTGTATTGAATTATGACATGGTGAGGAACCTGGGTGCACTTCTGAGATTTTTTAAAAAACTGCGAAAAATCAGATATGATTATTCCTTTAATCTTTTTCCCTCAAACAGACTGGACAAGAATGTATTCCAGTTATTGGTGAACGCAACTGTGAGAGTATCTCATCAATACAGCTACAGAAAAAATTTTCATCTCAATTTCATCAACGACACAGGGATAGACATTGACTACAAAGCACATGACGTCGAGCAGAATCTGAATCTGCTGAAGGTGATCGGGATCGATCCAAACAGAGAACCGAGGCATCTAGAATTGTTCATACCCGATGAGATACAGTCCAGGGCTGATTCGATAGCCTCCGAGTTCGGTCGGGGTGCAACGATGATCGGGATACACCCCGGATCGAGTAAAAATCTCACCATGGACTTGAAAAGATGGCCGGCTCGTTATTTTGCGGAACTGGCGGACAAATTGAAGTCACGGTATGACTGCGAGATTCTGCTCTTCGGGAGTCGGGATGAGGATCCTATCAAGCAGGAAATCAAAAATACAATGGAGTCCGACTGTCAAATTGTCACCGAACTGGACATTCAGACAACAGCTGCTCTGATAAAAATGTGTAAACTCTTTATAAGTAATGATTCAGGTCTCATGCATATCGCTGCTGCCACCGGTGTCAGGACGATCGGTATTTTCGGACCGACTGATCCCGTCAGAACCGCCCCGTACGGTGAGGATCATGTCGTGGTGAGGAGCGGGATCACCTGCAGCCCGTGCTTCTCCATCCACACAGTTGGAAAAAAAATCAGCTGCATATATAAAGAACGTAAATGTCTAATCGTTTTACTTCCTGAGCAAGTAATGTCGGAGATCATGATGATGGAAAACCAGGTTCTGAAAAATGAGGTGAAAGTGGATGCGAATAAGTGATTGGATAAAGACCGTGTTTGTGTTGTGGATACTGCTTCTTCTATCGAATGTGGTATATCATATAATACACATCATTCAGAATGGCTACATCACGAATGGGCTTATTTACTGTGCTGTCGCTGATTATTTTGCTGATGTATCCTGGCTAACATTCATGTCCATCTCCGCCATTCTTGGGGTGAGTATCATATCAATTTTATTTCGATTAATTGTCAAAGACATCTCCAAGTGCTTAACGATGGCAGTAAAACTCCTGCTGTTTTTCATGATTATTTATATTAGCTGGGTATTTATCAACACCAGAGGTGAGATTCCGGCCTTCTATCAGGAAAGGAGTACATTTCTAAATGTGATCTTTCTGATCGTAATGTTTGGATTCATTTATCTCATACCTATTCCACTGAGATCCTTTTCAGCGATCATCCGACATATCAGGTTGAGGATACTCATCAGTATCGTGGTCGCGGTGTACCTTGTCCCTGCACTATATTTGAAAATGGCCCGGAAAGCAGAGGGATATAATGTTCTGTTCATCACAGTGGACACATTACGATACGAGAACCTCAGTATGAATGGATATCACAGAAACACGAGTAAGAACCTCGATCAGTTTGCAGAACATTGCATCAATTTCACGAACGCCTTTTCTCAATCAAGTTTTACTCCACCATCACATGCATCAATGTTCACATCGAAGTTTGTATCCAATCACGGACTTCTGGCATGGAACAAACTGGATGATACTGCTGTTACAATGGCGGAGATCTTTGCAAACGAAGGATACCAAACTGCAGCCTTCGTGAACATGTCTCTTCTTACAGATCAGAATCTGGGGCAGGGTTTTCAAACCCGCGTGGAGAGTTTCCTCAAGATGCGCAATTGCTTAACGGAAAAGATAATCTATAAACTGAAGAAAAAGGTGCTCTCGTTCTATTCCGGACATGAGATAAACGAGATTTTCTTGAAGTGGCTGAAAGGGAATCGTGATTCCCCTTTCTTTGTCTGGCTTCATTACTGGGACGTACATCGACCATACGCACGTGATGAGAAATATGAATTGCTCTACTCGAACGGCCGGTTCAGTAGCAGAGAAATCGGGCGGAAAATGTCCCACTACAATCTCAGAAGAAAAAAAATTGAGGAACTTGGACTGAGTGATGATGACCTGCATTTTATCTACGACCGGTATGATACAGGAATATTTACTTTTGATGTTGCTTTTAGAGAACTACTCGAGGGCCTGAAGGAACTCAATCTCTACAATAATACTATCATTATCGTAACAGCAGATCATGGGGAGAGCCTTCTTGAAAGAGATGAGATGTACTTCGCTCACGATCCATTTCTTTATAATGAGGTTATCCATGTGCCGCTACTTGTAAGAATACCCAATGCTGATGGGAAACAGGTAGTGGAAGATCCAGTGATGCTGGTCGATCTACTCCCCACCCTGCTGGAATATTTTGGTATGTCGAGTGAATACAAAATCGATAGCGATGGAATTGCGATCGATATTCGAGAGAAACCGTACAATGGGAATGGGAACAGGGAGATTGTAAGTGAGTGTTTTGGGTGGAGGCATAAGAGAGCACTTATCGAGGATGGTATAAAGTACATCTATGATTTCCAAAACAACGAGTATGAGGTTTATGACCTTTCGGTGAGTGAAATCCAAGAAGCTCATATTCCATCGAGACAACTCAAATTGTGTATCGACAAGATCATGCACAATTTTAACAATAATTTATTACCTGGGGTGGATGAAGAGGAGATGGATACAGGGCAATACGGGCAACTTAAAGCGCTGGGATATATCGAATAATGAACAGGAAAAATATCCTCAAATACGGAAAAGTAATCTTTACGTTTCTGATTCTCGTTTTCATTCTGAGGAAAGCCGATCTTCGTGCCATTATCACGACCATAAAGAATGGCGACTATTTGTTTATATTGTTGGCACTTTCCTCTTTTGCCTTGTATCAGCTGATTTACGCATACAACTGGCAGAGGATACTGTCCACCTTGAGCGAAAGGATTCGTTATGTGGATCTATTGAAAGTCCACATGATCGGACTTTTTTACAACCTGTTCCTTCCCACCAGCATGGGAGGGGATGTGGCGAAAATATACTATCTGTCAAAAAAACTCAAAGACAGGGTGATCCCGATAAAATCGATTGCTCTTCTCAGAGGAGCAGGTTTCATCACGAACATGATGATACTCGGCTTCTCGCTGGTTTTTCACAAAGAGCTTCTGGAAATTCTGGGATTTCAGGGACGAGCCGTGTACGGAGTATATTTTCTTGTCGGGATGATAGCCGTGTATTCACTGGTCAACAGAATGGGGGTGAGTGAAAACCGCCAGTTCCGGAAAGCTAGAAGCAAAATTCAGGATTACGTGACGAGGTTCAAATCATTCCTCGGTGAGTTCAAAATAGAGATGTATGGAATCATCGCTGTCTCTCTTCTCAACCAATTGATCATTATTCTGGAAAATTATATTATCCTTGAAGCTCTCGATATGCATATAGGTTTTATACACGTCATGTACATCGTTCCACTGACTTTTTTTGCTACATTGCTGCCTGTCACCATCGCGGGGATAGGCATACGTGAAGGGGCGTTTATATATTTCCTAGGGAGATATGGCTACTCGCCTGAAAATGCAATAGCATTCTCCCTTCTGGGATATCTGTTGATACTTGTCGTTGGAATCACCGGTGGTCTGGTCCATGCGACAACTGAAGGTAAGTAAATAGGAATCATTATGGTTGAAAGGACGATTCAAACCGGAAAGATGTTTCTGCTGTTGAATCTTGTCGCGGCATATGATGCCGGATTAATTTTGTACAAGTACTTCGTAGATTCAGAATTCCTTACACGCACAACGGTGCAAATTGCTTCGGGTACCTACCTCGTTTCTCTTATCCTCTATTTGTTGATTCTTTCAGTAATCTTTTTCGCCGGCTATCTAGTCATGCGAGGATCCACGAAGTTATATAGCATCTTTATCTACCTCGTCACCGGTGTGATCGGATTCGGTGTAATCGTCCACAAACACAGATATTTGCTTCGTAACACCGTATCCTCGGATAATGACCTGTATCTGTACATGATAATCTTCGTCGTTCTGGTTGCACTGATCTGGAAAATAAAGCATGTGAGAATGTGGACCGTAGCTGTTGTCGGCCTCAATCTTCTCATTGCTGTCACATTGCTGATCCCACGAGAAACCATCGACGGTAATCATAACTCCAGGCGGGAAGGACCGAATATCATCATGATCATCGTGGATACGATGAGGTTCGATCGTCTCGGTTGTTACGGAAATACCGATGGATTGACACCAGCCATTGATGAGATCGCGAAGAAGGCACAGGTCTATGAAAACGCATATGTACACTGGCCTGCCTCCGGGCCTTCCCATTCATCGATGCTTACGGGGAAAACTGTTTACGACCACGCCGCTAAAAACGGCTGTGAACTCGGGCTTAAATATACTACTCTTGCTGAGGTATTGAAGAAGCATGATTATAAAACTGGAGGTTTTGTTCAGAATAGACTCCTGAATTTCAAGAATCATTACGATCAGGGTTTTGATGTGTTCGTAACGGATGAGATTACAAAGTTCAAAAACGTACCACGGAAAGTGCTGATTGATCATCTTCTCCCGGTTGTTGTGCTGTACCATCTCCAGGAACGTGACAGATTTACAGATGAAGCTATCAACTGGCTGAGAGAAAACGATGGAGAAAAACTATTCCTGTTTTTGCAGTTTTTCCACCCGCATATACCATATACACCGCCGAGACGATTGATCAGGAACGATAATTACCATGGAGTCATCGATGGCAGTCTCGAACAATCAAGGCTGATCAGGAATGGTGATCTGATTGTGACGGATGACGATATCGACTACATGATCGATCTCTATGAGGCGGAAATCAGATATTCTGATGAGCAGATACGAAAGGTCTACGAATATATGAAGGAAGCAAAAATGATAGATAATTCTATCCTTTTGATCACTGCCGATCACGGTGAGAACCTCTTCGAACACACCAAGTTCTTCGCTCATGGGAACGAACTCTACGAATCGACAGTTCATATCCCTCTCGTTATATCATATCCCGAGGGTGGAATTGTCAAGGGAAGGATCCATGAGACATTCAGAGACATTGATTTCATGCCCTATCTGCTGACACTCAGCGGCATCGATTACGATGAGCTTGATATTTCTTCCAGCCCTTATATAAACGATAGTTTAGAAATCCTCGGCATCACGTGTAACGCAGAGCAGGTTCTCATCTACACCAAGCTCGGCAATATGAAATACATACTCAATGTGAGAACAATGAACGAGGAGCTCTACGATCTCATCGGAGACCGCAATGAGCTCAACAATCTCTGCGAATCCGACCCGGGGCTCTGTGAAAACTACCGGGAACTGGTAATGACCGAGATGAAGGAAAACAGTCTTATTGGTAATTTTATCGACAGCAGCTGTATCGAAGAGAGCCATGACAAGGAGACCGAGGATTTACTCCGGACACTGGGTTATATCCAATGAGAGTTCTTAAAAATGAATCACTCGGCATGAGAGCAAATTTCAACATACTGGTTTTATATGGCGGATTCGGTTTTGCCGCAGATCTTCTGTCGAATCAGTGCACGATAGCAGAAAGAGTGAAATGCTGAGAGCAAAGAGTATAAATATCATTCTTGTCGTAGCTTTTATTGCTCTCCTGAATGTCTTCCTACTCTGGAGACTTCAGCTTTCATATGTTAACGTGTTTATCCTTTGTCTGAGCGCGATTGTCATATACATGAAGCCCGAATCTCTGTTGTTATTTTTTCTTATAGCGACATCTACCGTTACTGATCCCAGATTCTTCCCCAAATTGATGGTTGCCAATGTGGATCTATACTTTACCGATCTGCTGCTCCTGTTCTCATTTGCCTATATGATTTACATGTACCCGGTTAAGCGGATATCCGGGAGACTGAAGAATCCCGTAAGCTATGCACTGCTGCTTTTCGTTTTCTCCGTGATTGTTGCCATCCTCGTTTCGACGGTGGGTGGAGATATCAGGACAATCACCAAATCGATAGCACTCGGACGTCCTCTGTTCTATTACCTGCTCTTTATACCTGTTGTTGTGCTCATAAAAGATGAAAAAACTCTCATGAGCTTCATCAATGCATTGATAATCCTGTCTATCATCGTCTCCATCTACATCATGCTGACCGCGATTTTCGGTAAGATGTTTTTTCACGAATGGTTTAAAGCGGCAATCGAAAAGAAATCCATTATGGCAGTGGATACAGGGACTGAGGGTTCGGTTCTTCGCCAGGGAAGATTGAGAGATATACCCGGGATAATGTATGTCGTAATCGTGTTTCCGTTCATTCTTGGTATGCTCATCTATAATTGGAAAAGCAGGTCGCTCAAGATATACTACATCGGGCTTTTCCTCGGCTTCATTGTCATCATTGTCAACTTCACCCGCACCATATGGGTCTCTTTCTTCATCATGGCAATGGTCATGTGGTTCCTGATAAAGGGGAAGGGTTACCGCTACGTAAAGGTAGGTCTAGCATCAGCTTCGTTCGTTGTTCTCATTGCCATTGCATTCATGCTCCTCCCAAAATATTCTGATGCTGGTATCGTGAGCTTTATTATCAAGAGATTTTTATCCTTTTTTGTTGAGAATATAAATACACAAACGGCAGTTCAGCGAATCGTCGAATCGAAAGCGGCACTCGAGGCAATACAAGATAATTACCTGTGGGGTATCGGTATTGCGAATAATCTCGGAATGCAGAAAATCATATACGAAGGAAACACATATTATCTAGGAAGTGTGATGAGTGTTCACAACTCATATCTGAACTTCGTATTTAAACTGGGTATATTCCCTTTGGTTTTCTATCTTATACTGAGTTTCCTCACGTTGAAGCGAAGTTACAGACTTTTTAAAAACACGAGGTTGGCGTATGTAAAAGGGCTGTCTGTGGGGATCTTTCTGAGTTATTTGAGGATATTGATTAACGCATTCAGCCAGTACTACTTCTGGCAGATAGCAGCTGTACCGCCGATAGTGCTATTGTTTGGACTCACTGAGGTGTTGATACGTCTCGACCGTAAAGGTATGCAGCAGGAAAGTACGTCCAGGAGCATTGTAAGAAGTAGAACTGCGGTTGTCAATAGAGATGCCACAAATTTCGTACCATAGACAAGAGGCTGCGTCAAGTGGGTGTAGTCAAGAAAATGGCAAAAAACACCGCATCGCTCTCCACCGCGAAGGTGATATCCCTTGCGTGTTCGGTAGTGTTCAGTATATTCGCGGCGCGATATCTCGGGGAACTGCAATATGGGACATACGCTTTCATCATGGTTCTTATTACTTATTTTATGGTGACTTCCGAGTATGGACTCGAGAATCTCCTCGTCAGAGATGTTGCTGATAATAAAGAAAAGGCAATCGAGTATATTGCTTCGACGCTTGCAATAAAGATTCTAACCTCCCTCCTTTCATTAGCTATGCTCATTGTCGTTCTGCTCATCATGAAAAGGCAGGATATCGTTGCGGTATCGTTCTGGGCTGGACTGAGTCTAATTCCTTACGCTCTCTATATGGCAATTGATGCGGCTTTCCGCGCACACGAAGAGATGCACTATATAGCCATTATCGATATCATCTACTTCGTCATGCGTTCTGCAATCGGTATTCTCGTTGTGATAAATACAACAGACCTGACCCAGCTGTTTCGAGCGTTTCTGGTAGTCGAAGTCCTGCGCCTGGTCCTCGGAGTAATTATTTACCGGAACAACGTGGGCCGCCTGAGTGTGAAGGTGAACGTTTCGCTTTTCAAGTACCTCATCAAAGACGGGTTTTCGATGGCTTACTGGAAAATGCTCGCGATCCTTTACAAGAAGGTGGATATGCTGATTTTGTCCGTTATGATCGGAGATATCGCGGTAGGGTGGTTCAAGATTGCAAGAAATATTACAGATATGATCACTATTGGGTCGGTCATCATCATGAATGTATTGATGCCGGTGATGACTGTAATGTATGCCAATTCCAAAATTGACTTTAAGGACGCATACAACACGATTTTCAAATACATTGTTATTGTGATGATCCCCGTTGCTGTCCTCATCGCAAATTACTCTGACAAGATTATCCTCTCACTTTACGGAGAGCAGTATCAGAATTCGGTATTTATCCTTCAACTCCTGATGACGGTTGCGGTTATCGATTTCCTGCTTGCGCTTATCGGCACAACACTCATTATTATAGACAGGTTCAAACTTGCGGCAAAAATATCGATTTTCACCGTGGCTGTAAAGATAATCCTCAGCATTGTTCTCATCAAAAATTATGGCTATATCGGAGCATGCTATGCTGCCATCATAGTCAGTGCCATGAGCATGATCATCTACATTCCGGTCGTCTATGTCACTATCGGTAAAACCGGTCTCGAAAAATACGGGATGAAGCTGCTGGCGGTCCTGGCTGTCATTTCTTTCATATTCGTCATTCTCAAGGGTGTGAGCATGATTGACACGACTATCCTCATACCCATTTTTGTCCTGATATATCTCGTAACACTTATCAGGTTACAGGTTATTACCTTGAAAGATCTTACACTTTTCCGACGAGAGGTTTGAGTAGATGGATCTGTCGATCATCATAGTCAATTACAATACGAAGGATCACATTCGCACCTGCCTTGATTCGATCCGTGACTCAAAACCTGAAATTGAGTATGACATCCACATTGTGGATAATAACAGCAGCGACGACAGTGTCGAGTTTTTAAAATGCCGGGCTGAAAAATACGGGTATCATCTCATAATCAATGAGGACAATCTCGGATTCGCAAAAGCCAACAATCAGGCGGTTCGTTCTGCAGCGGGTAGGTATGTCATGTATCTGAATCCTGATACAGAAATGACGCCGGGTGGGATGGATGAGTCGGTCAGATTTATGGATGAACACGATTCGATCGGTATCATGGGCCCCTCCATCTATACTCCGGAAGGTAACGAGTTGAGAGTATGCAGAAAATTCTCCAATATGATCTACGATTTCCTGGAATGGACCCCGATTCTGAACAAATTCCAAATTGTTATGAGGAATTATCGTAATGGTGAACTTGATTACAGCAGGGTCAATGATGTTGATTATATCCAGGGTGCCTGTATGGTGATAAGAAAGAAAGCACTCGATGAGACAGGGCTTCTCGATGAGAGATACTTTATGTACAGTGAAGAGGAAGATCTGTGCAGGAGGATGCAAGAGAAGGGGTGGAAAGTCGTCTACAATCCCAATATCAAAATTCATCACTACCGAGGGGCATCCACCGAAAAGGAGCATTTTAATAAATACGATACTCTCTTTGAAAGCAAATTTCTCTACTTTGAGAAGTACTACGGAAAATCATACGCGTCTGTATACAGGTTTACATTGATATCCATCATGTATCTCAGAAAGGTTTATTATACCATCTTGATGTCGGGGAGGGGAAAGACAGAATCTTATAAGTACGAGAAAGCGCTATCCGACTTCATTTTGCAGACATTGTACTCGATGAGGTGGACTCGATGAATACCCGGGTCGAGAGGGTATATATTTTGCAAAGAAAATTGTGGGGAAGTTTGTTTTCCCATAATCCTGTTTGTCTGCGGCTCACAGATGTATCAGGTCGATTATCAAGTTGAGGTTAACATGAAAAATGTTCTTGTCACCGGCTCAAAGGGCATGCTCGGGGTAGATATTTGTAGAATATTCTCTGAGAGATATCGTGTATTTCCCACCGATGTCGAGGAGCTCGACATCAGGGATTATGATGCGGTTATAAAAACTGCTGTTGAGGTACGGCCGGATGTTATTATCCACCTCGCTGCCATGACAGATGTCGATGCCTGTGAAAGGGAACCCGATCTCGCATACAGGGCCAATGCAATAGGAACACAGAATGTCACTATCGCTGCAAATAAAATTAGTGCCGTACTGGTTTACCTGAGTACCGGGAGTATCTACGGTGGGGATAAGGATTATCCATATACGGAATATGACGCACCTGACCCCAGGAGCGTTTACAGTGGTAGTAAACTCGAAGGTGAGAAGTGGGTTATCCAGACTGCCCGTAGATTCTTCGTCGTTACCGCGGGGTGGATGTTTGGGGGTGGGGTCCTCGATAAAAAATTTGTACGAAAAATAATCGAGCTGTCCCAGGAGAAAAATGAACTAAAAGTCGTTAATGACAAGTTCGGGTCACCGACCTATACGGTTGATCTGTCCAGGGGCATCCTAGAGCTTCTCGAATGGGGCAGATACGGGAAATACCACATGGCAAACAGTGGGTTCTGCAGCAGATATGAGCTGGCGAAGAAGATTTTAAACATCACCGGGAATACATCATGTGAACTCAAACCTGTTTCTTCGGAAGAATTCCCTCTTGCGGCTTACCGGCCGAGAATGGAGGCAATTTACAACTACAATCTCATGCTGATGAAAAGAGACACCATGAGGTCATGGGAAGAAGCGCTCGAGGAGTACGTTACATGGATTCTTGCGGAAGATCAAAAACTCCAGGAAACAAAGAAGGCATGATCGAGAACGGTAATCTGAAAATAGCGATAGTAGGCACGAGAGGGATACCTGCCAGATATGGTGGATTCGAAACCTGTGTCGATGAGGTGAGTACCCGCCTCGTCGAACGGGGGCACCATGTCACGGTGTACTGTCGGAAGGGAAACTTCAAGTACGCAGATGAATCATACCGTGGTGTTGATCTTGTCATACTTCCAACGATAAAGCTGAAAAGCATGGACACTATTACACATTCGGGCATTTCAGCGCTTCATCTCATTTTTTCCCGATGGGATGTTGTTCACGTCTATGGACTGGGTAACGCGATCTATCTGATCCTGTTCAAGCTGCTCGGTCTCAAAACAGTTATTTCCGTCGACGGCCTCGAATGGAACAGGAGAAAATGGGGAACATTTGCAAAGTTGTGGTTCAAATTCTCCGAATTTGTTGTACGTAAATTCGCTGACAGGGTAATCGCTGATTCGAATGTAATAAAGAAATATTACCGTGAGAAACACAACCTTGAAGCCGAATACATTCCATATGGAGCCTATACCGATGTTGATGATGTCGATGAGGCTTTCCGGGAACAGGGTATGAGGAGTGGAGAGTACATTCTCTTCGTGGGCAGGCTGGCTCCCGAAAAAGGTGTGCATTACCTCATCGAGGCGTTCAAGCGGGTGAAGACCAATATGAAGCTCGTCATTGTGGGAGATGATCCTTACAACAGAAGTTACGTTGAATCCCTAAAGCAAAATGGAGACAACAGAATCCTTTTTCTTGGATACGTGTATGGTGAGCGATATACCGCTCTGTGTAAGAATTCATATATCTATGTACAACCATCCGAGCTGGAAGGTACTTCACCGGCTCTCCTGGCAGCCATGGGATATGGTTGCTGTGTGCTCGTAAACGGGATCGATGAAAACAACGAGACAATCGGTGATGCCGGTATATCGTACCAAAAAAATGATGTTGGAGATCTTGCAGATAATTTGCAACATCTGATAGAAAATCCAGAAGTGGTCGATCAGTATCGTATGCGTGCCATAGAACGTGTGAGGACTGAATACAACTGGGATACGATATCTGCAGGCATGGAAGAACTGTTCGTCTCTATTTCGAAATCAGGAGAGATTTCATGAGATTGGTGATTCTTTCCTGTATCTTTCGAGATTTATCGATTTCGATAACGATGGTGAGCCAGATCTGATGTTCGACCAGAAGAATGATTACAATTATTATTTCAGGGACGAGACGGACGATACTGTCTTCTTTGAAGCTTGCTCATCGATCCCACAGGTGAGAATACGGGATTAGTAAGAGGATGTAAATCTATGAAGTCGGGCATGCAATAGTGCTGAAACGAAAAGAATGGAAATATTCTTGAATAAATGATCGTGGTGTGGAGGAGCCGTGATCAGGTTTACAAAAACCGAATTCCAGTGATTTCTATCCCCGGGATAAGGGGGGAAATCGATCCGGAACTGGCACAAATATTGCTAATTTTCATAGCAAAGTGCGCAAACCCCAACAATCACAGGACACTCTCACAATCTACCAGAGGGAGGATATGATGAAGAGAGGTCGTTCGTTTTTACCTGTTTCTGCTGCATCTTTTCTTTGCCTGTTTCTCATGCAGCAGTCTGTGAGTGGCTTCCAACCACCCCCGTTGTCCGGGGGTACACCGATCCTGGCGGCGGATACGGTCTACGTCGATGATTTTAACAGGGCAGATGGGCCGCCTGGTGCGGACTGGCTGGCTGATTCGACGATGCTCATTGTTTCGAATGAGCTCGACAATACAGACACGGGGATCGATATTGATG
The DNA here is from genome assembly GCA_964654825.1 of uncultured Gemmatimonadota bacterium. Classification (GTDB taxonomy): domain Bacteria; phylum Gemmatimonadota; class CAZMKB01; order CAZMKB01; family CAZMKB01; genus CAZZKG01. The sequence continues at coordinate 82,773 of CAZZKG010000001.1, read as the reverse complement.
ATATCGCCGTGTACACTGCCCATACAAACCCGTTAGGTGTCGCGCTGAAGTGGTCAGCCACGGCGGACCCAAATGGTATCGACAAAGGTGGTCTGGCACTGCGGCTCACAGGTACAGACACGAATGTGAACGGCTACTATATTTTCAGAAACCAGAGTGACAACAAGTATGCGCTCTGGACCCTGGAAAATGGAGCCATCACGACGAGGGTCACGACTCAGACTTCCACCTTACCTTATCCTTCGGGCGGTGACGATTTTCAGATTGTGTTGCGGTCGGACGGAGGAGGACATCACTTCGACATCTATTACAACAATCAGTTTGACGTGACACTCACCGATCCCTTCAAACTGCAGGGTAACAGTTCGACGCTGTACGATGGTATTCTTCTCGGTGGAAATGTCAACAACAATGTTGACGAATTCACCTTTGTCAGCTACGATGACGATGCAACTCCACCGACGGCGATAAGCGATCTGGCGGCTATTTCTGCAGGTGGGACATCCATAAAACTCAGATGGACAGCCCCGGGTGATGATGGAACGTCAGGTGTCGCGGGGAGCTATGACGTGAGATTCGCCACATTCGAAATCAATGAATCGAACTGGGCATCAGCGATCAAGGTCATTGGTGAGCCGGTTCCGTCGGCTCCGGGTTCTCTCGACAGCCTCACGATTACCAATCTCCTGCCTGAGACGACATACTGGTTCGCCATCAAAACGAGCGACGGGTTCCCGAAAAACAACATTTCGGGGCTTTCAAACGTCGAAACCGGACAGACGCTCGATGACGTACCACCGAGCCAGGTTTCCGATTTGAATGTAGTCAGTGTCGCCGCGAGGACAATCCTGCTCTCATGGACGGCTCCCGGAGACAGCGATACATCGGGTACGGCAACCAGTTACGATGTAAGGTTTTCTGAAACCCCGATCAACCAGGACAACTTCAGCAGCGCCAGGAGAGGTACGGGCGAACCCACACCAGATCCCTACGGAACCTACCAAGAGTACACGATCAACAAACTGGAACCGAACATGACCTACTACTTTGCGATGCGAACCGAAGACGAGCAGGGTAACAGGTCCCTTGTTTCCAATACAGTCACCGGAGAAACAATCGACTACCCCTGGGCATTGGACGATTTCGAAAGGCCGGTGCTCGGAGAGGAATTCTGGACTGCAGATCCTGAACTGCAGATCGTCGGTGGTGAACTCACCAACGTGTCAACGGAAGACAGGTGGGATTTCTCAGCGATATTCCACTCGATTACGAATGTAAAGGAGGTCGACTTCTGGTGGGGTAATGTGGACAATTCCAGTACGGGTACGGCCGGCGTTGTCCTGATGATGGACTCCCCTGATCCCGATGCCAACGGATACCTGTTATTCCGGAATCCGAACAATGACAAGGTTGCTCTCTGGGATGTTTCGAATGGTGTCCCCTCGTATCAGATTTCCGGTGAGGTTGACGGGGGATATGATCCAGTCTCGGGCGATCGTATCCGTGTTGTAGTAAGTACGGATATGAACGGAAACCACTTCGATTACTGGGTAAACGGAGGATGGATAAAGCGAGTGTCGGATCCTGATAAACTTCATTCTTTTTCAGGGACGAAATACTCGGGTGTGATGATGCGTGGAACGTACCAGAACAACATCGCTCAATTTTCCCTGTCCAGCCCGGTTTCGACATTACCTCCGTCAGATTTCAATCTTTTTCTGCCCTTCGACGGTGACACGATAGACGTGGGTGATCCTCTGCTCGATTGGACAGATTCGTATGACCTCAATATCGATGACTCGGTACACTACAGCCTCTGGTACGGCACCGACCCGCTGTTCTACGACAATACTACGTTCGTCGACAGTATATGGGTGAGTGAGTACCAGATCCCAGGCAGCCAGCTCGGCAGGATTTTGAGGAATTACCTTGCCGACAGGAAGAATCAGAATGAAGTGACGATCCTTCCCGACAACGCGCAGATTTTCTGGAGAGTGCGTGCCAAGGATACCACCGGCCTGGAAACCATGTCAGCTCAGCTTGACTGGAGTTTCTACGTCTCGATTCCCGATGCTCCGATGCCGTTCGATCTGCTGTCGCCGGTAGATGGATCCACAGTCGGTACATTGTTCCCGACCGTGGTCTGGCATCAGGCAGTTGACCCTGATCCCGATGCCCAAGAAATCACCTATGAACTGTGGTATGACAGGAGTGAGGAATTCGATTCACCGACCATCATCGGGGGCCTTTCCGACACGACATTTACCCTGCCGGGACTGCTGAACCTCAGCTGGTACTACTGGAAAGTCTTTGCTGAGGACGAGGACGGCCTGCGCGGTGAGAGTTCCAGTTACTACAGTTTCTGGACCGATTCCTCATACACCGGGGTGGAGGAAGGGGAACCGACTTCACCTGTGCTGCCGAAGATGTTCACCCTCGGACAGAACTATCCCAACCCGTTCAATCCACTGACGTCTATCACCTATGACGTCCCGGAGTCTGCCGACGGTCAGGTCCACGTGCAGATGGATGTCTTCAACATCAGGGGTGTCAAAGTGACTACCCTGGTGAATGAGGTGAAAGAGTCCGGCCAGTACGTGATAACCTGGGACGGAAGGGATGACAATAACAGAAAAGTATCATCCGGGATTTACTTCTACAGGATGAAGGCAGGAAACTTCGTCTCAACAAAGAAAATGGTGATACTCAAGTAGAAATGTCAGCAGCAATGAACAGAGTCATACTTCAGAACGGCCATCCCCGTATCGGTGCGGGGATGGCTGTCTTTTTTCGAGAGTTGCACGAGACGTACATGAATTGTTTCGTTTATAAGGTATATCGATGAATTAGTGATTTTAACCGGGGGATTGATTTGATCGCGGCACTTCTCATTCTTTTCATTACTGTTATTCCCTGTACCACCCCGCTCCATGCTCAGGAGCAAGATTCTCTCAGGATCATGCCTCTGGGGGATTCCATCACCAGGGGTACGGGTTCGAGTGATGACGGGGGTTACCGGAAGCCCTTCTATCACAATTACACGATTGAGGGTGTTCTTTTCGACCTGGTCGGGACACTGACTCTCGGGGAAGGGTTCGATCCAGATCACGAAGGACACGGTGGAAAGCGTTCGGATTGGCTCGCAGATTCGGTGGGTGTGTTTCTTGATTCCGAAAATCCGGATGTCATTCTGCTTCATATCGGAACAAACGACATCACCGGGGGCAGGAATCTCCAGGATGTGATCGTGGACATCGAGAGTATCCTGGATCAGGCGAAGAGTCACAATCCACTGATGACTATGATGGTTGCCGGTATCGTCCCGAGGAGGGATGAAAAGGATTCAATCACGACCGAGCTCAACACTCTGATAAGGTCTCTCGTCGAAGTCAAGAAGTTACATGGATATGACATCAAATACGTCGACCACAATTCGGCTTTCAAGTCACATCCCAACTGGGAAACTGAGCTCCTGTATGACACGAAGCATCCGAATGATGATGGGTATGCCATCATGGCCCAGGTCTGGGCCGATTCCCTCGGTCTTTCACTACCCATAGATTCGGTACCACCGGCGGCAATTACAGATCTCACCGTCGACCAGATAGGTTCCTCGACCGTGAAATTGATCTGGACATCTCCGGGAGATGACAGTACTATCGGAATCCCATCGGAATACGATCTCAGGTATTACACGTCGGTGATCACAGAAGAAAATTATCCCGATGCATATCAGGCAACCAGCGAGCCGGTGCCATTATCAAGTGGCAGCAGCCAGCAGTTCTTCGTGAGCGGTCTCCAGCCCGGTACCGAATATTATTTCGCCGTCAAGTCTCGGGATGAAGTACCGAACGAATCCACCATTTCGAATACTCCTTCAGCTCTCACTACCGGTGATGCGACGGTGTTTGTTGATGATTTCAACCGGGAAGAGCTCGGTATTCACTGGATCACTACTGACTCCGTCCTCATCGAGGGAAACGAGATCACATCGCATTACAAAGAAGACTCCCAGTTGTGGACGATCCGTGCCATCTACAGTTATGTGAGAAATCCTGACGAAGTGATGTTTCGCTACGGCCAGCTTAACACCGAGGTGGAGAATGGCTCGGTCGGTATCATGATGATGAGGAATTCACTGAATGTCAACAATGGCCAGTGCTACTTCATACGGTATTACAATTCAGCGTACCATCTCTACAGAATGCATAATCTTGATGAACCCTACGAACTCGGTACTCCGGTTCCCGAACCGTATCCACCCGAGTCAGGGGATCTTTTACGAATTTCCTATCAGAAAGTTGGAGATGAGAATCACTTCGAGGTGTATCTGAACGAAGTCCTTCGCGGAACACTCATCGACGTGGATGGGATCCTGAACCCGGTAACCCATTATGCAGGTCTTGCCTTTGAGAACGAACTACCATCGAGGCTGGGAGAGGTAGATGATTTCACCATCATGGGTGCCACCGGCAACACTCCTCCTTCCGCATTCACACTCATCTCCCCTGAGGATGCAGATACGCTGGGAATCGGTCAGATCGCGTTCGTCTGGTATCAATCGATTGATCCCGATCCCCAGTCCGTGGTGAACTATGAGATCTTTATTGATACGGACAGCCTCTTTCCCCAGAGTCCAGTTGCCAGTGGTATCTCAGACACGTTCTATGTGATCAACACCAACACATTCGACAGGGGGATCTATTACTGGCAGGTTATCGCCTATGACGATTTCGGTGACAGTACACCGTCGAGTGGAGCGTTCACGTTTTTACTCAGGGATGGATCGGGAATCGGGGATGATGTCCCGGGTGGGTCAATCCTTCCGCGGGTTGCTTCACTCTTGCAGAATTACCCCAATCCCTTCAATCCTCTCACCGTCATCAGGTATGACGTCCCCGTATCGAATCTCGACACCGGTAGTGGGGAAGCCCACGTTCCCGTGAGGCTGCGTGTGTTCGATGTGCGCGGCCGGCTGGCGAGAACACTGGTGGACACGGATGCTGTACCCGGCAGCTATCGGGTGACGTGGGATGGGAGGGACGATCGAGGTATAGGCCTGCCCTCAGGGACGTATATCTATATGATCACCGTGGGAGGCGAGAGTATCACCCGGAAAATGATCCTCATCCGTTAGCTTTTGACCGTTACCCGTCCCGGCTCACGTGTATCTCCTCATTACGTACTTCTCCAGTTGTCACTTTTTATCCCATCTATGAAAGTTATGCATCGAACAAAGAAAGTCCGGGGGATAAATTACTTCCGGTAATCACCATAACCAATATATATATAATCAGTTATGGTGCTGCAAAATTGTATTAAGAGACAAAAAGGCTCGTGGCACATCCCTTGCAATCACCCTGTAGACGTACGCTTTGAGCCATGAGCTTTGGATTGAACACATACGAGGGTAAATTATGGCGTTTCAATCCAGAGCAGTTTCGTCGATTTTTATCGTTATTTTCACACTGTTTTTCCTTCCAACAGCGGTCCTGTCGAGCTCAGTGACACTGGAATGGGACCCGAACACCGAAACAGATCTTGCCGGTTACAAAGTATTCTATGGTATATCGTCGGGAGAATATTCCACAATATTCGATGCAGGACTTACCACCGATTATACCGTTGTGGGACTTTCGCAGGGATCTACATATTACTTCGCGCTGAAGGCGTATGATGATTGGGGTAATGAGAGTGGGTATTCCCAGGAAGTTGAATACACGATAGGGCAGGAGGGTGAAGAGGATCTCACCCTCGTCACACCGAACGGTGGTGAAAAGCTCACCGTTGGTGACGAGTTCGAAATCGAATGGGAAGTGAATCCGGATATTGTAAAAATCAGGATCTGGTTCTCGAGTGATTTCGGGCACAGCTGGGACCTCGTAAAAGGGAACACCGGAAATGACGGCCACTGGACCTGGGAAGTACCTGAGGTGTATTCCGACAGTTGCCTGATGCGATTGGAGGAGTACAAGAATCCTGACCTGTTCGATATCAGTGAGGAGTGCTTTACGATAACAGCTGTAGGGCTGGGAGTGGATCAGGGACAGGGACAGAATATGCCGAAAAACGTGGAGCTTGGCCAGAATTATCCCAATCCGTTCAACCCCATGACACGGATATCATTCAGTATCCCGGAAGAGGGTGGAACTTCCTCACTTCACCCGGCCACAATGATGATCTATGATTCCAGAGGGAGACGAGTCAAAACACTCCTGGATGACAATCTTCCTCCGGGAGTCCACGAGGTATGCTGGGACGGACGGGCGGAACAGGGAGAAGATGCTCCTTCCGGAATCTACCTGTATACACTGCGTGTCGGTGAACAGGTGTGTTCACCGAGGAAAATGGTGCTCTCTCGATAAGATTGGACGCCTAGGGCTTAGGTGTTATTGTGTTTCTGAGTCGCCCCCGGTCTGTCCATTATAGGACAGCTGCGTCCAGTTTCCGTCCACATATCACGAATCCTTCATCTCTCACGAGAACAGAAGCAGTAACCTGCTGTGGTATAGTACGTTAGTCAACAGTTGACGGGGAACTGTGTGCATCGAAATGGCATAGAAATTGCTAATTTTATAGTATATGTTATATCGGAAGTGACCTGTACTGTTGCCGTAACACATACTATCTTACTACACATCATTCGGGGATCTCAACGGTCGTATACATGAAATTGAAAAGGCTGCTGTCGACAGTTTTTCTGGGAGTACTGCTTCCCTGTACATCTCTCTTCGCCCAGCTCGATCACTTCGACTTCAACACCGTAAGCGATGCTGTCGCAGGCGACTCCATAACAATAACGATAACTGCCAAGGACACGGCTGGGCAGACCGTCACCATATTCACCAGCAGCTGTGATCTGACCGATCTCTCCGGCTCGATCGCTCCAGCGACGACGGGGAATTTCACCGCGGGAGTATGGACCGGTAAAGTCGTCTTTACAAACTCCTATCAAAACAACACCATCACGGCAGACTACCTGGGACTCGTGCAGGGTACGTCGAACACGTTCAATGTGAGCGCAGCAGCGGTCGATCATTTCGTGTTCGGTACGATTGGATCTAACCAGACAGCCGGTACTTCATTTCCCGTTACCATACAGGCATTTGACACGTACAACAATTTTGTGGATAATTTTGCCCAGACGGTGAGCCTGAGTGACGAAACGGGGTCAATGAGCCCGACGAGCGCGGGTTTCAGCGGCGGTCAGTGGACCGGATCGGTCACGATTCTCCAGGCGACGAATGCCGATTCGATCACTGCAACATATGGCGGTGCGACGGGGACCAGCAACGCTTTTGCCGTGGATGATGCAGGGGTCGATCACTTTGTGTTCAACACAATACTGTCTCCTCAGACAGCCGGTACTTCGTTTTCTGTTACCATACAGGCGTATGACGTGTATGATAACCTCGATAATGAGTTCAGCCAGAGCGTGAACCTGACTGATGAAACGGGGTCGATGAGCCCGACGAATGCAGATTTCAGCGGCGGGCAGTGGACCGGCTCGGTCACGATCACCCAGGCGACGAATGCCGATTCGATAACTGCTACATATGGCGGTGCGACGGGGACCAGCAATGCTTTTGCCGTGGATGATGCCGGCCTCGACCACTTCGTGTTCAGCACTATCGGGCCCACCCAGATGGCCGGTGTACCGTTCTCCGTAACCATACAGGCATATGACGTGTATAATAACCTGGCGGACGGATTTTCAAACCCGGTGAGCCTCAGTGACGTGACGGGTACTCTAACTCCGACCACTGTGAGTTTCAGCGGGGGAGGGTGGACGGGAAACCTCACTGTCACACAGGCGGTGGGTGTCGATTCCGTCATCGCAGACTACAGCGGGACGACAGGCAGCAGTAACAATTTTTTTGTAGATAACGCCTCACTCCATCACTTTACCATCAGTCCCATTTCCTCCCCGCAGACTGCCGGTGATCCATTCACCGTCGCAATCGCGGCGCGAGATACTTTCGAAAATCGCGTCGATGATTTTAACCAAACGGTGACCTTGAGTGACCTGACCGGGAACATGAGCCCGACGAACGCGACGTTTACCAGTGGCCTCTGGTCGAACGCGGTCACGATTTCCCAGTCGATTGATTCAGATCAGATCACTGCATCCTACAATTCGGTTACGGGAGCGAGCAACACTTTTCAAGTTGTAAGCGGCCCGCTTGACACATTTGTATTCGATACCATATCCGATCAGACAGCCGGACTGCCGTTCCCTATTACCATTACAGCGAAGGACGTATATGGTAATACAGTTGAATCTTTCACAAACACGGTCACACTTTCAGATCTGTCAGGAAGCATACAGCCGACCACTTCTGGCAATTTCACCAATGGCGTGTGGACAGGGCAGGTCACCGTGTCCGCCCTCTACACGAACGACCGCATAACCGCCTCCGGGTCGAACCGCAGCGGTCAGTCGAACTTCTTTAATGTTGTTGCGGCGGCGGTCAATCATTTCGAATTCGACACGATCAGCGGCAACAAGACGGCGGGTGTAGATTTCCCGATTACGATCTATGCGAAAGATGCTTTCGACAACACCGTCGACACCTACACGGGCATCGCTGATCTGAGCGACATTACCGGATCGATCAATCCCACCCAGACAGAGAACTTCCAGAGTGGCGTATGGACTGGTACGGTTAGCATTACCCAATCTTATCTCAACGACCGGATTACAGCAACCGATGGAGGTGTAACAGGACAATCCAACCAGTTCACCGTTCTGGCGGCAGGCCTGGAACGTTTCGATATCGACCCGGTCTCCAACCAGACGGCGGGCGTAAACTTTCAGATCACGATAACAGCATATGACCAGTATAACAACGTCGTACTCGCATTCGCAGAGACGGTTTCAATCACCGATTCATCGGGCACGATCTACCCGACGACGAGCGGCAATTTTGAAAACGGCGTGAGAAACCAGATTGTTCATGTGAATCAGGCCAGGAACGATGACGTGATCCGGGTCTCGGCCCAGGGTAAGACCGGGGACTCGAACCCGTTTAACATCTCTCCTGGCGGGCTCGATCACTTCGACTTCGAAGAGATTCTCGACCAGGTGGCGGGGGGGGCTTTCAGCATCACCATCCGGGCATACGACGGGTACAACAACCTGAAAACCAATTTCTCCAATAAAGCTGCACTGAGCGACCGGACGGGGACACTACAGCCTGACTCGACAGACATTTTTACAAACGGCATTTGGCAGGGGTGGGTTGTGGTCAACCAGAGCTTTGCGAATGACAGGATAACCGCAGAGTACAATGACAAGCAGGGCAACTCCAACAACTTCGACATCTTTCCTGCGAGCCTCGATCACTTCGAGTTTGCAACAATCCAGAATCACCGGACGGCGGGGGTGCCATTCCCGGTGAGTGTCACAGCACTGGATTCACTGGATAACATCGTGATCACTTTTAATGAGGACGTTGAACTGTACGATCTCTCGGAATCCTACCACGACACCGTGGCAATGACAGCAGGCCAGTGGGACGGCAACGTCACGGTTACGAGAACGCGGGAAGACGATCGGATGAAGGCGGAGTATCTTGGGATCATCAGTCTGTCTAATCCTTTCGATGTAGACCCGAATGATCCGGAGTTTCTCGTCCTGCAGCCTCCCGATCCCTTTAACATTACCGTCGGTACCACGCAGGTTTTCACGGGTACCGTCACTGACACCTTTCTCAATCCCGTGCCCGAAACGAACATCAGTTTTTTTCTCAAAAGCCCCCGTCGTGGAACCCTCTCCGACAATCCCGACGAACCCGTTTACAATACAACCGGTAACGACCAGGTTCAAACGGGTATCACAGATCCAAACGGGGTGCTGACTGTTCTCTACTCCGCCCCACAGGTGTCGGGGTTGGCTGACACACTCGATGCGATGAGTACTCCTGATATCCCCCAGGATCGGGTTGCCGATGTATCGATAACCACGGTAGACAGCGGGGCGACGAAACTCGCCATCAAGCCGATGGACCCTACCCAGATCAGGGAGGCGGCCGGTGATATATTCACATTCATCGTCGAGGCGCAGGACGGCTTCGGAAACATCGACGACGATGACACGACCATGGTGCAATTGACTTCCGGATACGGCGACATGGAGTTCTCGAGTGACGGCTCGTTTTCCGATACCCTGGAATTTCGACTTTCTGCAGGGACTGACACGCTGCAGGCCAGAAGTTGCACGGCAGCCGACAATGACACAATCTCGGTCAGCGATATCGACGGCGAGGGGATCATCCTCGCCCCGTACAGGAAGAGCCAGGTGTACATCGAACCCGATCTTCCCTCCGGGATCGTCGCACTCCAGGCAAGCAGGGATACACTGACGGCCGACGGAAGCTCGACGACCCAGATTCTAACCGAATCGTTCATCGATTCATGTGGAAATATCGTTGCCGAAAACACCTCTATCACCGTCGCTGCGACGATCGGCACTATAATCGACCAGGACCAGGACCTGGGAACTCCTGGGAAGCAGCTCCAGACCGACCAGGAGGGGAAGATCCAGCTGACTCTGAAAGCGACATCCGCCTCCGGTACGAGTACCGTGAGTGTGGTGTCTGTCCAGGGGGATGCCTCGGGCTCGATCGACATCGTGTTCCAGTCGCAGGCTATCTTAGCGTACCTCTCGGGATCACTCGTGCCGAACACCGTTTCACCGGGGGATTCGGTCTCCTTCAAGGTTCTTGTGAAAAACGAGGGGGAAGCCGGTGTGACGGTCAATACGGGATCCGAGTTCTGGTTTGCGGATCCTCCGATTGAATACCGGGCTGGTCTGGTTGAGGATATTGATCTGGATGGCGGATCCGATTGGGACACACTTACATTCGCAGTTGAAATGATACCCGAAGGAATGGAGATTACAAGCTATACCCCGATACTCGATCTCACCGGCACCGATTACAACAGCAGTCCGTACGATCAGGATGTCGCTCTCGATAACAATTCGCTCCAGATCTCGAGCATGAAGATTGTATTGGTGCAGGCAGCGAGAGACACGGTGACGGTAGAGGATTCGCTCGGTGTTATCATCACCGTTGAAAACAGCGGCTCTCAAAGTATTATTATCGATGACTATGGACTCATTTTTGCTCCCCCCGGTGATTTTGCACAGTTCATCACTGTACCTGACACATTACCTCCACTGGTCACCAGCTATCTCCCGGTCGGGGTGAAAGTCAATTCGCTCACCGGGACGGGGACGTATTATATCGACGCTTTCGCCGCCGGGTCATCCGGAGGGAGTGAGATCGGAGATAACTCATCCGACCTGATCGATTCTCTCGTTGTCATCTCCCTCGCAACAGCCGAGTACGTTGCGGGCTCGCTCTCTCCCGAAAACCTGTCTCCCGGCGGTCAGTATGCAATGTCACTGCATGTGCAGAATAACGGTGAATCATCAGTCAATCTGAATACTACCAACACGAAAGTCTCTTTCTTTGACGCTGAGCACACGTATGAAGGGCATCTTGCAAACGAGACGACCTTAACCGGGGGAGGGGCTGAAACACAACTCACGTTCAGTCTCGAAACGCTCGATCCGGGATTCTCCTCGGGCCTGTACCCGGTCGATCTGTTCCTCTCGGGGCAAACGCACGCGGGAGGAAGTTTTAACCAGGTCCTCCCCGATGTCGATTCGGTTGCGGTTCAGTCCGAACCAGAGCTGCAATATGTGCCGGGCTCCATGTCAAAAGAGAAGGTTTCGAGAGGATACATGGTCCACATTTCCGCCCGGGTTTCGAACACGGGCGAGGCGACGCTCGATCTCACTGACGGCAGTACACGATTCTACATGACGGACGGCCAGGAGGAGTTCGATATCGCCCTCAACGAGAGCGGGACCGCCGTCCTCGAGCCTGGTGACACGACGCTGACATTCCTGCAGGGGCAACTGGATTCCGACTTCGACACCGGAGAATTCCCGACACTTATGTTCGTGCAAGGTGTCTACAATCAGATCAACTTCGTAGACACGCTGAATCTGGACCCGTTACTGGTCCAGGAGCCGGCGACCATTTCGGTAAATGCCCAGAGAAGCGATACCGTCGTCACGATCGGCCAGTCCTTCATCGTTGAGAGTATCGTCGAGAACATGGGAGAAGCCGGCATTATGGATACGGGAAGTATCCTGCTCGATCTTGCAGGTACTGCTTTCTCCGTTTCTGATCCCGAACGACCGTTCGACCCTGCACTGCCCGATACGATTCAGTGGACGGTGACTGTCCCGGATACGCAGAGTGTCGGTATCTACATTATCAAAGTTTCGGTGGAAGCGATTCCACACGATGAGAACACCGATCCCGCACAGCTCGCACTCCTCTACAACCAGGGGGAATATTCCATCCCGGTCTCAGTTGTCGAAGGGAACGAGCTCGTAGTCACTGCTGTAGAACTGGATGGGTTCCCTACGCGGAATGTGTACGCAGGGCAGGGTGCTGTTGGGATGATTGCACTCGAGCTCTCAAACAGGGGGAATGCGAAGAATGAGATACGACTCGACAGCATAAAAGTCTCTCTCGAAGAAAGAAGCGGTGACGTCATCAACCCGCCCTCATCGGTCATTGAAGATCTGTACGTGTCGAGTGACATAGAAGGTGAAGCTCTTCTCTCATCGGCATTCGATCTGAGCCGTGAAACTGTCCTGGTTAATCTCAGAGAAGCGGATTTCAGGCTTAGTGCGAATCCCGACACGCTCTATTTCTTTCTCGACATCATCCCATCACCGGGGGCGCAGACGATCCTTCTACACTTCAACGGGAACGAGGATATCTTTGCGACGGATCTTTCCAATGGAAGGATTGTGAATATCGTGGATGCTCTGGGTACGGATTTACCGGAACTTCTATCTGATTTCGTAGTTTTGAGTGCTGATGACTTTACCGGTTCTTTTAAAAACTATCCCAATCCGTTTCGGGCAGGGTTCGAGCCGACTACAATCGCCTACTATCTGCCTGAGAACGCGAGGGTCGAACTGTTCATCTATAGTCTCACTGGTGAACTGGTGAAGATTTTACGATTCGATCAGGGGACACCCGGTGGATCAGGACCAGGCATCAACACGTACCAGTGGGATGGGAGAAACGGTCGTGGTGAAGTGATCCTGAACGGAGTGTATTTGTGTGTCGTCTCGGCACGGCTCGAGAGCGGGAGGACACTGTCGCACCAGCACAAGATCGCGGTGATGAAATGACCCTTAAGGCCCTGACAATGCGATTGTTTTTAATCCTGGCTCTGGTTGGCTTCCTCATGGCCGAAGCGGGATACTCTCAGACCGAGGATGGAGGAGTCGAAGGGGTATTCAGTTTTGGTACCGGTGCCGACATGGTGGGGCAGGGGCAGGCCGGTGCTGCGAGACCTTCGGAGTCATCAGCTCTCTTCTGGAATCCGGCATACATGGACAGGATCAGTGTGGCAAATGCGAATTTCTTCCACACGTCTTTTCTCGGTGATACACCGTATGACTTTTTCTCTGTGACCTATCCGACGTTACACATCGGAACTTTCGGTGCTGGTATGTTCCGTGTGAGTACGGGTGATATCCAGGGGACGGATCAGTTCGGGATCAACACGCAGAAGTTTTCATATTCCCAGTACCGGTATATCTTCTCGTACGGAAAAAATACCGATTTTCTCATCAAAAACTCCGCACTCGGGATAAGTCTTAAGATCGATCATCAGCAGATGTTCAATGAGAGTGCCACAGGACTTGGTATCGACCTGGCGTATCATCAGCTTCTCGATGACTATCACCCTTGGTTCGAGGGATTTGATTTTGGTTTCGTCGTGCGCAACCTGTTGCCACCGTCAATGAAACTGTTTCGTGAGAGAGACTCGATGTCGAGATCCCTGACGTTTGGAGTTGCCAGAAGTTTTAAATTGATGGAGGGACACACACTGACTCCGGTATTAGATCTCGAGAAAAATACAAAGAGATACTTCAGGCAACGCCTCGGCTTCACATACGATTATCAATCTTTCATCCGTTTCAGAATGGGTTTCAATTCAGAGTCGGTCTCCTTCGGTATGGGATTCGTCTACCGGAAATTTCAGTTCGATTATGCACTGAGGAATTCGGATTACATGACCAATCACCTGATCTCTCTGTCTTACGAATTTGGGAAGTCGAAAGAGGAGATGAGGCGGGAAGAAATTGAAGAGGAACAGGCGCGAGTTGAGCGGGAAGCCAGTGAACGGCTGACCCGTCAGAGGGAAGATGAAATCGCGAGAAGGATCTCCGAGGCGGAGAAACTTACCAGTGATGGAGACTTCTTTGCAGCTCTGGGGCAGTGGCAGGGTGTTCTGGCATGGGATGAGAACAATCAGCAGGCACTCGAGGCGATCGACCGGATCACCGAAGAGCTGAACAGGCAGGAGCAGCAGAGGAACACGGACATTGCCACACAGGCTGCTGTGAGGGAGCTCTTCGAAGCCGGTATTCATCACTATACGCAGAAAAGTTACAACGAAGCCATCAGCTCCTGGAAGCGGGTTCTCGAAATCGATCCCGAGAATACGCTTTCCAGGGAGTACATCGCGCGGGCGACAGCCGAAATCGGAGATGTAGTCGAACAGCATCTGAATCGTGCCATGGCATACGACAGGGTCGGAGACTATGCCTCATCTCTCAACGAGCTTCACAAGGCACTCCGGTATGACAGTGAGAATCCCGACATTCAGAGGAGGATCACCAGGAGCGAGAACAGGATTAGATCCAATGACCGATTCAGGAGGGGACTGGATGATTATCTTGCTGAGAATTACGAGTCTGCACTTGATGATTTCAAGCAGGCCCAACAGCTCAATCCTGCTAATGCTCTCATCGCGGAGTACATCGGCCTGACAGAGTCAAAGATGGCAGGTGTGACCACCGAGATTCAACCGGAGATGGAAAAACTGTATCTCGAAGGAGTAGACCTCTACCTGCAGGGTAAGTATACTGAGGCCATAGAAGCGTGGCAGAAGATATTGGATGAAGATCCTTATAATGTGAAGGTAAAGAGAAATATTGATGAGGCGAAACAGAGAATAGAAACACTTAAAAATCTTCAGAATAAGTGATACCATGCGAGGACTGGTTAGGACAAGCGAGAGGAAACTGAGGATTCCCGCGGAGGAGATTCATCTCGCACAGGTCAGAGACTTCATCACAGAAGTCTCGACCTCCCTCGGTTTCGACATGAAGGACATCAACAGTATCAAACTTGCCGTTGATGAAGGCTGTACAAATATCATCAGGCATGCATACCGTGGTATCGAAAACGGATTCATCGATATACTCGCCATTGTAAAACCCACCGCAGTGTCATTCGTCCTGATCGATCAGGGGAAGAGTTTCGATTTCAAAAAAGCGAGCGATCCCAATCTCCAGACATATATGAAAATCGGGAAGAAAGGTGGTCTCGGGATCTTCCTGATGAAGAAACTCATGGATGACATCGAGTACCATGCGACAAATCGTGGTAATGAACTCTGGCTTACAAAGAAGAGACCGCACAAGAAAGTCGGGGTAGCGAAAGTCGTACCCGTCAGGATATCCCTCAGGTGGAAGGTAACTACAGTTGCAACTCTCATTTTCAGCGCCATCCTCGTCGCGAGCGGCTGGAAAATATACAGTACACAGGAAGAAGATATCAGAGGGCAACTCCTTCAACAGACTCTCAACACAGCCCAGCAATTGTCGAAGAATGCCTGGAGTTATATCATCAACGAGGATGACCTCGGATTGGCGGGCCTTGCAAAGAACGCTGCTTCGGACAATTCGCTGATCAGGGAAGTGATCATCGTCGACAATCAGAACATGATCTTCGGTCATTCCGATCCCTACATGATATTCGAACAGTACAGCCCACCTCCCAGGCAGGTACCCTATGTCACGCGAAAAGACTATACGATTACGAGCTTCCGAGTACCGGATGGGGAGGAGATATTTCAGGTTACTACGCCGATATATGTCGAAGCCGATGCCCGGCTGGACAACATTGTCGGAAGTACAATCGTCAGAATGTCCGGACAGCACATCTCGACTGCAGTCACTGAAGCTCAGAAATACATTTTACTCTATTCCGCTTTGATTCTCGTCTTCGGCAATATCGGGATCCTGTTTCTGGTCCACATTCTCATGATGCCGTTCAAGAAGCTCGCGACCTGGGTGCGGGGTATTGGTGAAGGGACACTCGAGGATTCTCTGATAATTGACACCGATGACGACCTTGGTGAGATCGCAGAGGCTTTCAATGATATGGCCAAGAAATTCCGTTTCGCTCAGGGCGAACTCGTTGAGAAGGAAAAGCTGCAACAGGAGCTCGAGGTGGCGAAAGAAATTCAGCACATGCTTCTTCCGAGATCCTTTCCCGAACTCGAAGGTTATGAAATTGCTTCGTTCTATAAAGCCGCGAAAGAAGTCGGTGGAGACTATTTTGACTTCGTGTGGGTCGACAAGGACACCCTCGGGATTGCCATCGCCGATGTCTCCGGCAAGGGCGTACCCGGCTCACTGGTCATGACAATGATCCGCACGGCTCTGAGACTCGAGGCCCGGGGCAACAAATCCTCATCTGATGTACTGGTAAAAGTAAACAAGTTCGTCTCCGAAGACATCAAAAAGGGGATGTTCATCACCATGTTCTACCTCATCCTCGACTCGAAGAACAGAATCGTCAACTACTCGAGTGCAGGACACAATCCGGTCATCCTCTACAGGTCTACGACGAAGAAGTCGTACTACTTGAATCCGGAGGGATTTCCGGTGGGGATATCGCTCGATGATGAAGACCTCTTCGAGAAATCGATTCGCACAGACAACATGAGACTGATGAAGGGTGATTTCCTCGTAGCATATACTGATGGAGTGACCGAGGCCATGAATCCCGATCGTGAACAGTTCGGAGAGGAGAGATTCCTCGATGCTATTCGAAGGCATGGTCATGAACAGGTAACTGAGTTTGTGAAATCCATTCAGGATGAAATCGTTGACTTTACCCAGGGCCAGTCTCAGAATGATGATATCACATTACTCGCCATACAGGAAAAACTGTCGAGACAGGAATATTTCGCCGATCTCGGTAAGAAGGTGCTCCAGATGGTTGAGGTGCATGGAAAGAAGGTGAAAGAGGCATGCCTCGCGGTGGGAATTTCACCGTCATCCTTTTACAAGTACAGGAAACAGTGGGTCGAAGGAAACGATGAGCCTATCGACGAACTCGATGGAGTACAGGATATATCGGTACGGCATTTGAGTATTGAAGATCAGGCGAAACTTCTCGACATCGTGAAGCAGCATCCCGAATACGGTGTGAAACGGATAACTGTGGCGCTGCAATCGGAGCGATATGCAAACACAATCGTCTCGACGAATCTCGTCTATCGAGAACTGAAAAGGCTGAAGCTCAACACCGTAAAGCTCAGGAGAGCTTTCATCGAAAGAAGCGGCAGAGGCTCCAAGAGGTTGAAACCTCCCGGGACACCTCTCATTACGATCGATGGCAGGGTGATCACCGAAGGTTTGATCCAGCCCCCGAAATTTAAAGGTCTCCCAAAACCCGCCCCCGGGATCGATGCCAGGCCTCAGCTGCCCAGACCGGGAAGGTTGCCGGGTATGTCGGAAACCACCCGGAAAGCGAAGAGGCTTCCTCCTCCAAGTCCACTCTGGCCGGGATTCAAGGAAGAGCCTCAGAAAGAGGCCATATCCAAGGCTCTTGGGGAAGGAAACGGGAAACCGAAAAACGTACCACATCCAGAGATAAGAACTATCCCTCTTATTTTCAGAGATGGTGATGATTTTGATGCGTTTATAGACAAGGAAGTAACCAGGACGCTGGATATGGGAAAGAAAATCATTATATTTGACTTGAGTCAGGTCGAGGATGGTCAGATCTTCAGCTGGAGTTCGATCACCAAACAGCTCAGGAGGCTCAGGAAGCAGGGTGGGGATATTTTTATTATGAATCCGAACAGGAGCTTCGAGGTTATCTATAAAGAGCTAGCTCTGGATAAGGTTCTCAGGACTGTTCAGAACCGTGATGAAGTAATCGAACTGGTAAGAGGACCAGACTCTAATGATGGACAGAGAAAATCTTGAGAATCACATTCGGGACTCTCTCCTCGAGAGTGCTTCCCTAAAAGAAAAGATTGCTGCTGAGATGGCGGGGCAAATCGCCCGTGCCTCACTAGAGGTCGAAAAAACTCTCAGCGGCGGTGGCAAGGTGATTCTATTTGGTAATGGGGGGAGTGCTTCAGATGCCCAGCACCTCGCTGCCGAACTTATAGGCCGATTCGAACTTGAGAGAAAACCGATGCCTGCTATCACGCTGGTTTCGAATCCTGCGGGTATCACCGCTCTCGGAAATGATTACGGTTTTGACCACATATTCGAGAGACAGGTTGAAGCTCTGGCTGAGAGAGGTGATGTGCTGATCGGTATCAGTACGAGCGGCAATTCACCGAATGTCATCAGTGCGCTGAAAGCGGGTAGAGCAGTTGGATGCTTCAGAATCGGCCTTCTCGGTCGGGACGGGGGGCCGATGAAGGACGAGGTAGATCTCCCGATCATCGTGCCGTCTGAGAGGACATGTCGGATCCAGGAAGCTCATATCACCATCGGACACATAATCTGTGAAATTGTTGAAGAAGGACTTTTTCAGAAAGAGGGACAAACAGAAGATGAGTAAGCTGATCTATTCAATGCGTCCAAAACAGTGGGTCAAGAACTTCTTTATTTTCGCCCCTCTCGTATTCTCGGAGAACCTTTTCAACCCGCCCCTCGTGTTGAAGGCTATTCTCGCATTCTTAAGTTTCTGTTTTCTTTCGGGCTGTGTGTATATCCTCAACGACGTCATGGATCTCGAGAAGGATAAGATGCACCCGATCAAGAGGTTCAGGCCTATCGCTTCCGGTCAGGTGAAAGTGGCTTCTGCGAATGTGTTTGCAGTTTTTATGTTCATCATCTCGATAGCCCTCGCCTTCTACCTCGATAGAGAATTCGGTATTATCGCCTGCATATATTTTTTAATGAATTTGGCTTATTCTCTTCACCTGAAGAATGTCGTCATCATGGATGTTTTTATTGTAGCGACCGGATTTTTTCTGAGAGTGTATGGTGGAGCAGAGATAATCGATGTTTCGGTTTCTTCATGGCTTCTCGTTTGTACGATCCTCCTCGCACTCTTTCTGGCTTTTTCGAAAAGACGGCATGAACTGGTCATACTTGATTCTGAAGCCAGACAGCACAGGCAAATCCTGGAAGAATACAGTCCATATTTTCTCGACCAGATGATTTCTGTTGTAACCGCTTCCATGGTCGTTTCATATCTGTTATACACAGTCGCGGAGGAAACTGTAACGAAATTCAACACGAGGTCTTTGATAATCACTGTTCCGTTTGTCCTCTATGGTATTTTCAGATATCTCTACCTTATACACCAGAAGGAAGGCGGCGGTAATCCTACGACCGAATTGTTGAGCGATCGTCCGCTGATGATTACCATGCTGCTGTGGATATTGACCGCGGGTATTATCATTTATCTCTAACCGGATTATTATCAGGAGGCTAGGGGAGTAATGAATTCGAAGGTAGCCGTATTAAAAACTTCACCGGACAGCGTTCTCGAAGATTATGGTAAGCTTATGAACCTCGCTGGATACGAGGCGGCCATTGGCAAGGAGGTAGATGTAGCGCTGAAATTGAACATCTCGTGGGGGGTTTTTTATCCTGCCTGTTCCACTACGCCCTGGCAGCTCGAGGGTGCAGTAAAAAAGTTACTGGATGACGGGTACGACAAGGACAAACTCTATGCCTGCCACAACAAAACCGTGGTGGTGAGTGCGAAGAAGGGTGAGGTCAGGAACAAGCACAAAACGGTCATCGACAAATATGGTCTGAGAAACATCCACCTTTATGAAGGTGAGGAATGGATCAAATATGAACCGAAGGGAAAGATGCTTGTGCTCGATAGTATCTTCCCCGAAGGTATCCATATACCGAAGCGTTTCATCGGGGATGCGATCATTCATTTTCCGACCATGAAGACTCATGTCTTCACCACGATGACCGGAGCAATGAAGAACGCATTCGGAGGTCTGCTTCATGAAAAAAGGCACTGGACGCACAGTGTCATCCATGAGACCCTGGTCGATCTCCTGACGATTCAGAAGGAGATCCATCCTGGAGTATTTGCGGTCATGGACGGGACTTTTGCTGGTGATGGCCCCGGACCCCGGGCAATGCAGCCGTATGAGAAGGACTTTATTCTCGCGAGTGCGGATCAGGTCGCGATCGATGCCATTGCCGCTAAAATGATGGGTTTCGATCCATTGAACCTCAAGTTTATAAGGCTCGCTCACGAGGCTGGTCTCGGATGTGGAGATCCACGTGAAATCGAAGTTGTTGGTGAAGATATCGAAAAGGTGAATTTTCATTTCAATGGTACCCGAAACACCCTCGCTAGCAGGGGACAAAAACTCATTTACTGGGGTCCTCTGAAACCGCTCGAACCACTCCTACTGCGCACTTTCATCACACCTTGGTCGTACCTTGCTTCATGGCTCTATCACGATGTCTACTGGTATCCACTCATCGGCCGAGGGAGGGTAAAAAAAGCTCTCGAAACGAAGTGGGGAAAACTGTTCACGAGGTACTGATTTCCCGTTGTCCTCATCCGCTCCGGAACAACACAAAACCGTTCGGTAATATTTGTAATACGTTGTGTAACAATGGGTAAAATGTATTGCATGATGTTATGCCTGAAGTAGATCTACTTTCACTTCCTCACTACCTTCACCGATAACACTTCGCCGTCTCTACCGGTTGTTTCATCAAGGCCAATTGATAACAAAAATCTTCAGGTGGCACATATCTTGCCACTTTAGTACCTGTGGCTGCTCTCCGATGTTGACATACAGTAGTGTTTGTGGTATTCTTAGATGAATATTTCGAGAGGAGAGAAGCATATGGAAGGAATTCAGGTTTCAATCGATAGAGTTGAAAGCAGAGACGATGTGTATGTGGTTAAAGTAGGCGGTTATGTCGACACTACAACTTCTATCGAGCTCGAAGACGTTATCGAAAAACTCATCAGAACCGAGATCAAAAAGATTGTCATAGACCTCGGAGCTGTTGATTATATCAGCAGCGCCGGCTGGGGAATATTTATCAGCGAAATCAAGAGCATCAGGGGGAAGGGAGGGGATTTGAAACTGGTGAAAATGGTCCCTGATGTGTATGAAGTGTTCGAACTCCTTGAGTTTCACAATATTCTCGAAGCATATGATTCTCTGGAGGAGGCAATCGAAGATTTTCAGAAAGAAGCCATCCTCGGATCCATCGATGAGAACTTTGAATCAAGCTCTTCACACACGACGGAGGAGGATAACTCGACAAAAATTGCGACCTCTACTCTCCATGTATTAAAAGGGGTGCTCGACGGGAAAACGAAAACCGCAGCCACCGACATCTCAAAACTTTCGATTGATGAGAAGATCAAGACCGTCGCGAGGGAAAATCCCGAATTCAATACCAGAGAAATACGAAACACACTCGAAGACGAACGATTCGGAACCGTTAAGATCAACTGGCTCGAACTCAGAAGACGGCTCAAAGCTCTTGGACTCGACAGTATGAGGAAGAGAGTTGTCTATGCCAGGAAGAATATGTGAGCCCGGATCACACCCGCTGTTTTTAACCCCCTTTTATCGCATAAGGCTTCCCCAGAAACCTCACAACGAGATACAAGAGCACTGTACCCGACACAAGAGATAACCAGGGATTCGTCCCGAAACCTGACGGGATGTCACCGGCGACTATCCCGATCAGAGCAGCTGTAAGAGCATAGGGAAGCTGTGTCCTCACATGGTCGATGTGATCAATACCGGCTGACATGGATGACATAATCGTTGTGTCGGATATAGGTGAGCAGTGATCACCGAATACGGCACCTGCAAGGATACTCGAAAGGCTCGTCACCAGAGTGTGCATTGCCCCTTCTGCACCGGCAGCCTGAGTCATACCGACCTGGTGAGCGATAGGAATGATAATTGGAATCAGGATAGCCATTGTCGCCCAGGAAGACCCTGTAGCAAAACTGATCAATGCTGCCATGATGAATGTCAGGGCCGGCAGAAATGCCGGGGTGAGTATATCTGAGCACATCAACACAATGTAGTTGGCGGTTTCAAGCTCTTTGCACACAGCGCCGATAGACCAGGCCAGCACAAGAATAATCATGGCCATCATCATCGCACGCATTCCGCCGATCATCGAATTCAGCGACTCCTTGAGAGAAAGAATTTTCTGAGAGACAGCGAGACTGATGGCAATGATGGTCCCGATAAACGAAGTCCAGAGCAGGACTTTGAACGAATCTGCATAAGCGAGTATCTCATTGATCGAGGCGGTTTCAACAAGGGACGGAGCAGATTGTGTCAGGTTACGGTAACCGTTGATGTACAGACCGACGAACGTACCCACAACGAGGAATACAAGCGGTATGGCGGCGTTCTGCCATCTGATCTTCGCTCCACCTTTGGGGTGGAGAGACTCGGATTCTGTATCAACGATCGGCGTAGAGCCGGGGCGGGAAACCTCTCCTTTCTCACGAGCCCGTTTTTCACAGTGATACATCGCACCGAGATCACGATCGAGACTGATCACCAACAATATCATGATGATGGAGAATATAGGATAAAAACGGTACGGTATCGTCTGGAGAAAAACAAGGTAGGGATCACCGGCGATACCATATTTTGTCATTCCGTCTCCGATGAGACCCACCTCGAAACCAATCCAGGTAGAAATCAAAGCAATACTCGAAACGGGTGCTGCTGTGGCATCCACGATATAGGATAGTTTTTCCCTCGAAATCCTCAGCCTGTCGGTTATCGGTCTCATGGTATTGCCAACGATCAAACAGTTGGCATAGTCGTCGAAGAAAACCAGGAGACCGATGATCCAGGTTGCCAGTTGACCTCTCTTCGCAGAATTGGCGAACTTCGATATCCTCTGAACGATACCTTTTACACCGCCACTCCGGGTAGCTACGCCGACGAGGCCGCCCAGGAACAGGGTGAACACGACGATCGAGATGTGGTCTCTGTCTGTTAGTACTTCCACGGCGAAGTAGTCGACTACGGCCAGCATCGCCTTGAAGGGAGAATAATCGAGGATAAATAATGCCCCCAGCCAGATACCGATTGTGAGAGATACTACAACCTCTTTAAACACCAGCGCAAAGAGGATTGCTATGATCGGTGGGAGTATGGTGAGAATGCCGGGCAAAACCCTCAGATCCTTCACAGACCTGCCTGCTCGGGAATCCACTGTGATCGTAATTTTACCGGGATCGAAATGTTTTTCCACTAGGACTGCAAGTTTCCGGTTTGGATACAGAACACCGGAGAGTTCCTCAAGAGTTCTCCCTGTCTCACGTGAGCGTATCGCGCAGTTGAAAACAAGGGAGTCACATGATGGCAGTTCAGTAACCAGCAGATTCAGGGTGAAAGGAATCCCTGACACGCACACCTTCGGTGTGGTAACTAAGAGAGTGTCCCCGATTTCTCCGGTCTCTTCGCCCGGCAGAAGAGAGACGAAGACTACCGTCAGGATAACAGGGAGCGAGAAGATAATTGCCCGGGGATTCCTCATGCCTTCAGAGCCGCGTGTGAAGCCGCGAGCCTCGCGATGGGTACCCGGTACGGGGAGCAACTCACATAGTTCAGACCCGCTTCCTGGAAAAAAGATATGGAAGTGGGCTCCCCGCCGTGTTCTCCGCAGATTCCGACTTTCAGGTTTTCGTTTGCGGAGCGCCCGCGACTTGTCCCCAGTGCGACCAGCTGACCGACGCCCTCTGTGTCGAGCATCTGAAACGGGTCCTCCTTGAAAATACCTTTGCTGATGTAGAAGGGCAGAAATCTGCCGACATCGTCTCTTGACAGTCCGAATGTAGTCTGGGTGAGATCATTCGTCCCAAACGAGAAGAACTGTGCGTGCTCGGCTATCCTGTCTGCGACGAGTGCCGCCCGGGGGAGTTCGATCATGGTCCCAACAAGGTATTTCAGATCAACGCCGCTTTCCGGAAGAAGCCGGTCTGCCACTCGGATTATTATGTCCTTCTGCTCGATGAACTCCTTCTCGCTGGAAATGAGCGGTACCATGATCTCGGGAAGGGGATTACCTCCTTCCCGGGTGACGTTCAGGGCAGCCTCGAATATCGCGATTGCCTGCATCTCGGTGATTTCGGGATAGGTAATGCCGAGGCGGCAGCCGCGGTGCCCCAGCATCGGGTTTGACTCTCTCAACGCGTCAGCAAGTATTTTGATCTCGCTGATCTCTATGCCAATCTTCGAGGAGAGATGCGCGAATTCTTCTTCCGTCCTGGGCAGAAATTCGTGGAGTGGAGGATCGAGCAGACGTATCGTCACCGGGAATCCATCCATCTCTTTGAAAATTTCCTCGAAATCCTTCCTTTGCATCGGGAGTATCTTCTTGAGGGCCTTTTTCCGGCCTTCGCTGTTACTGGCAAGGATCATTTCTCTCAT
>CAZZKG010000001.1:36718-58109 GCA_964654825.1 uncultured Gemmatimonadota bacterium | reverse complement strand
CTGACGAGGATGACGCTGTTCTCCTCTCCCATATCCCTGGCATCATCGGCATGGAAAACGACTATTCCACTGGCTGCGCCCGGGGAAGCCGGTAATCCCGACGCGATGACCACAGGATCAGCTTTGGGATCGATTGTCGGGTGGAGAAGTTGCTCGACTGATGCAGGATCAACCCGGAGAAGAGCCTGCTTCTGATCGAGGAGACCATTGTCGACCATATCGATCGCAATCTTAACCGCCGCCCTCCCGGTTCGTTTCCCGATTCTGGTCTGAAGGATCCAGAGTTTTCCTTCCTGGATAGTAAATTCGATATCCTGCATATCATGATAATGGTTCTCGAGTTTTTGAAAGATTTGAACCAGATCATGGTGAATGTCGGGCATCAGATCCTCGAGGGAGGGGGGATCATCTTCTCCTCGGTCTGCTCTACTCAGAGATTGAGGAGTCCTTATTCCGGCCACGACATCTTCACCCTGGGCATTGGGGAGGAATTCACCATAATATCGATTCTCTCCCGTGGCGGGATCTCTCGTGAAAGCAACTCCTGTTGCGCTGCCTGTCCCCATATTACCGAATACCATTGCCTGGATATTGACTGCCGTACCCATGTCTTCGGGAATTTTGTTGAGTCTTCGATACTCGATTGCCCGTTTTGTGTTCCACGATTTAAAAACAGCACCGATACCTCCCCACAGCTGTTCGACGGGAGAACGAGGAAAATCAACTCCGGTCTCATCGTGTACCAGCTGCTTGTACTGATTTACTATCTCCTTCAGGTCTTCGATCTGGAGCTCGATGTCGAGTGTGTAACCCTTTTGATTCTTGATCGTGCGAAGGATTCTTTCGAACTTGCTGTGCTCGATACCGATGACGACATCACTGTACATCTGGATCAGCCTTCGGTAGCTGTCGTAGGCGAATCTCTCGTCGTTGGAAAGACCGGCCAATCCGGTAACGGTGTCATCGTTGAGACCCAGATTCAACACCGTGTCCATCATGCCCGGCATCGATATAGCGGCACCCGAGCGGATGGAGAGAAGGAGTGGTTTTGCCGGATCACCGAATTTTCTGTCGAGTGTTCCTTCGACACGTTTCAGGTTGTCGATGACCTCCTGCTCGAGTCCTTCAGGAAGCTGCTCACCGCTCGCAAGATAACCCAGACAGACTTGTGCTGAAATTGTAAAACCGGGTGGGACGGGGATCCCGATGTTCGTCATCTCGGCCAGTCCGGCACCTTTCCCCCCCAGGATATCTTTCATCTGTCCATTACCGTCGGCTTTCCCACCTCCGAAGAAATACACCCTCATGTTGTTCATGTGATTCCTCTCTTTTGCACTGGGTTACGACTTCTCTCGTGAATAAACTTATCGTATTCCTCATCACCTTTGATTCTAATCGGGTACTCACCCGAAAAACACGCATGGCACAGTTCGTCGTCAGGTAAAGGAGTGGATGAGAGCAGTCCCGGCAAGCTCAAGTATCCAAGTGAATCCACCCCCAGAAATTCCCTGATCGCTTCAACTGACATCTGAGATGCGATGAGCTCTCTTCTCGTGGGCATGTCGATACCATAGAAGCACGGGAACCGAATAGGGGGGGATGAGATCCTCAGGTGAACTTCTGATGCACCGGCAGTACGAAGCATACTCACGAGTTTCTTAGAAGTCGTGCCCCGTACAATCGAATCGTCTATTACCACGATTCTTTTATTATTCAATACGCCTTTAACAGGATTGAATTTAATCTTCACGCTGATATCTCGTACGTGCTGGAAAGGGTGAATAAAAGTCCTGCCTATATAGTGGTTACGGATAAGTCCGATATCGAGCGGCAATGCAGACTCTTCGGCGAAACCGATAGCCGCGGAGTTGCTCGAATCGGGAACTGATATCACCCGGTCGGCATCCACGGGATGCTCCAGTGCGAGTTTTCGACCGTATTTCCTGCGGGCAAGATCAGCACTCTTCCCGAAGATGACACTGTCAGGTCTTGAAAAGTAGATGAACTCGAAGACACACTGTTTCCGCTGGACCCGGGGGAACGGCTGATACGAGTCGAGACCGTCGGGGTTGAGGTGGACAATCTCACCGGGCTCCAGTTCTCTCATGTACTCGGCGCCGATGATGTCAAGCCCACATGTCTCTGAGCTGATGACATAACCTTCACCGAGGCGCCCGATGCAGAGAGGCCGCCAGCTGTGCGGATCCTTGACGGCATACATGTCCTCGCCCAGGAGGATGATCAGAGAATAAGCCCCCTCCACCTTGCTCAACGCGTCGATTATCCTGCCGGTGAGAGTGTTCTCCTTCGAAGAGGCGATGAGGTGAACGATAACTTCCGTGTCCATGGTTGATTGGAATATCGACCCTCTATCTTCGAGTGATCTGCGTAGTTTCCCGGAGTTGACGAGGTTTCCATTGTGTGCAATGGCAAGCTGTCCATCCTTGAAGTTGATCAAGATGGGCTGTGCGTTGAGTAATTGTGATGATCCGGTCGTCGAGTATCGGTTGTGTCCGATTGCTATGTTTCCTGGGAGTTGTGCGAGTTTCTCTTCATTAAAAATCTCGCTGATGAGTCCCATACCCCGATGGATGTGGTGGTTTGTTCCGTCATAGGAAACGATACCGGCACTTTCCTGACCCCTGTGCTGGAGAGCATAGAGACCGACATAGGCAAGCTCTGCAGCTTGATCACATCGGTACACACCATAGACCCCACAGTGGTGCTTTATTCTCGGACTAAAGGGATGATTTTTTTCTGTCATTCCTCTTCCCGTTGAGGAGGACCGGTTTCTCGCCGGTCTTTGAGTCGTCAGACTGGCTTTCCTCGACAAAACCACCGAAGACCTCTCTGAATAACCCCCAGCATATGTATGCGAGGCCGAAAGGAAATATAACGTACTCCGGAAAGATTACCATTGTCATGATCATAGCAAGTACAGTGATCAACGTGGCAATCCCTTTGAATACCCTGATGTTGATACGCGGAAATGCTGGATATCTCACGTTGCTCACCATCAGTATGGAAAGGATCACGAGAAGCACCGCCATGTATTTTCCGTATCCAATGCCACCCAGTATCGGATCGGGGATTCCGGTCAGGGAGAATGGTATAAAAGAAACGAGAACACCACCGGCAACAGGGATCGGCAAACCTATGAAGAACCGCTTCGTAGGACCTGGTTGTTCGACATTAAACCGGGCGAGTCTCAGAGCTCCTGCTAATACGAAAAAGAATGAGAGGAGCCATGACCATTCACCCTTACCCTCGAAGAGAAAATGATACACCACGACGGCTGGAGCCACACCGAAAGTCACGATATCAGCCAGTGAGTCAAGTTCGGCTCCGAAGTGGGTGTGGGTTTTTGATATCTTTGCGACCTTGCCATCGATAAAATCGAGCAGACCGCCGATGATGATAAGGTAGCTGGCAAACTCGAGTTCACCGCGAAAAGAGGAAATCATCGCGAACATACCGAAGAAGAGATTCCCTGCGGTAAACGCGCTCGGAAGGACCAGTCTCGTTCGTCGAAGTCTCATGGGAGCTCCCCCAGGATTGATTCTCCACCTTTTATTTTTTGACCTCTCTCAACCATGATTTTTACGGTAAGCGGAAGAAAGATGTCTACTCTCGAACCAAAAGCTATCAATCCGAGCCTGCCACCGGTCTCGACCTGCTGACCCAGATGAACACAGGTTCGGATACGCCTGGCGAGAATCCCGGCAATCTGTCTCGTGAGGATACGATGCTCGCCTGTGTTGATACCTACCGATTGCATTTCGTTATACTGTGATGCTTTCTCTCTGAAAGCGGCAGCAAAATTTCCCCGGTGATACCTCATGTAGTCGATGATCCCGGTCACGGGAATCCGGTTCACGTGCACGTTGAAGAGATTCATGAAAATAGATATCCGCAGACACTCTTCTTCGAGGTATTCCTCATCGGTCCGTCGGGAGACATCGATGATTTCTCCATCGGCAGGTGAAACGATGAGCTTCTCACCCTTCGGGACGGCACGTGTCGGGTCTCTGAAGAAATAGAGAGAGAAGGCAATGAAAAAAATAGTGAAGATGCCTGCCGCGAGAGCTGCACTCCTCGTGAACAAAGAGAGAAGGACTGTCGCCGTTATCCCGAGAAGGAGAAGGAGTAGAATGATCCACCTTGCTTCGGGGGAAACCCTCGGACTCATGGTATTTCCTCACCACAGACCTTTTTATAGATGAACTCGTACGAGTCTTCAACGTCCCCCATATCGAATCTGAACCGATCCTTGTCGAGTTTTCTTGCTGTTTCGATGTCCCACAATCTGCACGTGTCTGAAGAGATCTCGTCTCCGAGGAGAATCTCGTCCTTGAAACGCCCGAACTCGAGTTTCATGTCAACCAGTTCAATATTCCTCTCGATGAAGAATTTTACCATCAGATCGTTCACATTCAGACCGGTCTCCAGTATTTTTTTTTCTTCTTCCTGAGTTGCGAGGTCCATCGCCCTCACATGGTATGAATTGATCATCGGATCGTGCAGCTCGTCATTTTTATAATATTCTTCTACGATCGGGAAGGGCAGGGGGGTCCCCTCTTCGAGGCCGGTTCTCTTTTTCAGACTTCCGGCGACTTTATTCCGGAGGATGACTTCGACAAGCACGATGTCCAGCTTTTTAACGATCATGGAATTCTCAGAGAGTTTTTCGACAAAATGGGTTTTGATCCCGTTGTCCTCGAGGTAGACGAAGATTCGTGAGGAGACACTGTTATTTATGACACCTTTCCGTCTGATGGTACCTTTCTTGTCGCCATCGAATGCGGTTGCGTCATCTTTGAACTCCTGGATGACCAGATCAGGATCGTCTGTCAGATAGATCTTCTTCGCTTTGCCTTCGTACAACAGTTCCTGTTTCTTCATACTCTCACCTCTTGAGGATTCCAAGTCTCTCGAATACGCGGTCGATATTGCGTGAATAACTTTCCAGTGAAAAAACGCTCTCTACTTCACTTTTATCCAGATAGCGCTGGATTTCACTGTTTTCCTCCAGTATCTCTTTGAAAGTCCGCCCGGTTTCCCAGGCTTTCATCGCCGCACCCTGAACGATATCATAGGCTTTGATGCGGCTTAAACCTTTTGCTGTTAGCTTTAACAGGAGTGATTGTGAAAAAATGAGACCACCGGTCAGTTCGATGTTTTTTTTCATATTTTCCCTGTTGACAACCAGATCATCAATAACGTATTTCATCTTCACAAGCATATAGTGAACGAGTGTGGTCGTGTCAGGCAGAATAACTCGTTCGACGGAGGAATGGCTGATGTCGCGTTCATGCCACAGAGCGATATTTTCGAGAGCGGCCTGGAGGTTGGACCTGATCAGTCTTGCGAGCCCCGTGATCCTCTCGCACAGAATCGGATTTCTCTTGTGGGGCATGGCTGAGGATCCCTTTTGCCCTTTCCGGAACGGTTCCTCCAGTTCACGTACCTCTGTTTTCTGGAGTGCTCTTATCTCGACAGCAATCCTTTCGAGGATACCGGCCAGGAGTGCCAGGGAGGAGAGGAGCGCCGCATGGCGGTCTCTCCCGATAACCTGGCTCGAAATGGGGCAGGGGGTGAGGCCGAGCTTCTTACATACCTCCTGCTCGATATCAGGATCGAGGTACACAAAATTACCGACAGCGCCGGACAGCTTCCCACATGCAATTTCGTCGAGAGCGCTGTCGAGTCTCTGATCGGCCCTTCTCAGATCATCGTACCAGTGAGCCATCTTGAAGCCCAGCGTTATCGGTTCAGCATGAACCCCATGTGTCCTCCCAATCATGTAAGTGTTCTTTTCCTGGATGGCTTTCTTTTTAACAGAAGCCATAAGTTCCATGAGGGTCTCTTTAATTACTTGACCGGCTTCGACGAGCTGCATCGCGAGGGCGGTATCGAGGAGATCTGAGGATGTCATCCCTATGTGGATGTATCGGGAATCTTCTCCCACGTGTTCTCCGACATTGGTAAGAAAGGCAATGACGTCATGTCTGAGTGTCGCTTCGAGTTCTTCGATTCTTTCGATTTCGAACGATGCAGATTCCCTGATCCGTCCGACGGCTTCCTCAGGGATTAAACCTCCCGAAGCGAGTGACTCGCACACAGCCAACTCGATCCGCAGCCAGAGCGAGAATTTGTTTTCATCGCTCCAGATAACGTCAAAAGGGCTCAATGTGTATCGTTCTATCATCCCTCGTTACCTCATCTCGTGATAAGTGATCGGTAGATCAGTTTCCCATCTCTCTCGATGATGAGGAGATGCCTGTTCCCACGCTGAAGATTGTTGAGTATATCCCGGGCTTTTTTCGCAGATTGTATGGTCTCATTATTTATCTTGAGAATGACGTCGAATGGTAAGATGCCGCCTTCCTGCTCGAGTTGGGGATCTACGACTTCGATTACGACAGCTCCGTCTTCACTCGAAGCACCAATCTGACTCCTCACCTCAGGTGAGAGATCGGTCATGGTGATCCCCAGCTCGCTCTTAACCCTTTTTGCGACATCCGTTGGGAGAAACTCAGTTGTTATGGAAAAAACAGTAACCTCATCCTGACGCCTGGTGGTGACCTTAACCGGTTTACCGACCGGGATATCAGTCATCTCACCATCCCAGTCGTAGACCGACCGTATTTTTTTCCCGTTTATATCGGTAATGATATCACCCCGGGTGAAACCCGCCTTCTCGGCAGGGCTCCCGGGATCGATGTCCGCCACGATGACGCCTGAGATCTGTTTGTTATCGTTCATCTTGAGCCCGTCTCTGAGTGAGCCGGTGAGCTCCTGAGGATGAATGCCGATCCATGGCCATCTCACGTTACCGTATTTAACAAGGTCTCTGACAACCCTCGATGCCCGGTTGATCGGGACCGCGAATCCCATACCAAGAGAGCCCCCGCTCTTCGAGAGGATGAAGGTGTTTACGCCAACCACTCGCCCACTCGAGTCTACCAGTGGACCGCCGCTGTTCCCCGGATTAATCGACGCGTCAGTCTGGATCATGTTCACGAAAGCCCTGGATTCAGACTGTTCCGGTTTTATGTCCCTGTTGAGTGCACTCACCACTCCGACAGTCACCGTCGGCTGCGGGTCATCCAGGAGATAACCGAAGGGATTGCCGATAGCGATCAACCACTCTCCGAGAATAAGATTGTCCGAATCGCCGAGAGGTGCAATGGGAAGGTCATCCTCATCAATCCTGAGGAGTGCAAGATCGGTGCGTTCATCCGATCCGATAACGGTCGCCTCATATTCTCTCCCGTCTTCGAGTGTGACGAGGATTCTTGTTGCGTTTTGCACGACGTGTTCATTCGTCAGGATATGCCCCTTGCCGCTGATAATAAAACCTGAGCCGAGACTCTGGACTTCCCGCCGATATCTACGCGGCGAGAAGAAGTTGCTCCAAAAATCGTCGAACGGAATATTTCGCTGTACGATCTGTGTCTGAAATACATTGATGCTCACAACGCACGGACCGACGGTACCGGCGGCATTGACGATGGCATTATTCCTGTGACGGCCGATCTCATCGAGATTTTTCTGAGGGGCCGACCCTTCGTCATCATCTGCCGTTTCCGCATTATGTTTCGGTCCCTGGCCGTCCATCACTGTCCGGACAATCATTGCATCCGGTATCGAGAAGTCTTCGAAGTCGGAATCACGACGAAGCCTGTCCTGACTTATGATGAAACCCACCAGGGTACCGATGACGAGACTCACCAGTATGATCAGAAAGCTTCTGATGAACTTACGCTCACTCTTTTCACTCATTTTTGTGCAACCTTCTGCCAGTCGTCGAAGAACCTCTGAATCCCCACATCCGTGAGCGGGTGCTTGAGAAGATTGGTGATGACCTTATATGGTATGGTCACGATATCAGCCCCGATCAGAGCAGCTTCAACGACATGAAGGGGGTGTCTTATGCTCGCAACGATGATTTCGGTTTCGTAATCGTAATTGAACAGAATGGTATGGATTTCCTGTATGAGTTCCATACCGGTATGGCTGATGTCATCGAGTCGCCCGATAAAGGGACTGACATAGGTGGCACCGGCTTTTGCCGCGAGAAGAGCCTGTGAAGGGGAGAAAATGAGTGTCACGTTGGTCGGGATCCCCTCTTGTCTGCACCTGCGCACAGCCACCAATCCCTCCAGGGTTATGGGGATCTTCACCACAACGTTGTCCCCGTACTTTCTCAAAGATTTGGCTTCCTTGAACATCCCCTCCGCGTCCTGACTGAGGGCTTCGACACTTACCGGACCTTCGACCTCTTCACAGATTTCGGTTATAATCTGATCGAAGTTTCCCCTGTCACTGACTTTCGAAACGAGAGTCGGATTGGTGGTCACCCCGTCCAGGATCCCGATGGAGTTGATTTTTCTGATTTCTTCTATGTCGGCTGTATCAATAAAAAACTTCATGTAAAAACCTCCAGTCAGAAATGCCTGATACGTTCTCTCTGTTAACCCGGTCATTTTCATATTCGACATCGATCAGGAAGAGACCGGTAGGGGGAGCTGTGTATACCTTTGCCGGTGGACTCTCCGGAGTATCGAGCAATTCCTTCGTCGCGTCTCGGGAAATCTCTCCTCTCCCCGCGGCCACAAGCTGGCCAACGATCCTCCTCACCATCCGGGGGAGAAATCGATTCGCTCTGATCTCGAAGATGTACCCCAGATCCCACTTTTTCCACGTTGTGTTATACACGACAGCTTTGAAATTGTCCCTCGACGGGTCATTTTTCGAGAAGTTGGTAAAATCATGCTCTCCGTGCATTGCCACCAGAGATGGTTCGATGAGGCGACTATCGAGATTACCCTCCATGTGCCAGATGTATCTTCTGTAAAATGGTGAACTGCTTCTTCTGTCTCCTCCAATGAAGTAACGGTAGGTCCTCGAAACTGCAGAGAAACGAGCATGAAATCCGGGCGGGGCAATCCTGAGTCGATGAATATATACATCATCACCGGTGAGAGCATTCACACCGGCGCGGAGTTTCTCGAGGTTATAGTCGTTATCTGTGTGAAAATTCGCTGTCTGGCAGATAGCGTGAACTCCCGTATCGGTACGTCCTGAACCAAAGAGAGTTACGGGATGCCGCAGAATCCTCTGGAGAGCCTGCTCGAGCTCACCCTGAACAGTCCGGAGGACGGGCTGCTTCTGCCAGCCTGAGAACAGCGTGCCGTCGTATTCGATCTCGAGCTTGATATTAATTCCTGTTTCCATGATCTGTTCCGGGGATGACAAATATGTAAAGCCCTTCGAATTTAAAAAAGAATCCGTCGTTTTTCTGTGTGTGCTGGAGTAAAACTACGGCTCGGAACAGGCCGTTGATCTGAAGCTGAAAAGCGATGGGAAAATCCCCCGCGATTCACCCGAGAACTCCATAATAATAATATATCGAAAGCCTGTCAATGAGAAAGGGCTATCTGTTCGATAGTCCAACAGATTATGGAGGTGGGGCATTTGAATTCAATCCTGATATTTGTGTTAGAGCAGACAAATCTCAATTCGTAATTGCATGGAGTCTACTTGAAACCAATAAATATCTAAGATATAGTGTCACTAATGTCCCGTTAAGCATTCTGAAAAATGCCACAACATTTGAATCATCATTAGGTTACAGAGTAAAATGACTGTTTTAGACTTCACGACGAATGTAGATTTTAGCCACTCTTGTTCCACTATTACAAGGAAAGGGATGGCTGATGTTTACAGATCGAATTATCTTCTCTCAGTTGATGGACTTCCTCCCAAGACACGAGTTCAAAAGATGTGTGAAACGATACAAGGGCAATTACCTAGTGCGAACATTTTCATGTCTCGATCAATTCCTGTGTATGACGTTCGCTCAGTTGACCTACCGAGAGAGCCTTCGGGATATCGAAACCTGTCTGCGTGCCATGAGCTCCAAGCTTTACCATGCCGGTATACGAGGAAAAGTCTCCAGAAACACTCTGGCAAGAGCAAACGAGAGGAGAGACTGGCATATCTATCGAGACTTCGCTCACGTTTTGATACGCATCGCCAGGGAGCTGTATAAATGCGAAGATTTCGGAGTAGCTCTGAAACAGACAGCATACGCTTTCGATTCTACAACGATCGATCTGTGTCTTTCTCTGTTGATCCAAATGCATCAGAGGGCAGTTATCATATCACTCTCACGAGCGGGGATCTTTCTGACACCTCAGAGACTGCAATACCACATCTGAAAATGAGAGGGAAGTATTTTCATGGGTGATCCGCCTCCGGTATCGATCGTCTGTACACCTGAATGTGACACGAGTCTTACAAGAGGGGATACATTGACAATATATACAACATTGACCAATCACTATTGGGAAGGAGTTACCGCTTCCGTATTCCTGTATGGTACTGTGACACCGGACAGCATGAATCCCTTTCTCGTCATAGACACGACGTATGTCTACCTTCCACCGAATGGCCGAGTGAGCTCTTTTTCGGAGGTTGAAGTACCAGGTTATGCTCCTCTCAGGCACTATGTATTTACTGGATATGTATGCGAGGTGGATTCTGTTTATGACACGGACAGTTTCGGATTTGACGTTGTTGACAGCCTTGGGAAAGTAGGAGGTGGAGGACCTGAAATTTCCTTTGCCGATAACGCATGGAAGCTCATAACGAATTGGTTTCAGAGTATCGAAGAAAACGAAGAGGATGACCATTTGTTACCATCATCTGACATTCCAAAAAAAATGGCACTCTCACAAAATTATCCAAATCCTTTTAATCCTCATACGACAATACGGTATGAAATACCGGAAGGAATCAATAGGAATGTAACACTTAAGATTTACAACCTGAGAGGCCATTTGGTAAAGGAAGAAAGCCTCGAATTGGTGGATCCTGGAACATACGAATATGTATGGGATGGGCGAGATGAATATGGCCTAGAGGTTTCATCCGGGATATATTTCTACAGATTAACAGTTGGTGATAAAATTATTACAAAGAAAATGTCGCTAATGAGGTGAGAATCTTTTGAAATTTCTGAATTATCTAGCCCTAGTATCATCGATATTACTTTTCACCGGGAATGGATATACCCAGCAATATTTCGTGGATGAGACAGCATTAAGACTCCCCGGATTAGTTGATAAATCCTATGATGCAGAATTGGGAGATCTAAACGGTGATGGGAGCATTGATATTGTTGTGGCTAGCAGCAGGTTAGGGATTACTGATAAAAGTTATTATTTGCTGAACGATGGTTTGGGTTTATTTCCAGAAGCAAATTTACACTTCTTCGACTATACTACGACCTTAGCAAGCTTATTTGGGATCGCACTAGGAGACAATGAATTGGATGGTGACCTGGATGTTGTAATTACAAATTTAGTTGATGATGAGGGAGCACACCACTATCTTTTCATTAACGATGGTCAGACTAATTTCACCGACCGAAGCAGCGAACAACTTCCCATGCATTCAGTGACGAGCGGGAGAGATGCTCATTTTATCGATATCGATAGCGACCTCGATCTGGATCTTGCAATCTATGAATGGAATTGGGGGAGCAACAAGCTCTGGGAGAACCAGGATTTCGCAAGCGGAATCTATCGTTATCGTGTATTTCTCTCTGGGAATGAGGATAGCAACGATGCCGCATTGTTCGATGTCGATGGTGATTGGGATTTGGATTGCATCATCGTGAATGGAAATGGACATCCTGACAGAATTATGATCAACAATGGATATTTCTCCGAAGAAAGTGCCGCGAGATTGCCTGATGACATTACGATGGATAATGACATCGAATATTTCGATGTTGACAATGACAGAGATCTCGATATCTACATCGCGAGTGGATTCACTCCGGGTTATGATAAGATATGGATCAATGACGGAAACGGGTATTTCACTGATGAGAGTGAAGGACGAATACCCCAGTATGGTGATCATAGCCTGGGAGTATGTCTCGGAGATATCGACAACGATGGAGATTTTGATCTGTTTGTAGCAAACAGTTCAGTTGCTGGAACTCATCCACCGAGGATATACGTAAACGACGGCACGGGGCATTTCACAGATGAAACCTCATCACGCTATCCCACGATAGACGAGGAGAGCAGTTATGGTACGTTTGGTGATGTAGACAACGACGGAGATCTCGATCTCTATGTGGTGAATCACGGCTTCGAGGATGGGGAATGGAACAGACTTCTCATTAATATCAGTACTCCCGATTCATTCCCTCCTGTGATCAACAGAACAATGATCCACGAAGACACGGCAGACACAATAGGACCCTATCTTATGGCGAGCGAAGTGTGGGACAATATCAGCAGAAATGTCGGTGAGCTGAGTGTTATTCTCAAATACAAAACGAACAGTGGTGAATTCAGTGAAATCCCGATGCTCGCATGTGGTGGATATATTTACAGGCAAAGAATAGGAGGATTCTCTCCCGGCAGTACTGTTAGCTATTACATTGAAGCAATTGATAGGATGGGTAACGTCTCACTCGATCCTCCGAATGCCCCTGATTCGGTCTATTCCTTCATGGTGACAGGAACTGGAATAGATGATAAGGATCCTATTATTAAACCACCCACAACGTTTACACTTTCACAGAACTATCCCAACCCTTTTAATCCAAGTACAAGAATAAGCTATGCGATTCCTGAACCAAATAATGAGAAAGTTACAATTCTGTTATATGATCTTCATGGAAAACTGGTCAAGACACTTGTTAATGAATATGAAACTCCTGGGACTCATCAAGTAGTCTGGGATGGTAAAGATTCGAGCGGAATTGATGTGAATTCTGGAGTATATCTCTACCGGTTGCGTGCTGGAGAATATTCATCAACTCGTAAAATGACACTGATTCGATAAGATCGGATCTTGACATTATCCAAATCACTTGTCACAGTGTGAATGAGAACTATATGTGATTTCACACGTTGCAGTGAAGATGGCAGGTTGAATCGGTCAGGATTCAGGTCGGGTACGATTGCGTGTACGTCTCATCTTCAGGTATTCGAGTTTCGAGGACATATCCTGCTCGGAAATGATTTTCTTTGCCAGCTCTATTCTTTCCTGAGCCCTTCTCACCTTTTCGCTGATATCGGGATCTGATTCTCTGTCGATCTGATTCATGTCACTTTTCGAACGTCTATTCTGCATTTCGCCGTTCCTTCCTCTTGTGAGAAAGAGCAAGAGTTTTTTTTCTGCAATCGATTGCGCAAGATCCTTTGAGAGGTAGGTGCAAAGGGAGTTCCTCATGAGCCCCGTTGAGTAATAGGAGGAACTGTCAACAGGACATCCGCAGCCGGTCGCGAGCAGGAGATTCTCGACCCGGACACAGGATTTATGTTCAGCAGCGTTGTTTCCCCCGTCGTTATTCACACAGAATGCGGCAGTGAGAATGAGGATAGCGACGCTCGAGAAGAGAGCAAAGGGGAACAATCTCAAATCACTCATTCTGCACTCCGTCAGGGGCTCGAAGGCTCAAAGTTACAGAACTTCAATGAGCAAGTATTATACCAGCATACTCGTTGAGAGCACGATTTGAGATCGATCCTCTCAAACCCGAAAAAAAATGAGGGCAGTCTGAGAGATCACCGGGAAATGGGGAGCAGCCGAAAATATGGCCGGAGAGATGGACGAGGAGGATTCAGGATACGCTGACACCTGCGCTGAAATTAGTTGACTTTTCACCTGTCCGGTTGTATTAAATTAAGATTAAACTTTTTTTATCAGTGAAGATCTTACAATAAATAAAAGGCCCTGTTCATATATTTGTCCTGAGATAATGCCGGTACTCTCCGAAATCTCAAAAGCGGAGAAACGGTAGTTTCCGGCGCCACTTTTTTTCGGGGTACCCGGTTGAAACATGGGAGGTGATTTCATGGAATTCAAATTCAGCTCGACCCTTCCATATTCGGAGATCGTGAGGGAGGCACCGATCCTGAAGGAGAAGGATCTGGATATCGAAGTCGAAATCCAGGATTCCAACTGGCTTCTGACTACCTGTGAAATGTCTTCGGTGAGGAGGGTCGGGGAATTTCTCAGTGAGAGAGAAATCGGAGTAACGGTAAATGGGCCCATTTTTGATCTGAACCCCGGGAGCTTCGATGATTTTATCCGGGAGCACACGAAAAATGTGTTCCTCAGGACTATCGAGCTCTCCTACAGTATCGGTAGCCCGAGAGTGATTCTGACCAGCGGTTTCTCCCCTTTTCTCGATGGAGAAGCACTCATCGGCTGGAGAAACCTTGCGATCGAGGTGTGGAAATCCTGTCTCGACAAAGCGACCGACCACAATGTGAGCATTTGCATCGAAAACCGATACGAAACCGTCCCGGATATACTGACTGATCTGGTCAGTGAGATGAATAACGAGATGTTCGGTGTGTGTCTCGATACTGGTCACGTAAATGTCTATTCCAGGAAAAACCTACTCCACTGGGTGAAGGAATTGAAAGAGATCACGATGGAAATCCATCTCAACGATAACAATGGGAAGACAGATGGCCACCTTGCTCTGGGGGAAGGGACACTCGATGTCCTGCCGCTTTTTCGAGCTCTCCGAAAGCATGGCACGTGGCCTCCCATGGTTTTCGAGATGGGCATCCAGCAGATCGAACAGAGTTTCAAACACCTCGAAAGCAGTGGGGCATTCGCTTACCAGCCGAAACTGCTCTGACGTATCGTCGAGTTGTTGACAGGGCAGGCAGGCAGATTTAATCTATGAGTTACCCGTGAAGGAAATATGTTGAAAAATGCTGACAGGATTACGTTGAAAGGAATGCAGTTCTTTTCGAAATCAGGACTGTATCCCTTCGAACGTGAAATGGGACAACCTCTCGAAGTTGATGTTACCTGTTATCTCGATTTGAGGCAGGCGTGTAAGACTGACGAATCTCAGAACACCGTTGATTATGAACAGGTCTACGAGAAGGTAAGGGGTACGGTTCTCGAGCGGAGGTATAACATTCTCGAGTCTATCTGCGAGCGAATTGCCATGACGATTCTCGAAGATCGTCGTATTCTCAAAGTGTCCGTCAGCTGCCGAAAACCGAGGGTGCGGTTACCGGGCATCCTGGAATATGCGGAGGTTTCGATTGAGAGGGAACAATCACAAAGTTGAGACTGCCTATCTCAGTCTGGGATCCAACCTCGGGGACAGGTATGATTACCTGAGGCTGGCGCGTCAGGAAATCGAAAAACATGATGTAGTAGAAGTCCTGGCTGTCTCTTCGATTCTGGAGACGCTTCCCCTGGGGAATACCGAACAGCCGTTATTCCTCAATCAGGTCCTGAAGATACATATCACGGAATCTGCGATTGAACTGTTGAAGCTGCTCCTCGAGATCGAACAAACACTCGGGCGGCAACGGAGTACAAAGCGGTGGGCACCGAGGACGATCGACATCGATATCCTGTTGTACGGGAAAGAGATCCACGACACGCCGTCACTGAGGATTCCGCATCCGGAACTGCTCAACAGGCCCTTTTTTCTCCGTCTGCTTGTCGAACTCGATGATAGTATTACGCACCCGGTAACAGGCTTTAACTTAACTGCTTACATGAAGCGATTGGTGGAACTGCCAATTACCATTGAAAGTTAGCGATTCGAGAGTGTATTATGCCGAATAAAAATTTTACAGTCCCTGATTTCAGGGCAAAAAAAGCAACGGGGCAGAAGATCACCGTCCTTACCGCGTACGACTACCTGATGGCGCGCATCCTCGACCGGACGGGGATCGACGCCGTTCTCGTGGGTGATTCTGTCGGGATGGTTTTCTCCGGACATGAAACCACGATTCCGGTGAGTCTCGATGACATCATCTACCACGGGAAAGCGGTCAGAAGAGGCGTTCGTCGGGCTCTACTGATCATCGATATGCCCTTTATGAGTTATCAGGTCAGCCCTCAAGAAGCGCTGAAGAACTGCGGCAGAGTGATGAAAGAGACTCTTACGAACGCGGTGAAGCTCGAAGGGGGAGTCGAGGTCTGTGAAACGATCCGCGCCTGTACCAGAGCATCTATCCCCGTCATGGGCCATATAGGGTTGACTCCCCAATCGATACACATGATCGGTGGGTATCGCGT
The DNA here is from genome assembly GCA_964654825.1 of uncultured Gemmatimonadota bacterium. Classification (GTDB taxonomy): domain Bacteria; phylum Gemmatimonadota; class CAZMKB01; order CAZMKB01; family CAZMKB01; genus CAZZKG01. Next base: position 42,014 of record CAZZKG010000001.1, on the reverse strand, counting down.
ACAGGGAGTGACTGAGGCGCAGCAAAACAGACTTTTCGATGACGCCGTAAGTCTCCAGGAGGCAGGTTGTTTTTCGATCGTCCTCGAGATGATACCAGCGGAGATCTCCCGTGAGATCTCCCGAAGAGTTGATATACCCACCATCGGGATCGGTGCGGGTCCGCACTGTGATGGTCAGGTGCTGGTAATCTATGACATGCTCGGGCTGAATCAGGATTTCAAAGCCAGGTTCTTCAAGACGTACACCGACCTTTCTACGATTGTTCACGACGCGGTCCGTGAATATATCATTGAGGTCACATCCGGTGAATTTCCAGGAGATCAGCACTCCTTCCATCTGGATGATCTATGAGAATCACAAAAACGATCGATGAGACGAGGCTCTTCCTCGCGGAGAAAAGAGCCCTCGGCGAACGTATCGGATTCGTCCCTACCATGGGGTACCTGCACGAGGGACATCTTAGCCTCGTAGACATCGCCCGGCAGCAAACATCCTGCGTGGTAATGAGCATCTTCGTGAACCCCCTGCAGTTCGGACCCGGAGAAGATTTCGAACGATATCCCCGGGATATGGATCGGGATATCCGGCTGGCTTCTGAGCGAAGTGTCGACCTAGTATTCGCCCCCGAGGTAAGTGTGCTCTACCCGGAAGAAAGTCTCACCTTCGTGGAAGTTACAAAAATTACCGAAGGCCTCTGTGGAAGGACGAGACCAGGGCATTTCAAGGGAGTCATGACGGTAGTCGCCAAGCTTTTCAATATCATCGAGCCTGATGTGTCGGTTTTCGGTCAGAAAGATGCGCAGCAGATTTTCGCGATCCGGAGGATGGTGAAAGATCTCAATTTTCGCACGGCACTGATCATTGGTCCCACCGTGCGTGAGGAAGATGGCCTCGCTATGAGTTCGCGGAACCTCTATCTTTCTCAAGAGGAGCGAAGACAGGCACTGTGCATTTATCAATCTCTCCTCGAAGCAAAACAGCTCGTGGAGCGAGGGGAGAGAGATGCAGCACATATACAGGATAAAATGAAAGAGATCCTAACCCGGTCTTCTGACGTCAAGATCGACTACATCTCGATTACAGACACCTCTGTCCTTGAACCGCTCCAGACTATCGGTGGTGAGGTACTCATTGCAGTGGCTGCTTTTGTCGGGAATATCAGATTGATCGACAACATTATTTTCAGGATATGAACCTTCCGTTCGGTCTCTCCTGGGAGCTGAAACAATGGTCGATGAGGAGGTATCGTGAACCAAACTCAGCGCACTGCGATTATTATGGCTGCAGGTCAGAGCAAGAGGATGAAATCGAGCACAACCAAAGTGCTTCATCCGGTAGCCGGGAAATCCGTCCTCTCGTACACCCTCGATTCAATCCGAGAAACCGGTATCGACAGGATCGTTGTTGTAGTAGGAAGACAGAGTGAGGAAGTAAAACAGAGATTCGAGGGTGAAGGGCTCGAATTTGTCGACCAGCTCGAGCTCCTCGGTACAGGGCACGCCGCCTATGTCGGTCTCCGGGCTCTGAAGGAGTTTCGTGGGGATATTCTCGTACTCTGCGGAGACGTTCCCCTCATCAGAAGTAAAACTCTCAGACTGCTCACCGGATTTCACCGGGAGAAGCAGAGTGTGCTGACTCTGCTCACGGCATGTCTCCCTGAACCTGCCGGCTATGGAAGAATCGTGAGGGGTGAAGGGGATACGATTTTGAGGATTGTGGAGGAAAAGGAAGCCGGTGACGACGACAGGGAGATTCAGGAAATAAATTCCGGGATCATGTGCTTCGAATCAGCGTTTATGTCACACGTGCTCGACGAGCTCATGAGCGAAGAGAGAGCAGGGGAATACTATCTTACGGATGTTATCGAGATGGCTCGGACCGAGGGTCACGAAGTGAACGGGATACAAATCAGTGACCCACTCGAGATCCAGGGGATAAACGACCGGTGGGAGCTGTCGATCGTCGAAGGTGTACTCAGGGAGAGAATTCGCCGTGAGCACATGAGGAATGGTATTACAATGATCAATCCGACCTCTACTGTCATAGACAACGATGTGATGATCGGTGAAGACACGGTTATTCATCAGGGTGTGATACTCGAAGGGAAGACCTGCCTCGGGAGAGGGTGTTCAATCGGACCATATTCCAGAATCGTCGACTCAATACTAGGGGAAAACGTGTGCATCGATGGATGGAATTATATCAAACGTAAAACACTGTATGACGGCTCGAGGATGAAAGCTTATGAATCGGCGGGCGAAGAAGAAAGGTAACAGAAGCAGGGGAAAGAAAAACTCCCGATCCTCCCTGAAGAAAAAAAAGGAAACTCTCCCGGAACGAATTACAAACATCTTTCTGAAGATTCTTGCATACCTCGGGCTGTCTGCCCTGGCATTTCTCGTTTTGACTTTCCTCATTTCAACACTGTTGGCGTGGCTGCTGGAACCCCGGATCGAAAAACCCATGCCCATCGATGTTTCGTTGGAAGTACTGAACGGGTGTGGTGATACAGGGGCGGCGAAGGGAATGACGAGCATTTTGAGGAAAAATGGATTTCTCGTCACGGATTTCAGGAATGCGGATAATTTCGACTACGAACTGACGATCTTGAAAGTCAGAGACGGGGACTTCGAGAGGGGTGAGCAACTCGCCAAACAGATCGGCTGTGACTCTGTGAGATTCGAACCCGCAACTGATGCAACAGCAGACATTTCCATAATCATCGGAAGAGACTGGCGGGAGCTGAAATTGGTAACCGGGGAGAAGGATCCCCGTGAGCGTTTGACGGCAATTCTTGATTTTTTCACAGAATTTCATTAGTTTTAATGATTAAAAAAGTTTTTTTATGAGAGACCGTATTGAGAGTGTTTTCGAACGAATTTCCAGAGCTCTGTCCAGATGTGGCAGAGCCGGTGACAATGTAACGGTAATCGCCGTCTCCAAAGGGGTCACCCGGGGCCGGATAATCAGCGCCCGGCAAGCGGGGATTACCCATTTTGGCGAAAACAGAGTCCAGGAAGCAGTATCCAAGATATCTGAAATCTCTGCAGAATGTACCTGGCACATGGTAGGGCATCTTCAGAGGAACAAGGTAAAGGAAGCTCTCGTACTGTTTGATGTTATCCAATCTCTTGATTCCGAGCGTCTTGCACTGGAGATTTCGAAAAGAGCTCTCAATCTGGGGAAAATAGCGAAAGTACTCGTACAGGTCGATACAACCTGCGAGGATACAAAATACGGTGTCCGGTCCGAGGATGTACCGGCTCTGCTGGAATTGATCGAGGGTCTGGAAGGTATCCGTGTCGAGGGTCTCATGACAATCGGTCCGTTTACAGATGATCACCGGAGGATTCGGGATTCCTTCAGGAGCTTGAAAAACCTGTTCGATGAGTCAGGTCGAGGAGACTATCTAAACGTGACGATGAAACACCTCTCGATGGGTATGTCCGATGATTTCGAGATCGCCCTCGAGGAGGGAGCCAACATGGTACGAATCGGCAGGGCCATATTTGGGCCCAGAACCTGATTAATGGAGAGCGCATGTGAAACTCACTCCACTGGATCTTAAAAAACAGGTCTTCAAGAAGGTGATGAGAGGCTATGACCCGGTGGAGGTACGCACCTTCCTTGACATGGTTTCGGAAGAATTCGAGAGGTTGATCAAAGAGAACATGAGCTTCGGGGAGCGGATCAGGACACTGGACAATCAGATCGACGACTATCGGAAGATGGAACAGACGATGAATGATGCACTGATGTCCGCACAGAAAGGTCTGGCCGAATCGCGGGAAAATGCACAGAAGGAAGCGGAGCTCATTATCAGGGATGCCAGGATCGAATCCGAGAAAATCCTTCAGGATGCAAAAAAGAGTTATGATAAATTACATATTGAAATCGATGAGCTGGAAAGAATTAAAAACGAGAATCTTGTCAAGATCAAAAATTTCCTCAACAGTCAGCTCAGTCTTCTCGTGAGTTTTCAGGATTCGGAAGGACGAGCGGAGCTTGTCGAAGACATGAATACGAACCCGGGTAGTGAGGAGAGTCAGGGAGAGTAAATGGAATCAGGACTGAGCATAAAGAATAAACGCCTGTCGAGCAGGGATCTCAGAGAGATGGTGGATGAGGCTCACAATTACATCAGTGGGAAAACGGAGCGGACGCCGAAGGTAGGCATTATCCTCGGAAGCGGCCTGGGTGGTCTCGCCGGGGAAATTCAGGTGAAGGAGAGAATCCCTTATGAACATATCCCTCATTTCCCGGTTTCGACAGTCGAATTCCATGCCGGAAACCTGCTGTTCGGTACGCTTGCAGGGGCTGAGATAGTCGCGATGGAAGGCCGGTTTCACTACTATGAGGGATATTCCATGCAGGAGATCACTTTTCCCGTGCGAGTCCTGAAGGCTCTGGGCATCACGTCTCTGATCATTTCGAGTGCCTGTGGGGGTATGAATCCGTTCATGTCTCCCGGTGACATTATGATCATCGCAGACCATATCAATCTGCTCGGCGACAACCCCCTCATCGGCATCAATGATGATGAGTTCGGACCCAGATTCCCCGATATGTCACAGCCATATTCCCTCCGACTTATGGCGATCGCAGAGAGTGTAGCTCTCGAAGAGAAGATACCCCTGAAGAAAGGGGTCTACGTCGCTGTTGCGGGTCCAAATCTCGAAACAAGAGCGGAGTATCGGTTTCTTCGCGGCATCGGAGCTGATGTCGTTGGCATGTCCACTATTCCGGAAGTGATCGTGGCAGTACAATCCGGACTAGACGTACTCGCTTTCGCCGTCATAACGGACCGGTGTCTGCCCGACGCCCTCGAGCCTGTCAACATAAAGAAGATTATTGAGACTGCTAAAATAGCTGAACCAAAACTGTTGCAGTTGATGAAAGGTGTTGTTCAAAATTCATTTTCTTGACATTAACCGGATCTTGCAGAAAACGGCTGGAAAGATCCATGTGGAAGTATGGGAGAACACCGGCACCAGGAGTGCAATCTACCGGGATTACCCGGCGACGAAAGACCATTCTTCCGATTTTCCACTGATCAATCATAAATGTTTCAGAAATCTTAATGAGGGATAGCAGTATGGCAGAGAAAAGAAGGAAAAAAACAGGCAAATCGAAGGCGGGTTCGACGAGGTCAAAACCCACTGCGAGTAAGCCGAAGAAGAGTCCTACAAAGCCGAAAGCCAGAGCCGGCAAGCCGAAGAAGAGTCCTACAAAGCCGAAAGCCAGAGCCGGCAAGCCGAAGAAGAGTCCTACAAAGCCGAAAACCAGAGCCGGCAA
>CAZZKG010000001.1:0-36618 GCA_964654825.1 uncultured Gemmatimonadota bacterium | reverse complement strand
GAGCCGGCAAGCCGAAGAAGAGTCCTACAAAGCCGAAAACCAGAGCCGGCAAGCCGAAGAAGAGTCCTACAAAGCCGAAAACCAGAGCCGGCAAGCCAAAGAAGAGTCCTACAAAGCCGAAAACCAGAGCCGGAAAGCCGAAGGAGGCCGCCACCAAGATCGGAATGAAAAAAAGTAAGTTGAAACCAAAAACAATCAAAGGCGGACACAGCAAGAAGGATTTGAAACTGTTTGAGCAGAGGCTCCTCGAAGAGAGAGAAAAAGTCCTCAAACAGCTCGGAATCTTTGGAATGACGTACACAAACACACTGAAGGATTCTTCAGGAGATCTCTCATCGTATTCTTTCCATATGGCCGACATGGGTACTGATGCCATGGAAAGAGAGAAGGCTTTCCTCTTTGCTTCTAAGGAAGGAAGATTGCTTTATCACATCGACGAAGCCCTGAGAAGAATTTACAAAGGTGAAATGTACGGAATTTGCCAGCTCTGCACTAGGAAGATTCAGAAAAAACGACTCGATGCGCTTCCTCACGCACGTCTCTGTATAGATTGTAAATCGAAAGAAGAGCGTGGTGTCTAGTACCGGATCTACCTGCATAGGAAAAAAACTCTGGATGCTCTTCGGGTTTGGAGGTTTGATCCTCATCATCGATCTTGCCAGCAAGGCGCTCATCAGCAGGTGGATTTCGCTGGGTCATTCCATCGATATTGTTGATAATATTCTGCGGATAACGTATATCCACAACCGGGGGGCTATTTTCGGTCTCTCCGTCGGTGATGGTACCGGGAGCATCGTGCTGGTTGTGTCACTTCTCGCCGCTCTATTCATCACTGTCTATTACCTGTACCATCCTTTCAAGTTGAAGTGGCAAAGTCTGGGCCTCATTCTGATTCTGAGCGGCGCCGTCGGCAATCTGTACGACAGGATAACCCTCGGTGAGGTCCGGGATTTTATCGATGTCGGATTGGCAGGATTTCGGTGGCCCATTTTCAATGTCGCCGATCTTGCCGTTACCCTTGGTGCCGTTTTCCTCGCGTTAGAACTTACCCGTAAAGACAAAGGCCAGGAGCTACATCAAGTCAGTGGGGAATGAACAGGATATTGTCGAGATTCCGGTGTCAGATGAACACGGTGGCGAAAGGATCGACAAATTTCTTGCGGCAAAGCTGCATATTTCCCGAACACGTGTGAAACGGGCTCTCGGCGAGGGACTGGTAGTCATCGACAAGAAAATCGTCACTCCTCATTACCGTCTCAGGGTGGGAGATGTGATACAGGTGAGGCCGATCGAGGCTGATACCCCTCCCGTGTCGGTAGCCGAAGATATTCCACTTGACATCGTATTCGAAGATTCCTCTCTGATCGTCATCAATAAACCAGCAGGGATGGTGGTCCATCCGGCTCCAGGCCATTACAGTGGGACACTGTACAATGCACTGCTCTTTCACCTGAAGGAGGAGATCGAGAGCAGAAAAGCTTCGCCCGGCCTTGTACATCGACTGGATCGGGATACCACAGGCCTGATCCTCGCAGCGAAGAGCGAGGAAGTATTGAACATTCTATCCGGCCGGATGAAGGAGCGCAAAATCACGCGGCTGTATCGCGCTTTTGTGTGGGGGCATCTTCGGGATTCAGAAGGTGAAATCGAAGCCGGTATCGGAAGGCATCCTCATGATCGGAAAAAGATGTCCACCTACTCGGTGAAAAAAAGAGAAGCTGTCACCGTATACCGTGTTCTCGAGCGATTCGCTGTGTGTGATTATGTGGATGTCCGTCTCCTCACGGGCCGAACACACCAGGTGAGAGTACACTTTTCATCTATCGGCCATCCGCTGGTGGGTGATGAGACCTATGGCGGCGGAGAAGGGAGAGAAGCGGGATTCATGGGAGAAGGGAGGAAACAGGTAAAAAGTCTCCTCCGGCTCATGCGGCGTCAGGCTCTTCATGCCTACAGCCTGGGGTTCGTGCACCCTGTCACAGACCAGGAGATGGACTTCAGTGCACCATTGCCTGAAGACATGCAGCGGGTCTTTAATGAACTCCGCTCACCCTTCGATGATGATTGATAAAACCGACCGGGAACTATCCTCGTAACTATGATCATTCCCAGGAACAGTCGCAGTCGCTGTTCTCTTCTTTCAGATACGCCATGAGCGGCTTGAAATATTCCATCATCGCCCTGGTGCTGAGATCCTCTCCCGTTTTCGCCCGGAGGAGCTCTCGCCAGTCCCGTGACTGACCCTGGGCCATCAGATCCTTCAGGAAAGCGCCGACTTCCTTGCTCCCGTAATAGTTCGCGTTATAGAGATCCGTTTTCAGGATCTTCTTCGCGATGAACTCGTGCAGCTGATACTTGAGGACGGTGGCGAAGGCGTAATCGTAATACTGTGCCGGATCATCGTTGATATGCGTCTTCGTGGCCGGATCGCAATACTCCGTACCTCGTGGTTCTGGTGGTTCGATACCCTGGAATCGGGCCACGTAGTCCCACCATCGGCTGTTCCACTCTTCAGGTGGCAGTTCGTCTTCATAGAGGTCGTGCTCCCAGAAACTCATCACACCCGCGGACCAGGGTAAGAAAGCGACTGTCTGTTCGAGCGCCTCCTTGAGCAGCCACTGGATCTGGTCGATTTCGGCATCCGCCGGTAGAATCCCCACTTCCTTGAGATAGGGGACCTGGAGTGAGGCGATGGAAATCAATTCCCCGATCCCCTCGTGGAAACCACGATTTGCGCCGCCGCGAAGTATCGGGGCTATCTCGGGTCTCGTGTATGACATGTAATAGTAGATGTGACCGAGTTCGTGATGAGCGGTGGAGAACCACTGCGTGTTCGGCTCGACACTCATGAGAGATCGGACGTCGTCCTTCAGGTTGATATGCCAGGCACTGGCATGAGTGTTCTTCTTCCGTTCGGAGCCCTCCGGAAGCGGGTAAAGATCCGATTTCTCCCAGAAGGAGCGGGGCAGGGGGTCGAAACCCATGGAGACATAGAAAGCCTCCGCCTGTTTCACCACCCAATTCGCGTCTTTATCGGAAAAGTATCGGTCGAGGTCGACCCCTTCGACCAGTCCCGGCCAGTTCTGGGACCAGCGGTTCGCAATCCACTGAGCCGGTATCTTTTTCGGAACAGGAACTCCGTAGCGCTCTGCCAGGGTGTATTTCGCCCAGCAGTGGAGCTCAAGATACAGTGGGCGGATGGTTTCGAGCCAGTCTTCGAGCATAGCCATCATTTCATCCACACTCATGCCGTAATCGGCCACCTGGAGCTCGAAGAAGGAGTTGAAACCCATTTCCCGGGCCACCTGGTTTCGTAGTTTCTGTAAATCCCTCAACCCCGGCTCGAGGACGGGTCCGATCTCTTTGGAAGCTTCCCAGACGCGGAGTCTCTCATCCAGATCTCTCGATGTCAGGAGCAGGTCGTCGATTTCATTAGCTGTCAGCGGCTTGACACATTCATCACCTTGGCGTTCCATGCAGAACTGGTACGAGTCGAGCGTGCTCGACTGCCTGCTCTCCGCTTCAACCCGTTTTTTCACGATTTCGGGAATCGTTCCGGGGGATCCCGCCGCGTTCAGCAGGACGAGGTCGAGCTGTCGGACCGTCAGCGGGTCCAGTTCCTCCCGGTGTGTCAGAAGTTCCCTGGTGGTTTCGATGATCGCTCTGTCACCGAGAAAGGCGGCGAGTGCCCGGCCGGATGCGACTCTGGCGCCGTCGTGTTCGGGTGTGACGTCCACCTGTGCATCCCATGAACTTTCTTCCGTGACGCTGAACATCCCCACGAGGAGAGAATTGTACATCTCGAGGAAGGTGCTTGCTCTCTCCTCTTGACTTTCCGCCGGAATAGCTCCGGGGACACCGATTGTCATCAACAACACAGGGATGATTAAAATAGTCTGCAGTGCAAATATATGTTTCATTGCTCCTCCCGTCGACTTTTCCTGTTGCCGTTTTTATTCAAGCGAAATCCAGGGGCTTATTGAGCTCGTACACCTCGGATATCTTTTCCCATGCCTCTTCAGCAGTCTCGACATACTGGAACAGGTCAACGTCCTCCCGGGATATTGTCCCTTCTTCAACGAGGGCGTTGAAATTGATGATCGTCTCCCAGAACTCCTGGCCGAACAGGAAAACCGGCAAGGGTTCGACCTTCTTCGTCTGGATGAGTGTCAATGTTTCGAACAGTTCATCCAGTGTACCGAACCCTCCCGGGAAAGCGACAACTGCCTGGGCACGCATGAGGAAGTGCATTTTTCGTATGGCGAAGTAGTGGAATTGGAAACTCAACTCCGGTGTCACATAAATGTTCGGTTTCTGTTCGAACGGCAGTACGATGTTGAGGCCGATGCTCTTCGCTCCGATGTCGTGAGCGCCGCGGTTTGCAGCCTCCATGATTCCAGGGCCTCCTCCTGTTATTACAACGAAGTTGCAGCGGGAGTTCGTCTGACAGGCACTCGAGATGATGGTGGCGAGTTTTCGAGACTCCTCGTAGTACTTCGACTTAGCGACAATTCTCTTCGCGATTGCTACATTCTGGACTTTCACCTGATCTGAAGGGTTTTTGCGAGCCTCCTCGAGAGCTTCATCGAGCTGTTTTCGAGCATCTTCGGGATCGGGTATCCGGGTGCTTCCGAGAAACACAATGGTACTCTCGATCCCGAGATCCTGCTGGATGAGCTCCGGTTTCACGAGTTCGAGCTGTAGTCTCACCGGTCTGAGTTCCGGTCTGAGCAGAAAATCATGATCGAGGTAAGCCAGTCTGTATGTGGTTGATGCGGTCTGAGGAGTCGTGACATACAACTCGGCAGCCCTGGCATCATCATGCGCGGTCGGGAAAGCTCCCTTCTTTTTCCGTGGATTCATCCAACAACTCTCCTTGTAAATAATTACGAATGTAGATATTCCGATTTTAGTCTCACTGGATGATATGATCGTTTGGGCGACCTGTCAACACACTTGGTGGCCCTATTCGTAAATATAGTGGCCTCGGTGTGTGACCGTATTTACGAACAGGACCACCTTGTGTTGAATTGTTCCTATCCCCGTGTGATGGAGTGTATGATCAGACAACACCCCGGTGTCTGATTGTCCTGGAGCCCCTAGCGTGTGCCCTCTTGATTTCCCTGATTAAGGTGATCAATTTGTTAAAAACAGTGCACGACGAAAGGTGGATATCATGCGAAACTTCATATCACGAAAGTTGTTGCGAGACTACTGCCGGAAAGTTTCACCTCTCCTGCAGTCGAGATTCGGGGAGGTATCACCGGTTTTTTTGATTCTGATTCTCACCATAATGATGGTGGCAATCGGGTCGCCCGGGGAACTCCAAGGTCTCAATCTCGAGCGATTGTCAAGCAGGTTCCTCTCGAACTTCGAACTTCTCGATGTAGAGCAGAAGAGCGGATACCTGGTCATCACCGCCGGTCTCGGTGGCACGACCGTTGTGGATGCCCGGGATCCTTTCAACCCTGTCCAGCTCAGCAGCTACAGTGCAGGATGCCAGTACGGAAGACTCTACAACACATTCATCGGAAACGGACTGGTGATCGGCGCGGGACGAGACTGTCCACTCGAGATCCTTGAGATCGATGAGTCATTCCAGCTCACGCAGCTTTCCACCCACTTTATCGAAGGGTTTTCCTATGAAGATGCAGCACTCATGGGAGATTCACTTCTCGTCGCGGCTGCCCACGGAAACGGGATCGAGGTCATCGATATTTCAGAGCCGCGTTTCCCGCTGTCACGCGGCAGCGTCCCCCTCGAGAATGCGTGGGCGGTGCGGGTGGACGGAAATTTCGCATATGTCGCCGATGGCGCTCTCGGTCTCTCTATCGTTGACATCTCGGATCTCAGTGATCTGAAGATAATAGGACAACTCCCTACGGAAGGATCTGCCAAAGACGTGAGGGTCGGTAATGGCCGTGCTTTTCTTGCACTCGGTGATGCCGGAGTCGCAATGATCGATGTAACCGATCCTTCCTCTCCATGGCTTATTGACAGGTACAATACCAGCGGTCTCGCGGCCCACATCGGGATAAATGACAGCCTTGTCGCAGTAGCTGACTGGGATGATATCGAGATTCTGAAATACGGTCCCGGAGGTTTGCTGGAGCCGGCGGGGAAGAAAAATAACGGTGGCCGCGTCATGGGGATCGACATCGCGGGAGATATCGTGTATGTCGCCGAGTGGAGCCTGCTCCGTGTTTATCGCTATGGCGCCATTGACGGTGCCGATCTGGATATAGACCTTGTAGACATCCATTTCCCCCGGACCGAGATCGGACAGAGCGTGGACACCACGATCGTCCTGACGAATTCGGGCAGCTCCACTCTCACCATCGAGTCCGCCAGCATCAGTTTCGGTGATTTCACCCTCGACGTGTCAATGCCGTTTGACATCGCCGCGGGTGAGGATCAACAAGTCACACTCACCTATACACCCACCATACTGGATGGTACGGAAGAAGAGATCACCTTTTTCTCGAATGACACCGATGACCCCGCATTCGGTATCAATGTGTGGGGTAACGACGTCGATCTCCGTGTCGGTGACGAGGCACCTGATTTCACACTTCCGCTCTTAGACGGCGGCGAGCTGACGCTCTCGGACCTGCGGGGAAGCATCGTAGTGCTGAGCTTCTTCGCTTCCTGGTGACCGGTGTGCGGCCCGCAGTTGGCGGACATGGAAACAGGACTGTGGCAGGAGTACAAGGATGACGGGGTGTTCGTTTACGGTATCAATGATGAAGCGCTTCCGGTACTTCTCAATTTTCTCGAACAGGTCGAAATCTCATTCCCCGTGATCAGGGGAACACCGGGCGGATACACACTTTTCGGAGGTCTGTCGCCTTTCCCCCGGGATTATATCATCGATCCTGATGGGATTGTCCAGTATGCAGCGACCGAATACCGTCCTACGGAGATGTCGACCCTCATAGAGCGGCTGCTCCCGAGTGTCATCCGGGATGACGGGAACAAAGTGGCAGGGGGAGACCTGCCCAGGGGTTATATCCTCCAGCAGAATTATCCCAATCCGTTCAATCCGAGCACATCTATACGGTTTCAGATTGCAGAAGGGCTGCGTGGTGCGGAGGTTGATCTTTCTATCTATTCGCTGAGAGGGAAGCGAGTCCGGACACTCGTCTCCCGCCGGATGGGCAAGGGTGTCCACACCTTCCACTGGGATGGAGTTGATGAAGCGGGACTACCGGTACCATCCGGAGCTTATTTTTACCGTCTGAAGGTCGGAAAAGAGCAGTCGGTGAGGAAGATGATTCTGACCAGATGAGGATCGGCTGTAAAAAATAGAAAAAATAGGGACAGTCACCATTTTTTGAACAAAATAATGGTGATTTTCCCTGTTTTTAGCCAGGAACCTCGATTGCTCGCTGTTATTGTCAACGATTTTCTGAGACGGGACACTACGTGATGGTATCGAATCTCACATACGGTCGCATCGACGCGAACAACGCATCGTACACGACCAGGTCAGCCTCACCTTGAATTCCCAGGGAAAGTCGTGATCCACCACGACCGAACAGCTTAGCAGAAGAAATTCTCTTGATTTCATTCCATGGAATAAACAACTCGGAGCTGGTGCTCAGAGGTTGTTTAACGCTGAGGTAAAGCCCCGCTCCACTGATAATTACTGTCACACAGCTTCGATAACGCACCAGTCCTATCTGAACAGTCTGCTTGATGAGCTCTTCTCCCTCCGGACGTTTCTCCACCGGAAATCGCTCCACCAGTTTGTTAAGTCCGCTTATTCTTGCGAATAGTCCCATTGTTTTTCTAATGACTCCAGGGATGCCGAAAGAAATCTGATGATTGAACGGCTCGAAGTCCTCAGGCGATCAAGGTCTCTGTCCTCCGGTCAGAAATGGATATCAATCTAGTGCAAATCTGCCTCGCCGGGCAGTTTCTTCATCTTGAAATGGTCACCCGTCTGTTCGACAATAGTTTTGTACCAGGACTCAGGGTAGCCGGGGTGGGTGACTTTGCCGAGTTCGTCCTTGACATTACCGTCCAGATATTTTACGAGGAGAAACTCGCCCAGCTTCTTCCAGCGTTTGATGGTTTTCTCCGCCTGTTCGGCCGAGTAATCGGTCAGGTAGGCTCTCGAAAGTTCCGGAGCCTCTTTGTAAAGCTTCAGTGCGGCTTCTTCGATCCCGGGCTGTGCCGCCAGGAAACCGCCTTCGAGCTCTCTCTGCACTTTCTGCACATCCTGGATCATGTCGCTGTATCTCAGATACGTATAATTCGCGACGAAATTGAATACCCAGAACGCCGAGTCCCAGGTAAAATCATAAAACGAACCTGTACCCTCGGCATAATTATACGGGGCCTCGTGAATGCCGCAGTACATCGGTACATACACCGTACTGTAGGTATCGTCGACGCCGTACCAGTAAATGCCTCCGATCGGATCGGGGAGCCAGCTCCGTGACTGTGTGACGAATGAATATCCCGTCTGCTGCGTTGATACAGCGCGTTCGTTGCAGTACTCGACGTCATCGACCTCCCAGGTCAACGGACGCCACCGGTAGGGGAGCTGGTATGGTCCGGCGCCGATATCCTTTGTCATGTCGAACGCGGTCCCTTCGAAGTGGTCTCTCATCAGACTCATGACATCGCTGACGGAGAGTTTCCGGTCAGGTTTGATCCAGAGCGGCAACGGCAGAGCCCCCTCCACCCCCTTCGCGTAATCGATCGGGATGTTGAGAGAAGGTGCCGCCCGGTTGAACATAGCCCACACTCTTGCTTCACAGAACCGCAGGGCGCCGTAATCGAGCGGAGCATAGGCGTCCGCGAAACTGAAATCCCTGTCTTTCCCCGAAAAGTAGCCTTTCTCTCTCGCGAAGGAGATGACATCATCCGCATAGAGACAATTATCGCTGTCATTCTGCGGAAAGCGTCTGATCCGGGCCTGATTGGCGTGAGCCGAGATATAGCCTTCCGGTATTCTCCTTGCTACCCAGACGGCGCCTTTATTGTCCGGGCCCTTACCGATCATGTCCATGATCCACACCTCTTCGGGATCGGCGATGGAGAATGATTCTCCGGAGCTGTGGTAACCGTATTCTTTTACGAGGTCACCCATGATCGTGATCGCTTCACGGGCCGATTTCGATCTCTGGAGAGCGACGACCATCAGGCTCCCATAATCCATGATGGCGGTACTGTCCCTCAATTCGGACCTCCCCCCGTAGGTCGTCTCACCGATGGCCACCTGGTGCTCGTTCATCATCCCGAGGACGGAACAAGTCTCCTCCGCCTCCTCGATCTGCCCGAGGTATCTGCCGGTGTCCATTTCGTAGATGTCGCGTTTCGACTCTGGCCGGTGTGTGCAGGCGGGCAGGAAGATGAGTTCGCCGTAAAATTCGTGTGAATCGGCGGCGTAGGATATCATCGTCGAGCCGTCGACAGTAGCCCCCCTGGTTATCAGGAAATTCGTGCATGCGTCTGCTGGAGTCTGTATCAGCGCTGAAAATAATAATACCGTCAACATGAGTGTAAAAGTGAAGGTCCGCATTACATGGTTTCCTTTCTCATCGTAAAGGTGCTGTCGATTAACCTGACGTCAAGCTGCCGGCAACCCCCGTTATTCGCCGCCCGCTGTGAAGTAGAGACTGACGAACTTCTCCAGCAGTGACCTCAGGTTGGCAACGTGACTGACATCCGTTGTCTGTTTACACTTCATCGATTCGATGAGCATCTGGTGGAGAGTTGCCAGTTTTTCAGAGTACCGGTCCGTGTCGGGTTTGATCCGCTGGGTCAGAAAATACCGGGAAACGATGTGCTGAATCTCATCGGCATGTGTCTCCTTGTTCGATATCCACCTGACGAGCTGGTTGTAATTGACCGGGGTCTCTCCGCTCAACTCCTCGATCTTCATCATTGACTTTTCGATCGTGTGTGCGTTTTCCGAGATTGTTTTGACCCGCAGCTCATCGTCGTAGATCCCGCAGGGGATCTCGCAGTGAGCAAATACGCGTGATGCGATAACCAGGGTAATCAGCAGGTTGAAGGTTACAGCAAAAAACGTTGTTTTCATCACTTCCTCCTTCTTTCGCCTCGACCCGGGCGGTACGGTTCACGCGAATCGTTTTATTCGAAAGCCAGGGCCGGTTGGTTGGCCGGAGGGACGGTTTTGGTGAAATGCCCGGCCTCTTCCCGACGCGGTTTGAGGAGATCCGCCACCTCAGGCTGATTGGCGTGCGGGATGCCCCCGTAATATCTCCTGACCATTATCATCTCCTCTGCCGGATCGATGTCACCCGTGATGATGAGAACGGGAATGCGATATATACCAGCAGGGTGGACGATGGCAATACTATTTTCATGGGTCCTCCCGATGGTTGAATGAAATGACGAACACCCGAGTTTCATTATAGGACGGGGAGAGTGCGTTGTCAACATGGTAACGGTTGCCTGGTATCTCCTGGTTCAAGGGGTGACGGGAAATAAGATCATACCGCACGTGGGGTATCCCGTCACAGCTTCCGCAGATGCAGAAACGAAAATACAAGAACAAGATTAGTATGGAGGGCCAGGTAAATGAGAGCCAGAAAAGGAAAATGGATCCAGAGCGGTGTGAGGAGACCGCAAATCACGAAAACCGAACATCTCGTGCCTTTCCCTGCCGACTCGGGTCGGTGATAATCGATATCGAGGCTCACCGCGCGTGCGGTGGCGTAGCTCACCTGGCTCGAGCCTACCGCCGCCAGTGCTCCGGTCAGGATGATCCAGGCCGGGCTGAGTATAAAATCCCCTACCTGAGTACCGGACGAGAAACGGAGACAGTGAAGCAGGGTACCGAACAGGAGGGCAAAGTCGACGTAGCGGTCGAGGACTGAGTCGAAGAATGCTCCCTTTATGCTTTTTCTTCCTGTGAGTCGAGCAACCTGTCCGTCCATTCCATCGAAAATCTGAGCGATCGCGGCGAGGATTCCGCCCACCCAGGCGTATCCCAGCCCGAAAGCGAATCCGCCGGACACCCCGGTGAACACGGCGAGGGAGGTGATCGTACCCGGTCTGATTCCCGGGGTCAGTCGTACAACCAGCGACGAAAGGGGTGCTGAGAGATGCAACTTGATAAAACGCAGTATAAACCTATCGGTGCTTTTTGTTTTCCAGTTCATTATTCGGGATTCATCTTCCGCTTCAGAAAGCGAGCTGTAGCAGGCGGTACCAGATGTTCCCAGTCACCGCCGGAGGAGAGCAGGGATCGGATCTGTTGACCACTGATGCCTTTTTCGAGTGAATCCACTAGGACGACTTCGTAACCTGCCTCACGGAGACTCTTGGCTTTTTTGTGCTCCCAGGATGAGTAGGCGACCACGAACATGGCGGTCCCCGGAGGAATATAGGAGAACCAGCGTTCTGGGTGGTGTATCGGCAGGGGGACGATGAAGATACGGTCCATCGGAAAGCCTTCTTCGCGAAGGCATTCCTGGATCATCATCAATCTTTCCGTGAACGTGAAGGGGTTGTCGTCCGGTTGGTGACGGTGTTCACTCAGGTGATCGGCGACTATCGTACTGGGGTCGGGATTCGTGATTCCGACGAGAAGGTTCTCTGACTGCTCCCAGGCGATGCGAAAGTACCGGAGATGCTCGAGATGAAACGGCTGGAAGCGCCCGTGTATCATACCGTACCTGTATCGCATCGGCGGCTCCTCTTTACTATAGATCGACACGCTGCCCGTACCTCATGCAATTCCCTCGCTTGTTCTCACTCATTGCTCGCTGGTAATGCCAATGTACCACAAAAACGGATCGGGGTCAACATGGATTTATGGAATAAATCCGCTCAACACGGTCGGTCCCGGAGATTTTGGTAAAATCCGCTCAACACAGCCGATCCCGGACAGGGCAGGGGTTGATAGAGGAAACGAACCACCGTTCTGTCGCACCTGCTTGACCATCATCGAACTCGGAAGTATATTTATTTTCTATTATCCGATATGATGAAGTTACATAGAAGGAGCCAGTATGGAAGAGTACAATTTCAGGGAGATCGAGAAGAAGTGGCGGAAATACTGGGAGGAGGAGCGACTCTACGAGACCGATCTCGGTAGATCAGAGAAGAAACTCTATACACTAGTAATGTTCTCCTATCCTTCGGGTGATAAACTGCACATCGGACACTGGTACAATTACGGTCCCACTGACACCTGGGCAAGGTTCAAGCGGCTCTCGGGCTTTAACGTATTCGAGCCGATGGGGTATGATGCGTTTGGACTCCCTGCTGAAAACTATGCGATAAAGCACGGCGTTCATCCCGCAAAGAGTACTTCGGACAACATCAATTTCATACGGGATCAGCTGAAGACCATCGGAGCCATGTACGACTGGAGATACGAAATCGATACGAGTTCTCCGGAGTATTACATGTGGACCCAGTGGATTTTCCTTCAGCTCTACCACAAGGGTCTCGCATACCGTAAGAAGGCATCGGTGAACTGGTGTCCCTCCTGCAGTACCGTACTTGCCAATGAGCAGATCCAGAGCGGCAATCTGTGTGAACGCTGCTCTTCCGAGGTTACCAAGAAAGATCTCGTCCAGTGGTTCTTCAAAATTACCGATTATGCCGACCGGCTGCTCGAGGGGCTGGCGAAGATCGACTGGCCGGATGAAACTAAGGCTATGCAGACCTACTGGATCGGCAGGAGCGAGGGTGCCGAACTCGTGTTCCGTGTACCGGAGGAGTTCGTGAAGGAAGGTGATGAACCTGTCGATCTACCTGTGTTCACGACGAGGCCGGACACTGTCTTCGGTGCTACCTATCTCGTTCTCGCGCCCGAACACCCTGCTGTGGAGAAGATCACCACAACCGACGGGATGAGTGAAGTTGCCGCCTACCGGGAGCGAACCCGACTCCTCTCAGAAATCGACAGGACGTCGGCTGAAAGGGAGAAAACGGGAGTGTTCACAGGGGCATACGCGGTCAATCCAGCCACCGGGAAGCGTGTCCCGATCTGGATTTCGGACTACATCATCATGTCGTACGGGACCGGTGCCATCATGGCTGTTCCGGCGCATGACGAGAGGGACTTCGAATTTGCACGCAGGTTCGATCTTCCGATCGTAGAAGTCATCCGTGAATCCGAAAAGCAGAACGGCGGTGCGCTCGAAGTAGCATACACCGGCCCGGGGATCCTGGTGAATTCCGGAACATTCTCCGGGATGGGGCACGAAGAGGGAGCAAAAAGAATCGTCGAGGAACTGAAAACAAAGAAGCTGGCGGATTTCGCCGTCAACTTCAAGCTGAGGGACTGGCTCATATCGAGACAGCGTTACTGGGGAGCTCCCATTCCCATCATCTACTGTGACACCTGCGGTGAGGTCCCGGTTCCCGAAGAAGATCTGCCGGTGTCATTACCGAAGGACGTGGATCTCACGCTGAAGGGGGATGAGAGCAATTCGCCCCTCAGCTTCTGTGAGGGCTTCGTCAACACGACGTGTCCCGTCTGCGGGAAAGCTGCAAGGCGGGAGACTGACACCATGGACACGTTCGTCTGCTCATCCTGGTATTTCCTCAGGTATCCGAGTCCCCTGCTTTCAGACAGGCCGTTCGATCAGGAACTCGTCCGGCAGTGGCTCCCCGTGGACCAGTACGTGGGCGGAAGGGAGCATGCCGTCGGGCACCTCCTCTATGCCAGGTTCATAACCATGGTTCTCCACGATCTCGGGCATCTCGGTTTCGAAGAACCATTTCTCAATCTCCGTCACCAGGGAACAATCACCAATAAGGGCGCCAAGATGTCGAAGTCACGGGGGAACGTCATCCAGCCCGAACCGGTTATCGACCGGTACGGGGTCGACACGTTCAGGATGCACCTCATGTTCTCATGGGAATACAGGAAGGGTGGAGACTGGGGAGAGGAAGGCATCGTCGGGATACAGAGGTTTCTGGAACGGGTCTGGAGACTGTTCGCGGCCCACCGGGAGGAAGTCAACGAAAGCCGTCAAAACAGATTCGATGAAAAATCAGCCGCCGGCGAAGACAGAGATCTCATCAAAATCATGCACGCCACGATCAAACACGTCACGAGGGATCTTGACAATTTCGAGTTCAACACTGCCATCAGTCGAATGATGGAGCTGGTGAACGCGGTATATAAATACACACATGACTCCACCTCATCCGGGCGGACACCGGTCGGTGAGGTATTGATCAGACTCAACATCCTCCTCGCCCCGTTTGCGCCCCATCTCGCCGAAGAGCTGTGGCGACAGAGCGGTGGGGAGAAGTCCGTATTCCTCGAGCAGTGGCCAACGTATGACGAGTCGGTTCTCGTGGAGGATGTCATCAACGTAGCAGTACAGATCAACGGGAAGCTGCGGGCCGAGCTCGAGGTGGAGAGAGATGCAGACGATGAACTGGTCGTCAGGAAAGCTCTCGAGATCGAAAAGATCAGGAACATCGTAGCTGAGAAGCCGCTCAGAAGATCCATCGTAGTGAAAAACCGCATCGTGAATCTGATTGTCTGATTCCCGCCTCTACCTCAGCAGGGTCATCATCCGCGTGATCGTCTGATTACCGGTTTCGAGACGGTACAGGTGTGTCCCGCCGGGAAAATGAAATTCTTGATTTGATATCCCTCGCCGGGTGATGTAGAATCGGAAAGGTTAAAGTATGGGATTTAATACTGTAGAAATGAGGCGGTTGTAGAAACTGGTGCGTTAAAGAGATCTACTTCGAAGTTCAGGATGCATGTTTTCATCATTTCCCAATTTTATCTCTGACGAGTTGAAGGATCCCCTCACTCCATGACAGAGCTCTCTGAGCTTCTTCCCGGTCTGTGTAATAGCGGGCTGGAACCTCCCCGGGCAATCCGTTAGGATAGCGAGTGGGAATGTAGTAATCATCAAGCCTCTTCGCGTCAGCTAGTTCTTTGAAATCATGATCGAGAGAAGTGGCAAGCTTCAGGAGAACTGCAACCGAGTGAGAGAATATGGGTTCCTCTTCGTGAAGATAGATGAATCCTTTCAATGCTTTTTCAGCACTTTGTTGACATAGATACAGTGAGAGGTAGAATCGCCCTGCTTTCACGAGTTCCGAGGCGTCTCTCAATTCTTCCTCTGCTTGGATCAACCATCTCAAAGCCTCACCCTTCAGATCCTTTTTCATAGATCACCCTCCCGGTCTCGAGTGCATGCCGGAGGAAGCGGCTCAAAGGAATGGCGTTCTCCAGTTCTTCGTTCGTATAGGCGATGATGTCACAACCAATACTCCGCTCCACCTCGCTATATATTACAGACATCCACTCTTTACCTGTTTTCGTGGACGGCATAACGGCCAGTATGTCCAGATCGCTCCAGCTAGTTACCTGATTCCTTGCGTAAGAACCGAACAGCACGATCTTGAGAGCCCCCATGTCCAAGAGTTGTTTTCGTATCCTTTCCAGAGCCTTTTCAAGAGCTCGCTCCCGCATCTTTTTCCGTGCACGGATTTTCTGTAGTGTTATAGGCATCGTCATTCATTCCTGATAGTATTCAATGTCTTTCTTGAGAAGGAATTTTTTCACTCGTACTATGGAGAAGCTGCCATCTTTTCCTTGAATGAAACACTCTATGTCGGACAGCAACTTCATATTACTTCCTGATAATAGCTGAGAAGTTCCCATTTGTCAACAACGGCCATAGCCCTGCGTATACTGGCGACGGCACCTGTCCCGAAAAGGAGAGTGGCTGGAAACCGGTGCCGATCCAGCACGGATATTCTTCTGTCGCTTCCCTGAGGGACCCTTTCCCCATGCACAATGTACTGATCCCCGTGTCAGAAGAGCATCTCCGTCTCCACTCCAACCGATAGAAGCGGTAATGTTCTCATACAGGTTCCTCGCCATATCATACGAATGAACGTGATTATAGTGCAGGCTGATTCTCACCTCTACCGTAGCAGGGTCATCTTGCGCGTAAACGTCTCATTGCCGGTTTCGAGACGGTACAGGTATGTCCCGCCGGGGAGTGACGCGCCCCGGTCTGTCGTTCCATCCCAGGTCACTTCATGCTCTCCCGAGGGAAGGTTCCCGTGAACGAGGTGTCTCACGATTCTGCCACGGACATCATAGACACGGAGACTCACCGTCCTCTCCCCGGTCGTAGAGAATCTGATGACCGTCATAGGATTGAAGGGATTGGGATAATTCTGATCGAGTGCGAGCGCCTTCGGTAATCCGACGGTTTCTTCGCCGTCTATCCCCGACGGAAGGGGGAGCGTCACCGAGAACATTGATCGTCCGTAGGTCGCTGCCAGAAGTGTTCTCGTCAGAGGATGGAACACGAGATCGGTGACGGGAACGATCGGGAACCCGTCATTGAAGCTCTCCCAGGCGGCACCGGAGTCGGTTGTCGTGAAGATGCCGACATCGGTGGCGACGTACAGGTGATCGGTGTCGAGCGGATCGATCACGATGTCGTTTACGGGTGCTTCGGGGAGGTTACCGCTTATGTCCTGCCAGTTTGAACCGCTGTCTGTGGTGAGGAATACGTGGGGCAGGGGAGAGTCCCACCGGAAACCGGAGATCGTGACGTAGGCCTTCAGGTAATTATCCGGATCGACCGCTATTCTCGTTATCCATCGCTCGGGAAGCTGCCCGCCGATATCGAACCAGGTCTGCCCCGTGTCGAATGTCACGTGGACATTCCCGTCGTCGGTCCCCGCATAAATCGTCGCCGGGTCGGACGGGGCAAGGGCGATCGCTGTGATCGTGTTGAAGATGAGATTGCCGCCGGAGTCCCCATTTGTGAGATCGTTGCTGATCGGTTCCCAGTTCCGGGCACCGTCGACTGTCCGGTAGAGACGGTACGTGCCGTAGTAGAGTATCTCCGGATCGTGGGGATCCATGACCACGGGCGTGCTCCAGTTACGTCGGTCATACGAATCGATCCCGTTACGGCCGTCATCCCAGGTCGAGCCGCCGTCGGTCGATTTTGAAAGACCTCCGTACTGGGACTCGGCGTAGATGGTGCTGGAACTGGTCGGATCGACCAGACAGGTGAACCCGTCACCTCCGTAGATTTCCTCCCAGTCATCCTCGGCCCCGGTCAGCGTCCTGATTGTACCGTTGTCCTGCGAGCCGCCGTAAAGCTTCTCCGGGTTCAGGAGATCGATCTCACCGGTGTAGAACTGGGTGATGGGGAGATCGATCGATTTTTCCCAGGAGTCACCTCCGTCGGTGGAGATGAATATCCCTCCGTCATTTCCCTCGATAGTCCAGTTGTGGTCATTCGGATCGATATACTGAGCGTGGTGGTCGACATGAATGTCGTAACCGATCTGATTCCACGAATCTCCGCCATCGGTAGTCCGGTAGAGCCCGACCCCGTGGGCGAAGAGGATGTCGGGATCTGCGGGATCTGCCTCGAGATGACCAAACCACCAGCCGTAAGAAAAATAGAAATATCCGGACTCGAGAGCCCCGTCGTTGACACGGTTCCAAGTCCCGCCGGAGTCGATGCTCCGGTAGAGACCCTTGAAATACCCCACGCTGTCGGCGAAAACGGCGTTTATGACAGTGGGATCAGCGGGGGAGAGGGCCAGGCCGATCCTGCCGACATCGGAACCAGATGGCAGCCCCCCGGAGAGAAGCGCCCAGCTGTCTCCGCCGTCGGTCGTTTTGTAGATACCACAGGTTGCTCCCCCATAACTGCGCCTGTCAGGACGACGGATCCTCTCCCACATGGAGGCATAGAGTATGTCGGTATTGACCGGATCCTGGATAATGTCGGCGGCTCCTGTTGAGTCACTGACGAAGAGGACCTGTTCCCAGGTCATCCCGGAATCCGTTGTCCGATAGACACCACGGTCGCTGTTCGTGCTGAAAAGTGTGCCCAGTGCCGCGACGAAGACTCTGTCGGGATTACCCGGATCGACCAGGATTCTTCCGATGTATCTGGTCTCACGGAGTCCGATGTCCTCCCAGGTAGTACCTCCGTCGGTCGTCCTGAAGACACCGAAACCGCCGTAAGTGACACTACCGCCTCCGGCATTGGCCTCGCCGGTTCCGACGTAGAGGATGTCAGAGTCTGTCGGGTCGATCGCGAGAGCGCCGATCGAGAGGGAAGGCTGCTGGTCGAAAAGTGAGATCCAGGTCTGCCCACCATCCTCTGATTTGAGGACACCGCCGCTAGCCGCGCCGACATAGATGATATTCCGGTCGAGCGGATAGCCAGCGATATCGGTTATACGCCCGCCGATATTCGTCGGGCCTTCCTGGGTCCAGCTCAAGCTGGCAAGACGCGGGGAGCCCTTTTTCCTGAGAGCGGTCGCTTCATTTACCGCCCTGCGATAGGCGGCGAAATTCACTTCACCATCAGGATATGCTCTCTGTGCGAAAAACCAGTCGTTCGGTGTGAACCCTTTCTCCTCTCCTTTGCCGGAGAAAAACTCTTCCGGCAACTGTTCGTCTATAAGGGAATGCCTGTATGTAGAGATTTCCCGTGAGAGGATCAGAAGAACAAAAGACCCCATAATAAGGCTGAACAGCTGATGCCGTTTCCGCATGACAGATTACCCCCAGATGAGTTGCAGGAAAGGATCTCTTCCAGATAAATATATATTCTCCGATGAGTCAGATGATTTCAGCGTCTTTGTAACATTAATATCGAATGAGTATAACGGCAGTATTATCAGCTATTACATGAAGAGGATCCTGTTACTGTCAAATGTGTTTAATAGTTAACATGTTCGAATGTACTCATGAAATTCATCTGGATTCATTTCGGTGTGAGTGTGATCGCTCACATGAATCACGTTTATGAGTATTGTCCAGGTAAACCGAAGAGAGAAGGGAAGGTGAAAGACAAGGAATGGAGGCGCTTCATATCTGTAAGTTTACATAATATATATTATGCGACATGCCGTATCCTCTCTAATCGTCTTTCTCTATTTTAGCCCTTCCCATAATTGAATCGATTAATTTTACATTCTTGTCGAGCTCCTTACACTCTTCCACCATGTTCTTCTCAGGAAACGACATCCCACAAAAGGGACATATATGCGGCATGTTCCAGTTATATTTCTTGGGATCAAAATCCCATGACCGAGAGAGTTTCGGTTTCCTGAAGAGAGATTTTTTCGCTTTGTCGAGTTTCGATTTAAAAGCATGAGAACATGCAGTACTGCAGAAATGACTCTTGTAGCTGCTCAATTCGATCCCGCAGAATCGACAGACGCGATCACTTTCACGTTGAAAGGTGGAATCTTTAATACTCCTGTACAATTCCTCAAGCGAAGTTTCCTCTTTTTTCTTCACAGAGACTACCTCACACGATCCAGTCAGGATCGTCAGCCGGGATGGGTTTCAGTGATAGCATTTCAGTATTAGGATGTTGAAACATCATGCCAGAGGGTGATTTTTCGGTTATGCTGAACAGAATTTCGTGTCCAGGCTCGCAGTCAAGATTTTTACAGTCGATATAGAGTTCGAGTATGTCCCTGAATACATATTGTCCGATCGTCTTACCTCCATAAACGATGATACCCTCATTAGCTCCGTCATAAATGGGTATATTCGCCTCAATTGGGGAAACGAGTTTCAGGAACAGTTTCAACCCCGGCCACGGTTTAATCCCCTCCTTGAAATCGATCCTCAGGACAAAGTTCCCCGAGGATTCTCCCCAGTAGATGGATTCGATACTCCCCTCCTCGATCGCACGGGCATCTGCTATCCGATCCACTTCCATATATCCCGCTTCGTACCACTCATAGAAAGATGTAACAATCCCGTCCAGATGAATGGTCAGCTTTCCTCTCGGATTTTTGATACCCGTCTGACGCTTAGTCGCTGACGAGATGGGTCGGTAGAGTTCGGCAGGGACCCGTGCACCGATGAGCTCATATGCCCGCATTAGATGCATCCTGAAGAGTCTGTCGAATTCGGCATCCGTCGCACTCGAGTGATCGTCACCATACCACCAGAACCAGTCGCTACCCTCAGCCATATACAGCTCCTGCCATGCTTGACTGATATTGGTATCCACAGTTGTTTCAGAGGTCCTCATATGTTCGACGAGATCCCTCCGTGTCATATCGATTAATTCCCAGGCGCGGTTGTCCTCGGGATGGCCGATCCAGATCCTGAAATTAGCATTGATCCACGAGCCGGGGAAGACCCAGTCCAGTTTTTCGAGGTGGCTGCTGCCCCCGGTCGAGTTCAAGTACTCGGTTGGAGTAACAGTCTTCAGGTGAGGCGTCTTTTCCAGTTCTCCATACAGCGCATTTAAAAAATCTATGCCGTCTGTGTCGAAGTACTCCCACGGATTTTCACCATCGAGAATGATTGATATGACAGGAGCCCTCTCTGTCCCCCTGACGGTCTCGTAAACGGTCTGAAGATAGTCCATGAAATGACTCACAGCCTGCTGGACCGGCCAGCGGGAGTAAACGAAACCGATATGGTCAGAAAGATAACGGTCCCGGAAGAAGAGGGTAACCTCGTTGCTCTGGGGGCCTGCCCGATACGGTTTATAGAGAAGATTCGGGTGTGAGATGACGGATTCGGCACTCCGGAAGAGGGTGATCTCCTTCGACCTCGCGAGGATCTCCTCATCGGTGGCCGCCCACTGTATCCCGAGCTCGCCGAGAATTTCTAGGACTTCCTCACTCACACTCCCTTCGGAAGGCCAGATACCCGCAGGGGGATGTCCGGTGAGACTCAGGTACTTCTCGATCGCCTGTTTCAATTGAGATACGGCATCATCGGGTTGTGTGAATTCGCATTCAGGCAGAGCCATAGAAGGAACCGCCACCCGCCCGATAGAGGTGTCACACAGCAGCGGCATAATTGGATGGTAGTACGGTGTCGTACTGAGTTCGATCTGACCCGAACGCTCGAGTTCGACGTAGCCGGGCAGGATTTCCCCTATGATCCGGTAAAACTTTTCTTTGATGACCGTCTTGTCCGCTTCGTCGAAGTCCCTCCCCTTCTCAACGATCTGCTTCATATCGGGATCCTCGGTGTGTAGGACATTGAACCACGCGAGATTGAACAAAATCTGGAGATCACGGAAATCGCTGTCATTGAAAAACCTCAATCGCTCCCGTAGACGTTCTCTCGGAGTCTTTCTCCCTCTCTTCGAGAGGAGTTCGAGGTACCTCGGGAACCGTGGGATCTGTTTTTCCCAGTTTATAAGGAAACAGGACCAGAGAAGCTCTTCCTTCTCTTCCGTGGTGAGTTCCGTGGCAGGTTTCATCGTTAGATCGAGGAAACTGTCGGATTCCCCGAGTGTGTATGCTTCGAGTTGTTCCACAAGGCACGGGGTCAGATTGAACGTTATGTGAACTCCGGGGTGTTTCTTGAGGGTCTCCACCATCATGAGGTAGTTCTTCGTCGCGTGGAGTCTCACCCATGGGAGGATAAACGAGTTAGTTTTCGGGTCTTTGTAGGGTGGTTGATGAAGATGCCAGAGGATTAAAACGTTCAGCACATCCTCGTTCATTACTCGGTGTCTCCGCGCTGTGCAAGAGCACTCACCTGAGCTTTTAGCATTTTTACTTCGTCTATCTCAACCGGGCTTATCGTTTCCGAT
Source organism: uncultured Gemmatimonadota bacterium (assembly GCA_964654825.1). Classification (GTDB taxonomy): domain Bacteria; phylum Gemmatimonadota; class CAZMKB01; order CAZMKB01; family CAZMKB01; genus CAZZKG01. Next base: position 15,079 of record CAZZKG010000001.1, on the reverse strand, counting down.
GATTTATCGTCGATGAGAACATCGTACTGTTCGATCGCTTCCCGGTATTTACCCGCATCTGTGAAGAGCCTGGCAGCATCCATCCTGTCACTTTTTTCCTGATAGGGGAATCTGGACAGGGAGGCTGCTTCGATAAACAATTGCGCGGCTTCGACGAGATTCCCCTGCTGCTCCTTCACTGAGGCAAAGGTTATCATTGCTTCGTGTGAGACCTTGGAACCCCTTCCAAAATCTTTTTTGAATCTGTCGAGCGTTACTGTGGCTCTATCATAATCCTCGATCTGGTAGTAGGCATTTGCGAGGTAATAGAGGACTTCATCCTCAATAGATGAGCCTCCGTGCTCGGAGAGGAGCTTTTCCAGGTCTGAGGCTGCCAGTGCGTAGTTGCCGCTCCGGTACGCTTGCATAGCCCTGTAAAGTGCTGTTTCCGCACCCTCTTCTTTTTTGTGTCTGTAGCCTGAATAGGCGTAGCCGAGGACGACTACCAAAAGAACAGCCAGCGCTGCGAATGTGACCGCTCGCTGGTTTTCACGTATCCAGTCTGTCAGTTCGAACGTGGTCTGAACGAATTTGTCCTGTTTGAGCTGTTTTTTGGTGATTCGTTTCCTATGGACCATGAGTTTCTCTTCTCCATCAAATCATCAAAAAGTCCGGTTCTGTGCGCCTTTAACTTAATTTCTCACTGCTATTTTGTCAATCTTTAGGTGGTGTTCCCCCTATTGACCGTCTACATCGATTGAGGTGAAGTAGTAAAAAAACGCCGCTCGAGCTCTCGCAGCGGCGTTTCAAATCGTAGATGATGATGCGTTCAGGTAGCACCGATCCTGTTCAACAACTTATGGCAGTATATAGAGTACTCTGCCGTTCGTGAGCCTCGGGCTCCCTCCTCCCGTAATTAGAGCCTGTGTGACAACTTTTCGTCCGGTAAGTACTGGGTTGCTGGGGACCGTCACGTCGAAGTCGATCAAACCTGAGGCACCGATGACGCCGTTTCCTATCTCGAGGTACTGATTTGGATCCACGTGCAGTGTACCGAACGGGAGAGGTATATCAACCTCGTTGAAACTGGCTGCGAGGAGGACTCTCTCCCCTTCATTTCCCTCCACCTGAAATGTCACCATGTCGCCGAGGCCCGGTACTCCCTGGAGGATGAGATCCTCGCCTCCCATGTACAAACACGCCTGATCACCTCCGTTCCCCGAAACGTTGGCATGGACCGATTTCGATCCGGAAGCGATGAAGATGCCGTCCGGGGATATGTCTACGCCGAAAACCGATCCTCTAGTGTCGATGGAAGATGACGGTGTCGCGCTCCCGTCGAAAACCATGACCTCCGGGTTGGTATTACCCTCATCTCCCCATCCTCCGTACACGATCCGGGAACCGTCCGCGCTGGTGACGATCTCGGCGGGATTGTTCTGGTAACTGCCGGTGCCCGAAAAATCGGCCTCGAAGTCAGTGTCACCGGTCGTCGCATCGATCGAGATCACCTTGAAATTGAGGCCGGGTGAGTAGTAGTAGAACGCCGCTGCGAGCGTACCGGCATCTGCCGAGAGATCACACCTGGCACAGTAGACGGATCCGCCGATGTTGTGGGTGAACTGGAGCTCATACGTGGACCCATTCCACTCGTAACATTTCACGAAATTGAATCCGCCGAAGGCGAAACGGGTACCGTCCCCTGAGAGGGTGTGACTGTCGAAACTGGCTCCGGCACTCACAGAATAGATGATCGATTGAGTGGTCGTGTCGTAAATGTGGATCATCGTCCCTTCATTGATGTAGAGCAGGTTGCCGTCATCGGTCATGTCGAGAGCGCGAATGTACGTACCGGCGAACGAATCGGTAAACAGAGGTGTCGATGATCCGCTGTCGAAAAAGGCTATCTCGATATTGCTCGAATTGTTGTCGAATAGTACCGCCGCGATGTATGCCCCGTCCTTACTCATCTTGATCTGGGCACCTGCGTTGATCAGCATCGGGAAGGCGTAGGTCCAATCAGGGATCTCACTGTTGGTCGTGTACTTGGACACGATGACTTCCCTTCTGGTGATGTCACCCTCGACCGGAAATTGTGCCAGAGACGCGAGGATGTTGCCGTCATCGGAAGCGTCGACGTAGATTTCGCTGAAAGCCTCTAACAGGTCGGTGTCCTCCCAGATCGGCGCGTCGACCGACGATGAGGTGGTGGTGGAAAAAAGTCGTGCTCGCTCGTTGTTGAGGTAACATCCGTAGAACGCTACCGTCCCCCTGCCCCCGAGGGCGACCTTCGTCGGGATGTACAACAGTCCATCATCGTCGATGGTCCACTGGAGAGATGGAGATGAGAGGGTGATCTCCCCGGTCGATTGATTGATCATTAAAGATTCCGTCCCCTGAACGAAACTCGTCAGAACGTGGGACCCCGCAGGATCGACTTCTTCCCGTGTGCTGATCGAGGTCTGATCGTGTCCGGCTGCCGCCAGCAGCGGCTTTACGGAACTGGAGCAGCAGATCACTGCGAGAGCTGTAAGCATGGCGATAGAGATAGTAGCTGGATGTTTCAAGGTTCCCTCCTTCTGTCGGTGAACGTTTGTACGTGGTATAACTCGTCTGAAGCAGCATGAATATTTTCTCATTGAGCATATCACAAAAGAAGAAATATGTCAACTCCGGGGAAGATTGCTCCGGGGAAGATTGCTTTTCATGCGAGTTGGGAACGCCTTCACAGCCGTGAACACATAAAAAGTCCCCCTGGCCCGACTCGAACAGGCGACACGCGGTTTAGGAAACCACTGCTCTATCCATCTGAGCTACAGGGGGATACAATAGAAAATGTGAATAGTGTGATGTGACACAACATTCACGAAAAACATAATACCCCGTATTTGGGATGTCAATACGGGGCAGAATAATCGGGCCGGCCTCCTGGCGCGAGTGCAATCCTTCCACTTCCACCTGCCTTCCTTCCGGGATAACGAGTGCCGCCCCCTTCATAGGATTGAGCAGGATGCCTTTCACATCCCCTCAAGTGCTCCCTGTCGGGCGCGCTAGACAAAGGGGCCCGATTGTATCTGGGCCCCTGTCGACTAATTCACACTATTGTCTTCGCGCCAGTGTAATCCCTCTCCAAATTAAACGGTGACTGTCCTTTTTTTTAAACGGTGACTGTCCCTATTTATTTATTGGTTACCGTGAAATCGAAGTGGTCCTCAGCTATGACATCTCCAGCTCTCGAGAGATACGCGTTGTATGTGTATGTGAGTCTCGGTGTCGGACCGGGGATGTCGTGAGAGAGATGTACCGAAACCGTCTGCATCGAATCGAGAGTGGCCGGCACAGGACCGAGCAGGTACCCTGACGGTGGGAATGTCCCGCCTCCCGGAAGTGTCACATTCGTCCAGAATACGAAATCCTCTTCGGACGAAAGCTGGTTCGCCACCGTGACCTGCATCCCGAGTACTCCCCCTGCTCCGATCGATGTTGTGTCAGGATCGAGCTCGAGAGTGGCAGCCACCGGTGCCTCGTTGAACCATTCGATTGTCCTCTCCATGACGGTGGTAGAACCGCCGCCCAGAGGAAAGGCCTCGAACGGGACAGCAAAGAAAACAGTTTTGAATGTAGCGTTGCCGCTTGCCGGGTAGCGGATGCAGCCGTAATAGTCGACAGCCCCCACCGCTTTCTCCGTATAGCCGCTGTTGGTGAAGACACCTGTTGCTTCGGCATCAGGCAGGATGTCATCCGACCAGTTCGAAAAACCGGAAGGATACGTGAGTGTATAGCTCAATCCGTCCGAGATGGGATCGCCGTTGACTCCGGTAATTGCCGATACACCCACATCATTACTGAACCAGTCGACGTGCAGGTAATCGGTCGCAAATGCGTCAGTACCATGCTCGTAGAGGTAATCCTGGCTGGAGATGAACAAATTACCACCCGCGTCCAGGTACTGGGAAATGTTTGTCTTATCGGCTGAAGTGAGAGTCCCTTCGTACTCATCACCGGTCGTCCAGATGAGGATCCGGTAGTTCGCAATGTCATCGTACACGGGGGCTCCCTGAGAAATGACCTCCCAGGTGTCGTAAGGGTACCCCGCCTCATCGAGTGCGTATGTGAAAAACTGCTGGTGATTATCTCCATCGTCGTCATCAACCAGGAGAATAGGTTTCATGCCGACGAGTTCGTTGAAGGAACCATCGAACATGTAGCCTCCGTCGGCACTGATACTTAGGTCGAAAACAGCCCATTCCCCCTCGGGAAAGTTCGCTGATGCCGTTATCACGTAGGGGGTGAGTGAAGTCCGGCCTTCGCCTCCGGGCATGTCAGGGTATGACGCGGTATCGATGTCCACAGTGATCAGTGAGTCCTCCGACGAGAGTAAAGCGGTCACTCCTGTCGCTTCCGTGTTCCCCACGTTGGTGAGGGAAACCCACAGCTCGACCGTTTCACCGGGATCGATGCGGCCGTTCCCGTTGCCATAAGTCGTGTCTGTCATTACATGGCTCTCGTAGGAGATGATGAGCGTGTCGGGGAGAGGAATGGAGACGACCGCGTCTATGTCGCACCCCGGATACCAGGCATACGGGTCACCGTCATCATCGTCGACGATTTTTACATACCTCGCAGTGTTGAATCCACCCATACCGATGTCGAATGATGAGGTTCCCGTACCCGCTCCAATATACGTCCAGGGCCCTGTGAAGTTGTTGCTCGCGTACACATTGTATCCATCCGGCGGGTCCTCCTCGTACACGGTAAAATCATCTCCATCAATGTTGGGGATCAGCCTTGTCTGGCCGAAATCGAGTACGACGTCTCCCCCCTCCCCCAGTGAGGCCGATACGGTGTCGGGGTAGCCAAGGGCGTAGTTCGCGTTGGTAGGATTCTTCTGGTACTGATTCGGCCAGGAATCCGCATCGTAGAAGTAGCACGAAACGACCTGGTATGCGTAATTGTTGCCTCCCGGCCTGAGTGCCACATCGATCTTCGTGGCGCCGGTATCACTGACTGTGATCCCGGAAATAGTGGTGTCGACATGTCCGGGCGAGCTGTAGGTGACGGTGTAAGTCCCCGGAAGGAGCATCCTGTGATAGTCACCGACTGCAGGGTCGTTGTACCAGGGATATCCGATTTCCTGCACGGTGACGGTAGCTTCGAGAGGTTCACCCGTGTCCGCGTCCGTGATGATGCCGCGTATCCCCTCGTCCGTGTGCTGCAGGAGGGTGATCATCGCATCCCTGTTGAGATTCCACACCTGGTCGATATTGTTATCGGCGACTTCTATGGTCCAGTCGATACTGCTGCGGGAGCCATAAGACCAGTCGTTACAGTCGCCGTATGTCTGGTACCAGTAGTAACCATCGACGACCCAGTAACCGTTGTACGATCCGTACTCCTCCGAAAGCAGGGAAATGATTTCGTCGTCCTGTGTGGGGACCGACGAATAATTCCAGACGTAGTTCACGATGTCCCCGCTGGTGTGATAGGAAAGGGAGAGCATAAACGCATTGTCGAGGCCGTTGTTTCTGATTGATCTCGTCTCCGGTTGTGAAAACCTGCCGGGTGTCACGTAATTCCACATGTACCCGTAATCCCTGTTCAGATCGACGCCGTTCGCGTTGTACCTGGTCGGGTACGGGGTCGCCATGCGTCCATCGGGATTCATCATGGGTATGATCCAGATCTCGGTGTTGTCGATCAGATTCGTTATGGTCGAATCGACACCATAGTTGTCGGTCAGGTATTCGAGCAAATTGAGATTCATCTCGGTTCCCATGAGCTCGTTCCCGTGATGAAGACCGATCACTCTGAATTCGGGCTCGTCTTCTTCAGTCAGCGGGTTATCGGATATTTTCGCACCCATGATGTACCTGTTCTCGACGGAGAAACCCAGATGCTGGACTTTCACAATACTGGGGTGATCCACTTCAGCCTGGTTCAGGATTTGGACCATCTCGGTGTAATCGTGGAAATAATCCTCGTAGTCAGCCCCGACGGTCTGATCGATTCTTTCCTGCTCGCTGTTGTAGATCACCTCGAAAGAAGGCAGCTGCTTGGCTAAGTCATCCAACTCTGATCTCGGAACGATGAGATCCACGTAATCCTCACCACCACCGGTCACACTGTACCTGAGGCAGAGTTCTTTTGCGAGTTCGTTTGTACGGTCTATTGTGGCTCGGATGTACACGACATCCGGAGTATCAAAAGCCAGTATCCCTGTCGCGGTCCACAACAGGATAAAAACCAGCACGGTGGAAATTGTCTTCATGGAAAACTCCTTGAGCGGTTGATTGTCTGTTTCATCCAGTAACTCCATTATAACACATTTTACGTGGTAAAGTCAAAACGTAGGGGAAATAATTATTCCGCGCGCCGGTGGTGTTACTGTCGGCTGGATGAGGGAGAGGAAATCGGTTCAGATCTCCCCGTTACTGCGTGTGTTTGTAGTCTTCGAGGAAGGGGAAATCTTCCAGATCTCTGGCAAAAGCTGCCCGCAGGAAGGAATCTATCCACCAGAAAATGTTTTGTCTCCGGATGTTATATCTGAGCTTTTTCATCCGTGTTTTTCTTTCTTCAGAGTCCATCGTGTACGCTTTGTAGATGGCACTCGCGACACCTTCCACGTCATACGGATTTACAATGATGGCCCCTTTCTGAAGCTGTGCCACAGTCCCGGCAAATTCGCTCAGGATGAGTACACCGTTTTCTTCGAGACTCGAAGCGCAGTACTCCTTGGCGACGAGGTTCATGCCGTCCTTGAGAGGCGTGAGGAGGGCTATCTCGGCTGTCCGGTAGTAAGCGAGGAGCTCGGTGGATTCGAGGTGTCGAAATATATAATGAATTGGTATCCAGCCCGATTCGGTGAACTGTCCATTGATGTCCCCGACCAGACGTTCTATCTCCACTTTCAGATCGTGGTACGTGGGAATGTCGGCCCTGCTCGGAACGACGATCTGGATCAGGCTGACTTTTCTCTGGAGGTCCGGGAAACGTTCAAGAGCGTTTCGGAAAGCTTCGAGCCGGTAAGGAATACCCTTCGTGTAATCCAGGCGATCGATCCCGAGGATTAGGGTACGGTCCGGCAAATCTTCATGAATGTACCATGCTTTCTCCGCCACCTCCTTTGTAGCTGCGGCTTTCACGAACTCGTCGTAGTCGATGCTGATCGGGAAATTTCCTACTCGCACGATACGTTCACCGAGAATCACCTTGAGAACCCGGCCTTTCCCCTGAAAGGTGGCATCCTTCACAAGCGTCCGGATGCACTGCTGGAAGTTGGTACGGTCCCGTAAAGTTTGAAATCCGATGATGTCGTACTCGAGAAGATCGCGGAGGATCTGAGCTCTCCAGGGCAGTTTCAAGAATATGTCGAGTGAAGGAAAGGGTATGTGAAGGAAGAAACCAACGGGAGAATCGATACCCTTTTTGCGCATCTCTCTTCCCACACTCATGAGATGATAATCGTGTACCCAGATGTAATCCTCTTCAGTCGTATTCTCCGAAATCACCGTGGCGAACTTTCGATTCACTTCGTTGTAACTTGTCCAGTAGGCCGGGTCGAAGTTACAGCGGGATTGAAGGTCGTGAAAGAGCGGCCAGATTATCTCGTTCGCGAAACCGTAGTAGAATTTGTCTATCTCATCCTGTGTCAGAGAAACCAGCTTGAGTGAATACCCGATCTCTCTCGATGCCTCTTCGAGAAGGCTGCCGAGGTCGACATCAATGGTAGTTCCCGGCCACCCGATCCAGAGCCCCCCGCGGTTTTTAAGTACCGGTGCGAGCGCCGTAACGAGACCTCCTGAACCCGGCCGGATGGTGTAGTCGTCACCCTCCTTTTCGACGATTATCGGGAGCCGATTTGATATGATGGTCAGTCTCTTGCCGGGACTTTTCATCTGTCTTTCGAGCATATCTCCATCCACCTTCTCAAGAACCAGAGGAGTTCCTCCGGAGGTTTTATCCACAGGTGAGCATTGGTATCTCGGATTTCTTCCCTGACGAGAACAGAGAGCCCTCTCCCTGTCAGGGCCTTGAAAGCATCCTCGTCAGTATCATCATCCCCGAGGTACGCAACCGCTGTCCCCTGCCCCATCTCTTTTAGGATCGTCTCTACCGCTTGGCCCTTGTGAACTCCCGGTGACCTCAGTTCGATACCGCCGTCGAATTCCTTGACGCTGAGGCCGGATTGACCTGCAATGAGTGACCACTTCTCGAATGTCTTCTCCAGTATACATTTACTCTCCGAGGGATCGACTCCCCTCAGGTGCAGAGCCAGGGACGTGTGTTTCCTCTCACAGTATCGTGCCAGTTTTTCTTCCAGAATCCACGATTCGGCTTCGGCAATCCCCTCAAGCAGGCGTTTGTCCGGCTTCTCGATGTGATATGACCTGTCGGGCAAAAGTCTCTCCCAGCCGTGAGATCCCCAGACTTCGGGAAGCTGGTCGAGGCCGAGAAGCGGGATCAGATCGCCTATCCAGCGTCCGGAAATGATCACAAGCCGGCAATCGCCGTTTCTGATCATGTTCTCGAGGATCTCTCGTACACCCGGATAGGGTAGTGCCTCACTCCTGATTACCCTGAAGGGTGCGAGGGTGCCGTCATAGTCCAGGAGAAGCGCTCTCTGCGCCGCATTTCCGGCCTCTTCAAAAAATACATCTATGTCGAATCCCTGTTTGAGAATCTCCACGTGATTGAAACTCCATAATCCGGACAAAGAAATGTTAAATGAGCTCGACCCGGTCTTTGAAACCGTTCTGAATCGCTACCATCAGTGCGAGGTACTCTCTCAGGTGCCTCGTCAGCAGGAAATTTTCCCTCACGAATTCCTTCGCCTTCACTCCCATTTCTTCGAGCCGTTCCCGGTGGCTGAGGAGATATCTGATCCGGAGAGCCGCACCTTCGGGCGTGTTGACCAAAAATCCGGTGTGATGGTTGATAACCTGGATCCTGATGCCCCCGGTATTGCCTCCGATGACCGGTTTCCCTTTCCACATGGCCTCAGACACGGTGAGCCCAAAACCTTCCTTGATGGATTTCTGCAGAACAACATCAGCAATACGCTGAAGCGCGTTTATCGTGATCGACGCATCGGGTGGAAGCTCGAGGATGTGGATGTCGGGATCGGATGCAGCTGCATCCTGTACCTCCCTGAGCACAATGTGTCCTTCAGGGTCATCGTCGGCTCTTCCACCGGCGAGGACGAGCTGAACAGGCATGAACTTCTTCGCCTCTCTGTATGCTTCGATCACTCCAACGGGGTCCTTGAACCTGTCGAAGCGGGAAACCTGGAGGATGATGGGCCTGTCGGGATCAAGGTTGAACCGGGCATAGTGCGAGTCGATCTCTTCCCGATCGAGGTCGATGTTCTTGTCACTCAGGGGATCGATGCTCGGCGGGATGAGATACTGACGGTGTGGCAGCTCCTTCGCAAAGGCCGGCAGTGAGAAGATACTCGCATCATATCCGGCCACGAACTGATGCAGGTATTTCCAGACGGGTCGGTAAGGCTTGCTGACATCGATGTGGCAGCGCCAGATCCACTTGTTCTTCCTTTCGGGGAAGAACTTTATCAACATGGCGGGCTGCGGGTCATGGATGAAGACGATGTCCGCCTCTTCGAGGACTGGTCGAAGCTGCTCGGCATTCTCGGAGTTCGTCATCTCGTAGGCTTCTATGAACCTGTCCGTCAGCGGTACGTGTGTGCCCTGCAGTGCATTGTGGAAACCCTTCGTGCAGGTAAAAAAATCATCATTCCCGCTGATGATCTCCCAGTGAACGTCGATCCCCAACTCCTGTTTCAGGGGTACGAGTTTCGCCAGGATCTCGGCCACGCCGCCGCCGATTCGTGTCGAATTAATGTGAGCGACCCTGGTCCCCGAAAGGTGACTGGCCAGCTGCTTCAGGTGGTCTATGATATCCGCGCCAGCTATTTCCGTGTATGCATCAAGTAGTGAGCTCTTCACTTTCCTCTCCGAAGTAACCGAAGAACAGTTGCTGGAGCCTCTCCTTCAACTCGGTGAGAGAGGAGAAATAAGGATCGATCGCCGCCAGTCTTTTGCGAAGGTCTTCATAATCGTCACCATAACCTGAAAGCCAGGTACTGAAATCGTCGATTCTATCAGGTGTTCTGTGGCGGGCATCGATGAAATGGTAAAAAACACTGCTTGGCGACATCAGTTCGATAACTCTCGGCAGCATCTCCGGTTTCTCGATCCTGTGATGAGTATCGAAGACGACTATCTTAGAACGGACGAAGTGATACTGGTCTTCAGCTGTTGTCCACGTCACCGGCTCGTTCTCATCGAGCCTGTCCTCGATGATTTCTACGAGCTCCCACCGTAATGCTTCCATGTCAGGGTAGTCAGTCGGGTCGATAATACCGAGCCGTTCGGCAAGTCTGAGTTCGTGCAGTTCATCTCTCACCCAGGCGGCAAAATCGTTGTTGAATTCAGGATCATCGAACCGCGGTCTGAGCAAACCACCCCAGAAGTGATAATAGATACTCTCCTGGGGAATCTCCTTGAGTACGTCGAGGAGCTCCTTCAGATTCTGAGCCTTTCTCCCCGTTGCGATGGCGATGAGGGTGCAGTCCCTCAATGCAAACGGCTCCCGGTGATTACTGTCGTCAGTACAGGAAATGGTATCACCTCACGGTTCTCAATATTCCGTCCCGTGTGTTTTGTGATCCCGCATGCGCCGGAGTCGGGCTCTCACGTCACGGAGTCGGCCCTGTCTCACTGCCGGGAGAGCTCTTCCCGGTACCCTCTTTCCCCTCCCTGAGGTTATTATAAAATCTATGAGTCGGGTACGCAAAATCAATATCCGGACACGAGGAAAATTCGTTGAGGACATCTTCCCAGATGGCGGCTTCGCTTCCCCTTCGGCGACGTGGTTCACACAGATACCTGATCGTGAGGAGGACCCCGCTGTCCATCACGCTTGTGTAGACTGTCGGTGTGAGTGTGGTGTAGAAAATCATGAACTTCTTCGATGCTTCTTTCAGGCGCTCTTCCGCCTGCGTGCCGAGGTGTTCGGCGCGTGCATTGGCGATTCTCCCCAGGATTTCCTTAGCTTTTGCCCAGTTGCTCTCGAACGTCACGAGCACCGGGATTTCATTCCAGATGTACTGGAATCCCTTGCTGTAATTAGCCAGCGGTTGATTGAAGACAAGGGCGTTCGGGATGTGGATGACCCGGCCGGTACTCTGTTCAGCATCCACCCAGTTTCCGATTTCCATCAGGGTGAACTGGAACAGCCGGATGTCGATCACATCCCCGGCATCCTGTCCGATCTGGATGCGATCTCCTACCTCGAGGGGTCTTCTCCATATGATAAACGCCCATCCGGCCATGCCGGCCACGACGTCTTTCAAGGCGATAGCCAGTCCTGCTGACAGCAGACCGAAAAAGGTTGCAAACGAGCTGAAGCTGATGTACCAGACGCGGCCTATGAAGAGTATCCCCAGGAATACAGTTATGTAAGTTGTGGTCTTTCTCCAGTGGTACCGGGCTCGCACATCTTCGGTGCGGGCCCACACGATCCTCAGGACTATCGTTCTGAACAGCCATAGAAAAAAGACGATAAGCAGGGATGTGATGAGTTTCGTCCGTAAGCCCGGATCAATGTCGGTAATACTGGCCAGGATATCGGTCAGATGTTCCATGATTGCCCCCGATATGTTTTATACATCTCCTACCCACCGCTGTTCACCATCCCTCGTCACCAGAATGGCGGCTCTTCCCTTCACCGGGCACCTGGTTTCACAGATACCGCAGCCGATACAACGATCACGAATGACGAAAGGAAGTTTCACGATCTTTTTGCCTTTACCGGGTACCCGGATCTCCCGCGATTCGAACTCGATCGCCTTTTTCGGCAGCGGACAGTGCTCCTCACATACGATGCAGTCCTCACCACTTTCCCAGGGAATGCACCTTGTCCGGTCGAAGTACGCGAGGCCCATCCTTCGTTTTTTCTTGTCTTCCATATCGAGCTTGTGGATCGCCCCGGTGGGGCAGACTATGCCGCACAGATTACAGTTGTATTCACAATACCCCATCCTCATAACAGCCGCCGGTGTGAGGAGCGCTTCGATGCCCGTCTCAGCCAGTGAGGGCTGGAGACATCGCCCTGATGTCGAACACGCTCTTACGCACGCGTAACACCTGATGCACCTGTCGGCAAATTCACCCTCGGGGACGGCCCCGGGAGGCCTGATTGCCGTTGAAACTTGCACCCGGTCGATGACTCCGATCCCCATAAGTCCCACTCCAACGAGTCCGGAGAGTCCCGAAAATATAATACGCCGACGCGGCATATCGACAGTGCTTTCCGTCTCACCACGTTGAACGAATCCGAAACTCACAGCACCCTCCGGACAAACCTCGCTGCAATCCATGCAGAATATACATTCGGCCATGCTCGTCTTCACCGGATCCCGGTCGATCGCGGCCATCCTGCAGGACCTCTGACATTTACCGCAGTTGTTGCAGTCTTCACTAACGCGTCTGGTGAGAAAACTTTTTTTGGAAAAGATACCGAAGAGTGCCCCGAGGGGACAGAGGTATCGGCACCAGAATCTGCTCCGGTAACGTTCTGCGATGATCAGGCCAGCGAATATCAAAGCGATAAGAAGTGACTTGGCGAGGTGCTGTTCGTAGACGGGAAGAAAAAATCCCTGGAGCCAGTCGTTCGCGTCGAGCGCATGATCCTCGAGAGCTGGTATCAGCGATAGAGTGTTGAGAAGGGAAGATGTGGCTGATGTGATGAGGGGATACAGAACCAGCGTCATCGATCTCAGCAGGAGAGAGAGTGGATCGAAGAGCCATAAGAAACCAACGGAGAAGAGAGCTGCAGTCGAGATGAACACCAGGATGGCATATTTGAACCACATACCATCGCGAGTCGGATCGGGTGAATGTTTCCTCTGCCGTAGATATCGCCGTGATATGTCGATCGTGGCGCCGAGCGGACAGATCCATCCGCAGAAGAATCTACCGAATACGAGAGCGAGGGCGAGAAACGAGAATGACCAGATGAGATTCTGTACCCACTCTCGTGAGGCCAGGGAGACGAGGAGGGCGACGAGAGGATCTATCCTGAAGAACTGCTGAACGGTGAAAGATCCCTCGATCGGGTATCTCGAGAGAAGAAACAGCAGTGTGAAGACGGCCAGAAGAATGAGCTGGCTCGTGCGCCTGAAACTGATCCAGAATCCTGCTCCCCCCCTCCGCTCAACCGACTTCCCCTCTTTCGATTCTGATTTTTTCGAGATCATGTTCGCCCAAACCCCGTTCAGAAGCTCTCAGAACGTAAGGAAGCTCTTCCAGCAATTTTCCCATGAGTGAAGCGCCCACGGAGTCGACTGCGACAACATCAGCTCCGGCTATAACCGTGTCGAGAGTCAGGACATCGTCGAGATTTCCGCCCTGGGGCCCATTTCGAAGAAGCACCCTCGTCGCATCGAGTATTGTGAACGTTGGTTTGAGAATGGTATTGATATCGACGATCTTGTCATTGAATCCACGGTGAATCGTCCCCCTGTCTCCACCTATCAGACCCATCATGTTTTTCAACCCCATGGTCAGGACGGCCATGCTGTGATGTTTGAGAACCGGAACGTTGATGATCTTATCCGATCTTGTAGCCTCCCGATAGATCGGCCAGGAAGTGATGGCCTGACCATGCGGGATCGATACATCCAAAAACCGCGACTCGGATACGAAGCTCACTTCTGCTCCCGCGGCCTCTGCTGCTTTCGCGATACCGCTGCGGTCATAGCAGCGGGTCGCGTTGTTGCAGGTGCGGTCGAGCACCTTCACCTTTTTTGCACCGGATTCGAGGCACATCTTCACCACTTCACCCACCAGCTCGGGATTAGTGTTTGCGGCCTGTTCGGGTCTCCGGTCCCAGGACATGTTGGGTTTTACCAATACTCTGTCGCCCTTCGAAACAAAATTCCTCATCGAGCCGGCCATCTCAACGGCTGTTCTGACTGCCTTCAGGTGATCTGTCGATTTCACGACACTCACGAGTGGAAGATCGAAGGAGAACAGCGATGAGACGGGCAGAAATTGCGCTCCGATGACCGCGGTCGAGTAACAACCAAGCCGGCGGAGAAAATCTCTACGGCCCATGTGATCTTTGGGCCTCGATTGCCAGTGATTGCTCCTCTTTCGAGACATCGTGGGATCCCCATCAATACGTGATGAGAGTGTGGATATCGTAGCCGTCGAGTTTTTCCCTGCCCTTCAGAAAGCCGAGTTCGACGAGAAACGAGACACCGGCGACCTCAGCATTCAGTTTACCAAGGAGTTTGAGTGTGGCGGCCATGGTTCCGCCGGTTGCGAGGAGGTCATCGACGACGGCAACCTTCTCACCGGGAGCAATGGCATCCCTGTGGATCTCGACAGCGTCTGTCCCGTATTCGAGTTCGTATTCCTCCCTCAGGATCTCAGCGGGCAGCTTCCCCGGCTTCCGGACGGGGATGAAACCGGCATCGAGCGCATAAGCGATGGCGGTTCCGAAAATAAATCCCCGCGACTCGATCCCGACGATTTTCCGTACTCCCGTTCCACGGTAGGGATCGGCTAGGAGGTCAACAGTTTTCTTGAGAAGATCCGGTTTCATCAGGAGTGTAGTGATATCCCTGAAGAGTATCCCCTCCTTGGGGAAATCCGGAACATCCCTGATTGCATCCTGCAGCTTCTTCACATCCATACCGCGCTCCTTACCTCCTGTTCAAAATTAGAAATCTATGACGAACGAATCAAACTCACCTGTTGGTTTTTCATCATTGATCTGTATCTCGTCCACCCTCCCGGCCGGAGGGCCCTCCCTGACGGCCTGGACGAAGAGATCTACCGAGTCGTCCTCACCCTCCACGCGGATCTCGACCGAACCGTCGTAGATGTTTTTCACGTACCCCTTTACTCCCATCTGTGTCGCGAGGCGGCGGACGAAGTATCGACAGCCGACACCCTGGACGATGCCGTAGAGTCTCAGGTAGAGTCGTTTCATGGATAATTTCGGGATGGTGCTATACTGGTCGGGGCGAGAGGATTTGAACCTCCGACCTCACGGTCCCGAACCGTGCGCGCTA